>NZ_JAOALJ010000009.1:0-43147 GCF_025154035.1 Sedimentimonas flavescens | reverse complement strand
GCCAAAGCGGATCATTGCACCGCGCAAAAAACGCAATACTCTCGCGGGGTGGAGCAGCCCGGTAGCTCGTCAGGCTCATAACCTGAAGGTCGTAGGTTCAAATCCTACCCCCGCAACCAAAAAATCTAAGTTAGAACATATGCTTAGCCTCGCAACTCGCGGGGCTTTTGGCGTTTCGACATGGGCGCTGGAAGCAACACGGAAGCAAGTGGGGCGCACTCAACACCCTTGCAAATCCGCAACACGTCAAGTCTCTTGGAATCATACGGTGAAGGTATTGAGCTACACATAAATTGGTCAAATAACCCCATGATAACTCCCGACGTCCTAGACCTCCTTGAACGCTTCCAAACAACCATTGTCGGCGTAGTGGGTTTCCTTGGCGTGATCTGGACGCTTAGCGCAAATGCCCGGCATTCCAGAGCGGAACATTCGAGGCAACTGAGCACGAGGCAGGCCACTTTGCGTCGAATCTTGGTCGCCGAGTTCCGAAACTATTCCCTCGGGCTCAAGCAGAATCTCGACGCAGCGCCTCCCGAAGGGGAGCTGTTCTCGGTTGGCAAGGTGCGAAGACTTTTGTCGGACAGCCTCACTGCCGACCTGGGGCTGCTGGAACCGGACGAAATTGACATCGTGGTCAACGCGCTAATCAGCCTGGACGGCTTCGACCATCACCTCGAAAACCTATGTCAGCACAGCTTGGAAACGCGGTTCCTTATTTCCCCGGACGCCTTGCCGCAGTTCCGGGAAGCCGCCGAAAGAATGGCGACGGCGCTCGAACTTGCTGTTGAGGCCTTACATCTGCATGGTGAGCGTTAAAGTGGGAAGTCTTGTCTTTCGGCCCTGAACCGCCATGCAACGCAAGCGCGGTGAATGGCAGGGGGCCAGCCCCATTTATGACGTTCACGCGGTGAGCATCATAAATGGGGCCTATTTGAGCGACGGAAAGTGGTCATTTGCTGCATTCGGCGAGGAGGACAGCTTTACAAAATCGCCGCTGAAAGCGCCGACTGACAGTGGGGGCTGCCCTAAGATTACTACGACACGCTTAGTTGTGCGATTTGGTTGTTATGTTGGTCTTGCCACAAAGTGAGCTTGTTGAAGCTTTCGACCCTGCTTCGATACTCATCCTTGGCCGTCTCTACTGACACGCCTAGTTTCTCAAGCAGGCTTTCCAGTTCGTCGCGTGTCAGTTGCTTATCGCGATCTGATTGCAATGTCATATCCGCCATTCGTTCCTCCCCTATCGCCTACGTTCAAAGAAACGGCTGTTCAAGCTCGGATCAAAGAAGTGTTTGCGTTTTATCCAGACCAACCCTTCACTTCGTGTGATGGCCGCCACATCAACCGGGCCACCTACAGTTTCCGAAGGTTTGGTTACCTTTTCTTTCAATGATTGCAAGTTTATCAGGGTTTCAGCAAGCTCTGCCATCTCATCGACGGGCAAAACACCCAGAACCCGACGCAGCGGAAGGGAGTGTTCAGCTCTTGCATATTGGAAAATTTTATCCTTGGAACTCTTAAGCCGTTCGCCGATTAGCTCATTGATTCTTGCTTCTGGAATGGTGCCGCCGGACAACTCGTTCAAGCTGTCCGCAATAGCCTTCAGTTCCCCAGCGAACGTTTCTTGCATCTTGGCGAAGACTTCAAAGCTGAGGCCTACCTCAAACGTGTCGGTCATGGAGCTCTGAGCAAAGGCAGACAGAACGGCCGGGATGTCATGGGTGACTTTCTCCACTTTCTTTTTGGATGCGACAAATTTGGTGCCCCAAAGCTTGCATCGCGAATACGATACTAATTCAGGGAATACTGAGTGATCTCCAAAGCCCGCAAATATTAAGCCGGAATAATTGTTTTCCAGAGCCAACATATTGAGCGATTGTTTTGTGGCTTCATCAATGACCATATCACGAGTAGCTTCGTCAACGTCAGTAACTTGGATAAAGTCTAGCCATTCATCTAACTCATTTATTAGATCATTCTTGGTAGACGCTGTGAGCTCCCCAATCTCATCATCGTTAAGCTCTGAGTTTTGAACGACGGTTCCTCTGTTTTCAACGTAGGTGGCCATGAATGTTGAAAAATCTAGCGTATCGTCTTCCTGGCGCGAGCGATTGAAGTCTAAAGTAATTTGTACCAGCGAGTTGCTAACCTGTTTGACAAAGCCTGACCTCCGAATATCGTCAGGAAATAATCTTTGCGAAGCGTCTACCCATGCGATGAACTCGTCAGCAAATCCCTCAACGGTATTAAAGGACTTGTCGCCAAGTTCTTTGCGGAACTCTTTGATTGTGACTTCCCAAGGGACACTCAAGAGGCTAGCCGAATTGTAAATCATTAAGCCAACCGGATGGGCCTCGGAGAGCTGAAATATTTTGTTCGCGCCTTTGAAGTAGCGCCTTTCGGCTCCGTTTTGCCCGTAATATTCAACGGTTGTGGCGCTATCGGCGGCCAGCACCACCGAAAGGCTGTTCATCAGACACACCTCTGAGGTCATTCAATTCCGCCTACTACATTTTGGGTCACACAGGTAACATCTAGCAATATGCCGAAGTCTCAGCCAAATAGCGAATAGAATGTTGGCCCGTGGTCAGGTTTTGACCACACATTCGGTTCTAGCGTTGATGGGCATCTCCCACAGTTGGCGTGCCGTTAGTTGGACCTTCAAGGAAAGTCGGTTTCCGGTCCTCCCTACAGAACCGAGCCGATGGACGAACTAATTCGACCGTGTCAGCTTCGGGGATTTGACCCTCACTCCCACCGATACTTCCCGCCCGCTTTCTGCAAGCGCTCTTCCAGCGTCCTCGGGTGCTCTTCGCTATACCGGCGTAAGGCTTCGGTGTGCTGCTCCATGAAGTCATAGAATTCCCCCGGCGGCACATCCGAGATTGCCGCACGGGTGACGAAGAGGCCCAGAATCTGCCGATCCAGCTCCCGCATCTTCGCGGTGCGATTGGCAAAGATCACGTCCGAGGGCTGGATGCCGCTGCAATAGACGGAGAGGTCATTGCCGATGGTGTCTTCAAATAGCCGCCACAGCTCATGTACGGGCCAGCGAGCGCGGTTGCTGTCACTGGTGGGGATGCAGTAGCGCAGGCGCTGCAAGGCGTCGTGGTAGGCGTCTCCGAGTCTCTCCCACAGATCGGCCCAGGAATGCATCTCGAAGCGGCCCCGGAGCTGCTTTGACCCAAGGCGCAGCTCGAAGCGCCAGACTTGGCTGGTAAGCCTATCTGAGAGGTCCAGAGGGGCTTGCCCGCATGCGGCGCGCTCGGCGTTCCAGATGGCCAACCAGCCGTCCTTGGCCTTCTGCATGACCTCTGTGCGCTTGTCATAGATGGCAAGCTGGCGGTTATCGACATTGCCCGCCCGAAGGCCCGTGACCCGGCTTCCCGTGGCCTGTGTGACGGTCTCATCCGGCCCGGTGTATTCTGTGACCTTCGTTCCCGGTGGGGCGACAAGTGCGATCCGCTCCGGCTCAAACCAAGGGGCCAGAAGATCCACCGCAAAGTCCACGCGCGAGACGCGGAGCTGGTGTTCGCTGTAGGGAATGGCCAGCGCTTCCATGACTGCCCGGAAATGCCGTTCGGCGTGACCCAAGCCGCCAGTGGCGAGACCCAAAGCGCGGAAGTCCACGGTGACGCCGGGATTGTTCGGGATACGGTCTTCGGGGTCTTGGAACATCCAGACTGCGCCCAGCTCGCCCGTGTGGGTGTTGAAGGTCCGTCCCCCGGCTTGCGTAACGGACAGAAGCACGTCGCCAAAGCGCAGCTCGATATCGTGCCGGTGTTCTTTGGCATGGGCTTTCGCAAGGGCCACTTCCTTGCGCAGCTCCGGGCCGATCTCTGCCTGTACGGTGAACCTGAGGCCGTCAAAACCGCTATGGAGGATTTGTGCCTTCATCTGCTCTGATCTTCGCTTTCGTATTCGTGGAGGGGGGTGTTACATGCCCCCCCTTTGTCGATCGGCGGATCGTGACCGTCTGAATTGAGGGAACCGGATCAAGCGGGATGGGCTCTGTGCCTCCGGCGGGGCAGCTTTTGTTTTGGGGCCGGGCAGGGCTGCCCGGCTCCGATCTTGTTGGATGCTTTAAGTGCGCTGGATGGCGTCTTTCGACACTTGGCGCGCGATCCAGATTTCGGCGCGCTCGGCGCATTTGGCGACGTTCAAAAGATCGCCCTGGGCGAAGCTCGGCGTCGATTGCCATTCGCCCTGATTGGTCTTGTAGGAACGGGACAGATCGACGGAATAGAAGCCGTCATTATCCCAGACGGTTGCGGTGATAAGGCCGAGTTTGACCTTGTGGGCAGGTTGTTTCGACATGGTGGAAGTCCTGTTGGAATGTGAGAGAGGAAACGGGCGCGAGAACCTTTTGCCCCGCGCCCGCGAAGAGCCTTCCGGCCCCAAAATCCCGCATGGCGCTGCCAACCCCACACGGGCAAAACTCAGCTGGTGTACTGGCTCGTGTTGGCGTGGCGACGGGCCTCAGCCCATTCCCGCAAGTCCCGGCGGCGATAACGCACGGAGCGTCCGGGCTTGTAGAATTGCGGGCCAAAGCCCGTGACCCGCCATTTCTGCAAGGTGCGCACGCTCTGGCAGAGATAGTCCGCCGCGTCGGTCTCGGTAATGAACCCATCCCAGTACTGCGAGGTCGGGGTGGGGCGCGTTTGTGCTGCCGTCTGATGTTGCATTCTGATCTGCCTCTTTCTGCGAACTGCTATGAGGCGAACCTAGATGCGATCCGTTGCTCTTTTCGAGCGAAAGCACTGGACGAATTATTGCTCGTTTTGTGCAACAATTCGTCCAGTGATTTTTTGCCTTGCGATACAGTCCTTTAGCTCTCTTAGGATGCGCGAGTTCGGATATTTTGGCTCGATCATCTTGAAGGCATTCACACAGAAATCCGCAGCGGGTGTGATCGGCTCATTGTCTGCCGTGGCGTCTCGCGTGAATGGCGTGCTGGTCGTGCTCTGCCAGAGGTCGCGTATGTTGGTGATCCAGAGGCGCAAGCCATAATCGCGGCTTTGGCCGCGTCGTTGGTTGGGAAGGCGATCCACGGCTCGCGATAGCGCTTCCTCCAAACCGCCCAGAAGCTTCTCGAGGTCGGCTAAGTCCAGACTAACCGATTGATCGGGGTTGAGTAACGGAAGGACAAGAGCCGGAGCATCCGCATCCAGATTGCCCGTTATATGCCGCATCGCGTCCTGATCTGCTTTGCGAAACACCCCGAGATCAAGTTCAGAACGGGCCTCGTTCGAAAGTCCAGCCAGCGCCGCACGAAGACTTCTCAGGCGCGTCTGAGGGACAGCGAGTTCCCGTCTAAGATCGGTGTGGCGCGGGATGTCTTTGTGTTTTGCAGCCTCCCAACGATAGATCGCAGCGCAATCTTCGAGCGTTTTGCGGAAAGCTCCGAGATCAGCCGGTTTTAGCCCGGATGCATCACACAGGCGCTTGGTGTCCGCTTCGGTATAGGTGTTTTCGTAGAATCTGGGTGGCAGCATTGGTGCGGTCAGTTCTCTTAATTAGGGGCGAGGGTTCATGCGGGCCGCAGTTCGTGGCGCAGGCGGCCTAATTAAGCGCTCCTTCGGCGCGTAGGTTGGCTAGCTTAGCCTAAGTTAGTCTAGCCTAGGGCCGGGCGGCGCGACGCCTTCCCTAAGCCATTTCAGGATGCGTTATCTTATAACCCTTAATGGGGTCGCTCCCCGAGGTCCACCCGAGACAAGGGCGCTCAGCCGGTTCGCATTCTCTTCCGCCGCGCGCTTTACGGGATCGTCTGCCAGATGCGCGTAACGCATGGTGGTCTGGATCTGGCTATGGCCTAATAGCCGCCCGACCATTTGAATAGGCATCCCCGAAGAGACCGCGTTGGACGCATAGGTATGGCGCAGGTCGTGGATGCGCACATCGTCCAGACCGGCCCGCGCGCGGAGACGCCGCCAAGGGTGTTGCAGGTCGGTGATATGACTGCCTTCCAGCTTGCCTTCGATCACGTAGGGATTGCCGAAGGTGCGGGGCAGGGTGGAGAGCACAGCCCGCGCCGCTGCCGGGAGCGGGATGCGCCGCGCCCCGGTCTTGGTGTCGGGCAGCTCCATCCCGGTATCGGTGATGTAGTCCCACCGGAGCGTCTGAATCTCCCGCAGTCGGCATCCGGTCAGGATCAGAAGCCGGAAGGCCGCGATAACGTGGACGCTCTCAGAGCCGTCCCGCTCGGCCTCACAGCACCTCCTCAAAACGGGATAAAGCTATCCCAGTTGGTGAACCACTTCAGTGGGGGCACGACAAGATCAGGCTGCGCGCAATGGGCGGAACCGAGGCTTTCGGTATCCGTGCGCCAAAATGTCGAATGACTTCGGCTGACATTTGCTGTCCGAAGGCAACGGCCGCTCGCGGCTGCTTTCCGATCAAGCGCGCGGCGAGGTATCCGGCATTGAAGGCATCGCCAGCGCCCGTTGTGTCGCAAATCTCCGAGACGGCCGGCGTATCGATCTGAGCTTCGTGGCCATCGATCAGCATGGCGACCTGACCGGCGCCGTTCTTAACGATGATTTCGGTTACGCCTGACGCGGAAAACCGCGCAACCGTGTCGCGCGGTGTCGCGTCTCCCCAGATTGTCTGCTCGTCGTCAAAGCTTGGAAGCGCAATATCGGCGACTTCAAGAAAACGAGGTATCGTCGAGCGGATCTCTTCGTTCGATGACCACAGCTGAGGTCGAATATTGGGGTCGAAAGACACTCGGGTACCGCGCGCACGCGCGCTCGATAGCGCATCGATCAGGTGAGTTCGGGCGGAGTCGGGCAGGATAGCTACCGTGATGCCGGACAGATGAATAAGGCCTTGCCCGACGAACGCTTGCTCCAACCATTCGCGGTCATCGGCGATCAGACGTGCGGCGGAGTTCTTTCGCCAATAGTGAAAACTCCGCTCAACCCCATCAAGCTCGATCAGGTAAAGCCCCATGGTACGCTCGGCGTCGCGGCCAATCGACGACGTGTCGAGCCCGTCACTGTCCAGCTCCGCGACAAAGGCGTCGGAGAGCCGATCCGTTCCGACCCTTGTGGCAAATCCGACCCTGCCCCGGGAACCAAGCGCCTGTGCAAGGTGCCATGCAGTATTGAAAGTGTCGCCCGCAAAGCCCCGACGATAAAGCCCGTCTTGCACAGGGGCCATCTCGATCATCGCTTCCCCGATGGCAATGGCTTTCGTTGAGTTGAACGTGATCATGATCCCACCATCCCATTGTCCAGATCGAAGATCGTGCCGGTGAGCCAAGCGGGCCAGTCCCGCTCAAAGAATGCCTTTGCGGTTTCATCAAACGAACGATTGGGGCGCGTGGTGATCGCCATCTGGTCCCCCGTCAATCGGACCAGGATCTGCTCAGACTTGTCTTGTTCGCGCTCGACGCGGAACCTCATGTCCGAAAGTGGCCCCCGAGCCGACATCGGCAGCGCCTCGCCCGCGGGGTCGCAAATCGCGCGGGCGCCGCGGCTGCCGCCGCCCTGACGAATGTAGAAGTCGAGCGCAGCCAGCACAGCCTCCGAAACCAGCGCCATCTGCTGCCATTGCACGGCCCGGGCGACCTCTCCGGGACGACTGCAAGCCACGCCAGCGGTACGGATCGACCGGTTCAATGCGCGCGCGGCAGAGAGCGCTTCGGCCACCTCGTCTGACCGGCATAGAATGCCGGCGCTATCGCTCATCCGGGCTTGAACTTCGTGCCGGATCGTCTTGATCGGCAGGCCGGTGTCGGTCTTCAGCATCTGCTTGATCCGGTCGATCTCGACCGAAATCGCGACAGTGCTGCATTCCGAATGCTGAATGGCTGTGCGAGAAGCTGCGGCAATGTGTTCCGCCACGCGCGTCCCAAAGACCTGACCCGCGTTCAAAGCCGCGCCGCCGGGCCTTGTGATCCCGTGCGTGCCAGCGGCCTCTCCGATCGCGTAGATGCCGTGGATGTTCGTGCGGCCCCAGATATCGACCGCTATTCCGCCGTTCATGTGTTGATTGTTGACGGCGAACTCCAGTGGCTCGGCGGCGATATCGATCTTGTAGCGACGATAGAGTTCAATCGCGAGCGGGTTCATGTGCCGCAAACGGTCGATCGGCGTGCTCTGGTTCGCCCCTGCATTTGTCAGATAGGTCCGAACATCGTCGTCAAGCCGCGACAGGCTGAACGGCTCATCGCCCGGCACCGGCTCCGGATTGCGGTTGAAGTCCATGTAGACCCGCCGGCCTTTCTGCGTTTCGCGGAAGACCGCGAGGTCGACGAGGCTCGATTGGAAGTCCAGCATGCGCGTCGCGTGAAAGGGCCATTGATACCCTTTCCGGAAAACGTTCGACGCCAGTTCCTGCGTCGTCCGATAGTAATCCGAAAGGAAATGGTGCTCGCTTCCATCCGCATCGACCGAATAGATATGCGGAATGACCTGAACATAGGTGCCGGACAGGTTCCAGGGAAAGCCCTCGCGCCGAGTCCCGATGCCGAACTGGCTTTCCGTAATGTTCACGACTTCCAGGCCCGCCTCCAGCGCGAGGCCGAGTGAGCCAAAGCAGCCATTCGGGAAAACACTGTCGCGATAAAGCTCTCCGGGTCCGCCCGCCGCCAATACCACCGTGGGGCATGAGAAGAGCACCAGCCCAAGCGGGTTCTCGTCGCTCTGGTTTCTGGACCTGACCGCAAGGAGACCCGTCACGCGGGACGCGCCATCGCGGCATTCGGTCAGGATCCGAATGACCGTCGTCTGGTTGAAGAAGGGAACCTCAAGCCGGATGGCCTCCTGCGCCAGAACCTTGACCATCAGGCGCGACGTTCGCGGCCCGCAACTCGTCGCGCGGCCAACCTCGTCATGGTCCGTCTGATAGCGAAGTGTCCCGCCCAGAGTATCCTGCGGCAAAGGCAGACCAAGGAATTGCAGTGATGCCATGGCGCGGACGGAACCAACCGCTTCGATATAGGCGGTGTCTTCGTCCATCGCGCCGCCCGACCTGATCGCACGCGCCATTTCCTTGAAGTTGTCACCCCGGTCGGCTGTATTCGCCGTGTGCAGCGTCTGCTTGTCGGAGCCGGAACAGGCGGATGTTCCTCCCCAGGCGCTCTGGCTGACGATGCTCACATCGACGTTCCGGCGTTTCAATTCGACTGCCGCTCGCAGCCCTGCGGCGCCGCTACCCACGACGATTGCAGCAGATCTGCGAACAGGAATGTGCCAACCCGCGATTTCGACGTTCTCGGGGAAGCCAGGCTCTTGGCCAAGGCGTGGCATTTCGACATCGGTCAGAGCATCAAGGATGTGTTGAGGGATTTTCTGGGTCATTCGATCTCGACCCACCGTTGCTGGCGCGATGACTCCATGCAGGCATCAACAATCTGACAAAGGTGGTGACCCGTTTCGAATGTTGGCCACATCTGGCGGTTCGCGACGATGGAGCGGATGACCTCTGCGGCCTCGATGATCTTGCTCTCGTTGTAGCCGAGCGCGAAGTTCGGAAGCGGCAGGAAGGACCTATAGGTGTCGTTCTCCGGCCCGACGTCGATCGCTCGAAAGCCACGACGGCCTGTCTTGTCGTCACTGCTGTAGAACCGCAGTCGGTTTACCTCATCGTAGTTATAGAGAAGGCTCCCTTTGGTGCCATAGACCTCGTAGGTCTGGACGAATTTCCGCCCGGTCGCGATCCGGCTGAAATCGACGACCCCGCGCGCACCGTTGGCAAAGCGGCACAGCATGTTGGTGCCATCCGGGTTGGTCACTTCGGACCATTTTTCTTCGCCGCTCAGGGTGGCCTGCTCGCCCATGGCGAGATCTCGAACGACCGGGCGCGTGGGGGTGACAATGAAGTTGTCCGCAATCAGCGAACTGACGCGTCCGACAAGGAAATTCATGAAACTGAAAATATGGCTGCCGGTATCTCCGACGATACCGGTTGGCGCCAGGTTGCCATCCGCGCGCCACATGTATGGTGCGAGCGGATCAGCGAACACATCGATGTGCTGGCAGCCTTTGAATAGCTTGATCTCGCCGATTTCCCCCGAGTCGATGATCTCCTTGGCGAGGTCATGAACTGGGTTTCGGGGAAAGGCGTGGCCAACCCGTGTGATCAGTCCCTTCTGGCGGGCGATATCGGCCAGTTCCCGCGCCTCGGCCGCAGTGTCGGCCAATGGTTTCTCGCAATAGACGTGCTTTCCAGCAAGCAAGGCTGCCTTGGCGACCTCGTAGTGCATGTTGTCGGGCAGGCAGATGTCGATCAGGTCGATCTCGGGGTCTGCGACGGCAGCTTTCCAATCCTGTAGGATCCGGGCGCCGGGTGCTCGAAATGCGAGATCTTCTTGGGCGTCCGCTGCGACAAGCGCCACGACACGGGCCGTCCCGTCACTGGCCCCGAAGAAATGCGGGAAGGTCTGATAGGCCATCGTATGGACCCGCCCCATCCAACCCGACGCCCCCAGAACGGCAACTCTGACTTCCGTCATCAACTTGGCTCTCCTCGTACCGCAGAAAACGGCTGCGCTAGTTATTGTCAGCGTATGGAACGTTCCAGTTCTTTTAGTGGAACGTTCCAAATCTGTCAACGCGCGTTCGGCGATGCATCAATCAAGTAGTGCTGCCGGGGGGGCGGTCCGTGAAGCCGCGCGATCATCTTGCCGTGGCCTGCTCTGTGCCCGCGGCATCGCGCCGCCGTTGTGCAGAGACGCCACGCCCCCGGATCACGAAGCGATCTCTTTGTTGGTCCTTTCCGGCGCAGGCCCTATTGTCCCCCTGATACAAATGCGAGGATTTGAGCATGTTCAAGAAAGGCGAGGTTTCCTACAAACCGCTTCCCCTGCCGGATCGGGTTCAGCTGCCCGACGCCGAAGCCCTGAAGGCGGTAGAAGCGTTTCGGGACTATATGCGCAAACGGCACTCCGTGCGCGACTACTCCGACCGGCCGGTCCCGAAAGAGATCATCACTGCCTGCATTGAGGCCGCCGCGACCGCCCCCTCCGGCGCGAACCACCAGCCGTGGCATTTCGTGGCGATTGCAAACCCAGAGATGAAAGCCCGCATCCGGGAGGCGGCGGAAGAAGAAGAGCGCGACTTCTACGCGGGAGGCGCGGGGGATGAATGGCTGGCGGCCCTGGAGCCTATCGGAACCGGCGTTTCCAAGCCCCACCTCACCACAGCCCCCTGGCTGATCGTCGTCTTCGCGCAGCGCTATGGTCTGACCGGCGATCAGGAGCGCTACAAGAATTACTACGTCCCCGAAAGCGTCGGCATTGCGACCGGCATGTTGATCACGGCAATCCATCATGCGGGGTTGGTCTGCCTTGAGCATACCCCGAACCCCATGAAGTTTCTTCCCGCGCTCTGCGGCCGGCCTGCGCATGAAAAGGGCGTTATGATCATCCCCGTCGGATGGCCGGCAGAGGAAGCCACGGTTCCCGCCGTCGCAAAGATGAAGAAGCCGCTCGAAGAGGTGATGTCGGTCTTCGAGTAAGGGGCGACCGCTTCAACCGATCATCCGTCGCTCAGCCCGAGGGTCTGGGCGGCGGAGAACCTTCGGCCCTCAAAACTGCGGCCCGGCCCGATCGCGACGCTTCCGTTAGGCCGCGAGCTTGAGTCCGACGACGCCTGCAATGATCAGCAGCACCGACAGCGCGCGCGCCAGACTCAAGGCGTCTCCGAACAGGAATACGCCGACCAAGAAGGTTCCGGCCGCCCCGATTCCCGTCCAGACCGCATAGGCGGTGCCAATGGGGATCGTTCGCTGTGCAAGCAACAAGAGCACGCCGCTGATCGCCATGCAGAGCACCGCGAAGCCGATCCAGGGCCAGTTGGCGCCCTGGTCGGAGTATCCGTTCTTGAGCCCCAGTGGCCAGCCGATCTCGAACAGGCCGGCGAGGATAAGCATCAACCACGCAGTATTCATGTCTTGGTCTCTCTTGGGTTGGCGATGAATTTGGGTGTGGCGCGCATCTGCTGGATCGGCCTAGCGCGCAGCGCTTCGTCTCAATCCCGGGTTTCGGGAAAGACATGTGTGTGCTTGACGATACTGTAAACGAAGTTGGTGTCGATGGAGCTGATCCCGCCGATGGGATGCAGGCGTTCGCGCACGAACCGCTCATAATCCTCCAGATCGCTGACCACGACCCGCAGCAGATAGTCAGATACCCCTGTCACGAGAAGGCATTCCAGCACTTCGGGTGTCGTTCTGATCCGCGCCTCGAAGCGATTCACGGTTTCCTCGGTGTGCTTTTCCAGGCTGATCCGCACGATGGCCAGAACCGGAAGACCATAAGCCTGCGCATCGACATTCGCGCTATAGCCGGTGATCGCACCGCTTTTCTCAAGGATACGCAGCCGCCGCAGGCAGGGCGACGGCGACAAGTTGATCTCCGACGCAAGCTCCAGGTTGGTCATGCGCCCATTCCGCTGAAGGGCGCGGACGATGCGCCTGTCTGTGGCGTCTAATTTGGGTGATGTTGGCATATTATTCCAAAAATTGCGCTAGCATTGGCTAATATAGCAATCAATACGCAATCTGACCAGCGTATACTGCCCTCAATTCAATGGGGAGTATCGACATGAACACCGCCGGAAAGGGATTCGCCACCCGCGCCATTCATCACGGCTATGATGCCCGGTCGGAGCAAGGCGCCCTGAACCCGCCCATCTATATGACCTCGACCTTCACGTTCGATACGGCCGAGGCCGGCGGCGCGATGTTTGCTGGCGAGAAAGCCGGGCACTTCTATACCCGCATCTCGAATCCGACGCTCAGCCATCTGGAAGAGCGTATCGCCGATCTCGAAGGTGCCGAGGCCGGGCTGTGCACTGCCTCGGGCATGGGGGCGATCACCTCGACCCTGTGGTCTTTCCTGGAGGCAGGCGATGAGGTGATCATCGACAAGACGCTTTACGGCTGCACCTTCGCCTTCATGACCCATGGCCTGCCGCGCTTTGGCGTCAAGGTCACGCTGGTCGACCTGACCGATCCGGCGAACCTGGCCGCCGCGATCAGCCGCAAGACCAAGATCGTCTATTTCGAAACCCCGGCCAACCCGAACAACCATCTGGTCGATATTGCGGCGGTGGCTGAGATCGCGCATCGGCATGGTGCCAAGGTGGTGGTCGACAACACCTATGCCACCCCGGTGCTGACCCGGCCGATCGAGCATGGCGCCGATATCGTTGTGCATTCCGCGACCAAGTTTCTTGGGGGCCATGGCGATGTGATCGCCGGCCTCGTGGTTGGCCGCGCGGAAGATATTGCCCAGATCCGGCTTGTCGGCGTCAAGGATATGACCGGTGCGGTCATGTCGCCGATGACGGCGATGCTGCTTTTGCGCGGGATCAAGACGCTGGAGCTGCGCGTCGAGCGGCACTGTCAGAGTGCGATGAAGGTGGCTCTGGCGCTCGAGTCGCATCCGGCCGTGCTCCGCGTGGCCTATCCGGGCCTTGACAGCTTCGCGCAGCGCGATCTTGCCGGTCGGCAGATGGCTGCCTTCGGCGGGATGATCCCCTTTGAGGTCAAGGGTGGCAAGGCGGGCGGTATCGCGGTCATGAATCGGCTCAATCTGATCCAGCGCGCGGTCAGTCTGGGCGATGCCGAAAGCCTGATCCAGCATCCCGCCTCGATGACCCATTCGACCTATACGCCTCAAGAGCGCGCCGCGCATGGCATCGCCGAAGGGCTGATCCGTCTCTCGGTGGGGCTCGAAGCGGTCGATGACATCATCGACGATCTCTATGACGCGCTTGGCGCGCACAACATGCAGGCCGCCTGACCCTTTCGACGAAATTCGGCGACGGACGTGGGAGTTGCCCGCGTCTCCTTTCATCAGCACAGGAGCAATACGTGTCCAACGAGAAGATTCTTGGTGATCCGTCCAGCAAGTCGCCCCGTCATACAGCGGACGACTGGCTCAATACTCTTGATCGCGCGCGCAAGCCGGGCCCGTTCCTGGCCGATCACGCGGCGCCCGGTTCCGGCATGTCGACCGTCTCAGTCCATGCGGGCACCCATGACGATCCGCGCACAGGCGCGGTCGGTACGCCGATCTATCAGGCCTCGACCTTTGTGCTGAACGACAATCAGTATCAATCGGTGGAAGAGGGTTTCGCGCGCGACCGGTTCATCTATTCGCGCTATGGCAACCCGTCGCAATGGGCCGTTCAGGAAAAGCTGGCGGCTCTCGAAGGTGCGGAATCGGCGATCGTCTTCAGCTCGGGCATGGCGGCGATCACCAGCACGGTGATGGCGCTGGTCGACAAGGGCGCGCATGTGGTGGCCTCAAGCGACCTCTATGGCGGCACCTATAACCTGTTCAACCAGGAATTCCCGACCATGGGCATGTCCTGCACGATGGTCGATTCCTACGATTTCGACGCGATCGAGGCGGCGATCCAGCCCAATACGCAGCTGATGTACTTTGAGGCGATCACCAATCCGCTTCTGAAGATCATCGACATTCCGCGCCTGGCCGAGATTGCCAAGCGGCGCAAGGTGCGTCTGGTGATCGATGCGACCTTCGCGCCGCCGGTGGCGATGCGGACGCTGGAACACGGCGTCGACGTGGTCGTGCATTCGGCCTCGAAGTACCTCAACGGCCACAGCGATCTGATCGCCGGGGTTGCGGCTGGTCCGCGCAAGCTGATCGACATGATCTGGCCGCGCCTGCTGAACTACGGCGGCTCGCTCGATCCCCATGCCTGTTTCCTGCTGGAGCGCGGACTGAAGACGCTTGCGGTGCGGATGCGCGCGCATGAGGAAAGCGCGACGGCGCTGGCCAAATACCTTGAGGGCCATCCGCGGGTGAAGAAGGTCTTCTACCCCTTCCTCGAAAGCCACCCGGATTATGCCACGGCACGCCGACTGCTGAAGAACGGCACCGGCAACATCACCTTCGTGATCGAGGGCGGTGACGCCGCCGCGCTGCGGCTTGTGAACGCGCTGCGTATCCCCAAGCAGGCCACCAGCCTCGGCGGGGTGGAAAGCCTGATCAGCCTGCCGTTCAACACCTCGCAGGCGACGTTCACCTCGCGCCAGCGCGCCGATGTCGGCATTGACCCCGGCTGTGTACGACTTTCGGTCGGGATCGAGGATGCCGCCGATCTGATCGCTGATTTTGAACAGGCTCTTGCCGCCATCTACGCAAAGAAGGAACCCGCATATGCGTAACAGCATCCCCACCGCTGCGCTCAGCGAATTCGTCAACGAAGTCCAGAACACCCCCGAAGAGGCGGTGATGGAGTATGGCATCGAGATCAACTGGGAAAGCGGCACGCGCTCGCGGACCGAGACCAAGGCGATGAAGGTTGGCCCGCATCAGGTCAGCCGCTCGTTCAGCTGGAAGTCCGACGAGCCGCGCCAGCTGATGGGTAACAACCATGGCGCCAATCCGCAGGAACTGCTTCTGTCGGGCCTTGGCTCGTGCATGATGGTCAGCTTTATCGCCGGGGCAACCGCTGCGGGCATCCAGCTTGAATCGGTTCGGATCGATTTTGACGCGACGCTCGATCTGCGTGGCTTCCTCGGGATCGGCTCGAATGCGACCGTGGGCTTCCCCGAGATCCGCTACACGATCCATGCCACCGGTGACGCGAGCGAAGAAGAGTTCGCCGAATTGCACCGCAAGTCGGTTGCTCATAGCCCCAACGCCCAGACGATCCTGAACCCGGTCAAGCTGAACGGGGCCATCGTCAGCACCCGTATCGAAGGCTGAGCAGCGCCGCCTGATCGCCCCCATGCCAAGATAACAAGAGGATCGCCATGACCCCGACCCGCCAGACCCATCTGAAAACCATCGAGCAGCGGCTCCTTTGGCTGTCGCATTGGATGATCCATAACGCCAACCACATTCGGCCCAAGGTCGACGGGATCAAGATTGGCGGGCATCAGGCGTCTTCGGCCTCGATGGTGTCGATCATGACGGCGCTCTACTTCCACAGTCTGCGCCCCGAGGACCGGGTCGCGGTCAAGCCGCATGCCAGCCCGGTCTTCCACGCGATCCAATACCTGATGGGCAACCAGACGCGTGAGAAGATGGAGAACTTCCGTGGGTTCCACGGGGTGCAGTCCTATCCCAGCCGGACCAAGGATATCGACGATGTCGATTTCTCGACCGGCTCGGTCGGGCTTGGCGTCGCGATCACCTCCTTCGCCTCGATCGTGCAGGACTATATCTCGGCGAAGGCCTGGGGGCAGGGTGCGCCGATGGGCCGTATGGTGGCGCTGGTCGGCGATGCCGAACTGGACGAAGGCAATATCTACGAGGCCTTGCAGGAAGGTTGGAAGAACGATCTGCGCAACACTTGGTGGATCATCGACTACAATCGCCAGTCGCTTGATGGCGTGGTGCGCGAGGGGCTGTTCAAGCGGATTGAGCAGATCTTCGACGCGTTCGGATGGGATGTGGTCAAGATCAAATACGGCGCCTTGCAGCGCGCGGCCTTCCAGGAGCCGGGTGGCGAGAAGCTGCGTGCGTGGATCGACAGCTGTCCCAACCAGCTTTACTCCGCGCTGACCTTCATGGGGGGGGCGGTTTGGCGCAAGCGGCTGATGGACGATCTGGGCGACCAGGGCGACGTGACCGCGCTGATCGAGAAACGGTCGGATGAAGAACTGGCCGCGCTGATGGAAAACCTGGGCGGCAACTGCGTGCAGACCATGGCCGAAAGCTTCGATGCGATCGACCATGACCGTCCGGTCTGTTTCCTGGCCTATACCGTCAAGGGTTGGGGTACGCCGATTGCCGGGCACAAGGACAATCACGGCGGGCTGATGAACTCCACGCAGATGGCGGAATGGCAGGTCCAGATGGGCGTGCCTGCGGGCCAGGAGTGGGACAAGTTCGCCACGGTGCAGGATGTCGCCGCGCTGCAGAAGTTCCTGGATCAGGTGCCGTTCTTCGCTAAAGGGCGCCGCCGCTATAGCGATGAGGTGATCGAAGTTCCGGCGATCGAGATCGATACCGCCAAGGAAACCTCGACCCAAATGGCCTTTGGCAAGATCCTTGACACCCTTTCCAAGGGTGACAGCCAGCTTGCCGAGCGGATCGTCACCACCTCACCCGATGTGACCGGCACCACGAACCTCGGCCCCTGGGTGAATCGGCGCAAGCTTTTCGCCCGCACCGAGCAGGCCGATGCTTTCATCGAGCACCGTATTCCTTCCACCGCGAAATGGGAGTTCACGCCCGAGGGTCAGCATATCGAACTGGGCATCGCCGAGATGAACCTGATGCTGCTGCTTGCGGCGGCAGGGCTGAGCCACAGCCTGTTCGGGAAGAGGCTGATCCCGATCGGCACGGTCTATGATCCCTTTGTCGTGCGCGGTCTCGATGCGCTGAACTATGCCTGCTATCAGGATGCTCGCTTCTTGCTGGTTGGTACGCCCTCGGGTGTGACGCTGGCCCCCGAAGGTGGTGCACACCAGTCGGTGGGGACGCCTTTGATCGGCATGAGCCAGGACGGGCTGGCTGCGTTCGAACCCGCCTTCGCGGACGAGCTGGCGGTGATCATGGAATGGGCCTTCGACTACATGCAGCGCGATGGCGACGGCGATCCCGACGAGCGGACCTGGCTTCGCGATGAAACCGGTGGCAGCGTCTATCTGAGGCTGACGACCAACCCGATCGAGCAGCCGGGAAAACGCGTGGACGACGCGTTCCACCAAGGTGCGATCGACGGGGCCTACTGGCTGCGCAAGCCGGGGCCGAACTGCGACGTGGTCATCGCCTATCAGGGCGCCGTCGCGCCCGAGGCGATCAACGCCGCCGGCATGATCGGCGAGGGGCGGCGCGATGTCGGCGTTCTGGCGGTCACCTCGGCCGACCGGCTGAACGCTGGCTGGACGGCGGCACAACGTGCCCGCTCGCGCGGCAATGCGAATGCCGAGAGCCATATCGAAACTCTGCTGCGCGACCTGCCGACGCATTGCAAGCTGGTGACCGTCATCGACGGCCATCCGGCGACGCTGGCCTGGCTCGGCTCGGTCCAGGGGCACCGGACCATCCCGCTCGGGGTCGAGCATTTCGGCCAGACCGGCACCATCGGCGACCTCTACCGTCATCACGGGATCGACGCCCGTGCGATCGTCGAGAAGGTGCAGGGGCTGACCCAAGGGCGGCCGGTGTCGGTTGTGGCGGGCTGAGACGTGGCCGCTGAGCCGGTGTTCGACCGGCGCAGCAGAGCGACCCGCCCGGAGCCGCGCGTGGCTCCGGGCAGGCCGTCAGCCTCGTGACACCGGCGGGCGGCGCAACTTGCCCGACAGCCGTAGTCCGTCCGCTGTGTTGAGCCCAAGAAGGGTAATGTTGACTGCACCGGCAATCAGTTCGAGGGCCTGTACGAGGTAGAACCCGACATCCATATCCCCGGCCTGCGCCTTGAAGGATAGATAGAAGGCAGACGGTACGAGGATGAGGATGCCATTGGCGGCGATGAAGGGCATACGTTTCTGCTTTCGCGCCAGAATCGGGCCGCCTCGCTTTTTCGCAAGACTGCGGCCCGAGATGGCCGCCACGATCAGAGCCGGTATCAGAACGCTAAAGCCCCAGGGGATCATCGATTTGACAGTTGCTATGGTCGCCGCGCGACCACTCAGTTCGACAATAACGGTAGAAAGCCAGAAGCTGGCGATCATCAGCAAAGCTACCGCGCCGGCGATCGGGTGGATTACTTTGGACATGGAACACCTCCGATAATGACGTTATATAGCTAGCTATATAATAATGAATAGCTAGCTATGAAGAGGGGAATGATCAATGGATTTCGATAAGAACCGGTCCGCTGGCTATCTCGTAAACCATGTGGCGCGACTCTTTGCTCACGGGCTTTCGGAGCGGATCAAGCCGCTGGGGCTCAGTATCGGCGCGTTCCCTGTTCTTCTGGAGCTTTGGGAAGCGGACGGTCTGACGCAGGGGCAGCTTGTGGAGCGGCTCAGCATCAAGCAGGCAACAATGGCCAATACGCTTGCGCGGATGGAGCGTGACGGGCTGATCGTCCGCACAAAGAACGAGGAGGACGGGCGGGTGCAGCACGTCTTTCTGACCGAAGCCGCCAAGGAGAAGCGTGGGGCCGCTATCGCAGCCGCGCAGACCGTGAACGCATTGACACTCTCACCGCTTTCCCTGGCCGAGCAGCGCCAGTTCCTCATATTGGCGAGGCGTATAATTGAGGCCAGCCGGTAGCCCTGCTTGGCCGAAAGGCGACAAGCCCGAGCATGGGCTCTGAATGATCGGATGCAAAAAAATAGCGCGAGGCCGCGCGATCTCACCGCAGGGCGCCATCTCTCATGAGGGACGGCGCCCTGCGCATGAGGACCGGCGCCGGGAAGGAACGGCGGGCGCGGCCTCGACGCTCAGGGGAGGGGTTAGCTGTTGGGCCGCACGCGCGCGGCCGTCTTGCTGGCGAAAGCCTCCAGCCGCTCGCGCGCCGCGGGTTGGGTGTTGACGATCCCGGCGACGACGGATTCGGCATAGGCCGCATCCATCGCGGACATGTTGTTGAGGTGGCTGATCGCCGAGCAGATCGCGAAGTTGGTCAGCGGCAAGTTCGCGGCAACCCGGTCTGCAAGCTCAAGCGCCATATCCAGGCTCGACCCTTCGGTGATGTACTGCGCCAGGCCGAGATCGACGGCCTCCTTGCCCTGATAGACGCGGCCCATCAGGATCATGTCAATCATGCGCGCCTTGCCGATCAGGTCGCTGACCCGGATGGTCGCCCCCCCGCCGGTAAAGATCCCACGCTGGCCCTCGGGCAGGGCGAAATAGGTGGTTTGGTCCATCACCCGCACATGCGCCGCACTGGCCAGTTCGAGCCCGCCGCCTACGACCGCACCCTTGAGAGCGGCGATCACCGGAACCCCGCCATATTCCATCTTGTTGAATGCCTCGTGCCAGCGCAGGCAGACATGCATGAATTCGTCGGGGCTGCGATCGGCCTTCCAGTGCTCGACCAGATCGAGCCCCGCGCAGAAGTGATCTCCCTCGCCGGCAAGCACCACGGCGCGCACCCCACCGCGAGGCGCAAAGGTGAAGAACTGGATCAACTCGTCGATGGTGGCCGCGTCCAGCGCGTTGCGCTTTGCGGGCCGGTTCAGCGTAACGACGACAACACCGTTGTCGCGGACGTCGAAAGCAAGATTGGCATAGTCGTCGAGACGGATGTCGATGGTCAAGGTCGTGTCCTTTCTTGGATAAGGCGATGTCGATGGGCGTCGGGGTCAGACGTTTGCGGAAAGCAGGCTGTGCGCGCCGTGCAGGATGCGCATGCGTTCGACCGCGGTTTCCACCAGAATATTGTGGGCGTAGAAGGAAGCCGTGGCGATCTTGCGGCTCATGAAGTCCGCATCCTCGCCACGCGCCAGCATTTCGGTTGCCGCCAGCATCGAGCGGCCCAGTTGCCAGCCCGCTGCAAGATTGCCCGTCAGCATCAGGAACGGCACACTGCCAGCATAGGCGAGGTTGGGGTTCTCCCGACCGACCTCAAGCAGATATTCCAAACCAGCCTCAAAATCCGACCGGGCTGCGGCCAGCCGATCTGCGACTGCCTTGGCTTCAGGCCCCGCTTGGGCAAGCTCCTGCTCGATCTGAGTTACGCAGAGGGCGAAACGGCGGGCAACACTGCCTCGGTCACGCAGAACTTTCCGGCCCAGCAAGTCATTGGCCTGGATTGCGGTCGTGCCCTCGTAGATCGGCAGGATTCGTGCGTCGCGGTAGAACCGGGCGACACCGGTTTCCTCGATGAAACCCATGCCGCCATGAACCTGAACGCCGAGCGAAGCGACCTCGACCGCGCGTTCGGTCGAAAAGCCCTTGACCAATGGCACGAGGAATTCAGCCATCTGAGCCGCCTCATCCCGCGCGCCGCCATCGCCGTGCTCGGCAAGGTCCAGCCAGCCGGCGGTGGCGATCGCCAGGGCGCGGCAGCCCTCGACAGTGGCGCGCATCCGCAGCAGCATTCGCCGGACATCGGGGTGCTGAATGATCGGCACGCTTTCCACCGAGCTGCCGTCGACCGGTCGGCTCTGCACTCTTTCGCGCGCATAGGCCAGGGCGTGCTGATACGAACGCTCCGCGATGGCAACGCCTTGGACGCCAACGGCGAAACGCGCGGATGTCATCATGATGAACATGTACTCGAGGCCGCGGTTCTCCTCGCCCACGAGAAAGCCGGTCGCACCCTCAAACTCCATTACCGTTGTCGGGCTGGCATGGACGCCCAGCTTGTGCTCCAGGCTGAGGCAGGTGGCGGCATTGCGCGCCCCGGCGCCACCCTCGGCATCCGGCAGATATTTGGGAACGATAAACAGGCTCAACCCTTTCGGGCCCGAAGGTGCGCCGGGCGTCCGTGCCAGAACGAGATGCACGATGTTTCCGCTCAACGCGTGCTCGCCATAGGTGATGAATATCTTGGTGCCGGTGATGGCGTAGCTGCCGTCCTCGCGGCGCTCGGCCCGGGTGCGGATCCGCGCCAGATCGCTGCCGGCCTGCGGTTCCGTCAGGTTCATCGTCCCCGACCACTCACCGGTGACCAGTTTCTCCAGATAAAGCGCCTTCTGCTGCTCGGAGCCGTTCTTCACAAGCGCGTCGATCGCACCGTCGGTAAGCAGGGGGCAGAGGCCAAAGCTCATGTCCGCAGCGTTCAGGATCTCGGTCGCGGCCGCCCCGACGGCGCGCGGAAAGCCCATACCGCCGTGCTCCTGCGCATGAGGCAGACTCTGCCAGCCCATTTCGGCGAACTGCGCATAGGCCTCCTTGTAACCCTCGGGCAACTCCACGCCGGTCTCATGCAGCTTTGACCCGGTCTCGTCGCCCAAGGGGCCGAGCGGGGCGATGACCTCGGAGCAAAACCTGCCGAATTCGCCCAGTACCGCCCGAAAGTCAGCCAGGTCGAATTCGCCGTAGCATGGCAGGGACCGGAGTTCGGACCATTGCGACAGGTGCTCAAGGTCGAACGTGATATCCTGGATCGGGGGCAGGTACTGCATGCGCAAACTCGGTGAGTGATGTTGATCAACGACAAATATGTTGGTTGTCAGCGCGAAACCACGTCATTATTGAACAAGATATTATCATAAAGTGACAAACCGGGAAGAAACGCGGATGTCTGTCTCCTTCAGCTCCAGCCTCTCGACCGTTTCCTGGCGCTTCATCGAAGACTGGCTTGATGCCTTGCGCGGTTGCTACACCGAGGAACAATTGCAAGGCCTGCTGCGGCGCGCTGGCCTAAACCCGGATAAGAGCCATTCCGACTCGCGCGTGACGCTTGACCAGATCGTTAGCCTCTACCAGATCGCTGCCGTGGAAAGCCGAGACGAGATGATGGGGCTCTGGAGCCGTCCGATCCGTCCACGGGCGCTTCAGCATCTGCTCACCTCAATCCGGGTTTCCGACACGTTGGGTTCGGCGCTGTATCGCTTCTCCACTTTCTGGAACCTGCTTCTGGACGACTATCGTTTCGAGACGCGCGCCGAGCGGGGCAAGATGAGCCTGAGTTTGCTGCCATACGGAAGTCAGCCGGTTCAGCGTTTTGGGCATATGCTAACTTTGAAGCTTGCGCATGGGCTGCTGTCATGGCTCGCCGGATATGAGGTTCGCGTCGACTCGGTCCAGTTCGCGTTTCCTCGGCCGGATTTCGCGGTGGACTACGCGGTTATCTTTCCGGCCAGGGTCACTTTCGCGGCGGCGTCTTCGACAATCGTGTTCGAGGTCGCTGGCCCCGACCGTCTGGTTTCGAGAAGCAAGTCCGAAGTGGCGGAGTTTCTCAGCCGAGCCCCGCGCGACTGGATCTTCACAGGGTATCGAACCCATGCCTGGTCGCTTCTGGTTCGTGAATTCCTGAGCCGCTCGAATTGGGAAGACTGCCGTCTTGTCGATGCCGCTGCCGAGTTCAGGAAAACGCCGCGCACCTTGATGCGCCTTCTCGATGCCGAAGGCGTGTCATTTCAGACAATCAAGGATCGGCTGCGTTGCGACATTGCGATCCACGATCTGTCGGACGATCAAAAGAGCATTGAGCAGATCTCGCAGGAGCTTGGGTTTTCCTCTGCAGCGAATTTCCATCGGGCCTTTCTTCGCTGGACTGGCTCCACTCCGGGCGCCTTCCGCCAATCGGGGGCCGCAAACGACGTGTGACGACCGTGGTCACACCGCCAGGCACGCTTCACGGCGGGAACGCCTTGCCAGATGAGACCGAGCCGCAGCGTCCGGAGCAGGCCTTCTCCATGAGCGATCACTCAGGCTGCACTGGGCGGGCCATCCGGCAGTCGTTCAGGCGTTCAAGATGGCGCGGCCGTTCAGTGCGAGTCCCGCCCGGCAAGACGTGCCCCTATCAACCCGCGAAAGCTGTTGCCTACGAAAACCTCTTCCGCGCGCCCTAGGTCTTCAAGCGTCAGCACCGCCTCCTCCCAGCCGTCCATCAGCATCTGTTCGCGCAGCACACCCGGCAGCAAACCGCAGGACAGCGCCGGGGTCAGCCTGCGTCCGTTCTGGTCGATCACGAAGATCGAGGTGATGGTTCCCTCGCAAAGCTCTCCGCGTTCATTGCAGAACAAAAGCTCGTCGATGCCCGGCGGCAGTGCGGTGCGCGCCCGATCATAAAGCGCGCGCTGGGTCGTCTTGACCCCAAGCCAGGGGTCGACGGAAGAGACCCGCTCGGGCGCGAGCACGACCTGCCATGTGACCGGCGCCGGATCGAAGCGCGCGGTCGTGCACTCGATCCGCCCCTCGGCGTCCAGCGTCAGGCGACACCGCAGCGGCACATCGGAGGGGTCGATGCCCGCAACTGCGCGTTCCAGTTTCGCCGTGTCGCAGGGAAACCCCAGACTGCGCGCGCTGCGCAGCATCCGGGCGCGGTGCAGCGGCCAGCGCCTTGCGCCCTCGCCGGGCCACCAGCCAAAGGTCTCGATCAGCCGCGTGCCGGCGGGGATATCTGCGCGAAACGGCTCTTCCACAGTGCCTCCTGATATTCAGCGGCGGCGGTGCTGTCCCACACGACACCCCCGCCCACATTGAGAACGCCGTGCCCATCCTGCACCATCAACGTGCGGATCGCGACGTTGAACTCCGCGCGCCCGTCCGGGGCGGCCCAACCGATCGTGCCGCAATAGGCGTCACGCGGGAAGGGCTCCAACTCGTGCAGGATCTCCATCGCGCGCAGCTTCGGGGCGCCGGTGATCGAGCCGCAGGGGAAGAGCGCGCGCAGGATGCCGGACAGGCTGACCTCGGGGCGCAAGCGGGCCTCGACCGTGCTCGTCATCTGGTGGACGGTCGCGTAGGTCTCGATCTGGTAAAGCGCGGGGACACGCACTGAACCAAGCTCGGCGATCCGGCTCAGATCGTTGCGCAGCAGATCGACGATCATCAGGTTTTCGGCCCGGTTCTTGGCGTCGTTTTGCAGCCAGTCGCGGTTCGCCGCATCCTCGGCAGCGGTCTGGCCGCGTTGGATCGTGCCCTTCATCGGCCGCGTGACGATCGCGCCATCGGCTTGCGTGCGGAAGAACAGCTCGGGCGAGCGGCTAAGCAGCGCGGGCAGATCGCCGCCTTGCAACACCAGCGCGCCATGCCCCACGGGGTGCCCTTCGCAAAGCGCCGCATAAAGCGCCGCCGGATCGCCGGAAACCGCGCAATCGAGCGGGAAGGTCAGGTTCGCCTGATACACATCACCCGCGCCGATATAGGCGTGCAGGCGCTCGAAGGCCTGCGCGTAATTGCTTGCCGTCCAGCGCGGTTGAAGCGCCGAGATCGCCTGCGCCGCGGGGGGCAGGGGCGGGGCCTCTTGCGGGCCATCATAGACGCCGAAGCGCAGCAGCGGCAAAGCCCGCCCGTCTGGCAGCAAGGGGTTCAGCCTGGGTTCCAGCGCGTAGCCAAGTTCGTAGCTTGCGTAACCGGCAAGCCAGTGGCCGTCCGCCAGCGCCCGGTCGAGCGCTAGCAGGGCCGCATCGACTTGCGATAGCTCGCGCGCCTCGATGATCGCGCTCGGGCGCGCGAAGAGGGCTGCGGAGGGGCTGCCTGCCGTGTCGCCGCGTAGGGCCAGGCCGGCATCAAAGCGGATATCCAATCGCGCGGCCCTCCGGCAGATGTTCTGACGCGTACTGTCCGCGATGCCTAGAACACAACCCGCGAAGGTTCAACTTGCCTCTCGGGATAACAGCACCGGGGGTTTCGATCAAAAACCGGCTCGCGCGCCTCTTGAGCGGGCGCCGTAGCCGCACCGGGGTGACTGCAATCGGCAAGTGCGAAATCGACGAAGATCGGGTATCATCCACCCTTCACCGCCGGTTCGTTCACGGCCCATCTGATGGGAGAAGCCGATGTCTACCGCCGCCGCGCGTGCCCATGCCGCCGCGCAATCGATCAGCAAAGTCGAGACCTTCTTCATGGCGCACCACGCCGCCGTGAGCCAGACCCCCGCGGTTGCCGATTTCACCTTCGGCAACCCGCATGAGATGGCGCTGCCGCCGCTTGTTCAGGCGATCAAGACCCGCGCCGAGCCACAGGACGTCAACTGGTACGCCTATAAATCCAACGAAAGCGAGGCCTGCGCCTTCCTTGCCGGGGTGCTCTCGGAGGAACTCGGACTGCCCTATGAGGAAGAGGATATCGCCCTGACGAAGGGCGCTTTCGGCGCGATCAAGATGGCCTTCACCATGCTGCTGGAGGCGGGCGACGAATGCATCGTGCCGCTGCCCGGCTGGTTCTGCTATGGCTCGATGCTGGCTGCGGCGGGGGCGGTTGAGGTGCAGGTGCCGCTGGCGTCGGAGACGTTCGATCTGGATCTGGCGGCGATTGCCGGGGCGATTACGCCGAAGACCCGCATCGTTGTCGTCAATACGCCCCACAACCCGACCGGGCGAATCTATTCCCGCGCAGAGCTTGAGGCGCTTGCCGATTTGCTGAACGCCAAGTCGCGCGAGATCGGGCGGCGGATCTGGATCCTCTCGGATGAACCCTACCGGCGTATCCGCTTTGACGGCATCGGCTTTACTTCTCCGGCGGCGGTCTATCCGCATACGCTGATCGACTATTCCTACGGCAAGATCCTCTTGGCGCCGGGGCTGCGCCTTGGCTATCTGGCGATCACGCCCACCCTTCCCGCCGAGGAGCGCAATGAGCTGCGCGCGTTACGCTTTGCCGTGCAGATGGCCGATGGCTGGAACGTGCCGGACGCGCCGCTGATCTATGCGCTGCCCGATCTGGAAACACTCAGCATCGACCTTGGCGCGCTTGCGCGTCGGCGCGACCATATGCTGGGGGCGCTGTCGGACTGGGGCTACCGGATGACCCGACCCGAGGGCACCTTCTATCTTTGGGGCCGCGCACCCGGCGACGATAGCGGGGCCTTTGCCGAGGTATTGGCCCAGAGCGGGATCTACGTGATGCCCGGAACCATCTTCGACCGGCCCACGGATTTCCGCATCTGCCTGACCGCGACCGATGACATGATTACAGCGGCACTGCCCGCGTTTCAGGCGGCCGCGCAGGTCTAGGGCGTCACTCGACCGTTTCAGCGATGTCGAGCAGTTCCAGCGGTGGGTAGACTCCGATCTTGCGCGCCATGTTCGTGTCGATGGTGATGGCAAAATCCTGCATCCGCGCTACGGGCAGGCTGCCGGGCAGGGCGCCCTCAAACAGGATCTGCTCGGCCAGTCGGCCTGCAAGCCTGCCCACGTCGCCGTAACGCGCCGCGACCGAGATCAGCGCGTGGCCCTTGCGCACCATATCTTCATAGGGGCTGATGACGGGCATCTTCGTGGCAAGGGCCGCCGCGTGGAGCGCCTCGCTTTCGGCCTGTAGAAAGGACGAGCTTCCGACATAGACAAACTCGGCGCCAACCGCTTTCAGGGCGGCCATGCCGGCCTCGATATCCTGCGCGCGGGGGTGGCCATCCTCGCCAAGCGGCAGTTCGACGGCGGTGAAGGCGATCCCCTGGTCGGCGGCAAGCGCGGCCATCTCATCGCGCTTCACGACCGAGTTTTTTTCATCCGCGTTGAACAGAAGGCCCAGATGGGCGAAGGCGGGCATGTAGCTGCGGATGGTCTGGAGGGTGACAGTCTCGGGCATCCGGTTGTAGGTGCCAGTGATATTCGCACGGCCGGTCTCCTCAAGCGATTGCACGACGCCCGCGCCGACCGGGTCGGCCACGATCATGAAGATCTGCGGGATCGTGTGGTTGAACTGCGGTGCCTCCAGATCGGCCAGCGTTCCGGCGATGCCGATGGTGGCGCTGGTGCCCCAGGTCAGGATCAACCCGGTCCCGCTCTGGCGCGCCTCGTCGAGGAAGCCGGGCAGGCGGGTCTTGTCCTGTGCGGCGTCGCGCAGGGTGAAGGTGACGTCGTGCCCGCTGGCTGCGAGGTAATCCTGAAAGCCCGCGCAAGCCTCTTCGCAGCCACGCCATGTCACGATCATGATATTCGCGGTCTCGGCAGTCGCCGTCCCGACCCCCAGAGCGACAGCCAGTGCGGCGGTGGCAATCTTCGATCTCATGGCCTGCGCTCTCCCTTCTCGCGGCCAGCCCATGCGATGCCGCCCGCGCCCACGACTCCCAAGACTACCAACAGTGCAAGCATTTCCAAAATCGATCCCGTGGGCAGTGTTCTCATGGCCAGCGTTGTCAGCGCCAGCCCTGCCAGCGCGCCGAGGCGCTCGGCGATGCGCAGGCCGGAAAGGCTCAGGCCCGCCGCCTGCGCGATTTCGGTGATCAGGGCCAGAAGCGGCCCGCGGATCAGCGCGTGGCCGATCCCGATGCCAGCGGTCGCAAGGATCATGGTCACGAACCCCATATCGCGCGACAGCGCGACAAGCGCTGCGGCAGTGACCATCGCCCCAAGCGTCACGGCGGCCCATCGGCCGCGTGCCAGGCCGCTCAGGGTGCCGCCCAGCAGGATCTGCGCGAGGTAGTAGAGCATGACGACCCGTGCGGTTTCCGAGGTGTCCGCCCCAAGCGCCGCAAGCTGCATCGGCGCCAGAAACCATACAAAGACCGCCGTCACGAGGTTGAGGGGGATCGCGATGCCAACTGTCAGCGCGGCGTAGCGCAGAGGTGCCAGAGGTTCTCGTCTTCCCGGCGCCGTTGCCACCGAGGCGGTGTCGGCCGGGGTGTCGGACGCCATGGTTAGCTGGCCCATCATCGCCGCTCCGAGGACAAGCGCGGCACCGACCGCCAGGGCGAAGCCGTAGCCGAAATGCTGTGCCATGACCCCGCCCAGAACCGAGCCACAGAAGGTTCCGCCGAAGATCATCGCGATGAAGGTACCCGAGGTGCGCGACAGTGCGGCCCCGCGCTCGGCGCGCAGCGCATATTCCTGGCAGGCGATCGAGGCCAGCGCGTAGCTGATGCCGACGCCCGCGCGTGCCAGGGCGATCACGAAGACATCGCGCGCCACGGCCATGACCAGAAGTGAAAGCGCCGCCGGGAGCGCCGAGGCCACGAACAGCCGCCGCGCGCCGAACCGCTCGGCCATGCGCCCGCCGAAGGGCGACAGGGTCATCACCGCCAGCAGGTAGAACAACAACGGCAGGGCTGCTGCCAGATTGGCCGAAAGCCACTCGGGCCGCCCCTCGGCGCGGGCAAAGACCGGCAGGAACGAGGCCGAGACCTCGGTCCCCGCGACGAAGACGAAGAGGGCAAAGCGGATGTCGATGATCTCGGCATAGCGCAGGCGGGGAAGCGCGTCTGCCGCCTGACGGGTAACCGCCGCCGAGAATGCATTGAGGCACCGCGCAAGCCGGCGGAACAGCGCGATGCCAGTGGGTCGGATGGCGCGCGAATAATCTCTGGCCTGTTGCAGCGCGAGCAGCCCCTGAATACGGCGCAGGGGTTTCCAGATCGATGCGGCTACGACCGCCAGCGCCAGTTCGACCCCGATCAGCAGAAGCGCGATGGCCAGCACCGATACGTCAAGCAGTACACCGCGCAGCTTCGTCTCGGCAAACTGCGCCGAGCTTTCGACCCGAACGGTACCCACCATGTCGTTGCGCACGAGGATCGGCAGGGCAAAACCCGTCGCCTCGACGCCTAGCCGGACGTCAAGGCCGGTGCGGCTCAGCAGTGTCAGGCTGACCTCATTCGCGGCCTCGGCGATGGTCTCGCCGCGCCGGGTTTCCAGCGACACGCGCTGAACCTCGGGGAATTGGGCGATGGTGGCGGCGAGATAGCCCTCAAGCCCGGCGATGGAGTCGATCGGGATGCCCGATGCGACGCTTTGCTCGACCTTGGAGCGGATGATCTCGCCGATCAGCCGGGTGCGCTGGTGCAGTTCGGGGGCGACGGCGCGGTCGAACGAAACCAGCGTGACGAAGCTGAAGGCAAGCACGGTTGCAGCGATCAGCAGTGCCAGCATGGTAAGCATCCGGCCCCGGATCCGCTGCGTTCCTGTAATATCCGCCCCCTCAGCCATGCTCGTCACCCCGGTCGCGCAGGGCCTGCCGGTAACCCGCAAAGACCGCCCTCAGCGCCTGGCCGAGACCGTTCGTGCTTGCCACTCCGGCCGTCACGCGGCCAGACCAGACATCCTGTTCGAACGCTTCGATCTGTGCCTCGGCGCTGCTAAAGGCCGCGATCTGCGGGCGCAGCCACAGCCAGATCCCGGCGCCGGACAGGGCCGACATCACTGCCCAGATCGCCAGTGCCGAGGTCAGCAGTTCCGCCGCCATCGCGCGCACGAGGATGGTGCTTTCGCGCCGGTCGATCTCGACCACCACGGCTCCCAAGGGGTGCCCCGTCGCGCCGACGATCTGCACGGCACTGAACAGGTGCGCGCCATCCGACCAGTTCCAGCGGGTGTCCTCGGCCCGGCGCGCGGGCATCTGCAGACCTGCCCCACCCGTGGCGCGGATCACCGCCCCGTCTGCGTCAATGACATAGACGCCCGCGATGGCATCGTCACTTTGGCGCGCGCGTTCAAGGAGTGCGGCGGAATTGCGGACGCTGGCCAACGGCAACCCGATCCGCGCCGCCGCCTCGAAGGGTTCTGCCGTCATCTCGGCCAGAACCGCCAGCCGCCCGCTGAGCAGGTCGGTCTGGATCTGCTTGAAGTTCAGGATCGCAAGCCCGACGAACAGCGCCAGCACCAGCGCCAGCGTGGCCACCGCAACGGCCCAGAGCCGGAGGAAGACCGCCACTAGCCCCGGCTCCGGCTAGCGATGGTTGGGGTCGGGACTGGCACGGAGTGATCTCTCGTTCGATTACGGATTCCGACACACAGCATGCCATAACGCGTAGCGATTTCGAAAAAAACCGTGAGCGGCTTCAGTCGCTCCAGTCCACCTCGGCGCTGAAGATGTAGCCCGCGCCATAGACCGTGCGGATGACTTCGCCATCGTCGGGCGCGCGCGCGATCTTGCGACGCAGGCGGCAGACGCGGGCGTCCATGCTGCGATCGAAGGGCTCGTTCGAGCGCCCCTGCGTCGCATCGAGCAGGTTCGAGCGGCTCAGCACACGGCCCGGTGCGCGCAGGAAGGCCTCGAGCAGGCTGTTCTCCGACGAGCTGAGCGTGACCTGGTGGCCATCGGTATGCGTCAGGGTGCAGGCCTTGAGGTTCGCGGTCCAGCCGCCAAAGCTGGCCACCGAATGCGGATCGCTCTCGGCGGCCTCGCGGCTCTTGCGGCTGCGGCGCAGGACGGCGCGCAGGCGGGCTACCAGTTCGCGCGGCTCGAAGGGTTTGACGATGTAGTCATCCGCGCCGATCTCAAGCCCGACGACCTTGTCGGTGACCGAACCGCGCCCGGTTACGATCACGCGCGGCATGTTCTCGGGCAGGGTATTGCCGTTGATCAGGCTCAGCCCGTCGCCATCGGGCAGCGACAGGTCGATCAGGCAAAGGTCCGGTGTCTGGCGGCGCAATTCGCGCTCGAACTCGGCCAGGCGGCGGAAGCTGCGCATGGTGAAGCCCTGCTGCACGAGGCTGCGTTCGATCAACCGGCTGATATCCAGATCATCCTCGAGAAGGTACACAAGCGTGCTCATTTGCTCGATCTCTCTGCAATGGACATTCCACGGGAAATATCGCGGCGCGCGCGCTGGCGCGCCTTGGAAAGCGCGTCGGTCAGCTGCGCATCGGTAAAGGGTTTGCGTAATGCGGGAATATCGGACAGCGCGCCATCATCGGGCTGGGTCAGGCTGGCCTGACCGCTCATCAGCAGGACGGCGATTTCGGGGCGGGTGGCGGCCAGATGCTGGGCCAGCGCGAAGCCGTCGGTCTTGCCTGGCATGTCGATATCGGTCAGTACGATGCCGACCTCTTCGATATGATCCAGCAGGTTCAATGCCTCGTCCCCGGTTTCGGCCTCGATCAGCGGATAGCCAAGCGCCGCGATCTGACGGCGGATGGTGCGCCGCACCTGCATGTCATCCTCGACCAGCAGAAGCAACTCGGCCGCACCCGCCTCGGGGATGGTCTCTGCGGTGGGGGTGGGTTCGGCCGGCGCACGCAGTTCCACCCCCGGCAGCAGGATGGTGAAGCGCGCGCCTTGCCCCGGTGCGCTGTCCACCGCAATCGCGCCGTTCGACTGTTTGACGAAACCATAGACCATCGACAGCCCGAGGCCCGACCCTGCCCCCGCGGCCTTCGAGGTGTAGAAGGGTTCGAACACCCGCTCGGTCTGTTCGGCCGACATGCCGCAGCCGTCATCCGAGAAGCGGATGCGCACGTAATGGCCCACCGGAAGGTGCAGCAGTTCGGCCTCTTCGGGGGGCAGGTCGTAGGGTGCCACCTCGATCTCGATCCGCCCGACGCCACCGGTCGCATCCTTGGCATTGATCGCAAGGTTCAGCAGTGCCATCTCCAGCTGCGCCCGGTCGACAAGGGCCGAGGGTACATCGGTGCGATACTCCTGCACGATCTCTAGGCTGCGCGGCAGGGATGAGCGCAGCAGCGTGTGGATCTCTTCCACGGCGCCGACAATATCGGTGGGTTCGGGGGCGAATTGCTCGCGCCGCGCCAAGGTCAGCAGCCGCTGCGTCAGCGCCGAGCCGCGCCGGGCCGCCGAGATCGCCGGGGCAAGGTAATCCGCGACCAGTTCCCCCTCGCCCAATTCCTCGGCCAACGGCACGAGGTTGCCCAGGATGATCGTCAGCAGGTTGTTGAAATCATGCGAGATGCCGCTGGCCATACGACCAAGCGCATCCATCTTCTGCGAACCCATCAGCGCCGACATGGTGGCCTTGCGGCGCGTCACGTCGATCGACAGAAGGTAGAACCCGATCACCTCGCCCGACGAGGGCGTCTCGGGGCGCAACAGGGTGCGAATATCCTTGAAACGACCATCGGGCAGCTCGATGCGCATCTCGAAGTCCACAAGCGCACCGCGCCGCGATTGTTCGAAGAACCGCGCAGACTCGCTCAGGGTACGCGGATGCAGGATGTCCGAGGCGTAGAGGCCGATCACCTCTTCGGGCGTGCGCCCATAGGCCCCGGCAAAGCGACGATTGGCGTACAGCACCTTCATGTCGCGGGCGATATGGGCGATGCCGGCGGGCACCTCGTCGGCGATCAGCTTGAGCCGCGCCTCGCTGAGTTGCAGCGCATGGGTCCGCTCTTCGACCAACTGTTGCAGTCGCGCCTCCTGGTTCCGGCGCTCGGTGACGTCGGTGTAGATCGTCACGAAGCCGCCACCGGGAAGGGGCGAGCCGGTCACCTCCAGTACGCGTCCGTTGGGGCGCGCGCGCTCGAACTGGTGGCGCTCGAACCGGCGGGCCTTCTCGACGCGCTCGGCCACCAGCGCATCGGGATCGCCGGGGCCATATTCACCGCGCGCGGCATTGTAATGGATGAAGCTGGCGAAATCCGCGCCCTGAAAGGCCAGATGCGCGGGGTAGTCGCACATCTCAAGGAACTGGTCGTTCCACGCGATCATGCGCAGGTGCTGATCGAAGATGGTGATGCCCTGGTCAAGCTTGCCAAGCCCCTCCAGGACGAGGCCGGAAAGGCCGAGATCATTTGGCGCGTCTCGCATCATGTCGTCCGTTGGGCGTTGGCTTGGCACATCCTACGATGCGACAGCGGGCCGGGTTTCCCAAGCCAAATTCCCGGCATGTCACAATTGGATACATTTCGCGGAAAATTGGGCAATATGCCCGTGTGTAAGTTTTGCGCATTGACTCGGAGCAGGAGGGGTTCCGGGTCGAGCGGAGGGACTTACATCATGAACAAGCACAGCATCTACGAAAGTGGACTGGATGCGAATGCGGCAAATTATGCCACGCTGACGCCCCTGTCTTTTGCAGAGCGCACCGCCTCGGTCTATCCCGAGATGACGGCCGTCGTTTACGGCGATCTGCGCCGCAACTGGGGCGAAACCTATGAGCGCATGTGCCGTGTTGCCAGCGCGCTGGCCAAGCGCGGCATAGGCAAGGACGACACCGTCTCGGTCATCGCCGCCAACATCCCCGAGATGTTCGAGGCGCATTTCGCCGTGCCGATGGTTGGCGCCGTGCTGAACACCGTCAACACCCGTCTGGATGCCGAGGCCATCGCCTTCATCCTCGCCCATGCCGAGGCCAAGGCGGTCATGGTCGACCCCGAATTCAGCGATGTGGTCGAACGCGCGATCAAGATCAGCGGCCGCCGCGATATGCTGGTGATCGACATTGAGGACGCCACCTATGAGGGCGGCCACCGTATCGGCTCGGTCACCTATGACGAGTTGCTGGCCGAGGGCGATCCGGCCTTCCGTTACGATCCGCCCGCCAGCGAATGGGATGCGATCAGCCTGAACTACACCTCGGGCACAACGGGCAATCCCAAGGGCGTGGTCTATCACCACCGGGGCGCCGCGCTGAACGCGATGTCGAACATCATGACCTGGGGCATGGCTCATCATTCGCGCTACCTCTGGACGCTGCCGATGTTCCATTGCAACGGCTGGTGCTTCCCCTGGACCATCGCGGCCAATGCCGGTGTCTGCGTCTGCCTGCGCTCGGTCCGTGTCGAGCCGATCTACGAGGCGATCCGCACCGAGAAGGTCACCCATTTCTGCGGCGCGCCGATCGTTCTGAATATGCTGGCGAACGCGCCTGATGAACTGAAAGACTTCTCGCACAAGGTCAAGGTGATGACCGCCGGGGCCTCGCCGCCGGCCGCCGTGATCGAGAAGATGGAAGCCATGGGCGTCGAGGTCACCCATGTTTACGGTCTGACCGAAACCTACGGCCCCTCGGTCGTCTGCGCCTGGAAAGGCCATTGGGACGATCGCAAGCCCGAAGAGCGCGCGCGCCTCAAGGCCCGTCAGGGCGTCAAGAACGTGGCGCTGTCGGGGCTGATGGTCGCCGATCCGAGCACGCTCGAGCCGGTTCCCTCGGATGGCGTGACGATGGGCGAGATCTTCATGCGCGGCAACAACGTGATGAAGGGGTATCTCAAAAACCCCTCGGCCACGGACGAGTCGTTCAACGGCGGCTGGTTCGCCTCGGGCGATCTCGGCGTGATGCATCCCGATGGCTATGTCGAGCTCAAGGACCGCTCGAAGGACATCATCATCTCGGGTGGCGAGAATATCTCGTCGGTCGAGGTCGAGGACGTGCTTTACAAGCATCCCGCGGTGATGGAGGCGGCCGTTGTCGCCCGCCCCGACCCGAAATGGGGCGAGACGCCTTGCGCCTTCGTCGAGCTGAAAACCGGGCAAGAGCTGCCCGAGGCCGCCCTGATCGCCTTCTGCCGCCAGAACATGGCGCATTTCAAGGTGCCCAAGACGATCGTTTACGGGTCTCTCCCGAAAACCTCGACCGGCAAGGTTCAGAAGTTCGTCCTGCGCGAGCAGGCCAAGGCGCTGAACACGTCAAAATGACCCCCCTGAACTGGAGGCGTTGCGGGGCTTGCCCCGCACGCCGCCCTCTTTCTGCAAAGCGAGTGTCATGAGCAAATCCGACGATTTCATTCTGGAAACCCGCGGGTTGACCAAGGAGTTCAAGGGCTTCACCGCCGTGAGCGAGGTTGACCTTCGTATCCGCCGCCACACCATCCACGCCCTGATCGGGCCGAACGGTGCGGGCAAGACCACGGTCTTCAACCTGTTGACCAAGTTCCTGATCCCGACGCGCGGCTCAATCGCGTTCAACGGGCGCGACATCACCAATGCCAAGCCCGCAGAAATCTCGCGCATGGGCGTGGTGCGTTCGTTCCAGATCTCGGCCGTCTTCCCGCATATGACCGCGCGCGAAAACGTCCGCGTGGCGCTGCAACGCAAGCTGGGCACCTCGTTCCACTTCTGGCGCTCGGAAAAGACGCTGCACAAGCTCAATGACCGCGCCGACGAATTGCTCGGCATGGTGGGGCTTGAGCGCTTCTGCGACGCGATGGTCGGCGATCTGCCCTATGGCCGCAAGCGTGCGCTGGAGATCGCCACGACCCTCGCGCTTGAACCCGAGATGATGCTGCTCGACGAACCGACCCAGGGCATGGGCCGCGAGGATGTCGAACTGATCACCCAGTTGATCCGCAAGGTCTCGAAGAACCGCACGATCCTGATGGTCGAGCACAACCTGGGCGTCGTTTCGACGCTTTGCGACCAGATCACCGTCCTGCAGCGCGGCGCCGTTCTGACCGAGGGCACCTATGCCGAGGTCTCGGCCGATCCGCGCGTGAAGGAAGCCTATATGGGGAAAGCGGCATGAGCGACGTGATCGAGAACCACGACATCGGCGGCCAGCACGTCTCGGAGCATATCGAGGAGCTGCGCATCCAGGACCTGCACGCCTTCTATGGCGAAAGCCATGCGCTGCACGGCATCGACATGAAGGTCTATCAGGGCGAACTGGTCACGCTTCTGGGCCGCAACGGCTCGGGGCGCACCACCACGCTGCGCTCGATCATGGGTCTGATCGGCCACCGCACCGGCTCGATCATGCTCAAGGGCGAAGAGGTGATCCACGCGACCCCCCATTCCATCGCGCATCTGGGCGTTGGCTACTGCCCCGAAGAGCGCGGCATCTTCTCGCGCCTCTCGGTCGAGGAAAACCTGATGCTGCCGCCGCGCGTGGCCGATGGCGGCATGTCGGTCGAGGAACTCTACGAGATGTTCCCCAACCTTGCCGAACGTCGCCGCAGCCAGGGCACCCGCCTGTCGGGCGGCGAGCAACAGATGCTGGCCATGGCCCGCATCCTGCGCACCGGCGCCAATATCCTGCTGCTCGATGAGATCACCGAGGGCCTTGCCCCGGTCATCGTGGACAAGCTGGGCGAGGTGCTGCTTGAGCTGAAGACGCGCGGCTACACCGTCGTTCTCGTCGAGCAGAACTTCCGCTTCGCAGCCCCGCTCGCCGACCGTCACTTCGTGATGGATCACGGCAAGATCGTCGCGACCATCAAGGCCGACGAGCTGGAGAGCAAGCAGCACATTTTCGACCAATATCTGAGCGTCTGAGGAGGACGCCGGAAATCATCCTAGGAGGAGGAACTTAATGAAACTGTTCAAGAAACTCGCGGCCAGCGCCTCGGTTCTGGCGATGCTCGCCAGCGGTGCAAGCGCCGAAATCAGCGATGGGGTCGTCAAGATCGGCCTGCTGACCGACATGTCGGGCACCTATTCGGACGTGGCGGGCCCGGGCACCATCACCGCAGCCGAAATGGCGATCGAGGAATTCGGCGGCACCGTCGCCGGCGCACCGATCGAGCTGGTCTCGGCCGACCACCAGAACAAGGCCGACATCTCGGCCAACAAGGCGCGCCAGTGGGGCGACACCGAGAAGGTCGACGCCTTCGCGGAACTCGTGACCACCTCGGTTGCCATGGCGGTCTTCGAAGTGGCCAAGCAGCAGAACAAGATCGCGCTCGTGTCGGGTGCGGCCTCCTCGCCGCTGACCAACGACGCCTGCATCCCGACTGGCCTGCACTGGACCTATAACACCCGCGCGCTCGGCGTCGGCACCGGTTCGGCCGTTGTGGCCGAGGGCGGCGACAGCTGGTTCTTCCTGACCGCCGACTACGCCTTTGGCGAGGCGCTTCAGGGCGACGTGTCGAAAGTGGTCGAGGCCGCTGGCGGCAAGGTTCTGGGCTCGGTCAAGCATCCGTTCCCGGCGTCTGACTTCTCGTCCTTCATGCTGCAGGCGCAGGCCTCGGGCGCGAAGGTCATCGGCCTGGCCAACGCGGGTGGCGACACCATCAACGCGATCAAGGCCGCCAAGGAATTCGGTATCGTCGAAGCCGGTCAGAAGATCGCCGGTCTGCTGGTCTTCCTGTCGGACGTCCACGCGCTTGGCCTCGACACCGCGCAGGGCCTGCAGATGACCGTGAGCTTCTACTGGGACATGAACGACGAGACCCGCGAGTGGTCGAAACGCTTCTTCGAGAAGACCGGCAAGATGCCGACGGGCATCCAGGCTGGCACCTACTCGGCCGTGCGTCACTACCTGAAGGCCATCGAAGCCACCGGCTCGGATGACACCGATACCGTTCTGGCCAAGATGCGCGAAATGCCGGTCGAGGACATGTTTGCCAACGGTGGCGTGCTGCGCACCGACGGCCGCATGGTGCACGACATGTATCTCGCAGAGGTCAAATCTCCGGCCGACTCCTCCGGGCCCTGGGACTACCTCAAAATCGTGCGGACCATTCCGGGTGAAGAGGCTTTCGGCCCTCTTTCCGAAAGCACCTGCCCCACGAAGTAATGCGAGATGCGACCACCGGGTGCCTTCGTGGCATCCGGTGGAGCATCCGGCAATGCAAACAAGGACATAACCTATGCTGACGGATCTGCTGGGCTTTCCCCCGCAAGTGCTTTTCGGCCAATTGCTTCTGGGCCTCATCAACGGCGCGTTCTACGCGGTGCTTTCGCTCGGCCTGGCCGTCATCTTTGGCCTTCTCAATATCGTCAACTTCGCTCATGGCGCGCTTTACATGCTGGGCGCTTTCGCCACGCTGGGGCTGACGCAATATCTGGGCATCGGCTACTGGGGCGCGCTGATCTTTGCGCCGCTGATCGTCGGTGCCATCGGTGTCGGGCTTGAGCGCGTGCTGCTGCGCCGCCTGTCGGGCATCGACCACCTCTACGGCCTGCTGCTGACCTTCGGTCTTGCGCTGGTGATCGAGGGAACCTTCGTCAAACTCTTTGGCGCCTCGGGCATTCCCTATCCCACGCCGGAAGCGCTGCAAGGCGGCGTGAACCTCGGCTTCATGTTCCTGCCCTTCTATCGCGGCTGGGTCGTGGTGGCTTCGCTCGCGGTCTGTGTGGCGACCTGGTATCTGTTCGAGCGCACCAAGATCGGTGCCTATCTGCGCGCCGGCACGGAAAACCCGCGCCTGCTGCAGGCCTTCGGTGTGAACGTGCCGCTGCTGACCACGCTGGCCTATGGCTATGGCGTCGCACTTGCCGCCTTCGCCGGTGTGCTCGCCGCGCCGATCACCCAGGTCAACCCGCTGATGGGCTCGAACCTGATCATCGTCGTCTTCGCCGTGGTCGTGATCGGCGGCATGGGCTCGATCATGGGCGCGGTGGTGACCGGTCTGAGCATGGGCGTCATCGAAGGCCTGACCAAGGTGTTCTGGCCCGAGGCGTCTTCGACCGTGATCTTCGTTGTCATGGCCATCGTTCTGGTGCTGCGCCCGGCAGGGCTGTTCGGCAAGCCCGCGTGAGAGGATACTGACAATGAACAAGTTTCTCGGCTATCTCATCGTTCTGGCCATCGCGCTGGCAGCGCCGCTCTTCATCTACCCCGTCTTCCTGATGAAGCTGCTGTGCTTTGCACTCTTCGCCTCGGCCTTCAACCTGATCCTGGGCTATGGCGGTCTGCTCAGCTTCGGTCACGCGGCCTTCTTCGGTGGCGCAGCCTATATCTCGGGCCATGCGCTCAAGGTCTGGGGCCTGCCGACTGAACTGGGCATCCTTGTCGGCGCGCTTTCTGCCGGTGTCCTCGGGCTTGCGATCGGCACGCTGGCGATCCGTCGTCAGGGCATCTACTTCGCCATGATCACGCTGGCCATGGCGCAGATGGCTTACTTCGTCTTCATCTCCTCGCCCTTCACCGGCGGCGAGAACGGTCTTCAGGGCGTGCCGCGTGGCATGGCGCTCGGGATGATCGACCTGACGAATGACCGCTCGATGTATTACTTCGTGTTGGCGATCTGCCTGGCCGGCTTCCTGCTGATCGCGCGCGCCGTGCATTCGCCCTTCGGCCAGGTGCTCAGCGCCATTCGCGACAACGAAGACCGCGCCCGTTCGCTTGGCTATGACATTGAGCGTTACAAGCTGCTGGCCTTCGTGCTTTCGGCGACGCTGGCGGGTCTGGCCGGTGCGACCAAGACGGTGGTGTTCCAGCTGGCCTCGCTGACCGACGCGCATTGGCACATGTCGGGCGAGGTGGTGCTGATGACGCTGCTCGGTGGCCTTGGCACCATTGCCGGTCCGGCCGTGGGCGCGGGTATCATCGTGACGCTGCAAAACTACCTTGCCTCGGGGCCGCTGGCCGCCTGGGTGCCGGTGGTGCTTGGCGTGATCTTCGTGGCCTGCGTGCTCTCGTTCCGCCGCGGTGTCGTCGGCGAATTGCGTGAGTTCCTGCGCCGCTCGTTCTGATCCTGTCCGGGGCCCATCGGGGCCCCGGCCTCTTCTGCCCACAGGAGTGTTCCCATGAAGGTATTGGTGCCTGTTAAGCGGGTGATTGACTACAACGTGAAGGTTCGCGTGAAGGCGGACGGAAGCGGTGTCGATCTTGCGAATGTGAAGATGTCGATGAACCCGTTTGACGAGATCGCGGTGGAAGAGGCGATCCGTCTGAAGGAGAAGGGCGCGGCGAGCGAGATCGTCGTGGTCTCGATCGGCGTGAAGCAGGCGCAAGAGACGCTGCGCACGGCGCTGGCGATGGGCGCGGACCGCGCGATCCTGGTTGTTGCCGCCGATGACGTGCATCAGGACATCGAGCCGCTGGCCGTGGCCAAGATCCTGGCCAAAGTGGTCGCGGAAGAGGCCCCGGGTCTGGTGATCGCGGGCAAGCAGGCGATCGACAACGACATGAACGCGACCGGCCAGATGCTGGCGGCGCTGCTCGGCTGGGGTCAGGCGACCTTCGCCTCGGAGATCGAGATTGCCGGCGACAGCGCGAAAGTGACGCGCGAGGTCGATGGCGGCTTGCAGACCATCTCGGTCAAGCTGCCGGCGATCGTGACCGCCGACCTGCGTCTCAATGAGCCGCGCTATGCCTCGCTGCCGAACATCATGAAGGCGAAGAAGAAGCCGCTCGATGAGAAGACCGCCGCCGATTACGGCGTCGACGTGACCCCGCGCCTGAGCGTCGTGAAGACCGCAGAGCCGGCGGGCCGTTCGGCTGGCATCAAGGTGGGCTCGGTCGACGAGCTGGTGGCGAAACTGAAAGATGCGGGGGTTCTGTGATGTCGGTTCTTCTGATTGCTGAGGTGAACAGCCTCGACGCGACCTCGAAAGCGCTGAGCGCGGCCAAGAAGATGGGCCCGGTGACGGTGCTCGTGGCCGGTGCGGGCGTGGATGCGGCACCGTTCGCGGCGCTCGACGGTGTGGCCAAGGTGCTGACCGCCGATGACGCAGCCTATGCGCATGGCCTGGCCGAGCCGCTGGCCGATCTGGTCGTCTCGCTCGCCGGTGGCGTCACCCATATCGTGGCGCCTGCCACGGCCGAGGCCAAGAACGTCCTGCCGCGCGTTGCGGCACTTCTGGATGTGATGGTGATCTCGGATGTGGTCGGCGTGGTTGACGCAGACACTTTCGAGCGCCCGATCTACGCGGGCAACGCGATCCAGACGGTGAAATCGTCGGACAAGGTCAAGGTGGCCACGATCCGCGCGACGGCGTTCGAAGCCGCGGGCGCGGGTGGTTCGGCCCCGATCGAGGCCGCGGCAAGCGCCGGTGACAAGGGCCTGTCGGCTTGGGTCGAGGACAAGGTGGCGGCCTCGGATCGCCCCGAGCTGACCTCGGCCAAGATCGTGGTCTCGGGTGGCCGTGGCGTGGGCTCGGAAGCCGACTTCGCACTGATCACGGCGCTTGCCGACAAGCTCGGCGCTGCTGTCGGCGCAAGCCGCGCTGCGGTGGACTCTGGCTTTGCCCCGAACGACTGGCAGGTCGGCCAGACCGGCAAGGTCGTGGCGCCGGAACTGTATGTGGCCGTCGGCATCTCGGGCGCGATCCAGCACCTCGCGGGCATGAAGGACAGCAAGATCATCGTCGCCATCAACAAGGACGAAGAAGCCCCGATCTTCCAGGTCGCAGACTTCGGACTCGTCGCCGATTTGTTCGACGCGGTTCCCGCGTTCACCCAGACAATCTGATCTCAGGAGAGAATGAGATGAGCTACCAAGCCCCGCTTCAGGATATGACCTTCGTGCTGACCGACCTGTGCGGGCTGGCCGAATTGTCGCAGTTGCCCGGTCTGGAAGACGCCACGCCCGAAACGGTCGAGGCGATCCTGGAGGAGGCCGGGAAATTCGCCGGACAGGTTCTTGCTCCATTGAACAGGTCCGGCGATGAAGCGGGGCTTGGGTTTGACAACGGGCGCGTGATCGTTCCCGAAGGCTGGCAAGAAGCCTATGACCAGATCGTCGAGATGGGCTGGAACAGCCCCGCTGCCTCGCCCGAGCATGGCGGCATGGGCCTGCCCTTCGCGGTCAACGCCGCAATCCAGGAGATGTTCAACGGCGCGAACACGGCGTTTCAGCTATGCCCGCTGCTGACCCAGGGCGCGATCGAGGCCATCGCGCATTACGCCTCGGGCGATCTTCAGGAAACCTACCTGCCCAAGTTGGTGACCGGTGAGTGGACCGGCACGATGAACCTGACCGAACCGCAGGCGGGCTCGGACCTTGCCGCGATCCGCTCGAAGGCTGCGCCCGAGGGCGATCACTACCGTGTCTCGGGGCAGAAGATCTTCATCACCTATGGCGAGCATGAGATGACCGAGAACATCGTCCATCTCGTGCTGGCGCGTCTGCCCGACGCCCCGGCGGGGGTGAAGGGGATCTCGCTTTTCGTCGTGCCGAAATTCATGGTGAATGCCGATGGTTCGCTTGGCGCGCGCAATGACGTGCGCTGCGTGTCGATCGAGCACAAGCTGGGCATCCATGCCTCGCCGACCTGCACGCTGAGCTTCGGCGACGACGGCGGCGCGATCGGCTATCTGGTGGGGGAGCCGAACCAGGGCCTGACCTATATGTTCGCGATGATGAACTCGGCGCGTCTTGGCGTTGGCCTGCAAGGCATCGGTATCGCCGAGCACGCGGGCCAGCACGCTGCGGCCTATGCCGCCGAGCGCAAGCAGGGCGGCCGTCCGGGCAGCGCGGGCTCGGTCGCGATCATCGAACATCCCGACGTCAAGCGGATGCTCGGTCTGATCCAGGCGCGCACGCAGGCCGCGCGGGTTCTGGCCTATCGCGCCGCGGCGGCCTCGGACATCGCGTCGCGCAGCACGGATGCCGATGTGGCTGCCAAGGCGCAGCGCCGTCTCGATCTGCTGATCCCGGTCGTCAAGGGCTGGTCGACCGAGATGGGCAATGTCTCGGCCTCGCTGGGCGTGCAGGTGCATGGCGGTATGGGCTTCATCGAGGAAACCGGCGCCGCGCAGCATTTCCGCGATGCGCGGATCACCACGATCTATGAAGGCACGACGGGCATCCAGGCGCTTGACCTGATCGGACGCAAGATCAGCCGCGACAAGGGCTATGCAATGGCCGAGCTGCTGGCGGATATGGACGATACCGCCGCGCGCCTTGGCGCCGCCTCGGGCGCGGGCGTGAACTGGGAAGGCTATGCCAAGTCGCTGACCGAGGCGACCGCCGCCCTGCGCGCCGCGACCAACTGGATCGTCGATCAGGCCGCAAGCCATTCGGAACTGCCGCAGGCTTCGGCCTGTGCCATGCTTGACCTCGCCGGTGTTTGCCTTGGCGCTTGGGCGATGGCCGACAGCGTGCTGGCAGCCTCGGCGCGCATCGCCGCCGGCGACAGTGCTGCCTTCCTGCGCAGCAAGTTGCGCATCGCCGAGTTCTACCGCACGCAGATCGCCGCACAGGCGCCGTCGCTTCTGGCGCAGGTCACGCTTGGGGCCGACGCAGTAATGGCGTTTGATGCCGCCGATCTGGGGGTCTCTGCCTGAGGCCCCACCTCCAGCCTTAAGGAGCGCATTGATGTCAGAGATCGTCCGCGAGTCGATGGAATATGATGTAGTGATCGTTGGCGGGGGTCCTGCGGGTCTTTCGGCGGCGATCCGTCTCAAGCAGATCGACCCGG
>NZ_JAOALJ010000008.1:0-114847 GCF_025154035.1 Sedimentimonas flavescens | reverse complement strand
ATGATCTCGATCACCAGCGCCGTCTTACGCTTCGCCGTCCAACGTTTGATGCTCTCGTCCATCGTCATACTCATTGCCACGTTCTCCCTTGTAGCACGAGCAGGATTTCACGGGGTCGATACACATGAGGGTTGAGCCGGTTCAACCAGGAACGCAGCCTCTCCGGCCAATCCCTTTTCAGCGCCAAGCGCGCCGCCGCTCCTGCTGATTGGCTCGGTCGATGCGCGGCATAAGGGACAGCGCGACTGTCCCCTGTAGAGGCTGGTTCGAATTTGTCTGGCAGCACCACTCGAGGCGTTTCACTCCGCGCAGCCTGCCCGAGTGCGTGGCGGGGTCAGGTCGGAAGTGCGGTAGCGCCGGTTTCCAGTCGAGAGATTTTTCCGTCTTTGAGCGAGTAGGCTGACAGAACCGCCTCGCGCGTGCCATCGGGGTAATCGTTTATGGAATGTAGAACCAGAATATCATCGTTCTCGTAGAGACAGCGGCGTTGCCCCATATTCGTACGGCTGGCTGACATCATCCTCTCGAGCATCGCGATCGTTTCTGGCTTGTTCATCTGGGTGCCGTTCTGATGCCGAACAAAGACAAAATCCTCGGCTAACAGTTCGGCGTAGGCATCGACATCACGGCTTTCTGTCGCTTTGGCGACCTTTTCGAACATAGACATGCTGATCTCCCTAATTGTCTGTCAGTTCTCTCCCGACTAAGCGGCGGGAACGATGTTGTGGTTCACGCGAAACAGGTTGTCGGGGTCGTATTTGGCTTTGATCCGTCCAAGCTTGGTCATGTTCGCGCCATAGACCCCTGCGACGCGGTCTGCCTCGTCGTCGGGCATGAAGTTGATATAGGCGCTGCCGGTTGCATAGGGCGCCATCTCTTCGAACAGCTCGCGCGCCCAACCGATACACGCAGCGTCGCCCGAGGGGTCTTGCCAGCGCGTGTGTACGTTCATGATGAAGTGTGACGCGCGCTCTGGATAGGCTGTTCCCTCGACAGGTACGCGCGCCATTGCGCCGCCGACATGCGCGATGAACACCTCGCAATTCGGGTCGGGCAACGTTTCGATCGCGCTCAGCAGAGTGGAAACGGCCTCCTCCGGAAGTCCTTTGAAGTCATGACTTTTCCAGTAGTTGCGCATCCCTGGCGTCAGCAGAGGATCGAAGGCTGACTGCCAGCCGATGTAAGGCGTCGGGCCAATCACATCGGCAATCGGCTCTCCCAACGCCCGCAGCCCTGCAAGCGCCTCTTCGCCTTTCGCTAGATCACCGGTGTAGCAGGCCGCAAAGACAAGAACAGGGCGTCCGTGCCATTCCTCGGGTAGAAATGGCAGGGGCGGGGCTTTTCGCATCACAACCCAGACCGTCAGCTCGTCTGGCGCCGTGTCGGCAATCTTGCGGTAATCCTGCAGCAGGTCGGGCGCCGCTTCGATCGGGTGAACGATCAGGCCGGACAGAACCTCGGAGCCGATGTCGTGAACCTCAAACTCGAATGAGGTGACGATGCCAAAGTTTCCGCCGCCGCCGCGAATGGCCCAGAAAAGGTCGGCGTTTTCATCCTCGCTCGCGATCAGGATCTTGCCATCTGCCGTCACGATATCGACCGAGATCAGGTTGTCGATGGTCATGCCATACTTGCGCGTGAGCCATCCAAACCCGCCCCCGAGCGTGAGGCCGGCGATCCCGGTGGTCGAGTTGATCCCGACGGGAAGCGCGAGGCCATGCACCTGCGTTTCGCGATCGATATCGCCCAGGCTCGCCCCCGGCTCGACCCGAACCGTCTTCTCGGCTCTGTTCACCCGGACCGAGTTCATGTGCGACAAATCGAGGAGAAGCGCCCCCTCGGCGACCGCATGTCCGGCGATCTGATGTCCGCCGGAGCGGACCGCAATCAGCAGGCCGTTCTCCCGAGCAAAGTTGACCGCTTTCTGGACATCTGAGGTTCCCTTTGCGCGGATCACGACCCCCGGCTTGCGGTCCACCATCGCATTCCAGAGGGTGCGGCCCTCGTCGTATTCGGCGCTTCCGTCGGTGAACACGCCTCCACGCAGCCCGGAAGCAAGAGCCGCGACCGCGTCTTCGTCGACTGGTTGAATTGTTCCTTGGAGTGATTTTAGCATAGTCATGGCTGAGCTCCTCCCGGGTTGATTTCGGGGTTTCTTGCCATGGCATTGCCATTGTCGCGGTATTCTCCGCCTGCTCGAATATAGCGTATTCGGCCACGAGCGGCGACTTGTCGTTTAGGTCAAGGGCGCGGTCCGGCTTGCGAGGGCAGGGCGGTAGGCAATCAGGCCTTGATAGACAGCAGAGCGCGCAGGTCTTGGCTCAGGTTGCGCAGGCAGCGTTTCTGCGTGGTGTCATCGGAGGAGATGGCGCAGCAATCAGACCCGGAGCTCCCGCTGCGCTTCGCGATTGTGCTGATGCTTCTAGTCCAGCGAAGACTCACCCGCATTTTCGCGGGATGAAGTCAGGTTTCGTGTCGCGCTCATAGCCGGTGCGTGACGAATGCGGCGTCGGAGACGCGGAGAGGAAAACCTACACGCATCTTTCGTGTGGTGGCTTGGGACGCCAGATGGTCCTTCATCCGGGCGAAAACGCCATGTCGCCTACTGTGGTCAGCGGGCCTGAAGCGTTTTCGGGGTCTGCGCAGCCTAAGGGCGAAGTCCTGCATCGCGCCACCGGATGTCATTGCGATTGGCGAAGATAGATCCACTCAGAACCTGAAGGCCATCGATGCGCGGCTTGCCCGGCTTTTGCGGAGGAACGGCAACCGCCACGCCATGCGCGCGCCGCTCTGACCGAAGAGGGTGTTCAGCTTCAGTCTCGTTGCAGAGCCTGAATCGCGCTGCAAAAGCAAGATGGGTGGGGCCCGATCCTAGTTCGCCTGCGACACGCTTTCCTGATAGCTGCGCTCACGCTCGGGCCACGTGCTTTTGATATAGGCGAGGACAGCGCGGATTTCCGTGTCGCTCATCTCCCCCGAAAAGCCGGGCATGTCGCTCTCGTATCCGCCGCCTACGACAGCGGCGGTACCCTCCTTCACGATGCGAAACAGCAGATCGTCGGCGTGATGCCATGTGTGGCCGCTGGCGTCGTGCGGTGGTGCCGGCAGCCTTCCGGATGGGAGCGGCGAGCGCCAGTCGGGCTGGCCTTCCAGCGTCTCTCCATGGCAGGAGGCGCATCGCGCGACATAGATCTGCTGCCCCTGCGCGATGATATCGGCCGAGGCGTAGGCATCGGATGCCGCAAGGCCGATGAGGCTCAGACCGCCCGCGAGCCATACAATCGCGCCAGTGATTCGAGGTGTGTTCTTCAAGGCCTTCATCTCCGATCACCCCAGAATCCCTGGGGTTTATTGAGCAAAGTCCCGCCCGCGGTGCGGTGCGGCGGGCACTGGACATTCTGCCAGAGCTGTGGCTACCGTTACGCATGCTTTCGCGCCTTGTCACCATTCTTGCCGTCCTCGCGATCACCGTGGTGACCTCGGTGGTGCCCACGCATGCCGCGCGTATGGCCATCAGCACTGGCCCGGATTACGTGGCATCTGTCGGTCAGGCTTTGGATGCTCCCGAGGGAGCGGAACTTGCCTGTCAGGGGCGCGCGCATTGCGCGCCGGCGGATTCCGAGATCTGCACGTTCGTCTGTGCCAATGCGTCGGTCTTCTTGGCTCCGGCGGAAACCAACACTCTGCGCGCGCATGATCCTGTCGGTCATCTTTTCCCGGCCGAAGCGGATCATGCCGACATCGCGCCCGCGCTCGCCGAGCGTCCGCCAAAGTCTCTTCCTCTCTAATCGCGCCCGGACTGACGCCCGCGGCGTCCTATCGGCTTAGAGAAACGGGACTGCATGTCCCCAGGAGACGAAAATGAACACGCTTTCTCGACGCGACTTCCTAGTCGCAAGCGCTGCGGCCATTGCCTCTGCGCAGCTTCCTCGCGCGGCCATCGCGCAGACCACAGCGCCCCTCGCGCTGTCTGCCGCCACGCGCACCCTCGATATCAATGGTCGCGCCGTCACGGTCTTCGGGCTTGTTGGTCCCGCAGGCCAGGGCCTTGTTCTTGACCCCGGACAAAGATTCCGCGTCGATCTCACCAATGATCTCGGAATCGACACGATCGTGCACTGGCACGGACAGGTCCCGCCCAACCTGCAGGACGGGGTCCCGGATATGCCTTTGCCGTTGCTCGCACCGGGCGAGACGCGCTCGTACGACTTTGAGGCGCGGCCGGGAACGCATTGGATGCATAGCCATGTGCCGGTGCAGGAGATGCAACTGCTTGCCGCCCCGCTGATCGTCCGCTCCGCCGAAGATCTGGCCGCCGACCGGCAAGAGGTGGTGATGTTCCTGCACGATTTCGCCTTTGCGCCAGCCGAGGAAGTCCTGGCGACGATTGCAGGCGGCCAAGCGGGTGCGGGCCATGGCGCGCATGGCAATCCGGGCGCGCCTTCCGCCGCGCAAGCTGCCCCGGAGATGCCTATGGGCAACATGATGGGCGGGATGATGGGCATGAGCGGCATGGCCATGGATCTGAACGACTACGATTGGGATGCGTATCTCGCCAATGACCGTACGCTCTCGGACCCCGAGGTTGTGCAGGTCGAACGCGGCGGCCGAGTTCTGCTTCGCGTCATCAACGCCGCGGCGGCGACCGTTTTCTGGGTCGATACCGGCGCGGTTCCGGCCCGTTTGATCGCGGTCGATGGCAATCCGGTCCAGGCGGTGCCGGGAAACCGGTTCGGGCTGGCAATGGGGCAGCGCATAGACCTGGAAATCGATCTGCCGCGCGAAGGCGGCGCCTGGCCCATTCTGGCGTTGCGCGAAGGCGCGCGGGAGCGCACAGGGCTTATCCTCGCGACAAGCGGCGCAGAGGTGGCGCGTATCGACGGGCTGGCCGAGATCGAGGCTCCGGCATTCGATACGGATCTTGCTCAGGAGGCGCGGCTGACAGCCCTTGCACCGTTGCCGCTTCGGCCGGTCGATCGCGGACACATGCTGATGCTGGGTGGCGCGATGCAGCCCTATGTCTGGACGATCAACGGCGCGGTATGGGGGCAGCATCGCCCGGTCGTCGCGCGCAGCGGTGAGCGGGTCGTCATGTCGTTCCACAATATGTCGATGATGGGACACCCGATGCACCTGCATGGACATGCGTTTCAGGTTGTCGGCTTGAACGGACGCGCGCTTTCCGGTGCCGTGCGGGATACGGTCTACGTTCCTCCGATGTCTATGATCGATGTGGTGCTCGACGCGGGCGAGGCCGCGCGCTGGATGCTGCACTGCCATCACATGCCACATCTCGCCACGGGCATGATGACCGAGTTCGCGGTCGAGGCCTCGGCCTGAGGCTGCTCGGGCGCGCTTGGGTGCGCCCTGACACCTCTGGCACCACCTACAGCGCCACAACGCGCGGCGATTGAGGGTCCTTCGATCCGCAGTCGCAGCGTTGGCCACGGTTAGGAGAGTTGAGGCATGAACTGGAACGGCATGAGCAATGCAATGGGTTTCGGGGAGGAACTCGGCTTGCCGAGCCTCGCGCTGGCCACCTTGGTCATTGCCAACCTGACCAGACATCTTTGCAAGCGAAGCGCTGGACGTTCTGGCGACCCGTTTCGTGGGTCAGCAAGGCTCCGGCACGGATCTGCGCGCCTGTGGAGAGCACAGCGCAGCACATATCAACGTGCTGCCTGTCGTGCGGGCGCGCGAGTTATCCGCCGTTGGAAACCCGCCGCGCAGGCGCCGGTAACGCCGCGCCTGCCGCTAGCGGTTCTGCCCGGGCTTCAAACACTTGAAGCCATCAGGTTGAGATTGAAAATCGAAAGAAAGACTGGCCATGGAACATCATCATAAGGCCCACCCGACTGCCGCAGATACGCCGACCGCAACGGATCCGGTTTGCGGCATGACCGTCGCCGCGACATCGATCTCGCGGCACACAGAGTATTCTGGAAAGACATTCCATTTCTGCTCGGAAGGTTGTGAAACCAAGTTCGATACCGACCCGTGGTTCTATGCCGCTGGTCGTGCGGTCGAGCGAGGGACTGTTGCCGCTGCGCAGGTGCAATACACCTGCCCGATGCACCCCGAGATCATACGCGATGAACCGGGCAGTTGCCCGATCTGCGGGATGGCGCTGGAGGCGTTGTTGCCCTCGGACGCGCCGAGTCACGAGTTGGCCGACTTTACCCGCCGGATGTGGATATCTGCGGCGGTCGCGGTTCCGCTCTTCGCGCTCACCATGGGTCAGTTGGTCGGGATACCGTTGCGCGACTGGATCGGGCATGGGGCAGCGAGCATTACAGAGTTCGCTCTCGCGACGCCGATCATTCTCTGGGCGGCCCTTCCGTTCTTCCGGCGCGGCAGAGAGTCCCTGGTAAACAGATCGCCCAACATGTGGACGTTGATCAGCCTTGGCGTTGCGGCTGCCTACCTCTATTCGCTGGTCGCCACCTTCTTGCCCGGGGTCTTCCCGGATGAATACCGGATGGGCGGAGGTGTAGGCACTTACTACGAGGCGGCTGTCGTGATCATCGCGCTGGTTTTCGTTGGACAGGTGCTGGAGCTACGTGCGCGTGAGCGCACCGGGGACGCGATCCGGGCTCTGCTTGACCTCGCCCCCAAGACTGCACGGCGCATCCTTCCGGATGGATCAGAATATGACGCGCCACTGGAAAACATCATGACAGGCGACCGGCTGCGCGTGCGCCCGGGCGATGCGGTCCCGGTCGACGGGGTTGTGCTCGAGGGGCGGTCGAGCCTTGATGAGTCCATGCTCACGGGAGAGTCGCTGCCTGTAGAGAAGGGACCGGGTGATGCGGTGACGGGTGCGACGATCAACAAGAATGGTTCTCTGGTCATAGAGGCGCGCAAGGTCGGCGCCGATACCGTGCTGGCACAGATCGTCGCGATGGTGTCGAGCGCGCGCCGATCCCGCGCACCGATCCAGGGCATGGCTGACCGGGTGTCGGCGATATTCGTGCCATCCGTGGTGATGATCGCGATCATTGCCTTTGTAGTCTGGCTGGCGTTCGGCCCAGAGCCTGCGCTGGTCTTTGCCATCGCCTCTGCGGTGTCGGTTCTGATCATTGCGTGCCCCTGCGCGCTTGGTTTGGCAACGCCGATCTCGATCACGACGGCGGCCGGACGAGGGGCGCAGGCGGGGGTCTTGGTAAAGGATGCCGAGGCTTTGGAACGGATGGCTGCGGTCGACACGTTGATCGTTGACAAGACCGGGACGTTGACGATGGGCAAGCCAGTGTTGACCGACACGATAGCCCTGGCGGACATCGCGGCCGCCGACCTGCTATCATTGGCGGCAGCGTTGGAGCGCGGGTCGGAGCACCCGCTCGCCGAAGCGATCCTCGAAGCGGCGACGTTGGACGGCGGCCCACGTCGAGATGCCGTCGAATTTGAGGCGATCACCGGCAAGGGTGTGCGTGCCCGCATTGACGATCAGCCTGTGGCGCTTGGGAATGCCGCGATGATGCAAGAGATCGGGCTGGATGCCGCTCCGGCGGAGGCGAAGGCGGACAAGCTGCGCGAGGAGGGCAAGACCGCGATCTTCCTCGCTGTCGGCGACTTGCTTGCGGGCGTGTTTGCTGTTGCCGATCCGATAAAAGCCTCCACCGCGCAGGCCATTCGTGAACTGCACGCCCAGGGGATGCGGGTTATCATGGCAACGGGCGACAACGAACGCACGGCGCATGCGGTGGCGGCAAAGCTCGGAATCGACGAGGTGCGCGCCAACGTGCTTCCCGAAGCCAAGAAAGAGTTGATTGATCGCCTGAGGTCCGAAGGCCGAAAGATCGCGATGGCAGGCGACGGTGTCAATGACGCCCCCGCGCTAGCCGCCGCCGATGTCGGTATCGCGATGGGAACGGGCGCAGATGTGGCGGTGGAGAGTGCAGGGATCACCTTGCTTGGCGGCGATCTCATGGGCATCGTCCGCGCCCGCAAGCTCGCCCGCGCGACGCTGCGCAACATCAAGCAAAACCTCTTCTTTGCCTTTGCCTACAACGCTCTTGGTATTCCGGTCGCAGCGGGTCTGCTTTATCCGCTGACCGGAATGCTGCTGTCGCCAATGATTGCGGCGGCCGCGATGAGCTTTTCGTCGGTTTCGGTGATCATGAACTCTCTTCGATTGCGGCGGGTCGTGCTCTAGTCCGTCCGCTCCGATCTGACCCTGCGGACCTGGTCAGAGGAACGCGGTTCGAAGGAAGGCTGCTCTGGTCATCTCGTGGCATGATCGGGCACCTTCCTTCGGCTGTTATAGGGCAGGCCTTGAAACCATTCGGTTGACCGAAACCAAGCAGGACCGGTTCCCGCAGCTGTTTCGGAGCATTGTTGAGCCGCCGCTCGATCGCGCCATCGGCGGGGATCTTGGCGGTAATGAACCGCGCATGCCGCAAGAACCGGGCAGTGGATGGAGAACCAGCGGCGCTCCTGCGCTTGGCTTTCCGAGGGCGAGGGCGGGCCATGATCCGGTCTCAGCGGATATGAAGCCGCTGGATCTCGCTGCCCCCAGTTCATCCGCCTGTGTCAACTCAACCGGCAGGCAGCCTCGCCAGCAGACCTCATCTAAGACCGAGCACTGCGCAACTCTCACAGAAGGGCGCGGTATCTGTTCAGCACGGGACGTGTTGGCACCGAGTTGGAGGTCGGCTCGAATGCGGCTGGCCACGTCCTCCCGGCGGCGCCTGTTTGACTCCGTATGGCTATACGAGCGTATCCAACTCGGGCAGCAGCACGACGCTTTCCTGCTCATTGGGATCGGTTCTGGAAAGCACGGCGACTGCAGGCACGTCACCATCGTTGTACGGAAGGTGGGGCGTATCTGCGGGTATGAAGATCAGATCGCCAGCGCTTGCTTCCATCAGGTTCTCGAGCCTGTCCCCCCAATACATCTTGGCGGTGCCGGAGATCATATAAATCGCGGTCTCATGCGAGAGGTGTTTATGCGCCTTCGCGCGTCCGCCAGGCGGGATCGTCAGGAGATGCATGCAGATGCCCTGACTGCCGGTGGTTTCCTTCGCAATCCCTTCGAAGTAGTCAAAACCCTGTTTCCCGGAATAGGTCCCGCCGGGGCGCAGCTTGATGCAATCGGCCATCTCAAGTGTCCTCTGCTTGTTGTTTCACGCATTATTCAGGGTAGGCGAACATTGCCGGATGACCTAACGGAAAGAGAAGGGCGAGCCGAATGGAGACGAGTGCGATTCAGCAAGGCCGATCGTGTGAGGTCTCTACCGTGATGCCCCGGGGATAAGGCGTTAACTGCCATGGCGGTTCTTCGGAACGATTGGCAACGGATTGCCTTGCCCAACTGACAGTCTGCGCCTGACTAGCTCAGGCGAGAGCCGCCGTCAGCAGGAAGCCGGCCGAGATGGCCGACGGATAGCCGGGCAGAAACTCATGCGCCTACCGGTTGTCGGATCCCGCGCGTATCTGCTTCGCCCCTTTGCTCATGTCGCCTCCACCCCCTTCTCGGTCAGGATAAGGTCGAGAGGGATGTCGTGGGGCTGCGGGAAAATGGTGGCAAGTTGCGCCGCCGCGAAACCGATGCCGATGACAAAGGGTTTCGGGCGCAGCGCCGCCAATGTCCGGTCGAAATAGCCCCCGCCATAGCCGAGGCGGTAGCCATCCGACGTCCAGCCGACGAGGGGGGCAAGCGCGATGTGGGGCGTGACGGCGGGCGCCTCCGGGGGTGGGACGGGAATGTTCCAGACGCCGCGCGCCATGCGGGTCTCGGGTGTCCAGCGACGGAAGGTGAGCGGGGCTGACCTGGTTTCGACCAGTGGCAGGGCGACGGTCACTCCGGCCATGTGAAGTTCGGCCATAAGCGGGCGCAGGTCTGGCTCGCCCTTGATCGGCCAGTAGCCGGAGAAGACCAAACCGCGCACCCCGTCGAAGCGGTCTTTCAATAGCTGTCGCAAATACCCGGCCAGGGTCTCGTCGATCACCTCGCGCTCAGTGCTCGACAGCGCCAGACGCGCGTTGCGCAGGCGCGTGCGTTCGGCCTTGCGCCAGCGCGCCACATCGCGTGCCTGTTCGGAATCGACCGCCAGCGGATCGAAATAATCGGGCGCGATCTCGGCAGCATAGCAGGGGGGTGAGGAAAAACCGCTTCGGCAGCGGAAGTTCTTGAATTCGTCACTCATGACTTCACCTTGAAACCGTTCCGAACCAAGCCCTTCAGGACATGCCGGGCCTGCGCGACCGTATTGGCCAGATGTGTGGCGACGGGCGGAACATCTGTTGGATCGCCAGCGCCCCGATCGATTAAGAGCACCGGGGTTTCGAGGCTCGGATCGCGTTGACGGCAAAGGGGGCGTCGTCAAAGGATGACCTAGGCCATGTGCATCAGGTGTCTCGTTTGTCTGCGTCCCCGATCACCTCCACTGCCTTCAGCGCATGTGCCCAGGATGCGCCAGCGCGCATTTCAGCGGCAACCCAGATCGCCTCCATGATCTGTTCGCCCGAGGCGCCCGCGCGCCGGGCGGCCTTGACATGACCCTCAATGCACCACGGGCATTGGGTCGCATGCGCGACCGCCACGGCGATCAGCTGTTTGGTGCATGCATCCAGCGCGCCTTCGGCAAACACCGCTTTCGAGAAGGCGCGAAAGCTGTCTTCGATATCCGGTGCCAGGGCATGGCGCCGGTCGACGAGGTCTCTGGTCGCTTTGGGAAGATGTAGCTCAGCCATGGGTGGCACTCCGCGTTTCAAATTGTGGGCATAACACTTATCTGACCTCTGGCGCGTGGTCGTCGTGACCCGCTCGCATCGCGCCGATTGCCGCGCCCTGCCGCATTCGCGCCGTGATCTCGGCGCTCAGTCGCGGGAGGGCTGAGATGATCAGTGGATCGGCGGATGACATGGCGTTCTCAAGATTTTGAGTTCGACTCTCATGCTATCTCTGCTAAATATGCATTGCAAATACCAATTTAAAAAGTGCGGGACAGCATGAACCTCACATCCTTCACCGATTATGGGCTCCGCATGCTGATGCGGATGGCGAGTGCCCCCGATCAGGCATTCTCGACCGCGGATATGGCCGAGGAGTTCAAGCTGTCCCGCAACCATCTGGCAAAGATCATGCAGCGGCTCGCACAGGGCGGCATCGTCGAGACCCGGCGCGGCGTGAATGGTGGCGCGGTCTTGCGGTCCAGCCCCGCCGAGATCCGGCTTGGCGACATCGTGCGACTGCTCGAACAGGGGCAAGCGCTGGTCGAGTGCCTCGGGCCGACAGGAGGTGACTGCACGATTGAGGGCTGTTGCCGTCTCAAGTTCAGGCTTCGGCAGGCGGAGGCCAGGTTTATCGCGGATCTGAACCGATCGACTCTTGCCGATATAGCCCTTCCACAACGGGCGGTCGCGTGATGCGAAGAGGCAGGGCAAGCTTATCGCAGGGCCGTCTGTTTCCGATGCCCTCTATGCTGACAAGCCAGCCTCTTTGTGGACGGAACGGCCTGACCGGGTCGTGCTTGGTGAGTTCCCGAACAGAGCCTCCGCCTCGCGCGCCCTGTTCACATGCCATTTGCGGGGAACTGCAGCCGGGCCCCGCTGTGATGCCCGCTTGGGCGGGTCACTCGTCCGGTGAGGCGATCAATCGCTTGGTCCGCCATCTCCGGGTTCCTGATTGCTTGCTGGTTTGCGGGGATCGGACACAGCAAGAGAAGCCGACGTCTTTGCACTCACGAGCGGCAGAAGTGACAATGCAATTGATGCCGCAACACGCGTTAATCCACTGAAACACCTGCTTCAAACGAAAGGAATACCTGATGACCACTTGGCTCCCGACACTCAAGACGGCAACACCCGAAGAGGGCTATAACCTTGCGGTCAAGCTTGCACGAGTTGCCGTGAAACTCACTCAACCCGATCCCGCCGTGCGGGACCGGTTGCGCCCGGAATACGCCGAAGACTCTGGTGCCTTGATCGCGGTCAGTCAGGTGGTCGCTACGCATTTCGCCACGGTTGCAGCGGCGAATGGCTACTGGCGCGACAGGACATGAGTGAGGTTGAGCGAAGCGCCCATCAGTTCATAGTCGAGGCGTGAGCGCGGGGCAGGGTGTCTGAGCCGTCCGCCGAACGGCGGACAGTGACGCAAACTAACATCCACTATCTGCGGCTCTCCGAAAGCGAGACGATCGAATGTCACCACCCCACGCTGTCTGTCGGGGCGGGCTGCCGCCTGCCGTCGATCGCGCGGTCGTCGTTCGACTATGCACCGCGGGTGGGATCGAGATGGACCCGGCGCGACCCATCGCGAATAGCCGCCCGCCGTGGCCGCCTTCAAACACATCGAAGCTGGCCGGCAGGGGCCGTAGCTCACTTCAATCAACCCGGAAACGGATCGCAAATCGAATAGGAACTCACTGCTCGACGATACCGATACGTGACGGGTTCCGTCCGCGGCAGGATGGGGTGGCCGTGGCGCGGGCAACATAGCAGCAGGTATTCATGCGGCGGTATGTGCGTTCGGCATGGCGGCTGAGGCCTGGAAAGGGCGCTATACCCGGGCGGTCTCAGCGACGGATATGGCTCGGAGGCGCGATAGCTTATTGGGGCGCAGGCGAAATCATTCTTGTGAATGAAACACTTCTTGGGTTTAGTTGACTGATAGGGGCCAAAGCGCCGCAAGCGGGGGACGTATCGTGTCAGAAAACATTCCGGGTCTTGATCACCTACCCTCATATGTCACAGGCCCCGGTGAGACGGATGTCTTGCTGGTCGGGGCGATCATATTGCTGCCGCTCATTTTTCTCGCCTTCGGTGCGTTCTTTCTGTCTTTGCATTCCATTCCGGACCGCATGGCGCACAAGGTCAATCACAACCAGCTCCAATTGATCGGGTTACTGACTCTGCTCGCACTGCTGACGCATAACAACGTGCTGTGGCTGCTTGCACTGATCGTTGCGGCGCTGAATCCGCCCGATATGTTGACGCCCCTGAGATCCATGGCGCGGTCACTGGCGCGCATGTCACGCAGGCCCGATCCGATCCGTTCGACCGATGACGAGGTGCGCGACGATGCTTGAACTCCTTTTCAGTGCCTGCGTCACCATCCTGCCCGACTACCTGTACCGCTCGCGCGTGCAGGGCAAACGGATTGGCCATGAGATCACGCTCTACTCAGTCTGGTTCGAGTTGCGCTGGGGGATTGCGGGCTGCGCGATCCTGACGACCGCGCTCATCACCCTGATCTTCTTCTATCACCCCGAGACGACGAATGTGACGTCGTTCTTCCGGACGGTAACGATCCTGCCGCAAACGGGTGGCCGCGTCGATGAGGTCCTGGTGCGCAACGGGGATGTGGTCGAGGCGGGGCAACCGTTGATCCGGCTGGAAAGCGATGCTCAGAAAGCGGCCCTGGCCGCGGCGCAGAGCCGTCTGGCCGAAGTGGATGCCGCGCTCGCCGTTGGTGCGTCGCGTCTTGCCGCCGCAGAGGGCGCGCTCGAGCAGGCGCAAGGCGGGCTGCGCAATGCCGAACAGGAACTGGAACTGCGCCAGGATCTTGCGCGGCGCAACTCCTCGGTCGTGTCCGAGCGGGATCTGGAGGCGCTTGAGAACGCGCTCACGTCGGCCCGTGGAGCCGTGAATGCCGCCGAAGCGAACCGCGCGGCTGTCGAGGCCGAGCTTACCCAGGTCTTGCCAGCGCAGCGCGCTGCGGCGACGGCCGCGATCGAGCAGGCGCAGGTCGCGCTGGATCAGACCGAGATCGTCGCGGGTGTCGCGGGGCGGGTGGAGCAATTCGCGCTACAGGTCGGTGACTACGTCAGCCCGGTCCTTCGGCCCGCGGGTATTCTGGTGCCCAGCAATGAGGGCCGGGTCGCCGTGTTCCAGGCCGGATTCAACCAGCTTGCCGGTCAGGTGCTGCACGAGGGTATGGTGGTCGAGATGACCTGCCTCAGCAAACCCTTCGCAATCATTCCGATGCGCATCACCGGTATCCAGCCGCAAGTTGCGGCCGGGCAATTCCGGCCGACCGATCAGCTTGTGGATCTGGCGCAGCTGCGCCAGCCGGGGCTGATCACAGTCAAGATGGAGCCGATCTGGCCGGAAATGGCCGAGGGCGTTCTGCCGGGTTCGGCCTGTGCCGCGATGGCCTATACCACCGCGCCGCATGACAGTGGCGTCTTCATGCATATCGTCGAGACGGTTGGCGTGGTTCACGCGGCGATGCTGCGCATCCGGGCGCTGGTGCTGCCGGTTCAGGCGCTCGTGTTCTCGGGGCATTGATTGACAGGCGGGCCGAACCGGCCCGCCGTTTCGCGCCTTTACGGGGTAGTGACCACCTTGGTGCCCCATCCTTCGCAGGCTGCGGCCAGGTCCGGGGCGAGGATGCGGTCGGTGAAGAACACGTCCACATCGGCCAGCGAGGCAATCCGCGCGGGCGCGCTACGGGAAAATTTGGTGTGATCCGCCACAAGGAAGGTCTTGCGTGACTGGCGCAGGATCGTCTGACTGACGCTGACCTCCTGAATATCGAAGTCGAGCAGGTCGCCATCGCGATCCAGCGCCGAGCAGCCGATGACCGCGAGGTCGAACTTGAACTGCCGGATCGTCTCGGCCGCGAGGTTGCCGATCAGCCCGCCATCGGCGCGGCGCAGATGCCCGCCGGTGACGATGATCTCGCAGGACGAGTTGGCCACCAGAATATTCGCCACGTTCATGTTGTTCGTCACCACCAGCAGGTTCTCGTGGTGCAGCAGTTCTTGCGCGACGGCTTCCGTCGAGGTGCCGATGTTGAGAAACAGCGAGATCCCGTTCGGAATGCGCGCAGCACAGGCGCGGGCAATGGCCTGCTTGGCCTCGGGGTTGAGCGAGCGGCGTTCCTCATAGCCGATATTCGTCGTGCCCGAGGGCAGCACGGCGCCGCCGTGAACACGCTCCAGCCGCCCGGCTTCGGCCAGATCGGTCAGGTCACGGCGAATGGTTTGCAGCGTCACGCCGAAATGCGCCGCCAACCCCTCGACCGTCACCTTGCCTTCGCGGCGCGCGATGTCGAGGATTTCCGGGTGCCGGAAGGTTTGAGACATGGCTCCCGTGCCTTTCCAATTGGGTCGGGTTTGCGGCGCTTTCCTAACGTCATGAGTCGGGGAATGAGCGGAAAAAGCAACCCCAAAGGCTTCGGCGAAGTGATGCGCGCGGAAAATCGCACCCGGCATTTTCTCTAACTGCTTGAGATTTGGCGGAAAGATTAAAAACGAAAAAATACGAACATAAAGTGCTTGCGAGAATATGCGATGTTAGCGATAAACATGCAGCAACGCGGCTAAGGGGGGAATCGCGTGTCGCATCCGCAAGACATCGAGATAACGGATCTGTTCATCATCGGTGGTGGCATCAATGGGTGTGGCATCGCGCGGGATGCGGCGGGCCGTGGGCTGAGCGTCGCTTTGGCCGAGATGAACGACCTTGCCAGCGCAACCTCCTCGGCCTCGACCAAGCTTTTCCACGGCGGTCTGCGCTATCTGGAGTATTTCGAGTTTCGGCTGGTGCGCGAGGCGCTGATCGAGCGTGAAGTTCTGCTGAAGGCGATGCCGCATATCAGTTGGCCTATGCGTTTTGTTCTGCCTTATCATAGAGATATGAGGTTTGAATCGGATACGCCGACCTCGAAACTGCTTGGGCTGTTCATGCCCTGGATGAAAGGGCGTCGCCCTGCCTGGCTGATCCGCCTGGGTCTCTTTCTTTATGACCACCTCGGCGGGCGGAAAATCCTGCCGGGAACGACGACGCTGGAGCTGGCGGGCGCGCCCGAAGGGGCGCCTTTGCAGGAACGTTTCGCAAAGGCTTATGAATATTCGGATTGCTGGGTCGAGGACTCGCGTCTCGTGGTGCTGAATGCCCGCGATGCAGCGGCGCGCGGCGCGCGGATCATGACGCGCACCAAGGTGCTCAGCGCGCAGTTCGAGGATGGCCTGTGGCGCATCAAAACGCGCAATAGCGAAAATGGCGAGCAGGCGACGCATCATGCGCGGATGCTGGTCAATGCCGGTGGGCCGTGGGTCGGCGACATTATCCACTCGACCGTGCACAGCACCTCGCGCGAGGGGATCCGGCTGGTGCGCGGCAGCCATATCGTCACGCGTCGGCTTTACGATCATGACAAGTGCTATTTCTTCCAGGGGACGGACGGGCGGATCATCTTTGCCATCCCCTATGAGGGCGACTTCACCCTGATCGGGACGACCGATGCCGACCACCCGGATGCCGCGCAAAAGCCCGAGTGCACGCCGCAAGAGCAGGACTACCTGCTGAACTTCGCTAACCAGTATTTCAAGCGTCAACTGACCCGCGACGACATTGTCTGGACCTACTCGGGCGTGCGGCCGCTCTATAATGACGGTGCAAGCAGCGCGACGGCGGCGACTCGCGATTACACGCTGAAGGTCGATACCAGCAGCGGCGGCCCGCTTCTGAATATCTTCGGCGGCAAGATCACGACCTATCGGCGGCTGGCCGAAAGTGCGCTCGAGAAGATCGGGGCGCAGATCCCGGTTGCCAAAGGGCCCTGGACGGCAGGTGTGCCGCTGCCCGGTGGCGATTTCCCGGTGGACGGTGTTGCGGCCCTGACGTCCGAACTGCGCGCCCGCTACCCGTTCCTGACCGATTTCTGGGCGCGCCGCCTGGTGCGCGCCTATGGCACCGAAGCGGCCGTGATGCTGGGCGATGCGCAAAGCGCCGCCGACCTTGGGCGCGATTTCGGCGCGACCCTGACCGAGAAAGAGATTGCGTGGCTGATGACCCGCGAATTCGCCCGCACCGCAGAGGATGTGGTGTGGCGGCGCAACAAGCTGGGCCTGCGTCTTGGCGAGGAACAGATCGCTGCCCTGGATGGCTGGATGGCTCAGTGCCGCTACAGCGCGTCGTCGGCTGCGGAATGAGGAGGAGAACCGGATGACCCTGGAACTGAGGGGCGTTTCAAAGACCGTGGAGGGGCAGACCCACATCTACCCCACGGATCTGACGCTGGAAAATGGCACGATGAACGTGCTGCTGGGGCCGACGCTTTCGGGCAAGACCTCGCTCATGCGTCTGATGGCGGGGCTGGATGCGCCCTCCTCGGGACGCATCTTCTGGAACGGCGCGGACGTGACCGGCCAGCGCGTGCAGGATCGCAAGGTCGCGATGGTCTACCAGCAGTTCATCAACTACCCGTCGATGAGCGTTTACGACAATATCGCCTCGCCGATGAAACTGCTGGGCGCGGACAAGGCCGAGATCGACGCCCGCGTGCGCGAAACGGCCGAGCTGATGCAGTTGACGCCGATGCTGGGCCGCAAGCCGCTGGAACTGTCGGGCGGGCAGCAGCAACGCTGCGCGCTTGCGCGTGCGCTCGTCAAGAATGCGGGGCTGGTGCTGCTTGATGAGCCGCTGGCGAACCTCGACTACAAGCTGCGCGAAGAATTGCGCGTCGAGATCCCGAAGATCTTCGAGGCCTCGGGGTCGATTTTCGTCTATGCCACGACCGAGCCTGAGGAGGCGTTGCTGCTTGGGGGCAATACCGCGACCCTGTGGGAAGGGCGGGTGACCCAGTTCGGTCCGACCCCTGCGGTCTATCGCCAGCCGCTCGATGCCACGACCGCGCGGGTCTTCTCGGATCCGCCGATGAACTTCCTGCAGATCTCCAAGACCGGAAACCGGATCATGTTCGGCGCCGGGCAAAGTGCTGCGGCGACCGGCAAGCTGTCTGAACTGCCTGACGGGCGCTACATGGCGGGCTTTCGGCCCAACCATCTGGAGATCGTCAAGCACACGCCCGATGCGCTGGAGTTCACCACGACGCTCAACGTGACCGAACTGACCGGTTCGGAAACTTTCGTGCATCTTCAACATCATGGTGAGCGTTGGGTGGGCCTTGTGCACGGCGTGCATGACCTTGCACTGGGAGAGGAGCTGCGCGTCTGGCTCGACCCGCGACATGTCTACATCTTCGGCGAAAACGGCAAGCTGGTGGCCCCGGCGGCCTATGCGCTGGCGGCCTGAGGGGGGAAACGATGGCCAAGATCACGCTTGATAACCTAGCGCATTCCTACCTGCCGAACCCGGCATCCGAGGATGATTACGCGCTCAAGGAACTCAACCACGACTGGGATGATGGCGCGGCCTATGCGCTGCTTGGGTCGTCGGGGTGCGGCAAGTCCACCTTGCTCAACATCATCTCGGGGCTGTTGCAGCCCTCGCAGGGGCGCATCCTGTTCGACGGGCGTGATGTGACCCATGCCCCCACCGCCGCGCGCAATATCGCGCAGGTTTTCCAGTTCCCGGTCGTCTATGACACGATGACCGTGCGCGACAACCTGGCCTTTCCGCTGCGCAACCGGGGCCGCGATGAAGCCTATATCGCGCAGCGCGTTCAGGAAATCGCGCGCATGATCGGCATGGAAGAGATGCTGAACAAGAAGGCGCGCGGGCTGACGGCGGATGCCAAGCAAAAGATCAGCCTCGGGCGCGGCATGGTGCGCAAGGACGTCAACGCGCTTCTGTTTGACGAGCCGCTGACCGTGATCGACCCGCATATGAAGTGGGAGCTGCGCACGCAGCTGAAAAAGCTGCACCACGATTTCGGTCACACGATGATCTACGTGACGCACGACCAGACCGAGGCGCTGACCTTCGCCGACAAGGTGGTGGTCATGTATGACGGCCGCGTTGTGCAGATCGGTACGCCCGAGGAGCTGTTCGAGCGCCCCGAGCATACCTTTGTCGGCTATTTCATCGGCTCGCCGGGGATGAACGTGATCCCGGCCCGGATCGACGGCAACAAGGCCTATGTGAACGGCGCCTTTGTCGAGCTGTCGCAAAGCTACCGGCCGCTCTCGGGCAAGGTCGAGATCGGCGTGCGTCCGGAATATGCCCGCCTGTCGCAGACTGAGGGGCTGCCGGTGAAAGTGCGCCGTGTCGAGGACGTGGGCCGACACAAGATCATCAGGGCCGAGTTTTTCGGAAACGATATCAACATCATCGCCGATGAGGGCGAGCAGATCAGCGCGGATATGAACCGCGTCTCGTTCGATGCGGGGCACGTCAATGTCTATGCAAACGACTGGCGCGTTCAGGGGGAGGCCGCGTGATGGCCGGGTGCCGTTACGCCAAGGCCAGGGGCGCGCTGCCCGTCACTGAATACCCGCGCTGCAAGGCGCAACCGTCCGGGGAGGGGGCGAGGTAATGGAAAAGACAGTCAACCAAAAGGCATGGTTCCTTGTTCTGCCGGTCCTGCTGCTTGTCGCGTTTTCCGCCGTGATCCCGCTGATGACGGTCGTGAACTATTCGGTGCAGGACACGTTCGGCAACAACCAGTTCTTCTGGGCCGGTCTCGACTGGTTCCGCGAGATGCTCAGCTCTGACCGGATGTGGAATGCGCTCGGGCGTCAGCTTGCGTTCTCGGGGATCATTCTGGCGATCGAGGTGCCACTGGGGATTTTCGTGGCGCTCAACATGCCCAAGTCCGGGTTCTGGGCCTCGCTGTGCCTTGTGCTGATGTCGCTGCCGCTGCTGATCCCGTGGAACGTGGTCGGTACGATCTGGCAGATCTTCGGGCGCGTCGATATCGGTCTGCTCGGCTACACGCTCGATGCGATGGGCGTCAGCTACAACTACACGCAGGACACGCTGGCCGCCTGGATCACCATCGTGACGATGGATGTCTGGCACTGGACCTCGCTTGTGGCGCTGCTGGCCTATGCCGGGCTCAAGTCGATCCCCGACGCCTATTACCAGGCCGCCAAGATCGACCAGGCCTCGCGCTGGAAGGTGTTCCGCTTCATCGAACTGCCCAAGATGATGGGCGTGCTGATGATCGCGATCCTGCTGCGCTTCATGGACAGTTTCATGATCTACACCGAGCCTTTCGTGGTCACCGGCGGGGGGCCGGGCAACGCGACGACGCTGCTCTCGATCGACCTCGTGAAGATGGCTTTGGGGCAGTTCGACCTCGGCCCGGCGGCGGCGTTCTCGATCATGTATTTCCTCGTGATCCTGCTGATCAGCTGGGTGTTCTACACCGTCATGACGAACCTTGACCGGAAAGGGGCCTGACCATGGTCGATGCAACCGCACAGATCCCGGGCGGCGCGACCGCCAAGGGCCAGGCCCGCCGCAGCAAGGTGCGCATCAACAGCCGCGCCGTCGTGATGACGATCTATCTGCTGTTCCTGATGCTGCCGATCTACTGGCTCTTGAACATGAGCCTGAAGACCAACACCGAGATCCTCAACACCTTCACGCTGTTCCCGCGCGATCTGACCTTCGCGAACTACGCCACGATCCTGAACGATCCGGCCTGGTACATGGGCTATGTGAACTCGCTGATCTATGTGGTGATGAACACGGTGATCAGCCTCGTGGTGGCGCTGCCGGCGGCCTATGCCTTCTCGCGCTACCAGTTCATGGGCGACAAGCACCTGTTTTTCTGGCTGCTGACCAACCGGATGGCACCGCCTGCGGTCTTCGCGCTGCCCTTCTTCCAGCTTTACAGCTCGGTGGGGCTCTTCGACACGCATATCGCGGTCGCGCTGGCGCATTGCCTGTTCAACGTGCCGCTGGCGGTCTGGATCCTTGAAGGCTTCATGCGCGGCGTTCCCAAGGAGATCGACGAGACCGCCTATATCGACGGCTACAGCTTCGGGCGCTTCTTCGTGAAGATCTTCATGCCGTTGATTGCCTCGGGCATCGGTGTCGCGGCCTTCTTCTGCTTCATGTTCTCGTGGGTCGAGCTGCTGCTGTCGCGCACGCTGACCACGGTCGATGCAAAGCCCATCGCCGCGATCATGACCCGCACGCAGGGCGCCTCGGGGATCGACTGGGGCGTGCTGGCCGCCGCGGGGGTGCTGACGATCGTGCCCGGCGCGCTCGTGATCTACTTCGTGCGCAACTACATCGCCAAGGGCTTCGCCCTGGGCCGCGTGTGAGCACCGGATAGAGGAGGAAAAACAATGGACTGGATGGCTTGGACCTGGCCGACCGCGACCTTCTTCGCCGTGATCGCCACGCTGCTGATCGTCTTCACCGTGCTGGCGATCAGATACCCCGAGACCCCCCGCGTGGGCATCCTGCGGATCGAGACCACGCGCGGCGACCGGCTTTTCATCACCCTTCTGGGCTCGGCCTTCATCAATCTGGCCTGGCTTGGTGTCGTGGGCGCGGGGCAGCCCTATGCCCTTGTCGTCTGCCTGATCTACGCCGCAGCGGTGTTCCGCTGGGTCTAGGAAACGGCTGCGCGGCCGAGGCGGGAAAGGGCCCGGCCACGCTTTGTACTCAAGGAACGAACGGTTCAATACGGGAGGACAAAATGAACCACCAACTCAAGTCAACAACGGCGGCGCTGCTGATCCTGGCGGGTCCGGCCTTCGCCGACATGGAGGCCGCGCGCGGCTTCCTCGACAAGGAGATCGGCGATCTGTCGTCGCTGAGCCGTGCCGAGCAGGAAGCCGAAATGCAGTTCTTCGTCGATGCGGCGAAGCCTTTCGCGGGTATGGAGATCAAGGTCGTCTCCGAAACGATCACCACCCACGAATACGAAAGCCAGGTGCTGGCCCCGGCCTTCACCGCGATCACCGGCATCAAGGTCACCCATGACCTGATCGGCGAGGGCGACGTCGTCGAGAAGCTGCAAACCCAGATGCAGTCGGGCGAGAATATCTACGACGGCTATGTCAACGACAGCGACCTGATCGGCACCCACTGGCGCTATCAGCAGGTGCGCAACCTGACCGACTGGATGGCGGGCGAGGGCGCCGACGTGACCCTGCCGACGCTCGATCTGGCGGACTTCATCGGCCTGAGCTTCACCACCGGCCCGGATGGCAAGGTCTATCAGATGCCGACCCAGCAGTTCGCGAACCTCTACTGGTTCCGCTATGACTGGTTCAACGACGAGAAGAACAAGGCCGACTTCAAGGCGGCTTACGGCTACGATCTGGGCGTTCCGGTCAACTGGTCGGCCTATGAGGATATCGCCGAGTTCTTCACCGGTCGCGACCTGTCGCACCTGGGCGTTCAGGGCGCGGTCTATGGCAACATGGACTACGGCAAGAAAGACCCCTCGCTTGGCTGGCGCTACACCGATGCTTGGATGTCGATGGCCGGTATGGGCGACGTGGGTGAACCCAACGGCCTGCCGGTCGATGAATGGGGTATCCGCGTGAACGAGAACTCGCAGCCGACGGGTTCGTGCGTGGCACGTGGCGGCGCGACCAACAGCCCCGCGGCGGTCTATGCCGTGACCAAGGCGATCGAATGGCTGAACAAATACTCGCCCCCGGCGGCGGCAGGCATGACCTTCTCCGAGGCCGGCCCGATCCCGGCGCAGGGCAACGTTGCGCAGCAGATGTTCTGGTACACCGCCTTCACCGCTGACACCGTCAAGCCGGGCCTGCCGGTGATGAACGAGGATGGCACGCCCAAGTGGCGCATGGCCCCCTCGCCGCATGGCGTTTACTGGAAAGAGGGTCAGAAGGTCGGTTATCAGGACGCCGGTTCTTGGACGCTGATGCAGTCCACCCCGGTGGATCGCGCCAAGGCGGCCTGGCTCTATGCCCAGTTCGTCACCTCGAAGACCGTGGACGTGAAGAAATCCCATGTGGGTCTGACCTTCATCCGCGAGTCGACCGTGCAGCATGACAGCTTCACCGAGCGCGCCTCCAAGCTGGGCGGTCTGGTCGAGTTCTACCGCTCGCCCGCCCGCGTGGCATGGTCGCCCACCGGCACCAACGTTCCGGACTACCCGAAGCTGGCGCAGCTGTGGTGGCAGAACATCGGCGATGCCATGTCGGGCGCAAAGAGCCCGCAAGAGGCACTCGATGCGCTCTGCTCCGATCAGGAGCGCGTGCTGGAGCGTCTTGAGCGTGCCGGTATCCAGGGCGACATCGGTCCCAAGCTGAACGAGGAAATGGACGCCCAGTACTGGTTCGACCAGCCCGGCGCGCCCTATCCCAAGCTTGAAAACGAGGACGAAACCCCGCAGACCGTCAGCTATGATGAGCTGATCAAGTCCTGGCAGTAAGCCTTCCTCCCCGGCCGGGGCCCCACGGGGCCTCGGCTATCCTGGAAACGTCCGGCGCCAGGATGCCGGGCGAACCATTGCTCTGAGGAGAAGCGGTTATGACCCATATTCTTGCAATCGATCAGGGAACCACGTCCACACGGGCCATTCTTTTCGATCAGGCGATGAACGTGGTCTCCTCGGCGCAGGAAGAATTTCCCCAACATTATCCGGCCAGTGGCTGGGTTGAGCATGACCCGGCCGATCTGTGGTCCACCACCGCCGCCACCTGCCGCGCCGCCATCGAGCGCGCGGGCACGGGTGCCGAGGGGATCGCAGCCATCGGCATCACCAACCAGCGCGAGACGACGCTGGTCTGGGATCGCAAGACCGGAAAGCCCATCCATAACGCGATTGTCTGGCAGGATCGGCGCACCTCGGCGCTGTGCAAGGCGCTCAAGTCCGAAGGGTTCGAAGAGGTCGTGACGGATCGCACAGGCCTGCTGCTCGATCCCTATTTTTCGGGCACCAAGCTCGCCTGGATCCTCGACAATGTCGAAGGCGCGCGGGCGCGGGCCGAGGCCGGAGAGATTGTCTTCGGCACGGTCGATACCTGGCTGGTGTGGAACCTGACGGGTGGGGCGGTGCATGTCACCGATGCCACCAATGCCGCGCGGACCATGCTTTACGATATTCGCAAGGGGCGCTGGTCGCAGACGATCTGCGAGCGCCTTGGCATCCCGATGTCGATGCTGCCCGAGGTGCGCGACTGCGCCGCCGAGTTTGGCCAGACCCGCCCGGACCTCTTCGGCCGCGCCATCCCGATCCTCGGGATCGCAGGGGACCAGCAGGCTGCGACCGTGGGGCAGGCCTGCTTTGCGCCGGGTATGATGAAATCCACCTATGGCACCGGCTGTTTCGCGTTGCTCAATACCGGTGCGGCGCCGGTGCGTTCGCAAAACCGGCTGCTCACGACCATCGCCTACCAGTTGGACGGCAAGCCGACCTATGCGCTTGAGGGCTCGATCTTCATTGCAGGCGCTGTGGTGCAGTGGCTGCGCGATGGGATCAAGATTATCCGCGAGGCGAAAGAGGCGCAGGGGCTGGCCGAGCGCGCCGACCCGACGCAACAGGTGGTGCTGGTGCCAGCCTTCACCGGGCTTGGCGCGCCCTATTGGAATGCCGAGTGCCGCGGCGCGGTCTTCGGGCTGACGCGCAACTCGGGCCCGGAAGAGCTGACCCGCGCGGCGCTGGAAAGCGTGGGCTACCAGACGCGCGACCTGTTGCAGGCGATGCGCGCGGACTGGACCGGCGGGGGCGAGACCGCGCTGCGGGTCGATGGCGGCATGAGCGCCTCGGACTTCGCGATGCAGTTCCTGTCGGACATCATCGACGCGCGGGTGGACCGGCCCAAGGTGCTTGAGACAACCGCCATGGGCGCAGCCTGGCTGGCGGGGCAGCGCGCGGGGCTTTACCCGAACCAGTCGGAATTTGCCGCGCAATGGGCGCTGGAGCGGTGCTTCCAGCCGCAGATGGCCGCCGAGACCCGCGAAGAGAAATACGCGGCCTGGCGCCGCGCCGTGGACGCGACGATGCGGTTCTAGGCCGCTGGCGGTCCGAGGGGGAGCGATGACGATCTTTTCCGTGACGGCTCCGGCCCAAACCATCTTTGGCCGCGACAGTCGCCTCGGCGCCGCCGCGCATGTGGCGCGGATGGGCACACGCATCTTGCTGGTCAGCGGCCGCTCGGTTCCCTGGGTCGAGACCTTCGCGGCCGAATTGCGGGCCTTGGGCCTTGCCGTCGCGCGGCACTATTCTGCGGGCGAACCCTGTCTGGACGACGTGCGAGATGGCGTCAGCGCCGCACGCCGCTTTCGCGCGGCGTGCGTGGTCGCCATCGGCGGGGGCGCGAGTATCGACCTTGGCAAGGCCATCGCGGGGCTTGCGGGGTCTGAGGGCGACCCGGAGGAGTATCTGGAACTGGGGCCAGCCCCCCCGCGCCGCCTGAGCAACCCGCTGCCCTTCGTTGCCATGCCGACGACCGCAGGCACCGGGGCCGAGGCCACGCGGAACGCGGTCATCAGCCTGCCCGAGCAGCAGTTGAAGATCAGCCTGCGCGACCCCCGGTTGGTTCCGACGCTGGCAATCGTCGATCCGGCGCTGACCGATGGCTTGCCCAAGGCGCTGACGCTTGCCACCGGGCTCGATGCGATCACGCAGTTGATCGAAAGCTACCTGTGCAACCGCGCGAACCCCGTCAGCGATGCGCTCTGCCGCGACACGCTGCCCGAAGCGATCGCCGCCCTGCGCTGCCTGATGGAGGGGCCGTCAGAGGCCGCGCGCGATACCATGGCGCGGGCGAGTTACCTTAGCGGTCTGGCGCTCGCCAATTCGGGGCTCGGAGTGGTGCATGGGCTTGCCTCGGTGATCGGTGGGCGGGGGGGGGCGCATGGTGCCATCTGCGGGCGCCTTCTGGCCGACGCGCTGCATGTGAACCGCACGGTTGCGGCGCGCGCGGGCCTGTCCGCGCGGCGCTACGACGACGTAGACGGATGGCTGCGCGAAGGGCTTGGCGGGGCCGATAGCGGGCCAGAGTGTCTGCGCAGCTTCGTTGACCGCCACGGTCTGCCGACGCTGCGTGATCTGCATCTGCCCGAGAGCGATTTCGACTCTGTCGCGCGTGCGGCCCTTGGTGCTTCCTCGACCAAGGCGAACCCCGTTGCGCTGAGCGAGGGCGAGATCGTGCAAATCTTGCTCGGCGCGGCGCGGTCGTTTTGAAGCATGCCCACTGTGTTTTCTAAGAAAATTGGCGTAATGTTGCCTTGACTGCATAACGCGGGGGAGGAACGCCATGTTCGTCGCTCAGTCCGGTCTGCGAGGTGGTGCGTCGGGGAGATGTCTCGGCGCAAAGGCGTCGGCGATTGCCTGCATCGTGGCGCTGGCGTTTACGGCGGGGCGCGCGGATGCGCAGGATAGCGGCGACTGGAAGATGCGGTTCAACCCCTACCTTTGGGGCTCTGGTCTGAGTGGAAGCGTGGCCACGGTGCCCGGGGTGCCCCCTGCCGATATCGATAAGTCTTTCAGCGAAATTCTCGATAATCTCGATCTCGGCGCTATGGCGGGGCTGACGGCACGAAAGGACAATTTCGGGCTTTTCGGCGATGTGATGTATGTGAAGATCGGGGCCGAGCAGGCGCTTGGTCCTGTGCTGGGCCGCGCCTCGCTCGACGCGAAGAATTTCGCCTTCACCTTGGGCGGCGATTACGTCATCGCGCGATCCCAACGTGGCGAGTTGCGCGTGGCCGGGGGGCTTCGCTACTGGAACGTCGAGACCGACCTGCGTTTCAGCGGTGGCACGGTGGGAGAGCGTTCGGGCTCGGCCTCAAACGACTGGGTCGATGGTCTGGCGGGTGTAAACTGGCTGGCCGACACAAGCGAAAAGACCTTCGTGACGGGTTGGGCAATGGTCGGGGCGGGCGGGTCGGACTTTACCACCGACGTCTTTGCAGGGCTTGGTTACCGGATCAGTGAGCGCAACGCCATCGTCGGCGGCTACCGCTACCTGAGCGTCGATCGTGAGGATGGCGATTTCCAGTATGACGTCGAACAGCAGGGTCTGATGCTTGGTCTAAGCCTGCCGTTCTGATCGCGACCAAGTCTACTGCGCGTCGCGCCCGGCCGTTGGCCGATCAGCCTGATCGGCGCTTACTCAAGCTGCCAGAGCCCGTCAGCCCGTTTGCAGCGTTTGAATTCGGCGCGCTGTTGCCCGGCTTTCTCCTTGGTCTCGAAGATATGCGTGATCAGGACGCAACCTTCCTCGACGCCGGTGACCTCGATCGAGCCGCTCGCACCGCTGGCCTCGTTTTGCCATGTGCTCTTGTCGCCGGCCTGTACCTCGGGGTTGGTGTAGAGCGCCTCGGACTCGGCAAGCACCGCCTTGATATCGTCGGGCGTAAGACCCGAATCGCCCAGCATGACCGCCACGCTTTGGGCCTGTGCCACCCCGGAGAGGCCGACAAACACCAGCACGGAAAGAAGGGATCGCATTGGAAAACTCCGTAGCTGTGGCTCTGAAGTATGCTTAGCCAGAAATGCTGCGGCACACAACGGCGGCGGCTGCCTCGGGCGAAGTCAGTTGATCTTGCGCAGGATGCGGTAGGTGTTGCGCTCGGAAATCCCGAGTGTCTCGGCCAGTTTCTGGCGGTTACCGCCGTAGCGGTCGAGCAGCAGTTGCAGATAGGCGTCGCGCATCTCCTCAAGCGTGGGCGGCGCGGCGAAACGTAGCAGGATACCGTTGCCACCAGCGGCCTGAGCGCCGGTCTGACCGGCCAGCCCGACATCGGCTGGCAGAATCTCGGCGCGACCGGCGGACATGATCAGCCCGCGCTCGATCGCGTTGCGCAACTCGCGGATATTGCCCGGCCAGTCATAGCTTTGCAGCGCGGTGCGGGTTTCGCGCGGCAGAACCTTGTCGACGCCGCGCTGGAACGAGCGGTTCTCAAGCAGGAACTCGGCCAGGGCCGGGATGTCCTGCGCGCGCTCGCGCAGGGCCGGCACGGCGAGGCTGAGCGCCGAGAGGCGGTAGAACAGCTCGGGGCGGAAGCGGCCCTCGCGTGCGGCGCCTTCGAGGTCGGCGGCGGTGGCCGCGATCAGACGCACGGGGCAGGGCAGGGACATGGTCGAACCCTGCGGCCGGTAGCAGCCCTGTTCCATAACGCGCAGCACAGGTGCCTGAAGGGTTAGCGGCAGCTTCTCGATTTCGTTCAGGAAGACCGTCCCGGCTTCGGCTGCGGCAAAGAGGCCCTCGCGCCGGGTAGAGCCGCTGCCCGGCAGGCTGCCGAACAGATCGGCCGCGCTCAGCTCGGGGTCGCAGTCGATAGTGACGAAGCGCGCGTTGGCGCGCGGGCTTTGCATGTGGATTGCCTCGGCCACGGCGGTCTTGCCGGTGCCCGCCTCGCCGCGTAGCAGCACGGGCGCATCCGAGGCCGCCACCAGACCGATCATGCGGCGTAACTCGACCATCACCGGGCTGTCGCCTGTCAGGGTCATCTGGTCGGCGCGTTGCGCTTTGGCCTGCCAGAACGCTAGATCGCGCCGCAGAGCCGCCGTCTCGAACACACGCCCAAGCGCCAATTCAAGACTGTCGGGTGAGACCGGCTTGAGCATGTATTCCACCGCCCCCGCCTTGACCGCGCGCACCGCCTGGTCGATCGAGCCGAAGGCCGTCAGGATCACCACCGGGCAGAACTCGCGCAGCTCGGGCAAGAAGGTCATGCCATCGGTGTCCGGCAGGCGCATGTCGAGGATCGCCAGCGCCGGCGCGAAATAGCCCAACATTTCCAGCGCCTCGGCGCGCGAGCGCGCGCCGCGTGCGTCATGCCCCAGTTCGACCAGTTGGTCGCAGAGCAGACGGTTCAGGGTGCGGTCGTCCTCGACCACAAGGATCGGGCGCGGGGCGACGGGGGGAGGTGTCATGGCGGCGTTTCCTGCAAGGGGGTGACATCCGCCTGCGGGACGTCTGGTTCCGGGGTGTCGGGATCGGGGAAGGCCACGGTAAAGACCGAGCCTTCCCCGAGGTTGCTTTCAACATCGATCGTCGCGCCGTGACGGTCGAGGATGCCGCGCACGATTGACAGACCAAGTCCGCGGCCCATGCTGGAATCGGCGCGGCGAGACCAGAAGGGCATGAATATGCGCTCCAGATCGGCGGCGGCGATGCCGATGCCCAGGTCGGAAACCGACAGGCGCACCTTGCCCGCCTCGCGCCAGCCGCGCAGCGTGACGATGCCGCCCGTGGGCATCGCATGGAAGGCGTTCATGATCAGGTTCGTCATCAGCATCCGCAGGTCGGCGTCGGTGGCAATCACCCGCAATCCGGGGGCCAACTCGGTTTGCATCGTGATGCCGCCCTGCTCGGCCTGATAGTTGAGCAACTGCGACACGCCCGAGACGACGCGGTCAAGCTCGATCAGTTGGCGGCCCTCGCCGGGCGGGGCGGATAGCATCAGCAGGTTGTCGGTGATCTCGATGCATTTGCCGACCTCGGAGCGGATCGTGTCGAAATAGGCCCGGGCGCGCTCCGGTCGGCCCTGGTCGAATTCGCGCGCGAGCGCCGCAAGCGCGAGTTCAACCGACGAGAGCGGGTTGAAGATCTCATGTGCAACCCCGGCGGCCAGCAGGCCGATCTCGCTCAGCCGTTCCTCTTGCGAGATACGCGCCTGGGTGTCGAGATCGCGGATCGCCTCGACCACACAGGGCGATCCATTGCCCGCGAGATCGATCCGCGCCGAACTGACCTCCACCGTGCGCGCGCCGTTGGCGCAATGGTGGCGGTCGCGGAAGGTGACGGCCGAGGCGCCCTTTTCGATCAGTTCGACCACCGGGCAGGTCACCAGAGTATGCGGGCAGGGGGTGTCGCGAGCGTGGCTGGAGGCGTAGCAGAAACTGCCCGCGACCGTTTCGGGGGCATGTCCGGTTTGTGCGCAATAGGCACGGTTGGCGCGCAGGATGCGGAAGTCGGGGCCGATCACCCGCACACCGTCGGGCAGCGCATCGAGCAGCGCCTGCAATTCGGCCTCGGAATGCCGTATCGTCGCCAGTTGCGCCTCGATCTGCGAGGACATGCGGTTGAACGTCTGCCCGAGGTCGGCGATTTCATCGCGCCCGCGCAGATCGAGCCTTGTATCAAGATGGCCGTCGGCCAACGCGCGGTTGGCGGCGGTCAGCCGTTCGAGCGGCGCGATCACCATACGGCGCAGCGCGATCCACATCGCCGCGCTGGCCAGTGTCACGACTGCCATCCCGAGGAGCCCCAGCCAGATTGCGCCGGACAGCGCCTCGCGTCGGATCGCCCCGGCACGGTAATCCACCACCAGCAGCCCGTTGACCGGATGCTCGGCCGCTTCGCCGTGGCATTGGCTGCACTCGCTGCGGTTCAGCACCGGGTTGATCGAGCGCATGGCAACTTCGCCCATGCCGTCGTCAAGGTAGCGAGCGTGGGGCGTGCGGCTTTCCAGCGCATCGCGCAGCGCCGGGCTGTCAAGTCGCTGCCCGACGCGCGCCGGGTCCGATGAGAAGCGCACCTCGAAGTCGGGATTGACGATCATCACCCGCTCAATGTCGTCCTGCCGGCCCAAGCCGTCGAGGATCTGCACAAGGCCGGGAATGTCGCGCTTGAGCATGGCGTTTTCCAGCGCACCCTGGAGCAGTTCGTTGATCTGGCCGGCCGCGCGGGCGTGCACCGAGATCATCTGGCTGCGGTAAAGCGAGCTGAGCACCACGAGAAACAGCGCCGAGACAACGATCAGCAGCCCCCCGAGGGCGAGGATCAGCTTGCGCTGCACCGAGGCACCCGCCCAGTGCCGGAACCGGGCCATGATCATGGCAGCACCTGAAACAGCTTGCGGTGATGTCCGGTACGACGACAGACCGGGCAAAGATCGCCCTCGGTGCCTGCTGGGCGATGCGCGGCGGGCTCCTGCACCGATACCCCGCACCCGCGGCAGGCATAGGCCTGCAGCGGCACGTCGGGGGGAGCTGGGACCATCGCGGCTAGTTGCAAGGCATCCTCGTCGCAAACGTCGGCACAGAGCCCGCAGCCGGTGCAGGCCGCAGGCTCGGTCCGGTAGCACAGATCCCCCTGATCGTCTTTGATACGGATCAGGACCTCGTGTGGACAGATGCACAAACAGGCCCCGCAGCCCGTGCATTTTCCGGCCTCAATGCAGGGAACGGTGGCGAAGAGGCCGGTATCGAGGCATGGCTCCGCCTGCAACCGGGCCAGTGCGTCGTTGTGTGTCTCGGGAGCGGCGACGCGTGCAAAGAGGTTGCGGCGCGCGGGGTTTTCTGGGGCATCGCGCAGGAAAGTGGCGACCTGGCTCCGGCTGGCGGGTGCGATGTCCAGCGCTGCCAACCCGCGGGCCTCGGCCAGCGCCGAAATTTGCGCGACACGCGCCGACAGGTCATGCCCCTCGGGGGGCTGGTCGGGGCAGGTTGCGCAATCACCGCTGGCCAGAGCGATCAGGCGCACGCCTGCAGCCCGGAGCGCCGCAAGATCGTTCAACGAGAGCGCGTGGGCGCAGGGGCGGGCCGCATCGCCTTGCGGGTGGCGCGAGCAGAGCGCCAGGGCAACCTCTGCGCGCTGCGCGACAACAGCGGCAGGGCCGGGCAGTGAGAGCGCGCTTTCTGGGCAGGCCGCCACGCAGAGCCCGCAGCCCGAACAGAGTTCAGGCTCAATCCGCAATCCGCCGCGGATCGGTTCGAGCGCGCCTTGCGGGCAGGCCTCGATGCAGGCCGCGCAGGAACTGGCCGACAGACGGGCCGCAGTGCAACTGCCCGCGGCCAGCCGGGGCAGGGCGGCGGCTACCAACTCTCGGCCGCTCCGGGAACGAAAGGCGCGGCCTCGGGGTCGGGCTGGCTGGAGGCAGGGACCGCCTTGCGCGGCTGACGCGCAAGGCCCGTCAGTTCCTCAAGCTGGTCGCGCAGGGCCTCCAGGTAGGCCGCGCAGAGCAGCCCCGCGGCGGCATAGAGCGGCTCGGCCACACGAAGCGCCATGCGGCGACCGAACTCGGGCACCCAGGGCAGCAGATGCGCGTCAAGGAAATGCGCCGCGTCTGCCATGCCCGCCTCGGTGCCGAGGTTCAGCAGCAGCCCGAGGAATTGCAGCTCATGCACGATGTGATCATCGGCGCGCTTGCGCCAGTCGGGGACGCTCACGCCGTAATGCGCATACCAGTCGCGCACCTCGAACATCGGGCCCTGGCGTTCCAGCTTTTCTTCGGTCAGCCAGACCGAGGCGTTGGGCGCCAGCCGGTAGCCATGGGTCAGAAAGACATCTGCGTAATCGGCGGCCAGCGCGTCCAGAACGCGGGCGGGAACCGTCTCGGGCAGGTCCGACAGGGCCACACGCAGCACCTGCGACCCCGCTCGCCCCTCAGCGGAAGGCAGCAACGCCTCAAACAGATCGGGCGCCTGAATGGCACATAGCCCGCACAGAAGATCGCTGTCTGCCTCGCCGTCAAAGAGGCGGATCAATAGGTCAAGAGCCTCGGCGGCGGTATCAAGGGTGCCCCGTGCCGTATCAGGGGCGGCACGGGGCAGGGGCGGGGAGGGGAGACTGATTTGAGGTTCACCCATCGACCCGCCCTTTCGAATGCGGAATGAACACGATTGAGGGATTGGTCAGTTCCGGGTCGGCCATGGATTTGACCTGCCGCACGACCTCATCGTTCGGCCCGCGTGCTCTCGTCTCGTAGCTGCCGTCGCGCAGCTGGTCGATCGGCCCGATGTCGAGCACCCGCATCATGCAGGCCGAGACGCAATAGGGTTTGCGCCCCGCCTCCAGCTCGTCGATGCACATGTTGCACTTCTTGACGACGTTTTCTTCGGGGTCGAACTGCGGCGCGCCATAGGGGCACGAGGCCTCGCATTTGCGGCACCCGATGCACAGCGTGGTGTCGATGTCCACCACGCCATTGTCGGGACGCTTGAAGATCGCGCCGGTCGGGCAGGTCGGGATACAGGCCGGCTCCGCGCAATGGTTGCACGACATGTTGATCTTGAAGGCGAAGACCTCGGGGAAAGTGCCGCCCTCGATATATTGCACGCGACGAAAGCGCGGCCCGGCCGCCAGCCCGTTCTTGTCCTTGCAGGCGATCTCGCAAGCGCGGCAGCCGATACAATCCACGTTGTTGTGGATAAAGCCGAACTGCTGCTCGGGGACTACGGGGGTGTAGCCCTCGCGCTTGCGCTTGGCGGCATTGGCCTTGATGGCTTCCTTGTCGATCTTGTTGGCCATGATGGTTTGCCCCCTTTACTGATCGCGCCGGAAGACATGGGAGCGCGCCGTGGCCAGCTGATCCCATCCGGGGCGGTGATGCAGGTCGGTTTTGCGGATGTCGCACAGCACCGTGTTGTAGGCGAAGGCCCCGGCGGGCGAGGGATCGTCCTTGGTCAGGAAGTCCGGGTTGCCCGCGCGGTCCACGCCATCCTTGTCGAGATCCATCCAGGCGCCCTCATGCAGCACCAGAACGCCGGGCATACAACGCTCGGTCACATAGACCGGCGTCACCACGCGACCGCGATCGTTCCACAGCTCGACGATGTCGCCATGCTTGATGCCCATCCGTTTGGCATCGGCGGCGTTCATCGTCGTTTCCTGACTGAAGGTCTCGCGCAGCCAGGGGATGTTGTTGAAGATCGAGTGCGTGCGCCAGCGCGGATGCGGGCTGATCAGGTGGAAGGGATAGGTCTCGGTCAGCGGATGGTTGAGGCTTTCCCAAGGCTCGATCCATTTCGGGATCGCGGGGATCTCGTAGCCGTATTGCGTGCGCGTCCAGTCGTCGATCTGCGCCAGCTGCGAGGACAGGATCTCGATCTTGCCCGAGGGGGTCTGGAATGGCAGGCCCTGCTCGATCTGGGCGCGGAAGGCGACATGCGGCTGCGACAGGATGAACTTGTAAACGCCGCGCTTCTTGAACTCTTCCCAGCTCCATTCGACATGCTGGTGGTCTTGCACCTTGTGCCACCAATCGACCAGATAGGCCTCGTCCGTGGCATCGGGATTGTCGAAATAGTCGCGCGCGGCCTTCGGGTTGTAGGCCGGGCCGAAGCCAAGGCGCCAGGCAAGCTCGGTATAGACCTGGAAGTCAGTCTTGCTCTCGCCGAGGGGCTCGATGACCTTCGGGCGGTGGATGTAGTAATGTCCCTTGTACCAGGGCAGGGCGACATCGTGGCGCTCGAAATGGGTGGCGATGGGCAGCAGGTAGTCGGCCCAGATGCCGGTCGGCGTGATCGTGCTGTCCGAGCAGACCAGAAGGCTTTCGCCCTCGCCCTGCTCATCGAGCTTGCGGATCGCCGCGATCTCCTTGTTGATGTTCGTCAGCTGGTTGAACCAGTCCGAACCCTGCCAGAAGATGCCGCGGATGTTCGGCACCACCCCGTCGAACTGGTCGCTGCGCGGCCACAGCCCCGCCTCCTGCCGGGTGACATTGGGGTAATTGAGCACGATATGCGCCCAACGGTCGGACTTGATCGAGGCATACCAGACGTTGGCATATTGGTCATAGGGATAGGCCACCGCCTCGGAGTGCCAGGCCTTGCCCACGCCCTCGGCGCAGCCGCCGAGGATGCCGATATTGCCGGTCATCGCCTGAAGCGCTGCGGCCATGCGGTTATATTGCTCGCCATAGGCATTGCGCCCCGGCGCCCAGCTGGCCTTGAGCGCGGCGGGCTTGGTGGTGGCATACATCTCGGCCAGCTTGCGGATATCCTCGGCCTTCACGCCGCAGATCTCGGCGGCCCATTCGGGCGTCTTCGGCACGCCGTCATTGGTGCCAAGGATGTATTCCTTGAAGCTTTCATGGCCGCGCTGATAGGCCCATTGCGGCGTCGTGCCCGGATCCATGCCCTGTACGAAGCGGTCGATGAAGCCCTGATCGTGCCAGCCCTGATCCCAGATATGATAGGCCATGCCCGCCATCATCGCGGCATCGGTATTCGGGCGGATCGGGATCCACCAGGCGTCATAGGCGGCGGCCGAGTCGGTATATTGCGGATCGATCAGCACGAATTTGCAGCCGCGCTGCTTCGCCATCCGCATGTAGTAGAACGTGTTGCCGCCGTGGAAGGTATAAGCCGGGTTCCAGCCCCACATGATGATCAGCTTGGAATGCGCATAGGCGTCATCCTCGTTGCCATCTTCGATCGTGCCGAAGGTCATCCGGCTTGAAAATGTGGTGCCCTGATAAGAGGGCACCGACCAGCTCGAGGTGCGGCAGCCAAACATACCCAGGAACCGGCCCAACAGCCCCTCGATCTGGTCGGATTTATGCAGAACCCCGTAAGAGGCGCCCGCATAGGATTGGTCCAGCAGGGCCTGCGGCCCGTATTTGTCGCGCAGATAGACCATGCGCTCGGCGATCTCGGTCAGCGCCTGATCCCAGCTCACGCGCTTGAACTTGCCCTCGCCGCGCTTGCCCACGCGCTTCATCGGATACAGCAGCCGTTCGGGCGAATAGAGCCGCGAGCGGTAGCTGCGCCCGCGCAGGCAGGCGCGCAACTGCGGCTTCTCCTCGGTATCGGTGCCATAGGCATCGCCCTGATAGGTGCCGTTGTCGGTGGACAGACGGACGATCACGTCGCCCTTCTTATGCGCCACCAACATGTGCCGCGAGCCGCAGTTATGCGCGCAGGATGTCACGACGGTCTCAAGATCGTCGTCGCGCGGATAGGGCTCGTAGGCGAAGGCATTGGCCTTGCGCGCACCCGCGGGCATCACCAGCGCAGTGGCCGCGGTGGCGCTGGCGGTTTGCAGAAACTGGCGCCGGGTGGGGGTGAACAGCCGCGTCCAGGCTGCGGGGTTGAACCGGGTGGTCATGGTTCTGCTCTCCTTCACTCGGCAGTTTCGGGCAGACGGTATTTCTCGTCCGAGGCGGTGGGGCGGTCAGTAGCCCAGGCGGGGGTCTCGGGGTCCATTCCGGGCCAGGGGTGCCGCGCATATGGATACGAGATCCGATACCAGGCCCGCCCGCCGTGGCAGCCGTAGCAGGTGTCCGACGAGACCTCCTGCGCCAGTGCCTCGATATTGGCGGCGTTGAGGTAGCTCACGTTGTGCCGGTTGGTGCGGAACAACTCGTTATGGCAGCTCAGGCAGCCATTCGCGGTCGCCGGATCGGTGGGGTCTTCCATATCGCCGCGCACCTCGTGCCACGGACCGCCGAGGCCCATGATCTCGACCGGGTCGGGCATCGCGCCATGGCAACGCAGACAGGTGGTCTCGGGGTTGACCATCTTGCGGTTGGTGAACTCGGGGCTGGCCGAGGCGCTCAAGAAGGGGCGGCCCGGCATCATGTCGGGGCTTTCCTCGCGCGGGTCGTTGCCCTGGTGGCAGAAATTGCACTGCAGGTTCATCACCTCTTGCGCGAAATCGCTTTGCAGGTGGCGCCAATGCAGATCTGCCTGTGGGCCGCTGTAGGTATCCAGCGTCTGATACCAGGCCAGGCTCGTCTCGGCCTTCACCCCGGCGGGGCTTTCCTCGCGCGGCTTGGCATCGGTGATTTCCTGGTGACACACGAGGCATTCGGCGTTCGAGGCCGTCTCGATGCGCGGCGGGAAATGGATCGGGTGATAGCGCGCCTCGTCGTAGCTGAGGCCTTCAACCTCGGCCTCAAGGGCCGCAACACGCGCGGCGATCTCGGCTTCCTGCTCGGCGCTCGGCGCGGGCGGGTTGGTGAACGGGGTTTGCGCGATCTCGGGCGTCTCGGGGGCGGGTGCCTCGGTCGCGGCCGGCGCTTCGGATGACGCCGCATCTGACTGCGCGAAGGGCAGATCGCCCGGAGCAATCGGCGCATCGCTCTGGGCGGCAAGCCAGGCGATCAGGTTGTGCCGATCAGCGGCTTTGGACAGGCCAGCAAAGGCCATCGAGGTGCCGGGGACCATCTCTTTTGGCTTGGTCAGATACTGGTCGAGCCGCTCGGGGCTCCAGACCTCATTTGCCTGGCCCTGCATGGCCTCGGAATAGGAAAAGCCCGCAGCCGAGGCCACGGGACGCGCGACGATGTTCCAGAGGTTCGGACCGGTGCGAGCGGCGCCGCCCTGATCCGCCGTATGGCAGGCGGCGCATTTCTTGAAGACCTTGGCGCCAGCCTCGGGGTCGAGCGCGGCGATCTGTGCCTCGGCCGGTGCCGGGGCGCTGTCTGATGCGTTTTGGGACGGCGCGGCCTCGGCCGTCGCCTTAGGCGCGCTGGCCGGTTCATCAACTGAAATCGAGTAAAGCAAGGCGCCGACGGCATTCAAAGCCACCAGCGACGTGGAACCGAGCAATACGCCGAATGCCAGACCGAGAATGGATTCGAGTTTCGTCATCGCAGGCTATCCGTGCAAGAGGAGGTGCGGGAGGCGCAAACGCCTCCCACGATTGGCAAGGCGTGGGTTACTTGGCCATGAACGAGGTGCAGACCCAGCCGTCACCCATGCCGCTCATTCCCGACATTCCGCTCATACCGGACATGCCACCCATGCCGCTCATGCCTGACATGCCGCCCATACCGGACATGCCACCCATGCCGCTCATGCCCGACATACCGCCCATACCGGACATGCCACCCATGCCGCTCATGCCCGACATACCGCCCATACCGGACATTCCGTCCATGCCGCTCATGCCCGACATACCGCCCATACCGGACATACCACCCATGCCGCTCATGCCCGACATGCCGCCCATACCGGACATGCCGCCCATACCGGACATTCCCGACATGCCGCTCATGCCTTGCATTGCGGGTGCGTAGGTCCACTGCACGCAGACGCCTTCGCCGCCGGCCATACCGCTCATGCCCGACATTCCGCTCATACCGGACATGCCACCCATACCGGACATGCCCGACATGCCGCCCATACCGGACATACCGCTCATACCCGACATGCTGTCGGCCAGTGCCACGCCGCCGACGGCGCCAGCGCACAGCAGGATGGCCAGAGCTCCCTTAACCATAGCTTTCATTTCACTCTCCTTGGTGATGGCCGCTCACGGGGTTGCCCGTCAGGGCCTGTTGCCCGGGGAACCCCCCGGATGGGCAGCGCCGCGCGCCGCTCTCATTCGATGTCGTGCCAGTGCCGCAGGTCGTAAGGCCCGGTCATTCCGGGATGGATGAAGGGGTTGAACCAGGCGCCCTGATCGTCGAGCCATGCGAGGATGGTCGGGGGGACCGGGGTCTCGATCCCGTGGATCGCGTTTTCCTGCCAGGCGGCGTCGGGCGTGAATTGCACGATGGCCGGTGCACCCTCGGGGCGCGCGCTTGATGCGACACCGGCGATAAATCCGGTCGCGTCCTGCGAATGTGCTGCGGGAACCACGGCTATACCGAGGCCTGATGCGAGACCGGTGATCACCAGAGACCGGATGAGTTGTTTGGGCTTGGTCGATTTCGGGTTGGCCGCAGGACAGGTCATTGCACTCACTTTCGCTGGGGCCCGGCCTTTGTATTCAGAGGTCCAGGCTGGCAGCGAGACCTTAGCAAAAGATCATGCGCGAATGAGTATTAAGTCTTTAAATACAGTGTCTTGACTGGCTTGCGTGGGGGATTCTGGGCTGCCAATTTGGCACGCTGCGTCGCGGCATTGCGCGGCCCGGCCAAGATAGCGCGGCGCGATCCTGCCAATTTGGCAGAAGTCGGGGTGACGGGTTGTCATGCGGCGCATTGACGCGGGCGGCCCCGTCTGGGCGCCCCGGCGCTCGAATGGCGTGAAATCGCCTTGGAGGCGGTGCGAACCGGCGTGGTTGCGATTCGCAAACGCTCAGAGAAGCCTAGTGCAGGGGCGAAACTGCTGGGGGCTTTCGGCCCGAAAGAAAACCCGCCGCAGAGTGACCTGCGGCGGGTGAGCGGCGCGACCGCTTTGGCGCGCCCCTCGGCGGCACGTCGCCGCCGAGGCCTGAATCAGTTGCAGGGGGCTTCGTAGAGCGCGCCGGTCTGCGGGTTGCGGTAGGTGCACACCTTGTTGGTGGGCGTCGCGTTGGCGCCGATCGCCGTCCCGATCGCTGCCCCGGCAAGCGTTGCAGCGGTCGAACCCTTGCCGCCGCCAATCTGGCTGCCAACAGCTGCACCGGCAAGCGCGCCCGTGGCGGCATTGATCCCTTGGTCGTTGGTGCAACCAGCCACGAACCCGATCAACGCCAACATACCGATATATGCCGTCTTCCGCATGGTACTTCCTTTCACTCGGTGCCCGATCCGCCCTCGTCGGGGTGGGACACATGATTACTCTCTCCCGTCCGTCTTGGTCGCGAACGGGGTTGTCCTCAACGAATAGCGCAGGACCGACGCCTCCGATTCACGAAAACACCGAGCCCTGAAGCGATCCGCGTTCGAGGATGCCATGATGACGTCAATCATTTTGCGACACAATTCACTGTCGCGCGACCAAAAGGTAAATCAAAGCCCCCGGGCAGACAGCACCGGGGGCTTTGCCGTGTTTCTCAAGCGTGATTGCAGTGGTGGCTTATTTCTTGGGAAACACGAATTGGGCCTGGAGACGCAGGCGCCAGTCCTCGGGGCCGCCGGTGGGCGAGTCTGCCCAGTAGCCGATGCCGCCCATAAGGTTGACGGGCTTGCCCCCGATCATGACCAGTTTCGAGGCCGAGGCATTGATCGGGATCGACCACTGCTCGCTCTCCCAGTCATAGGTGGCTTCGGTCTGGAGGGAGTAGCTCCACGCGCTTGCCGTGGTGTAGGAGACGAACGGTTGGATGGTGGTGGCGTTGGTCGGCGTCTTGGGATTGTTTTCCAGATCCCACAGATGGTTCGCCAGAGCGCCCACGGTCCACTGCCCGCTCTGTTTCAAGGCGATGCCGGTCACGCCCGCGGCCCAGGTGTCGGAGGACACGTTCGTGCGGGTCGGGATCCGCACGATCGGACCCACGCCCCAGATCAGGCCGCCTTGATTGGCTGGCGTATACCAGGCGTTCAGCATGATGTCGCCGAGACCGCTCTGCGACGTGCCGGGGATGACGTTCTTTTGCCAGATATAGGGGACAATGGTCCGCGTGACGATCGTCGCGCCATTGTCGAGCGCGAAGGGCACGACAGGCTGAAGATTCAGCGTCTTGCGCGTGCCGTCGCCATTCAGGCCGAGGTTCTCGTCATAGTTGAACTGCAGCGGCACCGAGATGATGGCGGCGATCGGGTTGGCAAGCTCTTGTGCCAGATCCGAGGTTTCATCCGCCTGCGCGGTCATCGGGATCAGGGGCGTCAGCGCGATTGCGGCCGCCCGGATAAACGATCTCATGGTCAATTCCTTTCAGATATCTGCCTGGGTCAGCTTGCGGGCACGATGGTCGGGAACTTCCACGATCCGACGAGGATCTCGGGGCGCGCTTCTTCCTTGCGGCCAATGGCATAGTCCGAACTGAGGTCGAGCGATGCGATGTCGTTCAGCGCCTTGCGCGCGACTGCCAGCCGTTCGGTATCCCAGTCGGGCGCCTCGAACGGGCCGAGGCCGCCGCCCTCGATCGTGATCTTGTCCTGCGCGGCAAAGGTGCCGGGCTTCACGTCGACGAGCATGTCGAGATCCTGATCGATCACATGCGTCGACATATACCGCCGGCCGATCTCGGGCAGGGTGAACCTCACCGGTTTCGGCCGGTCAAAGATGACCGAGGAATAAAGCCCGTCCTGCTTGCTGCGGGTGACCGTCTGGTTTTGGGCGGTCGTAGGTTCGCGCAGATGCACCGGTTGTCTGACCTGAACGCCCTGCATCTGCATCGAAACGCGGAACATGTGGTCAGTCTCGGCGCGCAGGAAACTGTCGAGCGTCACCGGAATGACGGCCGCGTCGCCCTGTGCGTCTGTCGATTGCGCGCGGGCGCCGCCGCCAAGCAGAACGACAGCCAGCGCAACACCAAGCGCCAGTTTCGAGAGGCGGGTGAAAACGTGCAGCGTGCTCTCCCGTCCTTAGAAGCGGAAAGTAGCGCCGAGAACCGGGCCGGACTGTTCGACATCGAACAGAACACCGCCCTTGTCGTAATCGACCTCCATGTGGCGCCATCCCATCGACACGCCGAAGCTGTCAGAGACCGAGTAGGTAGCGCCGGCAAGCACCGACCATTCGCTATCGGCCCCTACGCCAAAGCCGCCGACCTCAAGCGCGCCGAACAGCGTCCAGCGATCATCCGCCCGATAGCGCCCGGCAACACCGATCAGCGGATTGACCCACGAGGCTTTCTCGGTCTGGCTGGTGGTGCCGCCGTTCACGCCGCGCAGCTTGAAGCTGTTGCTCAGCCACCAGGCGCGGGCGCCGACATAGGCGTCAAGGTGCCCCTTGGGCGAGCTTGCAACCGTGCGACCGGCCGCCAGCGCGAAGGTCGTCGTTTTGCTCCGGATCCCGATGCTGTCGAACACGACCCCGCCGAGCGCTTCGGTTGTCGAGGTTTTGACATAGGTGGAGTCGAGGTAGAACACCCAAGGATCGTTGCGCGCGCTTGCCATGAACATCCCGGCGAAATCGAGATCGTCAAGGATATCGCGGAAGGGGATGTCCACCTCGGTTGGCGGTAGCCCCGCGACAGTTCCGACATTCCCCTTGAGGCCCGACATCCATGCGTAGGGCGTTGCCTGCCACTGCCAGTCCGATGCCGACTGGGCATTTGCGGCGCCGGCGACAGAAACTGCTGAAATTGTCAGATAAACAATGAATGATGGCCGCATGGAGTCCTCCAAATTTCTACGGGAATGCAGAGCGCTGCGCGCGGATACAATCGTGGCACCCTGATCACGCTGCGTCATGGGTTTATTGCCGCCCATCCGCCTTCCTGCGCGAATTTTGGCATGGCGTCGGTGATCATTTTGCGACAAACTTCGCGCATGATTGCCCCGCTGGTGAACATTATTGAATTGAAGCATTTGGTTTCCGCTCTCGACCGGATGACATCGCCCTCGGTGGTGGACCGGGCGCTCAGATCTGCGGGCGTCAGCCGCAAGGTGCTTCGGGAGGTCAGCGGATTTCTGCCCTATGCGATCGAGGCGATCGTGCTGGAAAAGGTAGCCCGCGCGGTGGGCGATCGGCATCTTGGCGCGCGTCTGGGCAATGCGTTCGACTATTCCGCCTACGGGCCCTACGCCGATTACGTGCTTGGCGCGCCGACGCTGGTTTCGGCGCTGTTTCGCAGTCAGCAGGCCCTGCCGCTGTTGCATCCCGGTTCGTCGATCCGGACCAGTGCGCAAGATGGCAAGATCCTGATTTCGTTCTGCTCCGGCTTGTCCTCGGTCGTCGGTCACCGGCATCTCGATGAAGGCGCGATCCTTGTGGTGTGTCATGCCATCCGGCATTTTCTGGGCGACGACTGGGCGCCCGAATGGATCGAACTGACCGGGGCGCCTCATGCGCGTCTGCACGATATGGAGACATTGATCGGCGCGCCGATCCGGACCGGGGCCGATATGTCGGCGCTTGCGCTTCGCATGGAAGATCTGATGCGCCCGAACCCCCAACCGGTGGTTGGCGGGGCGCGGCTCCTGATTGACGACCTGCCTGCGCTGATGGGCTTGTCGCCGCTACGCAGCGTGGCCGACACGGTCGATAATTTCCTTCGCTTGCAACTGATTGCCGGGGATACCTCCGAGGATGGCGTCGCGCGGATGCTGTCTGTCGGGCCGCGCACGTTGCAGCGCGCGCTGCGCGCCGAGGGCACATCCTTTCGCGAGGTCAAGGCGCGTTTCAACGAGGAGCGGGCGCGCAAGTATCTGAGCGATTCCGATCTTTCGATCGACCAGATCGCCGGTCTTCTGGGCTATGAGGAGCCCAACAGCTTCCGTCGCGCCTTCCGGAACTGGACCGGCCAGTCGCCGGGGGCCTATCGCGATGCCGGAAAAAAAGTCCCGGCCTTGGGGCCGGGAGTTGCTCGGGCGCAGTAGTTGGCCATGCGCCCTTCGCGGGTTTTCGTGACTAGATGCCAGATTTCACCGAGGTCCAAAGGCGCGTTCGGTTGCGCAGGGTCTTCGCGTCCACGCTCTTGTCGGGGAACAGCCGGTTCAGCGTTTCTGCATCGGGGTAGATGCCCGGATCGCTCAGGATCGCCGGATCGACATGGGCGTTGGCGGCCTCGTTCGCATTGGCGAAGAACAGCATGTTCGACACCTCGGCGATCATCTCGGGGCGCAGCATGTGGTCGATGAAAGCATAGGCCTCGGCCACATTCTTCGCATCGCTCGGAATCGCCATGAGGTCGATCCACATCAGCGTGCCCTCTTTGGGGATCGTGTAGAGCACCTCGACGCCGTTGTTGCTTTCGGCCGCGCGGGCCTGCGCGATCCCCGCATCGCCGCTGTAGATGACCGCCATGCAGACATCGCCCGAGGCCAGATCGTTGGTGGCCTTCTGGTTATGGAAATAGCGGATGTGATCCGAGGCCGCGCTCAGCGCCGCCTGGGTCCGCTCCAGATCGGTTGCATCGTTCGAATAGGGGTCGATCCCGAGGTAGTTCATCGTGACCGAGACCATCTCGACCGGGGAGTCGAGCATCGCAATGCCGCAATCGGCCAGTTTGGAGGCGATCTCGGGGTTGAAGAGAACATCCCAGGTGGACATGTCCTGATCGCCAATGCGCTCGGCGACCAGCTTGGGGTTATAGGCGATGCCGATCGTGCCCCAGGTGTAGGGCACGCCCAGCTGCCGCCCGCCCGGCACCTTGTCGAGCGCGGCAAGAATATTGGGATCGAGGTTCGCGTAATTGCTCAGCCGCGCGGGGTCGATGGCCAGCAGCGCGCCCGCCTGAAACTCGCGCTCGGCGTTCGAGGCGGCGGGGAAGACCAGATCATAGCCCGAGGCCCCGGTCAGCAGCTTCGTCTCAAGGATCTCGTTCGAGTCGAAATAGTCGAGCGTCACCGATGTGCCAGTCTCCGCCTCGAAGGTCGAAAGCGAGGTTTCGCCGAGATAGTCGGCCCAGTTGTAGATTGCGAGGTCACCGGCCTGTGCGCTCCCCGCGCCGGAAATAGCCAGCGCGAGGGTGGTGATCGTGAGTGGGGTTCTCCTGTTGGACATAGTCTTGTTCTCCCGGTGGGGTCAGCCGTGCTGTTTACGCGCGGCGGCGTAGAGGCACAGCAGGTCATTGGCGAGGGTGGCGGCCGCAAGCGCGGTGATGTCGCTCACGTCATAGGCAGGGGCGACCTCAACGATATCCATGCCGATCACGTTGATGCCTGCGAGGCGGCGCAGCGTCTCTTGCGCCTGATAGGGGCTGAGGCCGCCGATGACCGGCGTGCCGGTGCCCGGCGCCGAGGCGGGTTCCAGCGCGTCGATGTCGAAGGTGACATAGGTCTTGTTGTCGCCCACGATCTTGCGGATCTTCTCGGCTACGGCATGGGGGCCGGTCTGATGCATCTCGATGGCGTCGATGATGTTGAAGCCAAGCGGGTCGGGGTTGTGGGTGCGGATGCCGACCTGAACCGACCGCGCCGGATCGACAAGCCCGTCGCGCACCGCGTGGAACATCATCGTGCCGTGGTCGATGCGGCCTTCGTCATCGGCCCAGGTGTCGCTGTGCGCATCGAACTGGATCACGCTTAGCGGGCCGCCGTGTTTCTCGGCGTGTGCCTTCAGCAGCGGGTAGGTGATGAAGTGATCCCCGCCGATCGACAGCAGCGCCGTGTCGGTGGCCAGGACGGCCCGCGCCTCGTCGGCGATCTCGTTGGGGACGTTCGCGGGATAGCCCGAGTCGAACCGGCAATCGCCGTAATCCACCACCGAAAGCTGCTCGTAGGGGTCTTGCTCCCATGGCCAGGGCGCCGACCACGAGATATGGGCCGAGCCAGCACGCACAGCGCGCGGTCCAAGCCGGGCGCCCGAGCGGCTCGAGACCGACAGGTCGAACGGCACCCCCATGACCGCGACATCCGCGGTGCTCAGGTCGCGCGTGTAGCGACGACGCATGAAGCTCAGCGCACCCGCATAGGAGGCCTCGGTCACGGTGCCGCGATCCGACAGGCGCGTGAAGGCCTGATCGCCCGTCGAGGGGTTAACGCTGGAATCCTTCGCCATTTATCTCACTCCCGGTTCAAATTGGCATCCGAAGAGATTGGCCGAGAATGCATATGCTGGTAAATTCGGGTATAGATATATACCTTTGGATATATAAGTTCAGCGCGGCCACGCAGGAATGTCGATGGAAAACAAAGTTCTAACTCTTGACGACGGCCGCATCCAGGCAGTGGCGGCCCTGTTCGAGTCGCTTGGCTCTGACCGGTTCCCGACGGCTTTCCGGCAGCTTGTCAGGTCGATCTGCAGCTTTGATTCTCTGATCGCGACGCGCTACCCGGCCAATCAGCCGCCAGTCTCGCTGTTTCATGATCTCGACGATGTGCAGGCGGCGATCACCGTGCAGTTCTACGCCACCGGGCCCTATCTGCTCGACCCGCTTTACCTGGCGTGCAAGGGGGGCAGCGCGCCGGGTGCCTATCGGTTGCTCGACCTCGCGCCCGAGGCCTTCTACCGTTCGCAATACTACCGCGCCTTCTATCGCAGCATCCGTATCGGCGATGAAGTGGGCCTGCTGATCCGCGAGCGCGGGAGTGACTGGATCATCGTTTCGCTGGCGCGCGGGGTGCGCCAGACACGCTTCAACGAGCAGGAACTGATGCAACTGCGCCAGATCTTCCCGATCCTGTCCGCCGCCGTACTGCGCCACTGGGGTGGCAAGCCCGAGACCGCACCCGCAGGGCTGCTTGAGGACCGGCTGGAAAGCTTCGGCGCGGATATCCTCAGCCCGCGCGAGGCCGAGATCGTGCGCCTGATCCTTCAGGGGCACTCAACCCCCTCTGCAGCGGCTTATCTGGGTATTTCCGAAGGCACGGTGAAGGTTCACCGCCACAAGGCCTATGCCAAGCTTGGCATCGCCTCTCAGGCCGAGCTGTTCTCGCTCGCGACGCGGCATTTCGTGGGCTGATGCGCCGGCAGCCCGTCTGGCGGACTACCGGCGTGTTGTAGTGTTACTGAATGCCGTTGGCGCGCTGCACCTCGCGCACATAGGCGACGATGTTGACCACGTCGGAGGGGGTCAGCCCCTCGACCGGGGGCATGTCGCCGAACTTCCAATGGTGCGCGCGCACCCCGTTTTGCACAGCGGCAAGGAAGGACATGTCGCCGTGGTGCGAGGGTTCATAGATCACGTGGATCAGCGGCGGCGCGATGCCCAACTTGCCGCCAGCATTCGCGCCGTGGCAAGCCGCGCAGACGGCATCGAAGGCGCGCTGCCCTATCTGGGCATTGGGCGAGAGGCTGTCGGGGAGCGAGACCGCCACCATCGGATCGCCTTCGGCAGGCGCCTTGGCCTGAACATCGGGCGTACCGCCGGGGCCGAGTGCCAGATAGGCGCCTCCGGCAATGGCCAGGGCTGCGGCGGCAACAAGGTATTTCTTCATCGTAGGTTCCAATTCGATCAGGGCCCGCAAAGGGGCGCAAACAAGCGGGCGCGGGCGCCTCTGGCGGTCGCGCGTCGGTGTGAGATCGGTCAGGAACGTGGTGGAGGCAGGTCCAGCGCTGGCTCATGCGCCGCGGGCCAGGGCCGGTCGCCGTGCCGCAGTTCAAGCGGCAGGTCCGCCCGGCGCAGCGTCAGCGCCGGGGCAAAGGGCAGGGGCGCGGACAGCATGGCCTCGGCATGGGGGCAGGGGGCGCTCGGCATCTTGGAATGATGGGAATCCGGGCAAGAGGGGCAGTCGGCCATATCTGAAACTGCGGCCATCGCCTGTGCATGGCTCATCGCGGCAGCCGGAGCCCCCAGCTGCACGGAGCCGATCAGCAAGACCAGCCCGATAACGAGAAGATGCACGATCTGGCGCATGGTTTCCTATCTTGCGCGACCGGCGGGGGCTGTCAATCGCTCCGCCGATGGCCTGTCGCGCAAGTGATCGCGCATCGCGCATGCGCCGGCCATGACATTGGTCAAACGGGCCAGCCCTGGCGATAGGTCCGCTCGTTGAGGTTGGCGCGCGTTACGATAGTTGGCCCGAAACGCCGCCCCGGCGCTTGACTGTTTCCATTGCGGGTTGGTCGGCAGAGAGATATTGGCCACTGGCAGCGCCGCGTCGGGCGACAGCCGCCGAACCCGCCCGCTTGCGTCATCGCGCGGCGCCACAGGCGACCGGAGTGTTGCCGACGAGATCGTGCCGGTCGAGGCGGCCCCGATCCTGATCACAAAGGCGACCGGTTATGCGCGCGTAAAGCCCGCGCGCCTAGAAGCTTGGCGGGGTGCAGGCGGAGATCAGGATGCAGACCTCGTCGCGGATGTTGCGAAACCTGTGTGGGACACGGCTGTCAAAGAGATAGGCATCGCCTGGGCCCAACTCGTTCACCACTTCGCCGACGGTCAACTCGATCCATCCCGAGAGAACGAATCCCCCTTCCTCCCCGTCGTGGCTGTAGTTTTCCACGCCGGTGTCGGCTCCGGGTTCGTATCGCTCGTGCAGAATTTGCAGCATTCGGTTAGAGCCTGCGCCCACCTGATGCAGGGCGATTCTTGCCGCTTGCGGCGCGTTGCGAAAGACCATCTTAGGGTCAACGGCAAGCAACTCGCTCGCGCGGAAGCAGATCTGTTCCCGGTCTTCAATGTCGGGGCCGAAGAACTCTGCCAGGCTCATCGGGATCGCGTCCAGAATACGTTTGAGCGATGCGACAGATGGCGATGAGTGGTTTGTTTCTATTTGTGAAATCAAGCCGTTGGTGACGCCGGAGCGGCGTGCGAGTTCGCGCTGAGACCATCGCTTTTGCGTGCGCACCGCCCGAAGGCGATGGCCGATATCGAGATTGGGTTGCTTTGCTGGAACGGGCACGGCGGTCCCCCGGCTGACTTCTCGCGGGCTGATGATGGGCTGTTGTGAACTGGATTCACTGAAGTCTAACGCGAAGAGATTTCCGAACAAGCTTGATTACTATTTTAAACGGAACTACGCTTTCATGACACTTTACCTCCTTCTATGCGACCGTTCCCGGTTTCGCAGTTGGGCGCATCGCCCTTGTGTGGGGGCAGCCTGAGCGAAGGTATCCTGTGGCCCATGTAGGAGACGCCCGTCGAGGCGTCTGCGCGCGGCCCGATCGGCCGGACCCGGTTCGGCGAAGGAGTGATTCAGCGGGGCAACAAGAATCCGCGGGTCAAATGTCCAGTTAGCGACACGGAGTTGAAAAATGACATATCTCAAGACACTCTCGTTCGTCAGTGCCATGGCGCTTGCGACCACTGCCGCCGCCGAGGAGCGGTTCATCACCATCGGGACCGGCGGCCAGACCGGCGTGTATTTCGTGGTCGGACAGTCGATCTGCCGGCTGGTGAACCGCGACACGCCGACGACCAACCTCAAGTGCACCGCGCCCTCGACCGGCGGCTCGATCGCCAATATCAACGCCATCGCGGCGGGTGATATGGACATGGGCGTTGCGCAATCCGACTGGCAGTATCACGCCTTCAACGGCAGCTCGGAGTTCGAGGGCAAGACGGTGGACAAGCTGCGCGCCGTCTTCTCGGTGCATGGTGAGCCCTTCACCGTCGTCGCCCGGAAGGACTCGAATATCGCGAGCTTCGAAGACCTCAAGGGCAAGCGCGTCAATGTCGGCAATCCCGGCTCGGGTCAGCGGGCGACCATGGAGGTCGTGCTGAACGCGATGGGCTGGACCGACGGCGATTTCGCGCTGGCATCCGAGCTCAAGCCCGCCGAGCAGGCCGCAGCTCTGGGCGACAACAAGGTCGACGCGATCATCTACACCGTGGGCCACCCGAACGGCTCGATCCAGGAGGCGACCTCGACCGTCGAGGCAAATCTGGTTCCGGTAACCGGCGAGGCGATCGACAAGCTTGTGGCCGAAAATGCCTATTACGCCAAGGCGATGATCCCCGGCGGGATGTATGCCGGCACGCCCGATGACGTCGAGACCTTCGGCGTGAAGGCCACCTTCGTCACCTCGGCCGATGTGCCCGATGATGTGGTCTATGCCGTGGTCAAGGCAGTGTTCGACAATTTCGACCGCTTCAAGGGCCTGCACCCCGCCTTTGCCAATCTCAAGGAAGAAGAGATGATCAAGGACGGTCTGTCCGCCCCGCTGCATCCGGGCGCGATCAAGTACTACACCGAGCGCGGCTGGATGTAAGCTGCTCGGGCCGCCCTGCTTACGGTGGGGCGGCCCTTTCAGGCGCAGCGCGCGGATGGTGCGCGCGTCGAGCACTCGGCAATGACCTGGCAAGGGCGCGCCGTAGGGACTGGGGGACTTCATGGCACAGAACGATCATCACGAAGCCGGTGGAATGGGCGCAGATCAGCCCGGGGTCGGGACGTTGAGTCAGGAAGAACTCGACGAACTCGTGGCGTCCTCGGATACCGGCGCGCGCGGATCGACCGGTCCGGTCGGCGCTTTCCTGATGATCGTCGCGCTGGCCTGGTCGCTGTTCCAGCTGTGGATCGCCTCGCCGATCCCGTTCATGGTGGGCTTTGGCGTGTTCAACGACACCGAGGCGCGCTCGATCCACCTTGGCTTTGCGATCTTCCTTGCCTTCGCGGCCTTCCCCGCAGCACAGACGCGCGTTCAGGTCGTTTTGGGCGTGGCGGTGCCGCTGATCCTGGGGCTGCTGTTCTTCATCTCGGCGAAAGAAGGAACTCCGGTCTGGTGGATTCCGCTGATCTCCATCGCGGTGGTCGCAGCGATCCTGATGGGTTCCCCCAAAAATCATGTCCCGCCGTGGGACTGGGCATTGGCCATCGTGGGCGCGGCCACGGCGCTTTACCTGTATCTTTACTACCGCGACATCTCTTCGCGCGTGGGCGCGCCGATCATGCAGGATTTCGTGGTTTCGGTGGCCGGTATCGTCATCCTGCTCGAGGCGACACGCCGCGCGCTTGGCCCCGCGCTGATGATCGTCGCTGCGGTCTTTCTGGCCTACACGGTGCTGGGCCCGCATATGCCTGCCATCATCGCGCACAAGGGCAACAACCTGTCCGAGATCGTGAACCACCAGTGGATCACCACCGAGGGCGTGTTCGGCATCGCGCTTGGGGTTTCGACCTCGTTCGTGTTCCTCTTCGTGCTGTTTGGCTCACTTCTCGATAAGGCCGGGGCGGGGAACTACTTCATTCAGGTCGCATTTTCACTGATGGGGCACATGCGCGGCGGGCCTGCCAAGGCGGCGGTTGTATCGTCGGCCATGACGGGGCTGATCTCGGGCTCGTCCATCGCGAATGTGGTCACTACCGGCACCTTCACCATTCCACTGATGAAGAAGGTGGGCTTCTCGGCCGAGAAGGCGGGCGCGGTCGAGGTGGCCTCGTCGGTCAATGGCCAGATCATGCCGCCGGTGATGGGTGCTGCGGCTTTCCTGATGGTCGAGTATGTGGGCATTCCCTATTTCGATGTGGTGCGCCACGCGTTCCTGCCTGCGGTGATCTCTTACATCGCGCTGGTCTATATCGTGCATCTCGAGGCGATGAAGGCCGGCATGGAGGGCCTGCCGCGCGCCTATACGCCCAAGCCCATCGTGCAGCGTCTGATCGGCATCGCCTTTACGATCGCCGCGATCTGCGCGCTGTCGCTGGCCGTTTATTACGGGATGGGCTGGATCCGCCCGGCCTTCCCGCAGGCGGCGGGCTATATCATCTTCGGCTTCCTGACGGCGGTTTATGTGGCGCTGCTCTGGGTTGCCTCGCGTGAGGCTCCGCTGCGTCTGGACGACCCGAACGCGCCGGTGAGCAAGCTGCCGTTGCCGGGGCCGACCGTGCGCGCGGGGCTGCACTATATCCTGCCGGTTGTCGTGCTGGTCTGGGCGCTGATGGTGGATCGCCTGTCGCCCGGCCTTTCGGCCTTCTGGGCCACGGCCTATATGGTCTTCATCCTGATCACGCAGCGACCGCTGATGGCGATCCTGCGGGGGGAGGGTGCCTTGGGGGCGGCCATCTCGGGCGGGTTCACTGACCTGATCGACGGCCTTGTGACCGGTGCCCGCAACATGATCGGCATCGGTATCGCGACCGCGACCGCAGGCATCATCGTGGGCGCCGTCAGTCAGACCGGCGTTGGTTCGGCGCTGGCCGATGTGGTCGAGGTGCTCTCGGGCGGCAAGGTGCTGGCGATGCTGGTGCTGACAGCCGTCCTGTCGCTGATCCTTGGCATGGGCCTGCCGACCACCGCAAATTACATCGTCGTATCGGCGCTGCTTGCGCCAGTGATCGTGACGCTCGGGCAGCAGAACGGCCTGATCGTGCCGCTGATCGCGGTGCACCTGTTTGTCTTCTACTTCGGCATCATGGCCGATGTGACACCGCCGGTGGGGCTTGCCAGCTTTGCCGCCGCCGCAGTATCGGGTGGCGATCCGATCAAGACCGGTGTCGTGGCCTTCTTCTACTCGCTGCGCACCGCCGCGCTGCCGTTCCTGTTCATCTTCAACACCGAGCTTCTGCTGATCGACGTGACGATGGCGCAGGGTGTCTTTGTCTTCGTGATTGCGACAATAGCGATGCTGCTGTTTGCCGCGGCGACACAGGGCTGGTTCCTGGCGCGCAACCGCATCCATGAGACGGTGCTGCTGCTTCTGATCGCCTTCACGCTGTTTCGCCCGGGTTTCTGGATGGACATGATCTTCCCGCCCTATACCGAGGCCGCCCCGGCCGAAATAAGCGTCGCTGCCGCCTCAACGCCGAAAGGCGAGGATCTGCGCGTCCGGGTGGCGGGGGTCAACGATCTTGGCGACCCGATTGAATTCGTGGCCCTTGTTCCGATGGGCGACGAAGCCACAGGAGAGGATCGTCTGGCCGCGGCGGGGATCGCGCTGCGGCAGGACGGTGAGCGGATGATCATCGACGATGTCGCTTACGGTTCGGCCGCGCAACGGGCGGGTCTGGATTGGGACCAGGAGGTGTTGCGCGTGCTGCAACCCGTCTCGGTGCCGTCAAAGTACTGGATGTTCCTGCCCGCGCTGTTGCTGCTGGCACTGGTCGTGATGATGCAACGCGGGCGCGGGTCAAAGCCGCGCACGGCAAAAGCCTGAGGAGGGCGCCATGTACAAGACCATCCTCCTGACGATCGACCTTGAGCACGAAGCCTCGTGGAAACAGGCGCTGCCGGTGGCGATCAACTTCGCCAAGGCGCCCGGGGCGACGCTGCATATCCTCGCGGTGGTGCCGAATTATGGCTCGGCGCTGGTCGCGAGCGAGTTCCCGTCAAGCTATCTTGAGAAGACATTGGCCAAGGCCAAGGCCAAGCTTGAGGCCATGGTGGCCGAGCAGGTTCCGGCACAGGTGAAGGCAATCAGCCATGTCGGGGCAGGGCGCGTGCATGAGGTGATCCTGGAGTATATCGACAGCTCCGGCGCCGATCTGGTCGTGATGGCCAGCCATGCACCGGATCGCGTACGCGAGTTCCTGGTCGGGTCCAACGCCGACCGGGTGGTGCGCCGCTCGCCTGTTTCCATTCACGTTGTGCGGTGCTAGGCAGTGCGGCGGTCCCGTCAAGGGGGGCTGAACAAGTGAGAGCAGGAACCGAGATGACTCCCTTCGCGATTGCCGGTGTGCAGATGTACGTCAACGCATTGCATCCCAACACAGATGGCATGCTGCACCGGCTCGACATTCTGATGGCGCGGTTCCCGTGGACGCAGATGGTGCTGTTCTCCGAACTTGCCCCCTTCGGGCCGCTGCCGAAATTCGCGCAGCCTTTCCATAACGACAGTCTGCGCCAGTTCCAGGAGGCCGCGCGCAAGCACAATATCTGGCTGATCCCCGGCTCGATGTTCGAACGTGCCGAGGATGGGAAGATCTACAACACCTCGGCGGTGATCAACCCGGCGGGCGAGATCGTGGCCAGCTACCGCAAGATGTTTCCGTTCCGGCCCTATGAGACCGAGGTCGAGGCCGGGACCGAGTTTTGCGTCTTCGACGTGCCGGGGGTGGGGCGGTTCGGCCTGTCGATCTGCTATGACATCTGGTTCCCGGAAACCACGCGCCAGTTGACCGCGCAGGGCGTTGAGGTGCTGCTGCATCCGGTTCTGACGGGTACGGCCGACCGCGACGCCGAACTGGCCATCGCGCGGGCTACCGCCGCGCAGTTCCAATGCTACGTTTTCGACGTGAACGGGCTTGGCGCGGGTGGCAACGGGCGATCCTGCGTGGTCGATCCTTCGGCCACGGTGCTGCACCAGTCCGCCGGGCAAGAGGACATGTTCCCGATCGAGATCGACCTCGATCTTGTACGGCGTCAGCGTGAGACCGGCATCAAGGGGCTTGGGCAGGTGCTGAAGAGCTTCCGCGACCGCTCGGTCGATTTCCCGGTCTATGACCGCACGAGCGGGACCGACGCCTATCTGAACAGCCTTGGCGCGCTTGAGATGCCGCGCCAGGGATCGCGCTCGGGGATGAATTTGCGGGATACTTCGGTGACGGGGGAGCAGCATCTGACGATGGGCCCGCCGTTCCGTGACGATGACGGTACGCCGCCGCTGGCGGGCACGATTTCAACGGGCTGACTTGACCGAACGATAAGCTTGATGCGCGCATCGTTGGTTGGTCGGCCTCAGGGAGGAACGGACCGATGCAATCGATGAGCGACTACTACTCTGCCGTGCAGCTGCGCGCAGACCGTTGGAGCGCCCTGCGAGAAAAACTCGTTCATCTGGAGCGAGAGCCGCAGGGGAGGCGCGCCAAGGCTGCCCATGCCGAGGCGCAGAAGCTGTTCGGGTCGCTGGCGATCGTTGAGCGATACTGGGCCTTTCCCGGCATGGCGGCATTCGAACACATCCGCCGCCAGTTCGAGGCAGGACATCTTTCCGAAGCCACCTATTCGGTTACTCGGGTCAACCGCGCCCTGACCACCGGGGCGTATCGGCGCCGCAAGATCCCGCTGGAGCAAGGAATTCTTGACGAGGATCAGGAAGAGGATGCCCTGCTGCCGCCGGATGCGCGGGCGCTGACCAAGCCCTATTTCGAGGTGATGATCGTCGATGATGTGAACGAGCATCAGGAGCGCTGGCTGAAATCCAACATGCTCTCGATGCGCCGCAGCGAGGACGCCTTCACCTATGAGCCGGTCGTCGTCCCCAGCCTTCAGGACGCGCTGATCGGCGTTCTGTTCAATCACAACATCCAGGCGATCATCGTGCGCCCGGGGCTGCGGCTCGAGTCCGAGGTCGAGCTGGCGATCCTGACGCGCTATCTCAACCGTGCGGGCGGGGCCGAGGAGATCGAGGATATCCCACCCGAGGACTATGGCCCCGAACTGTGCCGCCTGATCGCGAAGGTGCGCCCCGAGCTTGACGCCTATCTCGTCACCGATCGCTCGGTCGAGGATATCGCGGGTCTCGATCTGGGGATCTGCCGGCGGGTCTTCTACAATCAGGAAGACTTCATGGAGTTGCACCTGAACATCCTGCGCGGTGTTCAGGCGCGGTTCAAGACACCGTTCTTCACCGCGCTCAAGGAATATTCCAAGCAACCGACCGGCGTATTCCACGCCATGCCGATCAGTCGCGGCAAGTCGATCACGCGCAGCCACTGGATTCAGGACATGGGCGCGTTCTACGGCCCGAATATCTTCCTGGCGGAGACCTCGGCGACCTCGGGCGGGCTCGACAGCCTGCTTGAACCGCACGGGCCGATCAAGGAGGCGCAGGAGCTTGCTGCACGCGCCTTTGGCGCCAAGCAGACCTTCTTTGCGACGAATGGCACCTCGACCTGCAACAAGATCGTGGTGCAGGCGCTGGTGCGACCGGGCGACATCGTTCTGGTGGACCGCGACTGCCACAAGTCGCATCACTACGGCATGGTGCTGGCGGGCGCAAATGTGCGCTACCTCGACAGCTATCCGCTCAATGAATACTCGATGTATGGCGCGGTGCCGCTGAAAGAGATCAAGCATCACCTGCTCAAGCTGAAGGCCGCGGGCAAGCTCGACCGGGTGCGGATGCTCTTGCTGACGAACTGCACCTTCGACGGGATCGTCTATAACGTCGAGCGGGTGATGGAGGAATGCCTTGCCATCAAGCCCGACCTGATCTTCCTGTGGGACGAAGCCTGGTTTGCTTTCGCGCGCTTTGGTCCCACCTATCGGCAGCGCACCGGGATGAATGCCGCGAACAACCTGCGAGAGCGGCTACGCTCGCCCGAGCACGCCAAGGCCCATGCCAAGCAGGTGGAAAAGCTGCAGGATGCAGATGAGGCGACGCTGATCAAGACCCGCCTGATCCCGCCGCCGAATGCGCGGGTGCGCGTTTACACGACCCAATCGACGCATAAGACGCTGACCTCGTTGCGGCAGGGGTCGATGATCCATGTCAACGATCAGGACTTCAAGGGCGAGGTCGAGGCTTCGTTCCAGGAAGCCTATATGACCCATACCTCGACCAGCCCGAATTACCAGATCATCGCCTCGCTCGATGTCGGTCGGCGGCAGGTCGAATTGGAGGGTTTCGAATTCGTCCAGCGTCAGGTCGAGGCGGCCATGGCGATGCGCCGCGCGATCTCGACCCATCCGCTGTTGCAGAAGTATTTCAAGGTGCTGACCGCGGGCGACATGATCCCCGAGGAGCATCGCGAAAGCGGGGTCGAGAGTTACTACGACCCCGAGCAGGGCTGGACCGATATCTGGAACTGCTGGGAAAAGGACGAATTCGTTCTGGACGCAACGCGCGTGACGCTGGCCGTGGGCGGTACGGGCTGGGATGGCGATACGTTCAAGACCCAGGTGCTGATGGACAAATACGGCATCCAGATCAACAAGACCTCGCGCAATACCGTTTTGTTCATGACGAATATCGGTACCACGCGGTCCTCGGTCGCCTATCTGATCGAGGTGCTGGTCGAGATCGCAAAGGAGCTGGACGACCGGCTTGACGATGCCTCGAAGATGGAACGTCTGGCCTTCGAGCGGCGCGTGAAGAACCTGATGCAGGATCTGCCGCCTCTGCCCGATTTCTCGCATTTTCATGAGGCGTTCTGCGCCGATCCCGACACCGGCGAAGGGGACATCCGCACGCCCTTCTTTCTGGCCTATGATGAGAACAACTGCGACTACCTCGACTTGCAGGGCGGGATCGAGGCCGAGATGGACAAGGGGCGCGAGGTGGTCTCGGCCTCATTCATCATTCCCTATCCGCCCGGCTTCCCGATCTTGGTGCCCGGGCAGGTCGTCAGCCGAGAAATCCTGGCCTTCATGCGGGCTTTGGACGTCAACGAGATCCACGGCTACCGCGCCGATCTGGGCCTGAGGGTCTTTACCGATGAGGCACTTGCCAAACAGCTTGAAACACTCGCCACCGCGGCGGAATGAAGGGGGAAGTCACATGAGCAAGACAGATCTGAAGAACATTTCCGAAATCCGCCGCTTCTTCCACAGGAACGAAGAGCCGATCTATTTCATCTCGGCGACCAACTTCAACCTGCTGGGCATCGACGAGTGGTGCAAGAATTTCAAGTATATCTGCTACATTGACTGCTATGACGGGCGCCATCCGAACGTGTTCTGCCCCTCCGAGCAGCCCCATGCCGAGTTTCAGTCGATCGAAGAGATCAACAACTACCTGCTCCAGCACAAGGAGGTCATCGACCTTGTGAAGCGGCGCGGCGGCAAGCCCAAGTTCGTCTTCCTGATGTTCGACGAAGAGACCGAGCGGCTGGCCAAGGAACTGGGCGCCGAGGTCTGGTTCCCCAAGGCCAAGCTGCGCACCAAGATGGACAACAAGATCGAAACGGTGCGCGTCGGCAACAAGGCGGGGGTGCCCTCGGTGCCCAACACGCTGGCCGAGGTCAAATCCTGGGACGACCTGATGAAGACCTGCGACAAGGCGGGGCTCGGCCATGATCTTGTGCTGCAATCGGCCTATGGCGACAGCGGCCACACGACGTTTTTCATCAAATCCGAGGCCGATTTCCGCCGTCATGAGCATGAAATCGTCGGCGAGGGCGAGATCAAGATCATGAAGCGCATCGATTGTCGCGGGTCGGCGATCGAGGGCTGCGCAACCAGCAAGGGCACCATCGTCGGTCCGCTGATGACCGAACTGGTCGGCTTCAAGGAACTGACACCCTATCGCGGCGGTTGGTGCGGCAACGAGATCTTCTCGACCGCCTTCCCGCCCAAGGTGCGTCAGAAGGCCCGCGACCTGACCTTCAAATTCGGCGAGCAACTGCGCAAGGAAGGCTATCGGGGCTATTTCGAACTCGATTTCCTGATCGACAAGAAATCCGGAGACATCTGGCTCGGTGAGTTGAACCCGCGCATCACCGGCGCCTCATCCATGACGAACCACGCGGCTTTCGCCCATGCCGATGCGCCGCTCTTCCTGTTCCACCTGCTCGAGTTCTCGAAAGCGAAGTTCAAGCTGGATGTGGATGAGCTGAACGCCCGTTGGGCCGATCCCGACATGATCGACAGCTGGAGCCAGATGGTCATCAAGCATACCGAGGACAATGTCGATATCGTCACCGCCGCTCCGCAATCCGGGATCTACCGGATGCTGGAAGACGGGCGGGTGGTCTTCGACCGCTTCGATTATCACCGCCGCGCGGTCGAATCCGAGAACGAGGCCTTCTTCCTGCGCATCCTCAAGCCGGGCGACTACCGCTATGAGGGCGCTGATCTGGGCATTCTGGTGACGCGCGGGCGCTCAATGACGAACGGCTTCCAGCTGAACGAACGCGCGAAGAAGTGGATCCACGGCATCAAGTCGGCTTTCGCCGCGCAGCCCCTGCCGATGGCCGAGGCCGGCCCGGCGCTGGCAGATCCGGCGTTCAAGATCCTCTGATGGAGCTTTGGTGGCGCGCCATAAGAGAGGCGGAGCCTGGCCCGAAATGGGCCGGGCTTTTCGCTGAGCTTTGGCCCGCCTACAAGGCTTGGTGGTTGCGAGAGGGCGAGGATGCGCGGCCGACCTACCTTGAATGCCTGCGTGCGCTTGAGCGGCACATGCCCGAGATCGTGCCGATCTACGAGCAGCTCTGCGCCCTTGCGGGGGGCGGCGATCTGGCGGCGCGGTTTCTCAGCTTCTATCGCCCGCCACCCTATCTATCGGGGTGCAGTCAGGCGATCTGGCCGGGCAAGGAGCCCGTGCTGGTGCGCAACTATGATTATGACCCGCGCGCGTTCGAACGCATCGTGCTGCACTCGGGCTGGCAGGGCCGCAGGGTCATGGGCACCTCCGACGGGCTTTGGGGGCTAGTCGATGGCATGAATGATGCGGGGCTGGCGGTGTCGCTGACCTTCGGCGGGCGGCGCGTGGTGGGCGACGGCTTTGGCGTGCCGATCATCCTGCGCTATGTGCTGCAAACCTGCACAACCGCCGAAGAGGCAGGGCAGGCGCTGGCGCGCATCCCCTCGCACATGAGCTACAACGTCACCGTGCTGGACCGGCGCCGCAACTACCTGACGGCGTTCCTGTCGCCCGACCGACCCGCGATCATGACCCATGCGGCGGTCGCGACGAACCATCAGGAGCGCGTCGAGTGGGATGCCCACGCCCGCATGACCGCCTCGGTCGAGCGCGAGCGCTTCCTGCTGCAACGCCTGACGCTGCATGTTGAGCCCGAGGAGAAGTTCATCTCGGCCTTCCTGCGCCCGCCGCTTTACTCGACGGCGTATGATCGGGGCTTCGGCACGCTTTACACGGCGGTTTACCGCCCGCGCAAAGGCGAGATGGAACTGCGTTGGCCGCGCGGGCGCTGGCCGCTCGATCTGAACGAGTTTCACGAAGCCTCGCATCTGATCATGACCCCCGACCCAAGGGCGGTCTCGGAAAGGGAGCAATGACCGAAGACACCGAACTGCTGGAGCGTCCCGAGCCCACGCCCGAGGATGGTGACCCCACCACGCCGACCCTGCGAGAACGGGTCAAAGCCGCGGTGGACGCGCGCGACGCCGAGCAACTGAATGCCCTGCTGGAGCCTTTGCCGCTTTCGGCGGCGCTGCGCCAGTTGTTGACGCTTTCGGCCGATGACCGCGACACGGTGCTGGAGCTTGTGCCGACCGAACTGGCCGCCGCGCTGGTCGAAGAGGCGCCCCATGCCGCCGCTACGGAACTGGTCGAACGCCTCGAATGGGACCGCGCCGCCGAAATCATCGACGTGCTCGACAGCGACCTTCAGGCCGACCTTATTGGCGATCTCGACAGCGAGGACGCCGAGGCGATCCTGGCCGAGCTTGAACCCGAAGACGCGGCCGATGTGCGCCGGCTGGTCGCCTATGAGGACGATACCGCAGGCGGGTTGATGGTGGCTGAGGCCTTCAAGTTTCCAGTCACCGCGACGGTGGGTGCGGTACTGCGCAGTTTCGTCGATGAGGATCAGGACTTTGAGCGCTATCGCGGTCAGCATCCCTATGTGATCGACGCCGAGGGGCGCCCTGTGGGCGTGGTCTCGCTGCGCGGGCTCTTGGTGGCGAAACGCTCGGAAAAGCTCAGCGCGATCATGATTGAGCCGATCGTCGTGACGGTCGATACGATGCTGGATGAATTGCAGGATCTGTTCGACCGCCATGGCTTCCTTGGTCTGCCGGTGGTCGAAGCGGACGGGCGTCTGGTCGGCGTTGTGTCCCGGGCGGCGATCAATGCCGCCGCGCTGGAGCGCGCCGAGAGCGAGGCGCTGAAGTTGCAGGGCGTCGGGGATGAATTGCGCTCGATGCCGCTCTGGCTGCGTTCGCGTCGGCGGTTGATGTGGCTGTCGGCCAATATCGTGCTGAACGTGATCGCGGCCTCGGTGATCGCGGCCTATGAGGAGACCTTGGCCGCGGTCATTGCCATCGCGGTCTTTCTGCCGATGGTGTCGGACATGTCGGGCTGTTCGGGCAATCAGGCGGTGGGCGTGACGATGCGGGAGCTTTCGCTGGGGTTGGTGCAGCCCAAGGATGCGATGCGCGTCTGGCTCAAGGAGCTGTCGGTCGGCGCGATCAACGGGCTGGCCCTTGGCGTGCTGATCGCGCTTGTGGCGTGGCTCTGGAAGGGCAACGTCTGGCTTGGCGCGGTCATCGGGGCGGCGCTCGCGCTCAATACCATGCTGGCGGTGTCCATCGGGGGCGTCGTGCCGCTGGTCCTCAAGCGGTTGGGGCAAGATCCGGCGGTTGCCTCCGGGCCGCTCCTGACCACGATCACCGATATGGCGGGTTTCTTCCTTGTGCTTAGCCTCGCCAGCCTGCTGATGCCCTATCTGATCTGAGACCCTACTGCGCCATGTAGCCGCCAAAGCGGGCGATCCGCTCCTCGAACCGCGCGACCCGGTCGGCCGCGCCGTTGCTGCGCGCGGCCATCGCGGCCAGGATCAACTCGACCGTCAGGAAGGCGCTGTTGAGCGAGGGCATAAGCTGCGGCCCCGACATCGGCAGGCAAATTACCTTCCACGCGCCAAGAGCTATGGGCGAGGTCTGCGCATCGGTCAGCGCCAGAACCCGCGCGCCGCAGTCGCGGGCGATCTGGCAGGCGCGCACGACCTCGGCGGAATAATGCGCGTAGGTAATCGCGACGACGACATCCTCGGGGGTGCTTTGCGACACCTGGTCAAGGATTGCGCCCGGCGCGGCGGGGGCGGGGACGAAATTATCGAAAGCCATCCCGCCGACATAGGACAGGTAATGCGCGATCGAGTAGCAGCTGCGTACACCCACGGAATAGACGTGGCGCGCTTCCAGTAGCGGCGCAATACAGTCATTCGCGGTTTCCAGCAGCGTGGGCGATGAGAGCCGCTGGAGGTTGTCGCCGCTTGCGGAGAGCACCTGCGTGAAAATGTCTGCATCGGGCAGGTTGCGCAGCGCCCGCGCGCGGCCGCCATAGGTGGCGCCCCCGCGCTGAAGCAGCCGCTGAACATCGGCGCGCAAAGCGTCGTAGCCTTCGTAGCCCAACTCGCGCGACGTGCGGGTGACAAGGTTCGCATCGACCCCGGCCTTCTGCGCCAGCCCGCGAATCGAGTTGAAGGCAATATCGTTCCAGTGCTCAAGCAGCCACAATGCGAAGGCGCCAAGTTTGGGCGGCGCAGTTTGCGCCAGATCACGCAGCGCAGACTGGATTTTTTCTTCGGACATCATGGGCTTGCGGCTTTCTTGGCGGTGGCTCTGGCACATATCAAAGACCAGTTTTGCGAAAAATGCAAACGCATCTTTACGCATCAATAAATAAAGCATATGAATTACTGGCGGATGGGATAGTCCCAGTCGAAAGCCGGTCTGCCCCGGAATTGCATAAGGATCTGCGCATGTCCGATCATATCTTTGGCCGCTCCACCAAGGGCACTCTACCGGTCGCTGTGGCGGGCGATGGCTGCTATCTGATCGACGCCAGCGGCAAGCGGTATCTTGATGGATCGGGCGGGGCGGCGGTGTCCTGTCTTGGGCATTCCAATGCGGCTGTGCGCGCGGCGCTGCATGACCAGCTTGATCGGTTGGCTTTCGCGCATACCGGATTCTTCACCTCGGAACCGGCCGAGCAGCTTGCCGATACGCTGATCGCGAATGCCCCCGAAGGGATCGAGCGCGTCTATCTTGTCTCAGGCGGGTCCGAGGCGGTCGAGGCAGCACTCAAGCTGGCGCGACAGTATTTCCTGGAGATCGGCCAGCCGCAGCGGCACCGGGTGATCGCCCGGCGCCAAAGCTATCATGGCAACACGCTAGGGGCGCTGGCAACCGGCGGTAACGAATGGCGCCGCGCGCAATTCGCGCCGATGCTGATCGAGACCAGCCATATCTCGGCCTGCTACGAATACCGGGGCAGGGCGGAAGGCGAGAGCGTCGAGGCCTACGGGCTGCGCGCGGCGGATGAGCTGGAGGCCGAGATCCAGCGCCTTGGGCCGCAGAGCGTGATGGCCTTCGTGGCCGAACCGGTCGTGGGCGCGACGGCGGGCGCGGTGCCTGCGGTCAAGGGGTACCTCAAGCGCATCCGCGAGATCTGTGATCGCCACGGCGTGCTCTTGATCCTTGATGAGGTGATGTGCGGCATGGGCCGCACGGGTTACCTGTTCGCCTGTCAGGAAGACGGCGTCGCGCCCGACATGATCACCATCGCCAAGGGGCTGGGGGCGGGCTATCAGCCCATCGGCGCGCTGCTGGTGCAGGGCCGGATCTACAATGCTATCGCCGCCGGATCGGGCTTTTTCCAGCACGGTCATACTTACATGGGCCATGCGATGGCGGCGACGGCGGCGAATGCCGTGCTGGCGGAGATCTTGGAAAAGGATCTGCTGGGCCGGGTGCGCGCGCAGGGCGAAAAGCTGCAAGCGGCGCTGCTCGATGCCTTCGGTGATCATCCCCATGTCGGCGATATTCGCGGGCGCGGCCTGTTTCGCGGCGTCGAACTGGTGGCAGACCGCGCGACCAAGGCGCCCTTCGATCCGGCACGCAAGCTGAACGCCAGGATCAAGGCCGAGGCCTTCAAGGCGGGCCTCATTTGCTACCCGATGGGCGGCACGATCGACGGGCAATCGGGCGATCACGTCCTGCTCGCGCCGCCCTTCATCATCGAGGACGCGCAGATCGACGAGCTTGTCGGCAAGCTCTCGGGTGCCATCGACCGGGCGCTTGCGGCATGAGGCCGCTTCCCCGCATCATGGTCGCCCCGAACGGCGCGCGGCTGACCAAGGCCGATCACGCCGGCGTTCCCGTGACCATCCCCGAGATCGCGGATTGCGCGGTTGCCAGCCATAAGGCCGGGGCTGACGGTATCCACGCCCATGTGCGCGATGCAGATGGTGCGCATGTTCTCGATGCCGGGCTCTATCGGGAATTGCTGGCCGAGTTGGATCTGGTGCTGCCGGGTTTCTATACGCAGATCACGACCGAGGCGGTCGGGCGCTACTCTGCGGCCGAACAGCGGGCATTGGTTCATGCAGTGCGCCCTGCGGCCGTGTCCGTGGCGTTGCGCGAGATCACATTGGACGCTGAGCCGGCCGAGACTGCCCGCTTCTTCGGCTTTTGCCACGAAGCCGGGATCGAGGTGCAGCATATCCTCTACGATGTCGCGGATATCGAGCATCTTGCGCGCCTCGTCGATCAGGGCGATGTGCCGCGTGCGGGCCTTCGGGCGTTGATCGTGCTGGGGCGATACAGCGCGGGGCAGAAATCCGCTCCCTCCGACCTCGATGCGCCCGCCGGGGTGCTGCTGGGGCTGCTTCCGGATACAGATTGGGCCGTCTGTGCATTTGGCGCGCAGGAAACGGCGTGCCTGATTGCGGCAGCCAAGATGGGCGGAAAGGCTCGGATCGGGTTCGAGAACAATCGTCTCAATACCGATCTGTCCGTCGCCGCAACGAATGCCGAGCGCGTGGCCGAGCTTGCCGCTGCCCTCGAAGCTTCGGGGCAAAGCTAGGCAGGCTGCGCGCCTATCGGCGCCAGCCCTCACGAGGCACCAGGTTCCAGCGATCCGCCGACTTGCGCTGCCCGCCCCAGAGGTCGGCATCAGCGCCGAGCGTGTCGTAAAGGAAGGCCATCATCGCCCGCACCCGCGCCGTGTTGCGCAGATCGGGATGGGTCAGGACCCAAAGCTGCATGTCGAGATGTGCGAGCGGGTCCGACACGCGCGCAAGCCGGGGATCGGCATCGCCGACATAGCAAGGCAGGAAGGCGATCCCCAATCCCTCGGCCCCGGCGTTTTGCACCGCGCGCGAGGCCCGACACTGAAAGACCGCGCGGTCCTCTCCCTGCTGGCGCGATTTCCACACAACCGGAACTAGCCAGGAGGCCGTGCCCTCGATCAGACAGAAGGCGTGCTCGGCCAGAGGGGTGTCCGCGCGGCGCTCCATATAGGCGGGGGAGGCGTAGAGCGCGAAGCGGAAGGCGCAGACCTTGCGCCCGAAGGTGGTCTCGGGCGGTGCCTTGGTCGCGCGGATGGCCACTTCGGCCTCGCGGCGGCTCAGGTCGGCCGCGCCATGTCCGGGGATGACATCGACGCGGATATCGGGGTGCTCCGCCATGAAGCGCGCCATCAGCCCGGGCGCGTGGTCGCTTGCGAAAACCTCGGGGCAGGTGACGCGGATGCGCCCGCTGAGGCGAGTGTCCTGCCCGAGGATCTCGCGGCTCATGGAATGAAACTCGCTCTCGACCCGCTCGGCATATTGCAGCGCAAGACGCCCGGCGTCGGTGGGGACGTAGCCGTTATCGAAACGGTCGAAGAACCGCACGGCGGTTTTCTCTTCGATCGCGGTAATATTGCGAAAGATCGTCGAGTGCGTCTTGCCCAAGGCCCGCGCAGCCCCCGACAGGCTTCCCGCGCGGCCGATGGCAAGAATGATCGCCAGATCGCTCCAGTCCAGATCGCGGCGGCTAAGGGCGGCATCATCGGTCTGAGGCATGTTTGACCTGTCCGTTTTTGCAAGCTGACATTTCCACATTGGCGAATTCTGGCGCAAAAATAAACATGCAAGACTTCTCTCATGGCCGGAACAGACCGGCGCAAACGCAACATGGGAGAAGACAGATGATCGTCCAGTTCGTGCAATTCGAAAGCGCCCTGACCGAGGAAGAGGCCATCGCCATCGCCAAGGAGCGTGTGCCCGCCTATGCGGCAACGCCGGGCCTCGTGCAGAAATTCTACCTCAAGCTCGCCAAACCCAACCATTTCGGCGGTTTCCTGATCTGGGAGTCGGTCGAGGCCATGCAAGCCTTCGCCAAGACCGAGTTGGCCCGGACCATTCCCTCTGCCTACAAGGTGATCGGCGCGCCTGACGTGGATATCCATGAGCTGCTCTTTTCGCTGCATCAGGGCGTCGTCTATGACGCCGAGGCCGCCTGAGCGCGCTTCAATCAGTGCCGGGGCCACTCGCGGTTGCTCGCGGGTGGCCCTGTGCGTCATGACGCGTTAACACTATGGCAGGATGCATTATCCGAGGCCGATGCCGCGCCGAAGGCGCCGAGTTACGGCCCCGCCTGAGTTGGAGGGCTTCCGCCATGGGATTCGTAAGAGTTCTGCTTTGGATTGTGATCGTGGTCGCGGTCGGCGTGGTTGTCATGCGATGGGCCTTCCCTCTGCCGCCGCGCGACGAGGACGCAGTATCGCGTGCCATTCCGCTCTCGGATCAGACGCCGCTCGGGGCGCAGATGTCGGCACTGGCGGCGGATCATCCGGGCATGGATGGTGTGGCGCCTCTTGGCGCGGGCGAAGCGGCATTTGCCACGCGGGTCGCGCTGGTGCGGCAGGCCCGCGAAAGCATCGACGTGCAGTATTACATCTGGCAGACCGACACGACCGGCTGGATGCTGCTGGACGAGCTGCGGCAAGCCTCCGAGCGCGGTGTGCGTGTGCGCCTGCTGCTTGATGATAACGGCGTCCCCGGCCTGGATGCGGCGCTGGCCGCGCTTGACGCGCAGCCGAATGTCGAGGTGCGGCTGTTCAACCCCTTCACCTTCCGTTCGCCCAAGATACTTAATTATGTCTTTGCCTTCAGCCGGTTAAACCATCGGATGCACAACAAGTCGATGACGTTCGACGGGGCGGCGACCATCGTTGGCGGGCGCAATATCGGCGACATCTACTTTGCCTTTGGTGAAGAGACCCAGTTTATCGACCTCGACGTGCTGGCCGTGGGCCCGATCGTGGGGGAGGTGCAATCCTCGTTCGACGCCTATTGGGCGAGCGCATCGGCCTATCCCGCCGCCGCGATCCTGCCGCCGGCGCCGGAGGGCCTTGCCGGTTTGCAGGCGCAGGGCGCGCATGCGCGCGAGAGTCTGATGGGATCGAACTACGTTCGGGCGATCGAGGCCTCGCCCACGGTCCAAGGGTTGCTCTCGGAAACGCCCGATCTGGAGTGGACCAAGATTCAGATGGTGGCCGACGATCCGATCAAGGCATTGGGGAACGCGCCGCCCGAGGCGCTGCTGATCAACCAGCTTCCGAAGCTGCTGAATCACCCCGAGGTATCACTCGATCTCGTCTCGGCCTATTTCATTCCGGGCAAGAAGGGCGCGGAACTGCTTGGCTCGCTTGCGCGCAAGGGTGTGAAGACGCGGGTGCTGACCAATGCGCTTGAGTCGACGGATGTCTCGCTCGTCCATAGCGCCTATATGAAATACCGCCCCGCGCTGCTCGATGCCGGGGTGCGTGTTCTGGAACTGCGCGCCGAGCCCGATGTCGAACGGCAGAAAAGCGTCGAGCATCTGCTGCACAGCTCGGCCTCCAGCCTTCACGCCAAGACCTTCGGCATCGACGGCAAGCGTGTTTTCGTAGGGTCGTTCAACTTCGATCCGCGCTCGGCCGCGCTGAATACCGAGATGGGCTTTGTCATCGACAGCCCCCGTCTGGCACGCGGCCTGTCCGACGAGTTGGACCAAACGCGCGCGGCCTATGAGGTCACGCAAGCGCCCGATGGCACGCTTCAATGGGCGCCGCTGGATGGCGTCGGTCCAAGCCACACGACCGAGCCGGGCGTGGGGCCGATCAAGCGCTGGCTGATGGTGGCGCTGCAATACCTGCCGCTGGAGTGGATGCTCTAGCCGCTTGCGGTACGTTTCTCACTCAGGCGGGTGAGCAGAGAGGTTTTCGCATCCTCGATGTGCTGAGCGGTCAGGCGGGCCGCCAGATCGGCGTCGCCGTTTTCGCAGGCCGCAAGGATTAGCGCATGTTCGGCCACTGCTTTTTGCTGGCCGTCCGTCAGCGACAGCTGCGCGCGCAGGTAGCGGTCACTGAGGTTCAGCAGGTTCTCGATCACGCCCATGTAGTGGCGCTGCTGGCCCGCGCGGTAAAGCGCGCAGTGAAAGCGGCGGTTCTGCTCCATCCATGCGGCGGGGTCGGTGGCCTGCGCGAAGGCGTCATGCGCCGCGCGGGCCTCGGCCAGGGCGGCGGGGTCCATGTCGATTACCGCGCGGCGGATCGCATCGCTTTCGACCAGCGCGCGAAGGCGGAAAATCTCTTCGATCTCCTGGATCGGCAGGTCGGTGACGAAGGCGCCCTTGTAGCGCCGTGTCTCGATTAGACCGAGTTGCTCAAGCCGCGCAATCGCCTCGCGCACCGGAATGCGGCTGACGTTGAAGGCGGCGGCGATCTCTTCCTGACGGAGCTGCGCGCCGTTCTCCAGATCACCCTTCACGATAGCATCGCGCAGCGCCGCGAAGACGATATCGGCGGCGGATCGGGTCTGCGACAGGTCGGTGCGTTCGAACTTCATGGGGCGGGTATGCCTGAAAACTCCGCTTTGGGCTACGGGGAGAATAGCATGGCCGGCCAGGATTGGATACAATATCCAAAATAAGAGATTCGTCCCTGTAAGGGCCTGCGGCGGATCGCAGAACGGAGAAAAACATGCGAAGCACCAAGGTTATCCATGTCGTCTCGTGCCATGCCGAGGGGGAGGTGGGCGATGTCATCGTCGGCGGGGTCGCGCCGCCCCCCGGTGACACGATCTGGGAGCAGCGCAAATGGATCGCCGAGGATGAGGTGCTGCGCAATTTTGTGTTGAACGAGCCGCGCGGCGGGGTGTTTCGCCATGTGAACCTGCTTGTGCCCCCCAAACACCCCGAGGCGCAGGCCGCCTGGATCATCATGGAGCCCGAGGACACCCCGCCGATGTCTGGCTCGAACTCGATCTGCGTCTCGACGGTTCTGCTCGACAGCGGCATTCTGCCCATGCAGGAGCCGGTGACCGAAATGGTGCTGGAGGCGCCCGGCGGCCTCGTGCGTGTCCGTGCCGATTGTGCGAATGGCAAGGCCGAGCGGATCTATGTCGAGAACCTGCCTTCGTTCGCGACCCGGCTGGGGGTGCCACTCGAGGTGCCGGGGCTGGGGGTGATCACCGTTGACACGGCCTTCGGAGGGGACAGCTTCGTTGTCGTCGATCCCGAGGCGCTTGGCGTCGATCTGATCGCCGAGAATGCGCGCGAAATTGCCGCGCTTGGTATTCGGATCACCAATGCCGCGAACGCGCAGTTCCGTTTCGAGCACCCGGAAAAGCCCGATTGGGCGCATCATTCCTTCTGTCTTTTCGCGGGCAAGATCGCCCGGCATGGGACGGAACTGCGTGCGCTCTCGGTCGTCGCGATCCAGCCCGGCAAGCTCGACCGCTCGCCCACCGGCACCGCCGTCTCGGCGCGCATGGCGATCTTGCGCGCGCGCGGCGAGATGGGGCCGCAGGACCGCTTCACCGGCGTGTCAATCATCGGTTCGGAGTTCCACGGCCGCATTCTGGGCACCACCAGGGTGGGCACACGCGACGCGATCCGCCCCGAGATCAGCGGCCGCGCCTGGATCACCGGGACGCATCAGCACATGCTCGATCCCGGCGACCCATGGCCGGGCGGCTACCGGATCTCGGATACCTGGCCGCGGCTGTTCAAGTGAAACAAGGGCCTGCCGGAGCGGATCGGGCAGGCCCTGCGCCTTAGAAGCGACGCATGTCGAAGGGGCCGAGCGGGATTTCCACCTCGCGCCGTCCAACAAGGGATGCGACAAGCTCGGCCGTGCCTGCCGATTGGGTCAGGCCCAGATGACCGTGGCCGAAGGCATAGATCACGCGATCCGAGCGGGGCGAGCGGCTGATGATCGGCAGGCTGTCAGGCAGCGAGGGGCGGAACCCCATCCATTGCGTGCCGCCGTTCGGGTCGAAGCCGGGCAGGAACTCAACCGTCTTGCGCACCAGCGTTTCGGCGCGCTTGTAGTTCGCCGGCAGTTCCAGTCCGCCAAGTTCGACTGCACCGCCCACGCGCAGCCCCTCGCCGATGCGGCTGACCACGAAGCCGTGGCTGCTGAACGACAGATGCGTGCGGACATCGAAGCTGGCGGTGGGGAAGGTGGTGTTGTAGCCGCGCTCGGTCTCAAGCGGGATCTTGTCGCCAAGGGTGCGCGCAATCCGGTGCGACCAGGCGCCCGCCGCGATGACGACCTGATCGGCCCGGCGCGGCCCGGCATTGGTGGCGATCTCGACGCCCGAGGCGGTCGGGGTGATCGACTGGATCTCGACGATCTCGATCTGGCCCCCGGCGGCCACGAACTGGCGCGCAAGGTGTTCAGTCCAGAGTGCCGGATCGGTCACGTTCAGCCAGCTTGGGGTGAAGCCCGCATGGGTGAACCGGGGGTTGAGGCCAGGCTGGATCTCGGCGATAGCGGCGGGGGTTTCGAGCAGGTCGAAGGCGATGCCGTGCTGGCCGCGCAGCTTCCACGCGGGCAGCGATGCCTCGAATTGTGCGCGGCCCTCGTAAAGCTGCAATTGCCCCTCGCGGCGCATGAAGGCTTCGCCATTGACGCGCGGAATCAGCCGCTCCAGCGCCGCTTGCGACACCCGCATCAGCGAAGATTGCGCGGCGACGGCGGGCTCGTAGCGGTCTTTCCAGCTGGCGCGCCAGAAGCGCAGCATCCAAGGCGCGATCCGGGCGGCATAGGCCGGGCGCAGCGACAGAGGGCCAAGCGGGTCAAGCAGCCATTTTGGCGCCTTGCGCATGATGCCGGGGGTCGCCAGCGGCTCGACCTCGGGGAATGCGAAGGCGCCCGCGTTCCCGCGCGAGGTTTCGGCGGCCACCCCCTTGCGGTCGAGCAGGCGCACGCGGTGCCCCTGCGCCTGAAGCGCAAGCGCGCTGGTCACGCCGATGATCCCCGCGCCGATGACGAGGATTTCAACTTGTTCGGATTGGGCCATGGCGGACCTCGGTCGGGCTGGAAGTGAAACGAAAATGCCCGGCGCCTGCATGGCGCCGGGCGGCATGGATCAAAGGACGATCCCTTTGCTGAACGGGTCTTGTGGCAGGAAGATCAGTTTGCTTTCCGCCATCACATAGGCCTTGCCGGTGATCGAGGGGATCACCCCGCCGTTCGGCCCCTTGCGATAGGAGAGCCGATAGGTGCTGCCGATCACGCTTTCCTGCACGATCTCCTGCCCCTCGGCCAAACGGCCGTCGGCGGCAAGGCAGGCCAGTCGCGCCGAGCAGCCGGTGCCGCAGGGGGAGCGGTCGTAGGCATCGTCAGGGCAGAGCACGAAGTTGCGGCTGTGGCCTTCAGGCGTCTCTGGCGGGCCATAGAAGATCACGTGATCGACCGGCGCGCCGTTATCGCAGCCGCAGCCCTGCGCCAGAAGCGCCTCGCGCACCGCAACCGTCACATCCGTCAGTTGGCGGATATTCGCGGCGGTGACCGGAATGGGGCTTGGATCGACGAGGAAGAAGCAGTTGCCGCCATAGGCGATGTCGCCGGTCACGGTGCCGATGCCGTCGATCTCAACCTTTACGCCTGTGCTGCAGCGGCGGCTTTCGACATTGGTGACGGTTACGGTATTGGCGTCGATGACGTCCACCGTGACGACGCCGACGGGCGTCTCGATCCGGTGCTGGCCCAGACCGATGCGCCCCATGTGCACCAGCGTCGCCGCGAGGCCGATCGTGCCATGACCGCACATGCCCAGAACCGCCTCGGAGTCGAAATAGATCACCCCGGTCACACAGCTCGGATCGACCGGCTCGACCAGAAGCGCGCAGACCATCGCGACCTGTCCGCGCGGCTCGAGGATGACCGAGCGGTAGAAGTCGCGATACTCGGTCGCAAGCCGTTGCGCGCGCTCGGCCAGCGGGCCGGACCCAAGGTCCGGGCCGCCGTCGAGGATAACCCGCGTGGGCTCTCCGCCGGTATGGCTGTCGATCACATGCATTCGGCGATCACTCCGCCCTGTTTCGACCAGTTGGCGAACCATCTGTTGAACTGATGGAACTGCGCCTCGCAGAACTTCGCCTGCGAGGGCGAGAGCGCATCGGTTTCGTAGATGTTGAGGCGGTATTCCTCTTCGCCCTTCAGCACCATGAGATGCTTGAAGTACAGCACCAGGTCAACGCCCTCGTCGAACTTGGCCAGAACCGAGAAAGCCTCGGCCAGTTCGCGGGCGCGCAGGTCGGCCTCGGGGCAGCCCTCGGCGGCGCGGCGCGACAGGGCGACCTGAAGCAGCGCCTCTTTCGGGAAGATCGTGCCGATGCCAGTGATCGCGCCCGCCGCGCCGCATTTCGCGAAGCCGTGGTAAACCTCGGTATCGACGCCCACCATCAGGATCACCTCGTCATCGTGCGAGGTGATGTGCTCGGCCGCATAGCTCATGTCGGCTTTGCCGCCGAACTCTTTGAAACCGATCAGGTTCTTGTGCTCGGCGCGGAGCGCAAAGAACAGATCGGCGCGGGTGGCGTAGCCATAATAGGGGCTGTTGTAGATGACGGCGGGCACATCGGGGGCCGCATCGAGAATGGCCTTGAAGTGGTTGCGCTGCGCCACCACCGATTGACCGCGCGAAAGCACGCGCGGAATGACCATGAGGCCCGCAGCGCCGATCTTCTGGGCATGTGCCGCGTGGGCGACGGCGGATTTGGTGTTCACCGCACCCGTGCCGACAATCACCGGCACACCGGCTTTGGTCAGGCGCTCGACGCCCTCCATGCGCTGCTCGTCGGTCAGCAGCGGCCAGTCCCCGCAGGAGCCGCAGTAGACGACGCCCGACATGCCGGCATCCATCATTTCCTGACCCTTACGCACCAGCGCGTCGAAATCGGGTTGGCGCTCGGCGGTGCAGGGGGTCAGCAGCGCGGGGATCGTGCCGAAGAATACGTCTTTGTTCATCCGAAGGACTCCGTTGGTTGTTCTGGGCGCGGAGGGAGTGCCGCGATTGTGTGTTCAGTGGCCCTGTCTGGCGATCCAGTCGGGCGGTGAGGAGGGGGCGAGACCGCTGCGCGCGGTCTCGGCGCATTGCGCAAGCGAACCGAAGCGCACCGCGCGGTTGCTCAGGCCGGGGGCGTAATGGGCGTATTTGCCCGAGTTGGTCATCAGCACCTTGGCGCTCGGCGGGAAGACCGGCTCGGAGATCGAGCACCAGCACAGGTCGGGGATGATCTTGACGCCCGACGCCTCCAGCCGGGCCTTCACACCGTTCTCGGTGATGGTGGCCAGCGTTCCCCGGCCAAGCGTGACGATGGTCGCCACATCGGGGTGCGTTTGCGTGCCATCCATCAGCGCGGCAAAGGCGGCGCATTCGCTGGCCGAGAAATGTGGGCTGCCAAGCGCGACCAGATCGACCTGCTCAGCGCCTTGGTTGAACTCGTCCCACAGGCGGGCGAAATCGGCGCAGCCAACGCGGGTGGTGTCGGCGTCGGGGGCAGGTGGCAGCGAGGCCTCGGGCGTGATGCCCGCGATATGCAGCATGGGCGAGGCCGAGGTCGTCCCATAGGCTGCACAAAGCGCCTTGAGATCGTCGTCCGAGGGGGCAGTGCCCTCAAGCCCCCGGATCAGCGGAATGCGGTCAGGCGCGGCCTGACCGACAAGCCAGCCGAGCATCGGCCAGAAGGCATCGTCATAGCCCTCGGGCAGCGTGACGTCGATGATCCGCCGGGGCGCGCGGTTTTGTTCAAGATAGACACCCGCGCGGGCGGCGCGACCGGTCAGAGCGATGCACAGATCCATGAAGTCGGCGTGTTTCACCGTGCGCGCGCCAAGCACGCTGTTGGCATAGATCACCGCGTTGCTTTCGGCCCAGGCGATATCCTCGCCCGCTGCTGGGCGGTCTTCGAGAAGATAGGGCGCGCAGGTGAAACTCGGCCTTGCTCCCATTTCGACATAAGCATCGGCAAGGCCCGCGGCGGGGGTGCCGAATTCCTCGCTCACCCCCTGCGCGCGCCAGTTCGCATGATCGACCGAGATCGCGTTCATCGTGGTCGGCACGCGCACCCGCCCGCCCTTGTCGGCCATCGCGCGGGCAAAGGTGAGGAAGGCGGGGCTGGCGTAGATACAGCCGTCGATATGCACGCGGCTCACATCGGTCAGGCGCGTGGCGCCCTGTGCCGTCGCCATCGTGGCGATGATCTCCATCGCCAGTCGCGCGGCCTCGCCATGCGCGCCGTCAAGGAAGGCGCGGTCGCTTTCAGTCAGTTCCAGCGGCGCCGATCCGGCGGGGTGGAGCGGCCAGGCATGGGTTCCCGCCTTCAGATGCGTTTCGGTGATCTCGGCGGAGGTCTCGCGCGCCAGCACGTCATATTCCGCCGCGCTCAGGCGCAGCACCGCGATCGCGTGCCCAAAGAGCCGCCCGGCGATCAGCGCGCCAAGGGTCAGGATGTCCTCGCCCTCGCGGAAGATCAGTGCGCGCGGGGCGGAGCCCGCAAAGGCAAGGCCCAGAAGCACACCGCTGCCGGTGCACGAGCCGCGGCTCGTGGGCATCATCACGATATGCCCCGCAAGGGTGCGCCCGTGCTGTGGGTGGTGCGCGTCGATGATCTGGCCGGTGGACGGGTTCACCCCACCCCAGACGCTCAGACCCTCCTCGCAGACAAGGAGCGGCCCCTGAACGGATGCTGAAACGATCTTGGTTGCCATGAGTCACCTCGTTGCGGGCAAGAAATCCGGCATCTCGGCCATTTTTCCGGAATCGGAAGAGTGAAGCCGCGTTTTTGGATTCCCTTTGCTTTTGGCTACTTGCTAATCTTGCGCTCACTACAAAAATATGCTTAAACGATCACAACTGGTAAGAAAAGAAAAATATGTCGCAAACGGAAAAATCTTCGCATGGTGATGTAGCACCCGAGGCGGATGATGCTTGGGAAGCGGAACGCATGCAATTGCGCTCGGATCTGGGTGCGCGCATGAAGGCGGTCCGCCAGGCTTGCGGCTTCACGCTTGAGGTTGCAGCCCAGAAAACCGGCCTCGCGCTTTCGACGATTCACAAGATCGAGAACGGGCGCGTCTCGCCGAGTTACGAGAACCTGGTTCGAATCGCACGGGCCTATGACATCGGTATGGAGCGGCTGTTCTCGGCCGATCACGAGGCGCATCAGACCACGCGCATGACGGTGACCAAGGCGGGGCAGGGGCGCAAGGTGCGCTCGAAGAACTTCGAATACGAAGTGCTCTGCAATGCGCTGGCGGAAAAGAAGATCATCCCGCTGGTGACCTTGGTCGATCAACGCGCGCCGCTGCGCCCCGAGGATCTGGAATCCCATGATGGGGAAGAGACGCTCTATGTCCTCTCGGGCCGGATCGAGCTGGTGGTCGAGCATTACCAGCCTGTCATCCTAGAACCCGGCGATTGCGCCTATTTCGACAGCACGCTCAAGCACGGGCTGCGCGCGCTGGACGATGACGAGGCCAAGATCTTCTGGGCCTGCACCTATATCGACGTGGACAAGTAGGGCGCCCGCCCGCGCTTGGCCACATTCCAAATCCGCAAGGGAGACTGCCGAATATGGCTGAGCAGAATACCGTTACCTTCGATGCGCTTCTGGCGCGCGTCGAGGCCATCTTTGTGCGTGCCGGGGTGCGCCCGGAAAGCGCGCGCGATGTTGCGCGCGTGATCGTTGCGGGAGAGCGCGACAACTGCAAGTCGCACGGGATCTACCGCATCGAGGGCTGCCTGCGCGTGCTGGCGGCCGGCAAGGTCGAGCCCCTCGCCGTTCCCGATATTCACGATGCGGGCACATCGGTGATCGAGGTCGATGCGAAGGGCGGGTTCTCGAACCCGGCTTTCTATGCGGCGAAAGATCTGCTGGTGGCGCGGGCGCGCGAAACGGGCCTTGCCGCGCTTGTGATCCGCGACTGTCTGCATTTCTCGGCGCTCTGGCACGATGTCGAGGCGCTGGCCGAAGAGGGGCTGGCCTCGCTGTCGATGTGCCCGAGCTACTCCTTCGTGGCGCCCGCGGGCGGCAAGGAGCCGCTGCTTGGCACCAACCCCATCGCCTTCGGCTGGCCGCGCCGGGGTGAGGCCCCCTATGTTTTCGACTTCGCAACCAGCGTCGCTGCGCGCGGCGAGATCGAGTTGCACCGCCGCGCGGGCACGCCGATCCCCGAAGGATGGGCGGTCGATCGCGACGGCAACCCCACGACCGACCCCGAAGCGGCACTTGAGGGCGCGATGCTGACCTTCGGGTCGCACAAGGGCTCGGCGATCTCGACGATGGTCGAGTTGCTGTCCGGCGCGATGCTGGGCGAGTTCATGAGCAAGGAGGCGCTCGATTTCATGGGCGGCACCGACCTGCTGCCGCGTCACGGCGCGCTGGTGCTGGCGCTCGACCCGCAGGTCTTCGCGGCGCGCAGCGGGCGCGATCCGATTGCCGAGGGCGAGCGGCTGCTGACCGCGATCAGCGGGCAGGGCGCGCGTCTGCCCTCGCAGCGCCGCTTTCAGGCGCGCGCCAAGGCGCTGCGGGACGGGATTACCCTGAGCGATGCCGAGCTCGCGCAGCTTGCGCGGTTCGAGACGCTGGGTCTGGCCGCCGTTTCCGGCTGAGCGACTCTGCCCCTATCTGATGGGGGCCACTTGATTCAGATAGTTGCGACACCTGCCAGGATAGCCTCCTGGCAGGTGTTTGTATTCTTGAAAGAAATGCCTCGCGTGACGCTCGGAAAGATGCATTAATCCGATCTGCTAATGCGTGCATTGTACGCCAAGTTATTCTTCATGGAGTTGAGTAGTGATTTCCAAGAAAACGCGCCTGTCCCCTGTTGCCCTTTGCTGTGCGGGTCTTCTCGCGGCCTGTATGCCGGCCCCTTCTACCAATGCCGGTTTTCGGAGCGCGCCGTCGATCGTTGGCAGCAGCTCTCACACAGTTGCGCGCCCTGCGTCTGCGGTTGAGGCATCGTTGAACCGCTATGCACGCACCTGTATCGACGGCAAGGCATTCCAGACGACCACAACGGGCGGGACGTCCTATCAGGTCTCGAAGGATTATTACTACGCGCGCATCGTCACCGAAGGGGGGATCCGGAGCCTCGTCATCAAGCGTGAGATGACCGCCCTGAATATGGTCTATCTCGACCCGTCGCATGAGGGGCCGCAGTACTTCGTTCTGGCCGACATTCGACAGATCGACAGCGGACATACCCGGTTGGATATTCGTAACGTCAAGCTGACCGGCACCAAGTTGCTACCGTCGCTTCTAGCCTGGGCCGAGGGGAGCTCGCAAAGCTGCCCTGACCTGTCGCGGATTTGATCATGCGGGCCCGTTTCTCGAAGATTGCCTGCGCGCTTGCGGCAGCGGCACTGACCTTGGCGGGCTGCGTTGGGACGTTGCCTGCCTATCAGGCCCCGCCGGGTCCGACGAATGTGAGGCTGTCCGGCGTGGCGGAAGGCGGCGCGCTCTCCAGCGTAAGTGGGCGATTCCTTGTCTATCGGCCGAAGGATGCCTGCACGCATACGCTCGCCGGAACCCTTCCGTTCAAGGAGAATGGAGTGACCACGGTCATTGCGCCGGGGCAGACGGTCTATCTGTCGGTCGAGTTCACCCGCAGGACGCTGAACTCGACCTCGATGATTGACAGCGCACGCTATCTGCCGGTGCGGCCAGGTATGTCCTATGACGTCCGGGCAGAGTATCGCGGTTCGGGCTATGAGCTTTCGATCCGCGAAACGCCCATGGGAGGTTCCGGCGCGGGCCGCGAGGTCGGGATCTTGCCGGGGGAATTGCCCGGGTGCTGAAAAGGGTGACGCCGTGGCGCCATGCGTCGGTGGACCTATCGCTTTAGAAACAAGAAAGGCGCGGGTTGCGACCCGCGCCTTTCTTGTTTGCTTGGTGTCCTCTCAGCGTACGCTGGCCAGGAACTTCTTGGTTTCCGGGTGCTGCGGGTCGCCGAAGAGCTGCTCGGGCGCGCCGATTTCCGCCATGATGCCCTTGTGGAAATAGGCCACGCGGTTCGACACGTCGCGGGCGAAGGCCATTTCATGCGTCACGCAGATCATGGTCATGCCTTCCTCGGCCAGCATCTTCAGCGTTTCAAGCACCTCGCCCACAAGCTGCGGATCGAGGGCCGAGGTCACCTCGTCGAACAGCATGTAGTCGGGCGACATCGCCAGCGCGCGGGCAATCGCCATGCGCTGCTGCTGGCCGCCCGACAGGCGCGAGGGGTAGGTGGACAGCTTGTCGCCCAGGCCCACGTGCTTGAGCTGCTTTTCCGCGATGGCTTCGGCCTCGGCCTTGCCCATGCCGAGCACCTTGCGCGGCGCAAGCGTGACGTTCTCCAGCACGGTCAGGTGCGGGAAGGCATTCCACTGCTGGAACACGATGCCGATCTTTTGGCGCAGCTTGTTGAGGTTGGTCGATTTGGCATGAACCTCGACGCCATCGACAAGGATCTTGCCTGAGTCGATCGGCTCAAGCCCGTTGATGCAGGTCAGCAGCGTGGACTTGCCCGACCCCGAGCCACCGATCACGGTGACCACCTCGCCTTTTTCGACGGTCAGGTCGATGCCCTTGAGAACCTCGAGATGGCCAAAGGATTTGTGGACGTTCTGGATCTCAATCATTGGACCACCTTTTTTCGAGATATCCGCCGAAACGGGCAAGCGGGAAGCTGATGAGGAAGTAGAAGGCGCCGCCGATCATGAGCAGGAACAGCGGCTCTTGCAGGCGCGTGATGAGGATCTGGGTGGATTTCAGCAGTTCGGTGACCTGAACCACATAGACCAGCGCCGAGTCCTTCATGACGCCAAGCGCAAGCCCGATCCAGGACGGCAGGGCCACGCGCGTTGCCAGCGGCATCACGATGTAGCGCATGTCCTGGCCCCAGCTCATCCCCAGAGAGCGCGCCGCGCGCCGGGTGGTGGCGGGCACTGCGTCGATGCCCCCGCGCACGATCTCGGCGCAATAGGCCGAGGTGTAGAGCGAAAGCACCATGCAGGCGACGAAGAAGCCCGACAATTGCAGCTTCAGCACCATGCCAAGGAAGGCATTGGCCAGCACCAGCTGGATCAGCAGCGGCACCGAGCGGAAGATGTCGAGCACGAAGGTCAGCGGCGCTGTCAGCGCTGAGCCGAATTGCACGCGGATCACCCCGAAGGCGATGCCGAGCGCCGTTCCGATCGCGACCGAAATCGCGGTGACCAGGATCGTCATGCCCGCGCCCTTGGCGAGGAACATCAGATCGGCGGTGGTGAGGGCGGTATCAAACATGGTCGGTCCTCCCTCAGTACCGGAACAGGCGGGCAGCGAGCAGCCGCGCGCTCAGGGTGATGGCCTTGGTGATGATGTAGAAAATCACCCCGGCAATCGCGAAGAGCTCGAACGTGCGGAAAGTCAGCGCGTTGAGATCCTGCGTCACGCCGTAGAGATCCGAGTTCATCCCGACGGTGACGCCAAGTGAGGTCATCAGCACGGCCCAGACCATCTGGTTGGTCATCGGCAGGAACGAGATACGCAGCATCTGCGGCAGGATGATGTAGCGAAACGCCTGCAACTGGGACATGCCCAGAGACCGGCCCGCGCGGGTCTGCGTGTCAGGAATTGCCTTGAGCGCGCCGCGGAAGTTCTCGGCCAGGTAGCCCGCGTTGTTGAAGGTGATCCCGATCAGCAGCGACACGAAAGGGCTGAAATGGATGCCGAAGCTCGCCACCCCGAAATGCGCCATATAGATCTGGAACAGGGCCGGGGTGTTGCGCGCGATCTCGACCCAGCCGGTCGCGATGGCCCGAAGCGGGCGAGAGCCGGACAGGCGCAGAAGTGTCAGGAGAATGGCGAAAGCGATGCCGATCAGCATCGACAATACCGCCACTTCCATCGTCACCACTGCACCGTCCAGCATCTTGGGAAGCCGGGCAAGCGCCTGGTTCCATTGGAAGGTGTAACCGAACATTGCTGTTTCCTGCCTGGTCGGATGCGGAAGGAAAAACGGCGCGGGGGCTCCGCGCCGTCATTGGCTCCGGGTTCCGATCAACGATAGGCGTTGGGAACCGTCAGGTCGGGAAGCTCGCCGCCGACCCACTTTTCATACAGTTCGGCATAGCGGCCGGTGCGGATCTGCTGGTTCACGAACAGGTTGAGGTAGTTGATCAGCCCGTACTCGTTGCGGCTGGTGAACAGCGCCACATAATCGGTATCGAAGGGGGCCTTGCCGACAACCGAGATGCCCGGGAAGTTGCCGGTCTTGACGTTGGCCATCGCGACGGTCGAGGTCGAGACGGTCGCGTCAAGCTGACCCTGGCTGAGTGCCAGGAACACGTCTGCCTGGGTCTGGTAGGGGCGGAACTCGCCCTCGCCCCACTCCTGCACCTGCTTTTCAAGCGCGATGGCCTCGTAGGTGCCGGCGACGGCGCCGACGGTGTGGCCCTTCATGCCTTCATACGAGGCGATGCCTGCGCCGTCATTGGCGGTCACGGCCATCTCAAAGGCGAAGTAGGGGATCGTGAAGCCCACGGTCTTGGCGCGTTCAAGCGTGTCCGAGGTCGAGGCGACGCCGACATCCACGCGGCCCGACATCAGCGCGGGGATGCGCTCGGGGAACGGGGTCTCGACGATCTCGGCGCTCACGCCAAGTGCAGCGGCAAGGTCGTTGCAGTAATCGACGTCGAAGCCGACCGGCTCGTTATTCGCATCGCGCATCCCCATCGGCGGGAAGTCGAGAACGACTGCGCAGCGCAGCGTGCCCGAAGCGATGATGTCGTCCAGCTTGTCGGCCTGAGCAGCACCGGCAAAGCCGGTAGCAGCGATCAGCGCGGTAGCCATGATGGTTTTTTTCATTGGTTGAACCCCTCTGTTGATTCCTGAGCGAACATGAAATGTTTTCTTCTTTGTTGCAAGAAATTTTCATATAAGAAAAATACTGGCGCGTCGAGAAAATTTTGAGTATCGATGCAAGTGAGCGCAATTGCTTGAATTTTCGTTCGAGAAAAAACGGCCGATTGCGGCGCCCAGGGCCGGAACGGCAGCGATCGCGGGCGCGAAAATGCCCTCGCGGCGGCAAATGGAAGGGATTCCCATGACTTTCACACCCCACGGCAAGCATCTGATCGCCGGAGAATGGCGCGCGACTGAACAGAGGTTCCTGTCGGAGCCCGCGCATCGTGCGGCCCATGCGTTCTCGGTCGGAACGCCCGAACTGGTGGATCAGGCGGTTCGTGCAGCCGAGGACGCCTTCTGGAGCTACGGCTATTCTTCGCGCGCGGAACGGGCCGCGTTTCTGGAGGCCATCGCGGATGAGATCGAGGCCCGCGCCGAGGCGATCACCGAGATCGGCACGCAGGAAACCGGACTGCCCGAAGCCCGCCTGAACGGCGAACGTGGCCGCACCACCGGCCAGCTGCGGCTTTTCGCGCAGCATATCCTAAAGGGCGATTACCTCGATCGCCGCCACGATGCGGCCATGCCCGATCGGCAGCCCTTGCCGCGCCCCGAGTTGCGCATGATGCAGCGCCCGATCGGGCCGGTCGCGGTTTTCGGCGCCTCCAATTTCCCGCTGGCCTTCTCGACGGCAGGCGGTGATACGGCCGCCGCGCTGGCCGCCGGTTGCCCCGTTGTGGTCAAGGGGCACGGCGCGCATCCGGGCACGGGCGAGATCGTCGCCGAGGCGATCCTTGCGGCCATCGTCAAATGCGACATGCCGCGCGGCGTGTTCTCGCTTGTGCAGGGCGGCAAGCGCGATGTCGGGCAGGCGCTGGTGCAGCACCCGTTAATCAAGGCGGTGGGCTTTACTGGCTCGCTCGCCGGGGGGCGCGCCCTGTTCGACCTTTGCGCGCAGCGCCCAGAGCCGATCCCGTTCTTCGGCGAGTTGGGCTCGGTGAACCCGATGTTCATGTTGCCCGAGGTGGTCGCGCGGCGCGGTGAGGCGCTTGGTCAGGGATGGGCGGCGTCGCTCTCGATGGGGGCGGGTCAGTTCTGCACCAATCCCGGTATCGCCGTGGTTCTGAACGGCCCGCAGGCCGACACGTTCGTCGAGGCCGCGCGCGCGGCGCTATCAACGACGGGCGCGCAGGTCATGCTGACCGACGGGATCGCCAGCGCCTATGTCTCGGGTGCTGCGCAGATGGGGGCGCAGTCCGGCGTTCAGGGCCTGCTGACCTCGATGTGCGACCGGCGCGAGGCGAAGCCGTTCCTGTTCCGTGTCTCGGCGCAGGACTGGATGGGCAACCATGCCCTTGCCGAGGAAGTGTTCGGACCGCTCGGGCTGGTGGTTGTGGCGCGCGACATGGATGAGATGTTGGACGTGGCGCGCAGCTTTGGCGGTCAGCTGACTGCGACGCTGCATATGGACGACGCCGACGCAGGTCTTGCGCGGCGGCTGATGCCGATCCTTGAGCGCAAGGCCGGGCGGGTACTGGCGAACGGCTTCCCGACGGGTGTCGAGGTGTGCGACAGCATGGTGCATGGCGGGCCTTACCCGGCCTCGACCAACTTCGGGGCGACCTCGGTCGGCACGCTCTCGATCCGCCGCTTCCTGCGCCCGGTCTGCTATCAGAACATCCCGGCCAGCGTTCTGCCCGCCGATCTGGCGTGAAGTCGGCGGCGCCGGGGCTCGTGTGCTCTGGCCGCGCCGTAAAAGGCTTGCAAATTGTGCGGTCCCTCCGCACCCTTGGGTGACGGGGGGCTGAACATGGCTGACGGACCCAGAGTTTTATCGCTGACCCCGGGGCACGTGGCGCGCGTGCATCGCGAGATCAAGGATGGCGGCCAGCCCGCGGGCCTGCTTCCCCAGACCGATCAGGATTATGCCGAATGGGTGGATCGAATTCTGGCGAGCCATCCGGCGCCCGATCGCCCGACCCAGCTTTTCGCCTATGGCTCGCTGATCTGGCGCCCCGAGATCGACCATCGGGGCGAGCAATGCGCGCGTCTGCCAGGGTGGCGGCGGTCTTTCTGCCTGCGGCAATGGCGGTTTCGCGGCTCGCCGGAGTACCCGGGCCTGATGATGTCGCTCGACCGGGGAGGGGAGTGTGAGGGCGTCCTCTTCGAGCTGCCCAAAGCCGATCTTGAGGCACAGTTCCACCAGTTGTTCCGCCGCGAGTTCACGGTGAAGCCGATCACCAATATTCCGACATGGCTGCGCGTTGAAACCGGGGACGGGCCAGTCAACGCGCTGGTTTTCGTGATGAACCGCGAGTCACCGCAGTATGCCGGAGACCTGACGCCCGGCGAGGTTGCCGATGTGCTGTCGCAAAGCTGTGGTCATCTGGGAACCGGTGCCGAATACCTGCTGAACACGGTCACGCAACTGGAGGCCCGCGGAATGCATGACGAAGGTCTGTGGCTCTTGCAGGAACTGGTGGCACAGCGGATCGACGCGCGTTCCTAGTCTTTGGTGGGTTCTTTCGCCGTGGGGCTGTCTGCGGGTCCCTCGATTTTCAGCAGGGCGCGGGCGAGTTGCGTGAAAAGCGCCACGAAAACCCCTACGCCGACGAAGATATAGACCACGGTGAACAGCTTGCCGACATTGGTCTGCGGCGTCAGGTCGCCAAAGCCCACGGTCGACATCGTCGTGGTGCTGAAATAGAGCGAGTCGATCCAGGACCAGCCCTCGGTGCGGTGATAGAAGACTGTTCCGGTGAGCAAGAGGATCCCCGCAAGGCTGAGGGTGGCGCGAAACGTCGGGATGCGCCAGGAACGAATGATAGCTTTGAACAGCCTCAGAATGTTGAGCAGGAAGGATAGCATTCGTTCTCTCCGGATGGACGGCCCGGTAGTCTAAGATCAGACCTGCCGCCCGTAAATGCGCACAGTGGTGGTGCCGCCCACGGGCACGCGCTTGTAGATGATCTTGATCAGGCGAATTCCGCGCACGAGGCCGGGCAGGAGCATCTTGCGGGTGCGGCGCCCTTCGCTGATGATCGAGCGGACTGCAAGTTCGGTCGTCTCCCCGTTGCTGAAGGTGACTTCCACGCTTTCGATGAAGATCGGGTTGTCGACCGCTTCGATCACAAGGCCCGCAAAAAGCCCCTTGTTCAGGGTGACCGGGATGATCGAGAAGTTCTTGAGCAGGTTGATCTTGCTTTCGACCAGCACGATCCAGTCTTCGCCCAGATCCTGATCCGCATGGGCCGCAAAGGGAAAGGCCGCCGCAAGGGCGATGAAGCTGCGGCGGTGCAATCTCTTGCGGCCGACGCTGGACTGGGGTGTCTGGTCAGGCATCTGTCTTTCTCCCGTAACTACGGCTCACGCCGCGCCCGCGCATCTTAGAATCGCTGGCCCAGGGTGATGTACAAGAACTCCTCCTGCGCGTCGTTGCGCGCATAGTCGATCGCATAGTCGAGCCCGAACTGCTTCGATATCCGGTAGCGCAGGCCAAACCCGGCAGCAAAACCGCCCTGATCGAGCGACATGTCGGCGAAAGTGTCGCCGCCGATGCCAAGGCCCGCAAAGCCGACATAGCCGATACGTTCGGTCAGACGCCCGCGATACTCGACCTGGGCGCCCGCCGACCAGGAGGCGAGATCATCGAGCGTGCCGAAACCGCGCAGCCCGTTTGCCATGCCGACGCCGCAGCCGTCGAAAAACGGTGCTGAGTCGGAGGCGCCGCAGATAGAGGCATTCGCGGCCAGAATGCCATTCTTGCCCAAGGGCGCATAGCGCGATGCGGAGGCCACACCCTTGGAATAGTGCCGGTCGATCACAGGGATTTCGCCGTCGAAAATCGCGTCCAGTTCTTCTCCATAGGCGAGCGAGCCTTTGATCAGCGTACCCTGCGTGGGGAAGAAGGTGTCGTCGCGGGTGTCATATGCCGCGTGAATGTTGATCTTGCCCACGGTCACATTGGCATCTGGCCTCAGGATCGGGGGCAGATCTTCAAAGCCGGGCACGTCAAGACCAAGGGTTGAGTCCAGATAACTGAGCGACACTCCCGCCGACAGCTTGCTGTTTACCGCACGGCTGACGGTGAAAGCATATAGCTTGCCGGTCTGCTTCAGGGGAAGGTCGGCCGTATTGCTCAGCGGGAAGTCATAAAAAAGGGTGGCCTCGCCGCCGATCAGGCCCACCGACCAAAGGCCGTCCGCGAAGTTCACGTTGAAGCCGCCGCCAATCCCTTCGCTACCGTTGCTGGTCTTGAGGGCGGCGATACCCGCGCCGGAGGGCTTCGAGCCGGGAAGGTTGAACAGGTATCCTGCACCAAGGGTCAGCCCGTGCTCGATCATCGGGTTCGAGAACGGGATCGGGGCGATGACGACAGAGCCCTTGCTGATGCCGACGTCCGTCTGCCCCATCACGGCGGCATTGGAAAACTCGCGCTCAAGTATCGTCTCCTGAGCAGTGGAGGCGCCGGCAGACGCAATCAGAAGCGCTACCGCGATCGCGAGGCCGCTCTGATGGGCAGGAAGGGCCGCCGTGCCGCGTGCTGCGGATCTCTTGAGTGCTGCGAACGTCATGCTGTCTCCTTCTCGGCCTGCGCGTCGTCATTTTTCGGTCTGTGTCATGGGCCGCATCGCCGCACCCCATCAGTAGCCGATAATTTCCGCTTCGACATCAGAAGAATGTGGCGGCTTCTTCATGTTGGACACGTGAATCAAGCCTGAGCGATCCGATGAATGGAGCGGTCAGCGGGCTTTCGCGCGAGATCACCTACAGGCCGGCAATCCCCGTGGCGAAGGTGGCGCAGCCCAATAACAAAGCGCATCAGCGCCTGAGTCCGCCCTTCCGATTCCTCTTGCTTAGTCAGGATATCCGATCAGGCCTAGGATTGGTCAGTGGCTGCTCTTTCCGGCATGCGCTCGCCAGACCAGAAAACGCCTCGCCCAGTGGCGCTTTTCCTGGCCCACCGCTACAGCCCGACGAAGGACATCGGCCGCTGGCTGATTTAGTCAGCACGCTGTAGCTTGATTTTATGGGATTTTATGGCTCCGGCGGTAGGGATCGAACCTACGACCAATTGATTAACAGTCAACTGCTCTACCGCTGAGCTACGCCGGAACACGAGGCGGTGTATAGCGGCGGTGTTTCGGGGGTGCAAGAGGGGCGTGAAGGATTTTTTCGGATTTTTTCAGGTCAACGAAAAGGCAGCGTCCAGGCGTATCTCAGGTACAGCTGCAACCTGATTTGTGGCTGTCATTTCAACAAGATGCGCGAAGACGTTGCGGGATGCGGCGGGCATGAGGGCAGCGGGTATTTCCTGGTATATAAGCTCGGTCAACTGCGCGACAGTGGCGGCTCCGGCTACCAGATGCGCGGCGATCTGGGCGGTTCTCTCGCGTCGATGTGCGGCCAGTTCGGCGATCCGCGCCGCCGTGCCCGTGACCGCGGCGCCGTGGCCGGGGTAGAATGTGCGGGCACCGATCTGGGCCAGTTTGTCGAGCGATCGGAAGTAGTCGCCCAAGTCGCCGTCCGGCGGAGAGATCAGGGTCGATGACCACCCCATGACATGATCTCCGGTGAAGATGGCATCGCCCCAGATAAAGCTCAGATGGTTGCAGAAATGGCCCGGTGTGTGCAGGGCGCGCAGGCTCCAATCGCCGCCGATGATCTCTTCGCCATCGGCGATCAGGATGTCGGGTGCGAAGGCCCGATCCACGCCTTCGCCGCCGCCCATGAGGCCGGTTGCTGCGAGGCGCTCCATGATGGGCGAGCGGCCGGCAGAGGCGGGGCCGAACGCGTGGACCTTGGCACCGCAAGCCTCTGCCAGTAGCGGTGCGCCGGGAGAATGGTCGAGATGCGCATGGGTGACCAGGATATGGCTGATCCGCTCACCGGGTGCGAGGGCTGCCAGAATCGCCCCGATGTGGCCGCGATCGGCGGGACCCGGGTCGATCACCGCAACCGATCCGGTACCCAGAATATAGGTGCAGGTGCCGTTCAGTGTCATCGGAGAGGGGTTCGGCGCCACAATCCGCCGCAGACCGGGTTCCATGATTTCAACCTTATGACTCTCCGGCATCTTCCGCTTTTCCTTCGTTCTGCTCCCGGCTAGGGTTTTGGCATGAATTTTGATTGGCTTAAACAGATCTTGCCACGCGGGCTTTATGGGCGTGCCGCGCTGATCCTGATCGTGCCGATCGTGACCATCCAGCTTGTCGTGTCTGTGGTCTTCATTCAGCGCCATTTTGAGCGCGTCACCAAGCAGATGACCGAGACGATGCTGCGCGAGATCATCCTGCTTGATCAACGGGTGGGCGAGGCCGCCGACCTTGCTGCGGCGCAGGCTGTGGGCGTGACACTGGCCGAGCCGCTGGGGCTGGAGTTCATCTTGCCCGCGACACCCGAGGCCGCGGCAGAGCAGGGCGATTTCCGGCGGTTTGGCGATTTCACCGGGATCGTTGTGATCGACACGTTACGCGAGGGGTTGGCGGGTCTGCGCTCAGTCGATCTGCGGGTGGGGGCGCAGGTGCAGCTGACGCTCGACACGCCCAAAGGAGTGTTGGAGCTGAGTTTCGGGCGGGGGCGGGTGTCGGCCTCCAACCCGCATCAGCTTCTGGTGCTGATGGTGGCGGTCAGCCTGTTGATGACGATTATCGCCTATCTCTTCCTGCGCAACCAGCTGCGGCCGATCTGGCGCCTTGCCAAGGCGGCCGAGGCGTTCGGGCGCGGGCAGGTCGTGCTTTACCGTCCCGCGGGCGCGACCGAAGTGCGCTCGGCCGGGGCAGCGTTTCTGGAGATGCGGGCGCGGATCGAGCGACAGATCGAGCAGCGGCGACTGATGCTTTCTGGGATCAGCCATGATCTGCGCACGCCGCTCACGCGTCTGCGTCTCGGGCTGTCGATGCTGCCCGACGACCCCGAAACCCGCGATGAGGTCGCCGCACTGGAGCGCGACGTGGCCGAGATGGCGAAGCTAGTCGATGCCTTTCTGGCTTTCGCGCGCGACGATGCGACGGCGGATGAGTCGCAATTGATAGACCCCTGTGAACTGGTGGCGCAGATCGTCGGTGACGCCGAGCGTGGTGGGCAGCCGGTGCGCCTGCACGAATGCCCCGGCCCCGGTCTGGCCGAGATCACCTGCCGCCCTGACGCGATCCGCCGCGCCGTCGAGAATCTGATCGGCAACGCGGTGCGCTATGGCTCGCGCGCCGATGTCTCGGTGCAGCTTGGCCCGCGGATGGTGCGCATCATTGTCGAGGATGACGGCCCCGGCATTCCGCCCGAGCGGCGCGAGGAGGCGATAAAGCCGTTCACGCGCCTTGACCCCGCGCGTAACCAGGATCGGGGGCAGGGGGTCGGGCTGGGCCTGTCGATCGCGGCTGACATCCTGCGCGGCCATGGCGGCAGCCTGCGGCTTGGCGAAAGCGACCGCCTTGGCGGCTTGCGCGCCGAATTGGTGCTGCCGCGCTAAGGTGCGGGTAAGGAAAACACGCCCATGATGCCGATGGGGTCGTTCTGGCCTTGCTCCGCTGCGAGGTGCGGGGCAATGTAACCCCGATGTGACGGGCAGAAAGTCTGGTCCTTCGGTGGTCTGGTTGAAGCGACCCGCTTGCCCCCCTAAATATGGGGGGATACGGGAAGGGCCGGGACTGCCGCGAAGCGGGGTCGGTGTCCTTTCGCCAAAGAGGAATGAATATGACCGAGACCCTCTCGACGACTTATCCGGTTTTGCCGCTGCGCGACATCGTGGTGTTTCCCCACATGATCGTGCCGCTCTTCGTCGGGCGCGAGAAATCCGTGCGTGCGCTGGAAGAGGTGATGGCGGATGACCGGCAAATTCTGCTGGCCAGCCAGATCGACCCTTCGGTTGATGAACCGACTGCGGATGGGATCTTCCGCACCGGCGTTCTGGCCAACGTGCTGCAACTGCTCAAACTGCCCGATGGCACCGTCAAGGTGCTGGTCGAGGGCAAGACCCGCGTGATGATCACCGAATTCGTCCCGAATGAGACCTTCTTCGAGGCCCATGCCGAGGTGCTTGAAGAGGCCGAGGGCGACCGCGACACGATCCGCGCTCTGCTGCGCTCGGTCGCCGAGGAGTTCGAGCGTTACGCCAAGATCAAGAAGAACGTCCCCGAAGAGGCGCTGGCCGCCGTTTCCGAGACGCAGGAGGCCGACAAGCTGGCCGACCTCGTGTCGGGGCATCTTGGCCTCGATGTCGCGCAAAAGCAGGAACTGCTGGAAACGCTAGACGTTTCGGCGCGCCTTGAGAAGGTCTATGGCCTGATGCAGGGCGAGGTGTCGGTGCTTCAGGTCGAGAAGAAGATCAAGAGCCGCGTCAAGAACCAGATGGAGAAGACGCAGCGCGAGTACTACCTGAATGAGCAGATGAAGGCCATTCAGAAGGAACTCGGCGACGGCGAGGATGGCCAGAACGAGATCAACGAGTTGGAAGAGCGCATCGCCAACACGAAGTTCTCGAAAGAGGCGCGTGACAAGGCGGATGCCGAGCTGAAAAAGCTCAAGTCCATGAGCCCGATGTCGGCCGAGGCGACGGTGGTGCGCAACTACCTCGACTGGCTGCTGTCGCTGCCCTGGGGCGTCAAGAGCCGCGTCAAGAAAGACCTTGGCGGGGCCGAGAAGGTGCTCGATGCCGATCACTACGGGCTTGAGAAGGTCAAGGAGCGGATCGTCGAATATCTGGCCGTTCAGGCGCGTTCGGCCAAGCTGAAAGGCCCGATCATGTGCCTCGTCGGCCCGCCCGGCGTGGGTAAGACCTCGCTTGGCCGCTCGGTCGCCAAGGCGACGGGGCGCGAGTTCATCCGCATCTCGCTTGGTGGCGTGCGCGATGAAAGCGAGATCCGTGGCCACCGCCGGACCTATATCGGCTCGATGCCCGGCAAGATCATTCAGGCGCTGAAAAAGGCGAAAACCACGAACCCGCTCATCTTGCTCGATGAAATCGACAAGATGGGGCAGGACTTCCGTGGCGATCCGGCTTCGGCGATGCTTGAGGTGCTGGACCCGGAACAGAACGCGACCTTCGTGGACCACTACCTCGAGGTGGAATACGACCTGTCGAACGTCATGTTCCTGACCACGGCGAACAGCTACAACATGCCCGGCCCGCTTCTGGACCGCATGGAGATCATCAGCCTCGCCGGCTACACCGAAGACGAAAAGCGCGAGATCGCGCGCCAGCACCTGATCCCCAAGCAGATCAAGGCGCATGGGCTGCGCAAGGGCGAGTTCTCGATCACCGATGGCGCGCTGAACGATGTGGTCCGCTATTACACCCGCGAGGCCGGGGTGCGCAGCCTTGAGCGCGAGATCGCCAAGCTCGCCCGCAAGGCGGTGACCGAGATCATCAAGGGCAAGGGCGCGGTCAGGTCTGTCATCGTCGATGAGGCGAAGGTGGGCGACTACCTTGGCGTCCGCCGCTTCCGCTACGGTCTGGCCGAGAAAGAGGATCAGGTCGGCGTGGTGACGGGCCTTGCCTGGACTTCGGTCGGGGGCGATTTGCTGCAAATCGAGGCGCTGAAACTGCCCGGCAAGGGGCGGATGAAGACCACCGGTAAGCTCGGCGATGTGATGAAGGAATCGATCGAGGCGGCATCGAGCTATGTGCGCTCGGTCTCTCCCGAGCTTGGCGTGAAGCCGCCCAAGTTCGAGAAGGTCGATATCCACGTCCACGTGCCGGAAGGCGCGACGCCCAAGGACGGCCCCTCGGCGGGGATCGCGATGGTCACGTCGATCGTCTCGGTGTTGACCGGGATCGCGGTGCGTAAGGATATCGCCATGACCGGCGAGGTTACGCTGCGCGGCAACGTGCTGGCGATCGGCGGCCTCAAGGAAAAGCTGCTGGCGGCCCTGCGCGGCGGGATCAAGACCGTGCTGATCCCGGCCGAGAACGAGAAGGACCTGGCCGACATCCCCGCGAACGTGAAGGAGGGGCTGGATATCATCCCCGTCAGCCATGTGCGCGAGGTTCTGCCGCGTGCTCTGGTGCGGATGCCCGAGCCTGTCGAATGGGACGAGGCGGCCGAAGAGGCCGCCGCCGCGGCCGCTGCGGCCTCGGCCCGCGAAGGGCAGGGCGCCACGGCCCACTGAACGATCTGAAACGCGCCCGTCGGGGCGCGTCTTCATTTTGAACATGCCCGTGGTGGTGGCAGCCGTTCCTGCGTAACCTGCGCTCGATTCGGACACCCAGGGGGATGACATGGCAAAGGCCACCCGAAAGACCACCAAGAAAACGGAAGCTGCGCCCGAAGCGCCTGCGCAGGCGGCTGCGGCCTCGGCGCTGCGCAAAAAGGACTTTGTGGAGCGCGTCGCCAAGATCTCGGGCGCCAAGAAGGCCGTGGCGCGCGATGTCGCGCAGGCGGTGCTTCAGGTGCTCTCGGAGGCGCTCGAGAAGGGCGAAACGATTGCCCTGCCGCCTCTGGGCAAGATGCGCGTCACCCGGACGGCGGTGAACAATGGCGCCTCGGTGTTGCATATCAAGCTCAAGCGCGGTTCGGCGGATGCGTCGGGGGCGGTGGCGCAAAAGGATGAAAAAAGCGCGGCGGACCCTCTTGCGGAGGGGGCGGAGTGAGGCTAAAAGCCCCTCCACCGGGCGATTAGCTCAGCGGTAGAGCGCTTCGTTCACATCGAAGATGTCAGCGGTTCAAATCCGTTATCGCCCACCAGAATTACCTTTTAATGGCCGTGACTTAGCGTCGCGGCCATTTGCTTTTGCGAAGTGTGCGTGGGTTCATCAAGCTGCGGATACGCTCTGCATAAAGCAGAGATGATCATGTTGTGTCCCCGAGGGGGACTGCCTTCACACAAGGCGGTGCCCGCCGCACTTTCTAGACCGGGGCGTTACGTTGCTGCGAGTTGCACCGGATTGTCGCGCTCTCGAACGTCCTGAAGACCGAGGAAGCCTTGATTGCCAGAACAGCATTCGGAGCCAGCTTTGTGGCGCTGTTCGAACCCATGCCCCAGCGGATCCGGAGCAGAATTGCCGCGCTGGCAATGGGGGGCGCTCGGGGCGTCGAAGCAGGGCGACGATGATAGGTTCCGCCCTCAACACCGTTGCGACCAAGCGACTTGCTCCGACGCCCGCGATCGCCGAGGGTAGCACGTCCTTTGGTACTGGCCCGCTGGCTTGCAACCGGTCTATGGCCATTTCGATACGCCCTGAGAGAAGCGCAATGCTGAATACCACTGCTCATGCTGAACCTGCCACGGAAGCGGACGTGCCCGGCGCGGCGCTCGCGCTCATGAAGTCCGCCTTCGCAGCCGAGCCATATCCCGCCATCGATGTCAGGCGTGACAGGCTTGACCGCCTGGAACGTGCATTGCGCGACTATTCCGATATGTTGATTGAGGCCATGAGCGAGGATTTCTCGTATCGGAGCCCGCACGAGAGCCGAATCTACGATATCACGGCGTCTCTGGGGGCGGTGCGTTTCGCTCGGCGGAATCTAAAGCGCTGGATGAAGCCGCGTCGGGTTGGGATGCCCCTGCATCTGTTACCCGCGAGCGGGCGCATCTTTCCGCAGCCACTGGGTGTCGTTGGCATCATCGCACCGTGGAACTTCCCTGTTTTCATGGTGGTGCCGCCCATGGCGACCGCGTTCGCAGCCGGCAACAGGGTGATGGTGAAACCTTCGGAGCTCTCACCACGCACCTCCGATATCTTGGCCCGGATGATCGGCGAGCGCTTCTCGCCCGAGGAGGCGATGGTCATCAACGGCGGGGAGGATGTGGCGCGGGCCTTCTCGGAACTGCCTTTCGATCATCTGCTGTTCACCGGATCCACCGCGGTCGGGCGCAAGGTTGCGCTTGCCGCTGCCAAGAACCTTACCCCCGTGACGCTTGAGCTTGGCGGCAAGTCCCCGGTCATTGTTACGCAGTCCGCCGATCTCGACGTCGCGGCTCGGCGGATCGCGTGGGGCAAGGCGGCGAGTGCGGGGCAGATCTGCGTTGCGCCCGACTATGCACTGGTTCCACGCGCGGTCATCGATGACTTCGCCGCCCGGGTTCTGTCGGCCTGGCAAGAGCAGCATCCGGCCGGAGCGACCAGCCAGGACTATTCCGCGATCATCTCGGAGCGCCATCTGCTCCGCCTGGAAGGAATGATCGACGAGGCGCGGCGCAGCGGCGCGACGGTTCTGCAATTGCAGGGCGCAGGTGAGCCCTCCAAGCGCAAGCTGCCTCCGTCGGTAATCGTCAACCCGTCTTGCGATCTGGCGGTGATGCAGGAAGAGGTCTTCGGGCCGCTCCTGTCGCTCATTCCCTATGACACACGGCAGGAAGCGCTCGATTTTGTGGCCGCGCGCGACCGGCCGCTGGCTTTGTATCTCTTTACGCAAAGCCAAGACGATCGGGATGTCTGGCTTCGGCAGTCGCATTCGGGTGGGGTCTGCATCAACGACGTGATCGTTCATGTCGGATGCGATACTTTACCATTCGGCGGAGTTGGTGCTTCCGGAAACGGCGCCTACCACGGTGATCGGGGCTTCGAGACCTTCAGTCACATGAAGTCTGTTTTTGCACAGCGGAGAGTAAACGGCACGTTCCTCGCCTCGCCGCCCTACGGCCCGATAAAGCGCAAGATCTGGAAACTCGTGGAGAGGATCGTGTGATCCAGGCCTGCTGGCCGAAGAGGCGCGTAGGTCGGCGGCGCTGACCGGAGCCGCCACCCGAGTTCCGCGACTAGCCCGCGCCTCCGCTGCCGACCGCGTCTGGTCCGAGGGCGGCTTCGCTGCGCACGGTGGGTTTCAGTCCCACTCGGCCAGCATCCCGGCTAGGGCCGCGCCGCGATCTGCCGTCTCCTGACGGTCCTTGCCCAGCACGAAACCTGTCCAAAGCGAGTTACCCTTTGCGGCGTCGAGAAGCGTGGCATCCAGCAGCCTCGTCGGCACGAACCAGCCCTCGCGGCTTGGGCCGTCGAGCCGGGCCATGATCTCGGAGATCGGCAGCAGGGTTGGTCCGCCGACCGACTGGCTTGTGCTCCAGGCTGTGCCTCGGGTAGCGGCCTCGTGCAGAAGGACCTGCGTCGTCGAGGCGTTGACCCGGAAGTTCGGATCGAAGGCGATCAGGCGCCCATCATCGGTAAGGCCCACGTCGAAGGCAGCGATGCCGCGATAGCCAAGTTGGCGCGCTTTTTCGCCTGCTGCGCGTACGATCCGACGACCTGCTTCGGGAAAGTCCCGCGCAGCGTCGATGATGCTGCCTGTTTGCCGGGCCGGGGCCGAAAAGGTCTGCTCGGCCGCACCAAGATAGACCGTCTCGGTGTCCGAGCAGCCCACATGCGCGCACCAGCAGGTAATTACGTTCAGCGCGTCCTCGGCAACCAGATCGGCGGCGGCTCCGGCTTCATGGAACCACTTCAGGGCCCCCTCGATCTCTTCTTGGGTCTCGCAGTAACGCACCGCATAGGCCCATCCGGTAACGGCGGCTCCCCCGGCTTTCAGGTAGACCGGTGGGGCGATGTTTGAGTTGTCATTCACGATCTGGCGCGGCGCGAGATGCTCTGCGGGAAATAGTTCCGACATGCGCGCCTTGGCGTTCAGCCGATACCAGAGCGGGGCGGGCACCACCGAGGCATCATCCGGGTAAAGCCCGGCGGGAAGCGGGTAGGGCGAGAACAGCCGATATCCTTCTGCGATCAGGGATCTGGCGGCAGCGATCGCCTCGTTTTCTGAGCGGTAGACCCGCATGTCCTCTTCGACGGATAACCGCGCGTTGCCAAGAAACTCAAGGATCTCGTCGGTCACCATTGAGGCGTGCCGCACGGAAGGCTGCCGTCCGAGAATCCCGATGGTAACCCCGGTCACCGAGTCGATGTTGACGTCGGTATACCCCAGCAGCCGCGTCGTCTTCAGGTCTGTGCGGGCCATCCAGGCCGCATCGGCGGGATAGAGTACGTCTTGCGAGACCGATGGCACGAGCGTCATTTCAGAAAATCCTCAATACCTAATGCAAGATTGCGCAGGCGCGGCGAGGCGGGATCGCCCGCGAAGCTCGGGGTCTTGTTTACGTCGAAAACAATCGCGCGCCCGTCGTGCACTACATAGTCGATCTTGCCGAAATCGACGCCGCAACGCGCGCGTGCCGCGAGCACCTCTTCCGGGGCCTCTTCAAGATACTCATAACGAACCATCGTCCCCGTCTTGACCATCGGGTCGTGCGCGAAGATCCGCCACCCGTAGCCGCGATCGCCCAGAAACATCCATCCGCGAATGCTGTAGAGGTCCCCTTCGCGCTCCGGTACGAAGCGCTCGACCAGATAGGCCGAGTCGCGCCATACCCAATCGGGAACATCGCGGACGTGATCCAGAACCGGGTAGGTCCGATAGGGCAGGCGCCGCGCGAGCTTCCAGTTCCACTGCGCGAGCATGTCCCATACACGCTCGACATGGCGCGATTTGTAAATCCGCCGCTCGGGAATGCCAAAGTGGTTGTCGTTCGTCTTTACGAGCACCGGCCCGTTCCAGTCTGTGTCTTGGGAAACCTGTAGTTGGGAGTAGCCGCGTTTACGGATGTCCCGTGCTGCACCGTTGATCACGTAAACGCCCTTCGGGGCCGGAGGCACCAGCGCCGGATCAATCAGGCTAATGTTGTGGTGCAGGATCGCGACGTCTGCGGCCGGGTCGAAGTCTTTGCCGACGCGGACCTCGTGGCCCGCCTCACGCCAGATCGCGTCCATCGATTTCAGAACGGATACACTATGATGTTTTCCATCTAGGGTCGCGATCGAGATTAGGGCCACGCGCGCCTCCCGCAGAGCATTTCTTTGAACTACGGGCAACCTGTAGCGCGACCGTGCGCAAGGTTCAATCGTGGGGCCTTCAGGGTGATTGCTTGGGGCTATCGATCGGCGGGCGAGCGCTTAGCAGCACGGGTTTGGCGGGACTTCCTGAGGCGGAACTGCGATTGGCGCCTCGCGCAGGGCTAAGATCTGCACGGCAGACCACGTGAAGCACGGTCCTCATCTCGTGGGGCCGACGCCCGATCGCGGGGCGATGGATCAAAACGTCAGACGCGCCGAGACCTTCAGCAGATCCCGTTCCAGTCGTGTGGCGACAAGCTCCCCCGATTGGGCGCGGGCAATCTTGAGGCCCTGCTCCATCAGCGCGCGGGCGGCGTCTGGGTCGCAGTCGCGCTCGAAGTTCAGATGCGCTTCCAGGCGGTACAGCTCTCCGGCGAAGCGCAGATCTCCGCCATCGGAAATGGCGCGGGCATGATCGAGCGCCCATGCGACATCGCGCCAGCGACCGGCCTTGGCGCAGGCCTCGGCATAAAGCAGATACCACCAGTTGCCAAAAGCCTTGACCGTGATCAGGCGCTCAACTCCCTCGCGCGCTCTGGCCAGGCCTTCATCAACCCCGCCCTCGCGGGCGCGCAGGAGTCCGACGAACAGGTCGCGATAGCCGACCCAGTTCGGCAGGGAGTGCTGGGCCATCAGCGCCTCAAGCTCGGCAATATAGCCCTTGGTCAGGTCGTGGCGGCCGAGGAACTCGGAATGCATCGAGACGAAAACAAGTATATGCCCGCTGTCATGGACCCGCCGCATCGTGCGCGCGTAATCGAACATGCGATTGCGCCAGCTCTCGGCATTGGCGGTGTCGCCTTTCAGCAGATAGGCCTCGGACAGTCCCAGCATAACCATCGTGACATGGTCCGAATGCCCCTGTCGCATCATCTCGCCGTGCTGCTCGGGGTCGAAAAGCGCCATGAACGCAAGGTAGTGATGCAGCGCCTGGTCGATCTCGCCTACGAAAAGAAACGAAGTGGCGCACATGCGATGGGCGAAGAGCCGGTCGATATCGGATCCCTCGGCGGCGACCTCATGCGCTTGTCGCGCAAGTTGCAGGGCCGCGCGCCACTCGTTTCCGCTTCCAAGATGAACCCAACGTGCCTGCAACGCCGGGATAAGCTTGTCAGAGTCGCCCAGTTGCTTGCTGAGGCGGATGGCGTGCTCGGTCTGCTCGGAGGCACCTAGCGACTGGTAGCCGGAAACGCAGATCATCGCGCTGAGCAGGTTTAGGCGGATTTCAAGCTCATCTGAATCGCGCTGCCTTGAGGGCTCGGCCAGGGTGATCTCGGCCAGCGCCTTCGAGAAGAAGGCCGAGGCTTCGGCATAGGCGGATCGCTGGAAGGCGCGACGACCAGCACGCAGCCACTGCGCCGCCGCCGGGATATGGGCGCCGGCATTGGCGTGCTGTATCGCGATGATATGAGGTTGCTTGTCGGCGATTTCGACAAACTGTGTCGTCAGAACTTCTGCGATGCGCGCATGAAGCGCAGGTCGCTGTCGTTTCAGCAGCAGGTCATAGGCGGCCTCGCGCACCAGGGTGTGCTGGAAGCGGACCACATCGCCATAGGCGTTCTTCCCGGGGATGAGAATCTCGGCCTCGATCAACTCCTCAATGGCGGAGCGGGCGGTGTCGGCGGGCACGTCGGAGACCGCTATGAGCAGGGCGACGGGAAATTCACGCCCGATCGCGGCGCCAAGACATGCGATGCGGCGGCCTTGGGTCAGCCGATCAAGGCGCGCCTGAAGCGCCTGTGACAACGTCACCGGAACATGTTCCGGCGCAGAACCCGCCGCACCAGCGCCCACGGCCTCGAAATAACCGCGCGCCAGTTCCTCGGCAAAGGTTGGCACGCCGTCCGAGCGTGCGACAATAGTTGCAAGCGCTTCGTCACTGATCGGGCGATCGGCTGCGACGGCCTTTACCAGTTCGGCGACCTCGGCTCCGTTCAGGCGGCCCAACGCGATGACCTCGGCCTGCGGCGGCTCGAGCCAGGATTTGTGAAGACCGGAGCCTGCGGTAACAACCACGACCGTCCCGGCGTTTGCCATGGCCTCCCGGTTGCGCTCTAGCAGTTCGGAGCTGGAGGGGTCGAGCCACTGCGCATCCTCAACGATCACATGCGCCGAGGGCGCAGCCATCGCAACAAGCAACTGTCCAAGCAGGGCCATAAGCCGGTTGCGGATCTCCTGCCCGCCCATGGCGGCCAAAGGGCCATCCGTCTGCGCTTGCCGGCCAAGCAACATGCACAGCAGGGCAATGCGCTCCTCCTCGGGTTCAAGAAAGGCCGAGAGAAACTCGCCGATCCTTGCGCGGCTCTGCTCCCGGTCGTCATCCGCACGTAGTTGGCACGCCGCTTCGAGCAGGTAGCGTATCGGCTCGAACGGCACATCGACGCCGTAGGGCGAGCATTGGATGATCATGGCGCGCCGCCCTTCGGGGCAGAAGGCCGAGACAGCCCGGCGTGCGAGGCGCGATTTGCCGATACCAGATTCCCCAGTCACCACCAACGTTTGGCCGCGCTTGTCGCGCAGTGCCGCCGAAAGTCGCGCCAACTCTGCCGCGCGCCCCACGAAAATGCTGCTGCCGCGATTGGATCGCAGGGCGTCAAAGCGGCTGGTGCGCATATTGCGCCCGATGACCTGCCAGACGGGGACCGGCTCGGCGATGCCCTTGAGCCGGTGCGCCCCCAGATCGGCGCAATCGAAAACCTTGCCGATCAAATCGTGTGTCTGGGCCGAGATGACGATGGTGCCGGGGTGCGCGAGGGTCTGAAGCCGGGCGGCAAGGTTCGGTGTCTCACCGATTGCGCTGTCATCGAGCAGGGCAGCACCCGCATCATGTGCGCCCACGACGGTCAGGCCGGTCGCAATTCCGATGCGCGCCTGCACGCGCCGCCCCGCCAGTGTAGGAAGCTTCGAAACTCTCTCCAGCGCGGCAAGTCCGGCGGCCACGGCGCGCTCAGCGTCATGCTCGGATGCGGTCGGATAGCCGAATGTCGCCATGACCCCATCGCCGAGAAACTTGGCCACATAGCCGCCAAGTGGGCGGATCGCGGCCTCCAGCGCGCGCCGAAACAGCGAGATGAAGTCGATATAGTCCTCGGGATCGCTGGCGGCGGCGAGCGACGTCGAATCCACCAGATCGCAAAACAGCACCGTCAGGAGCCGCCGCTCGGCCTCGTGCGGTGTCGCTGCCATAGCCTTGATGGAGGACAGCATCCGCCGCCGATGCCCGACCGAGGTGACGCCGATCTCACGCAGATCCTCGGTGGTCAGTTGCGGCAGGACGGAGCAATCGACATCGTTGGCGCGGAATGCCTCGGTGTACTGCGCGAGCCCGAGGGTCGTCAGCCATTCCTCGATATCCGCGCCGTTCTCCTGGCTCATTGAGTGACCTCAGAGCGCAAGCCGGATTGGTTGTGCGCCCCCGACCTCGTCGATCGGAAGCGCGAGAGCCGCCAAGATATCGGCGGGGATCTCGTCGGGCCCGGGCGTCTCGTCGCTCAGGGGCACCGGCACCTCCTGTGCGAAGCGGAAGGAGTGCCCGGGATCGTATTTCTGGCGCACTTTCTTCAACCCCGGCAGGGCGGACTTCCAGTAGTTGTGGGGATAGTCCGGCACGCTGATGCTGGGATAGTTCTGATAGACGCCGCCATTCCAGAAACGCTCCATCAGCTGGATCCAGTCATGCATGAAGGCCTCGGCCGCCGCGCGGTCGCCGGGCATGTACCAAAAGACATCCAGCACAGCGTCGTACAGCACATCGCGATGCACGAAAGCACTGTTTTCAAGCGGGTAAGAGGCGATCTTGCCACCATAGACCTCCAGATACATGTAGGACATGGTGTTGGGCGATTTCGTGGTGAAGAAGGTCAGTACCTCGATCCACTCGGCCGCGGACAGATCCTTGGCGACATACCGAGAGGCCTTGTCCTCGTTCGGCATGCCATGCGCGACGATGGGCTGATCCTGCGGTTCGTTGAGCAGCGCATCCAGAACCTCCATATAGGTGCCGGTCTTCGTCCATTGCACCGTCGCGCCGGGCATCGCCGCCAGAGGCTTCATCGAGGCAATCGCGTCTTGCGGGTTGCCCACCCACAGGCCGCGCACCATGAAGACGTAACCGGGCGTGGGCATCGGCACGCCCTTTTGCAGCTCGGTCTGATAGACGATCAGCACCTGCAGGGTCAGCGCGTCGCCGTAAACCCCGTTCGGCCCCATGTAGTCGCGCTGAAGCCGCAGCATGACATCGGCCGCCAGCGCGATCTGCGCGGGGGTCTCGAGCGTCCATGCGAGCGCCCATCCCGTGACCTGCTTCAGCGGGTAGAGCTGGTAGACCACTTCGAGCAGGATCCCGAAATTGCCGCCCGTGCCGCCGCGCATCGCCCACCACAGATCGCGGTTCTGGTTGGGTGTGGCGATGACGATCCGGCCATCCGCCAGCATCACCTTCATCGACAGGACGTTGTCGCAGTTCATCCCGAAGCTGGCGGCGGTGAACCCCAGCCCGCCCCCCTGCACGAAGCCGCCGACGCGGACCGTGTCGCATTCGCCGCTTGGCACGTGCAGGCCATAAAGCGCGAGCGCCCGGTTGAGGCGCGCGAAATCACAGCCGGCGCCGACCGTGGCGGTCTTCATCGCGGGATCGACGACGACATGGTCGAGCCCCTTGACGTCGATCAGAACGCCGTAGCCTGCGGAAAACCCGGCGGTGCAATGCCCACCCGAACGGATGGTAAAGGGCATGGTCCCGCGCTTGCCGATCTGAAGCGCGATCCCGACGTCACTTTCGCTTTCGCAATAGATGATGACGCAGGGCGCGGGGTTGAAGACGGGGTTCGTGAGCAGCCGATCGGTATCGTAGCTCGGGTCTCCGGGCATCACGATCCTGCCCACCATGGCCGATTGCGCGGCCTTCAGCGCCTCGCGCGTCAGGCCAAGCTGGGTGAAAACTGCCTCGGGATGGGTGTCCCAAAGGCTGAAAATGGCTGCGTCGGTCGTGCGCTTGTAGGAATGGTTCTTGGGCATGGCGGGCCACCGTTTCGAATGAGCGGGGTTTCTGAAAAAAGAACGTCGAACGCGGAAAAGCCGCGCCGGGCGCTGCGGAACACATTCAGCTGAGTGTGTTGGAACGCTTAACGGATTTCAAACCTTTTCCTGATTCATCGCTCATGGCCGCCCCCGACGCGCCTGACAAATCAGGGTCAGAGAGGGGAGGGCCTCAGACCGCCCAGACTGCGACGATGCATATATAGGTCAGTTGGTGCAGCAACTGGTCTGCACCCAGGGAGTACCAATAGGCGCTGTCGCTTGGCGTCAGGAGTCTAAGAGCGGTCAGCCGTTCTTTGCCCCAGTCTATGTGGTAGTGAACGAGGGCTTCGATCAGCATCGCCAGGGCAATCGCCTTGCCGGCCACTCCGAGGTACAGCAAGATCGGGAGTGTCAGGGCAACGTGCACAGCCACATGCAAGAGCCCGGCCGGATGGCCATATTTGCCCTTGTCCACCACCATCCGGCGGGATTGTAGCAAGAAATCCGCGATGTAGTGCTTGAGCTGAAATAGCGCCACCGCGATCAGAATGTGACTGGCTGACAATCGCCTTACTCCGATACTCAGAACAGCCTAGGTGCGAAAAAGCTGCGAGGCAATGAAATCCGGGGCTTCGCGGCCGGAGGCAGCGGACAATCGCTAAAGGCGCGCACGATTCAAAACTCACTACATGGTCAATCAGGTGAGTGTTGTCCGCGCCGGGGATGCGCCCTGTTCCCTGGGGAATAGATGACGCGAAGTTATCCGTTCCCGTGCACCGGATCGCGCTCGGCAACCTCTGTCAATTCGGCGACGCGGCAGATCAGCAGCTTTTCCTTGCGCGTGACAATGCCCTCGGCCACGAGGCTGTTCAGGGCGCGATTGACCTTGGGCCGACTGGCGCCAAGCATCGCCGCGATGTCGCCCTGCGTCAGATCGAACGGGAGTTCTGCCACGGCTTCGATCCGGGTGCCATGGTGTTGGCGCAGCATGGCCAGCAGGAACCGCGCGAAGCGCGCCTGCAAATCGTAAAGCGCCAGCGCCTCCAGCTTGTCGTTGGTTTCGCGCAGCAGCAGCGAAAGATAACGTGCTGCCGCCAGCGGCACGTCCGGGTGTCGCGCGCAAAGCGCGAGGTAGTCGCGGCGGTGCAAGGTCAGGCCGCACAGTTCCTGAAGGGTCGTACAGTCGGAGGAACGCGGCTCTCCGTCGATCACCGACATCTCGCCCACGCACTCGCCCGGTAACGCATCGCGCAGCACGAGTTCGCGCCCATGTGGCGTCGCCAGCGTCAACCGGACCCGGCCAGCGGTGACGATGATCATGTAGTCGCCCGCGTCGCCGCGCTGAAAGATCGTCGATCCCGGTGCCCATTTGCGCGGCAGCAAGCGCTCGTCGATCTGCGCAACGATTTCGGCGCCGAGCCCCTCAAATAGGGGGAGGCGCTCGATGATCCTGCGTCGCTCGTCGGAACCCAGACTATCCATTTCCACTCACGTCAGCTGCTCTGCTTGTTTCTGCGCCACCTGCGCCATGTCCCGCAAGAGAGAAGAGGTGAACCCCATGGGCGGCCTGAGCTTAACAAGCCACGTCTTCGGGGCCCCGTCAGCAAAAAATTGACCCTACGTTACCTGAGAAACAGCCTGTGGCTGAGACTCGGCGCATCTTCGTCTGGTCAAGAGTTACTTCGCGTAATGTAAGGCGCCCGCGCGGCAACCAATCAAGAACGCGCCTTCGCGCCTCGTCACCCGGCTTCGATTGTGCAGGGAGCACCGCGACAGACCGCCCCTGATAGCCTGCCTTATCCAAGAGCAGGAAGCGATACGTCATACCTACTGCAAGGGAGAACACAAATGTCGATCCTAAACGCGCACCATCACTCTTCTTGGCCGATGATTGCCCTTATCGGCTCTGCGGCCGCCTTGGCGATGCTGCTGACCTTCGATCCCGGCGCGCTGAAGTTTTCGGATGACGGCGGTCCGATCCGGGCTACGGCGGTTTCGCCGTCGGGCGCATCCGCCGCGGGTGGCGCCACCGCGACAGCACTCGATTTTGTGGTCAGCGGCAGCCCGAACCACCGCGTTCTCACGCCGCGGTCCGAAATGGCGATGACTGCGGCGAGCATGGATGTTGGCCCGCCGCGCCGCAGCTATGCGGTCCATGTGCCGCCGAAGTAAGAATGCAGCGCGGTCGCGGCTTCTAGTGCGCGGCCGCCCCATCCCGATGGATTGGTTGGCCCGCGAGGCCCGGATAGCGCTCCGGCCTTCGTGGGTCGACCCGTGAAGTGCATCGGGCGGCAAGGTCGCCGTTCGCTCCCGGGCGGCAAGGTGTTTTGGCCATTCTCCTCAAATGGCTGAAGATCGAGGTTCAGGCTAATTGCAGGAAATCTCAGAAAAATGCGCCTTATGTTCCCCAAGGAACAGACCTGCCGACCCGATGTGCCCCAAATGAGGGTGTCAGATCGGGGTTTGATGGCGGCCACGCCGGAGATCCCCCGAATTGTCCGTTGGTAGTTCGTGAGTGTTTACCTACTTCCCATTCCCTGGTGGGGTCGCAATTGCGGCGATCCTCGTGGGCGAGCCGTTATTTCCTTTCAGCATGATTGAATAGTTCCAGGCTCGCCCACGGTTTTTCTCCTTATGACACGTAGGCTGGCGCGCAGGGGCATGTGCAATCCTCCCGGTATTCGCCTTGTCGGTCGAACCGATCCGCTACTTGCAGGAGAATTGCGCCGTGCGAAGGTGCTTGAGCCCAGGCGGGCTTCGTGGTGCTATCCGGCGCAGGTTAGGGGCAGGGGCGCGATGGCCTTCACACTCAAGCAGCTTCGATATTTCGTGGCGGTGACCGAGGCAGGCACGGTCTCGGGCGCGGCCCATGCGCTGGCGATTTCGCAATCGGCAGTGACCGAGGCGATCCGAGAGCTTGAGGCCGATCTGGGTGTGACGCTGTTCGATCGCCACCCGCGCGGCCTCGACATCACCCAAAAAGGCCACCAGTTCCTGCGCCATGCGACGGGCATCCTGAGCAATGTCTCGGACGCGCGGCACGCGCTTTCGACCGAGGCCGAGGACATTACCGGCACGTTGCATATCGGGGTGACCTCGCTGGTGGCGGGCTATGTGCTGTCGGACATTCTGGCGCGGTTCCGGCGCGCCAATCCGAAGGTCGAGGTGAATGCGGTCGAAGATAGCGGCGATTACCTTGAGCACCTTCTGGTCGGCGGCGAGCTGGACGTGGCCGTGATGGTCACCTCGAACATGCGCGACCGCATGGCGCTGCAAACCGAGATCATCGACGTCTCTCCCTATCAGCTGTGGCTGCCAAACGGGCATGACCTGAGCACGCGCACCTCGGTCTCGATTGGCGATCTGATCGACGAACCGATGATCATGCTGCGCGTCGATGAGATCGAGGAGGCTACGCGCAAGCTGCTGTCGGCCTTTGGCGCGCGGCCACGCGTGGCCTTCCGCACCCGCTCGGTCGAGGCGGTGCGTTCGCTGGTGGCGACGGGTGCGGGGATCGCGCTTTTGCCCGAGATGGTCTATCGCCGCTGGTCGCTGGAAGGCGACCGGATCGTGTCGCGCGACGTGTCCGGCAGCTTGCCGGTGGTGCAGGTCGGTGTGGTCTGGCGCAAGGGTGCGCCCCTGTCGCGCGCCGCGCGCGAGTTCGTTCTGGCTGCGCAAGTTCATAATAATGCGAAGTAAAATTCCGCTATCGGAAACACCGATAGCGCCAACCAGATTATTGAATTTGTGAAATCGGTTCATCGCGCGCAGGCTCTGCGCCAAGGGAGTCGAAGCTCCCATGGCAACAGGGATGACGCTGATGAAACAGATCTACATGGGATGCACCTCGGCGCTGGCGCTTGGGCTGGCGATGGCGCTGCCTGCGGGTGCTGCCGATATGCTGACCGAGCTTGGCGCGGGCGAGGGCTCGGTCTCGATCGTGGCTTGGCCCGGCTATATCGAGCGCGGCGAGACCGATCCGGCCTTCGACTGGGTGACCAAGTTCGAAGCGGCTACCAGCTGCAAGGTCGAGGTCAAGACCGCCAATACCTCGGACGAGATGGTGGCGCTGATGAACGAGGGCGGCTTTGACCTTGTCACCGCTTCGGGCGACGCCTCGCTGCGGCTGATCGCGGGCAAGCGCCTGCAACCGGTTAACGTTGACCTCATCCCCAGCTGGTCGCGTGTCGATGACCGCCTCAAGGACGCGCCTTGGCACACCGTGGACGGGATGCACTATGGCACCCCCTTCATGTGGGGTCCGAACGTGCTGATGTACAACACCGAGGCCTTCCCCGAGGCGCCGACAAGCTGGGATGTTGTCTTCAAAGAGATGGACCTGCCCGACGGCAAGTCGAACAAGGGCCGGGTGCAGGCCTATGACGGCCCGATCTACATTGCCGACGCGGCGATGTATCTGATGGCGCATCAGCCCGAACTGGGCATCAAGAGCCCCTATGAGCTGAATGAGGACCAATACGCCGCCGCGCTTGACCTGCTGCGCGGTCAGCGCACGCTGGTTTCGCGCTACTGGCATGACGCGTTCATCCAGATTGACGACTTCAAGAACGAAGGGGTCGTGGCATCGTCCTCCTGGCCGTTCCAGGTGAACCTGCTGCAAGCTGACAGTGCCAAGGTGGCCTCGGTCATCCCCGAAGAGGGCGCGACTGGTTGGGCCGATACGCTGATGCTGCATGCCGACAGCGAGCACCCGAACTGCGCCTATATGTTCATGGAGCATTCGCTGAATTCGAACCTGCAATCGGACCTTTCGGTCTGGTTCGGCGCGGTTCCCTCGGTTCCCGAGGCCTGCACCGACGGCTCGGGGATGCAGAACGCCGAAGGCTGCGCTACGAACGGGCTGGGCGATTTCGAGCGCATCAACTTCTGGCGTACGCCGGTTTCGAAATGCGACAGCCAGGGCACCTGCGTCCCCTACTATCGCTGGGTGTCCGACTATATCGGCGTGATCGGCGGCCGCTGATCCCCGCCTGAAAGCCCCGGACCGGCACCCTGCCGGTCCGGGAGCCTCCCCCCGAAAGAACTGACATGACTGATGCTGTGACCTTCCGTGGCGTTTCGCGCCATTTCGGACCCGTACGGGCCGTGGACGAGGTGGATCTGGAGATCCGCGACGGAGAATTCTTTGCCATGCTGGGGCCGTCCGGCTCGGGCAAGACGACTTGCCTGCGCCTGATCGCGGGCTTCGAGCAGCCGACCGCCGGCCATATCGAGATTTTCGGCGAGCGCGCCGATGGCGTGCCGCCCTATCTGCGCAACGTCAACACCGTGTTTCAAAGCTACGCGCTGTTTCCGCATATGAACGTGCTCGACAACGTGGCCTTCGGGCTGCGGGTCAAGGGCGTGAGCCGGGCAGAGCGCCTGAAGGCTGCCGAAGAGGCGCTCTCGATGGTCGAACTGGCGGGCTACGGCAGCCGTCGCGCGGGCGAGCTGTCGGGCGGCCAGCGCCAGCGCGTGGCTCTGGCCCGCGCGCTGATCAACAAGCCCCGCGTGCTGCTGCTGGATGAGCCGCTCGGCGCGCTTGACCTCAAGCTGCGCGAACAGATGCAGGAGGAACTGCGCAAGCTGCAACGCGCGCTTGGGCTGACCTTCGTTTTCGTGACGCATGACCAGGAAGAGGCGCTCTCGATGGCCGATCGCGTCGCGGTTTTCGCCGAGGGCCGGATCCAGCAGGTGGGCAGCGCCGAGGACATCTACCGCCGCCCGGCTTCGCGCTTCGTCGCCGATTTCGTGGGCTCGTCGAACGTGATCCCGGCTGATTTCGCGGGCGTGGGCGCCGCGGGCCAATGGGCGAGCCTGCGCCCCGAGGACATCACCCTTGACCCCGCCGGGCGCGAGGCGGTGGTGACCGGGCGCTATTTCCATGGCCGCGTGGTGAAACTGGCGCTGGATGTCGGCGGCCAGGCCCTGACCGCGCTGGTTGCTCCGCGTGACGACCTGCCAGATGCGGGCCAAGCCACGCGCATCGCCTGGGATCCGGCGCGGGTTCACCTGATGGAGCGCGGATCATGAGCGCCATCTCCCCCGCCATTTTCGCCCCGCGCTCGGGGCCGCTGTCGCGCGCGGTCGATTGGGTGATCCGCCACCCGCGCATGTTCGTCTTCCTGATGGTGCTGCCGATCACGCTCTGGCTGGGCATCGTCTATATCGGCGCGCTGATCGCGCTACTGATCCAGAGCTTCTTCTCGATCGACGAATATTCCGGCCTGATCGTGCATGAGTTCACGCTCAAGACCTATGCCGAGCTGTTCCGCTCCTACAATCTCGACATCATCATCCGCACGGTGTCGATGGCGGCGGCGGTGACGCTGGCCTCGGCGGTGATCGCCTTCCCGATCGCCTATTTCGCGGCCCGCTATGCGCGCGGCAAATGGAAGGCGCTGTTCTATATCGGGGTCATGCTGCCCCTGTGGTCGAGCTACCTTGTGAAGGTTTACGCCTGGAAACTGGTTCTGGCCAAAGAGGGCATCCTGAACTGGCTGTTTGCCAAGCTGCACCTGACCTGGGCGCTGGAGGCCGCGCTGGCGCTGCCGGTGGTGGGGGGGAACTCGCTCTCGGTCAGCTATCTCGGCACCTTCATCGTCTTCGTCTATATCTGGCTGCCCTATATGATCATCCCGGTTCAGGCGGCGCTGGAGCGTGTGCCCGCGCCGCTTCTGGAAGCCGCTGCCGATCTGGGGGCAACGCCGGGCCAGTCGTTTCGAATGGTGCTGTTCCCGCTGGCAATGCCGGGGATTGTGGCAGGGTCGATCTTTACCTTCTCGCTGACGCTTGGCGATTACATCATCCCGCAGATCATCGGCTCGTCGCGGCTCTTCATCGGGCAGGCGGTCTATACCCAGCAGGGCACGGCGGGGAACATTCCGCTGGCTGCCGCCTTCACCGTGGTGCCAATCGTGATCATGGGGCTTTACCTGTGGGGCGCGCGCAAGATGGGGGCTTTCGATGCACTCTGATAACCGCGCACCGCTTCCGCTCAAGCTGGCCGCCGCCGGAGGGCTGTTCTTCCTGCTCGCGCCGATCGCGCTGATCTTCGTCTATGCCTTCACGACCGAGGAAAAGAGCTTTCAGTGGCCGCCGCCCGGTTTCACGCTGAAATGGATCGGTGTCACCCTCAACCGTCCCGACGTGTGGGAGGCGCTGTTCCTGTCGCTGCGCGTCGCCGCGATCTCGACCGTCATCGCGCTGGCGCTTGGCACGCTGACCGCCGCCGCCGTGGCCCGGTCGCGCTTTTTCGGGCGCGAGACGATCTCGCTCCTGGTCATCCTGCCGATTGCCTTGCCGGGGATCATCACCGGGATCTCGCTGCGCTCGGCGTTTTCTCTGCTGGAGATCCCGTTCAGCACCTGGACCATCGTGCTGGGTCACGCGACCTTCTGCATCGTCATCGTCTATAACAACGCGGTGGCGCGGTTCCGGCGCACCTCGGGGGCGCTGATCGACGCGGCGATGGATCTGGGCGCGGACGGGGTGCAGACCTTCACGCTGGTGATCCTGCCCAATATCGCGACCGCGTTGCTGGCGGGAGGGATGCTCGCCTTCGCGCTCAGCTTTGATGAGGTCATCGTCACCACCTTCACCGCGGGGCAGCAGACCACGCTGCCGATCTGGATGCTTGAGGAACTGGTGCGCCCGCGCCAGCGCCCGGTGACCAACGTCGTCGCCATGGCCGTCGTGCTGGTGACGGTGCTGCCGATCCTTGCCGCCTATTACCTGACCCGCGACGGCGAACACACCGCTGGCGCAGAGAAATAAGACAAGAACAGGGAGACTGAGATGGACACCCAGATGCTGATTGGAGCCAGCCTTGTGAGCGGCACCGAGACCGAGGAGCAGATCCTCAACCCGCGCACCGGCGAGCTGATCGTGTCGCTGCCCGAGGCCTCGCTGTCGCAGGTCGAGGCTGCCGTCAGCGCCGCCGAGAAGGCCTTTGCCGGATGGTCGCGCACGACACCGGCCGAGCGTTCGGGCTATCTGCTCAAGATCGCCGAGCGGATCGAGGCCGAGGCCGAAAGCCTTGCGGCGCTAGAGGCGATGAATTGCGGCAAGCCCGGCCATCTGGCACTGGGCGACGAGATCCCTGCCATCGTTGACTGCTTCCGCTTCTTTGCCGGTGCCGTGCGTTGCATGACCGGCCCGGTCGCGGGGGAGTATCTGGCGGGGCACACGTCGATGATCCGCCGCGACCCGATCGGTATCGTGGCCTCCATTGCGCCCTGGAACTACCCGCTGATGATGATGGCCTGGAAGATTGCACCTGCCATCGGCGCGGGCAATACGGTCGTCTTCAAACCCTCGGAGCAGACCCCGCTGACCGCGCTGCGCATGGCCGCGATCTTTGCCGAGATCCTGCCCGAAGGCGTCGTGAACATTATCCTCGGGCGTGGGGAGACGGTGGGCTCGGCGCTGATCAACCATCCGAAGATCGCGATGATCTCGCTGACCGGCGACATTGCGACGGGGCGCAAGATCCTTGAGGCCGCGAACAAGACGATCAAGCGCACGCATCTGGAACTGGGCGGCAAGGCGCCGGTCATCGTTTTCGACGACGCCGACATCGAGGCCACCGTTCAGGGCCTGCGCGCCTTTGGCTACTACAACGCCGGGCAGGATTGCACCGCTGCCTGCCGCGTCTACGCGCATAGCGCGGTTTATGATCGTTTCGTCGCCGATCTGAGCGACGCGGTCTCGTCCATCGCATACGGGCAGGCGGATGATGCGCAAAACGAGATGGGCTCGCTGATTTCGCTGCGTCAGCGCGACCGGGTGGCCAGCTTCGTCGCCCGTGCGCGCGAGGCCAACCACATCGAGGTCGCCACTGGCGGCGAAATCCCCGATGGGCCCGGCTTCTTCTACAAGCCCACCGTCATCGCGGGCGCGCTGCAAACCGACGAGATCGTGCGCCGCGAGGTCTTCGGCCCCGTCGTCTCGGTCACCCGCTTCGACGATGCCGATCAGGCCATCGCCTGGGCGAATGACTCGGATTACGGCCTCGCGTCCTCGGTCTGGACCAAGGATGTCTCTAAGGGGCTGCAAGTCGCCTCGCGGCTGCAATACGGCTGCACCTGGGTGAATACCCACTTCATGCTGACCAGCGAAATGCCGCATGGCGGGTTGAAGCAGTCGGGCTACGGCAAGGATCTGTCGTCCTATGCACTCGAGGATTACTCGGTCGTGCGCCACGTCATGATCGCACATTGATCGCAAGGGGGGCGTTCGCGCCCCCGGCAACCTCCTTACGGCTGTAGGGCCGCGCGGTTCTGGTCGAGCCGCTCGGAAATCGTAGCGCTGATCCGGCGCAGAGCCTCGATCATCTCGGGGGCGGCACCAGTCTCGCGCAACAGGCCAAGCGCCAGCAGGTCATAACGTTCGACCTCGCGGGCGCCGCTGGCCAGCGCGCGCGCCAGAGACGAGGGCCGCACGAGTTGCCCCGCCGCGCGGTGATAGGCGTCGAAGGGCACCAAAGCCGCCGGTGATGCGCCAATGGCCAGAAGTGCTTTGCTGAGCGCGTCGTAGATCCGGCGGCTTTCCTCGGGGTGGCTGCCAATCGCATCGTGGATCGACATGGCAGAGCCATCGGGCCTGAGGCAGCGGCAATTGCCGGTGATCAGCATCGGCCATTTGGCCAGCGGCGCGAAGATCGATCCTTTGGCGAGCAGATGCACCGGCACGCGGCCCCAGACCGCCTCGACCCGCGAGGCATCGCGGGCGATCTGGGCGAGGATCTCTTGATCCTCGGGTCGTGCGAAGGGGGCGAACTTGAAGTTCGACGCTAGCGTCACCCGCAGATCGCCCGGACGCGCGGGGTCTGGGCGGAAGACCTGCGGGTCGGGGCTTGCCAGTGTCATGCGCTCGGCGGGCAGGGCTGCCCAGACCTCGGCCGCGCCGTAAACGCCCGCGCGGATCGCGGGCGGTAGGGAGGGAATGCGGTCAAGGAACGGCGGGGGCGGCATGTTCATCAGCGAGGCGATGGGCATCACCCCGCCGATCCGCTTGAGCAGCGACGCGATCTCGGGGCTGCGCGCCTGCGGTTCCTGAATGGCGAGGAAAGCGATCTCGTAGCCCGATGGGTCTACCGCCCCGGGGGTTGTGAAGCTGAGTGCCGTGTCGCCAAGCGGCGGGCGCAGGACGCGCCCTTCGCCGAAGTCGAGCGAGGCACCGTGTTGCGCGATCAGGGCAACCTCTGACGGATGCCCCACGACAGTGACGGCATGATCCGCCGCCGCGATCTTGATTGCGGGCAGCAGCCCATAGCTTGCGCCGATGACCAGAACACGGCGTGGGCGGAAGGGGGTGTCACCTCGGCTCATCTGTCGTTTTCCATGTCAATGTAGATCACGTCGCGGGCGGACTCGTTGCCGAAGAAGAGAACCGAGACGATCCCCAATGCGTAGGTCAGCGTGACCGCGAGCCAGATCGCCTGTGCGGGCAGAAACCTTGCGTAGAAGCGCACCAATGGTGTCATTGCATCACTCCCAACAGGCCGATCACGGGGCGCGCGGCGGATAGCCAAGCGAACACCGAGAGCGGACCCAGAACGGCAATCGCGCGCGGGCCAAGCCGGTCGATGCCAATCCAGCGCGGTACGAAGCGCGCAGCCAAAATGCCAAGGGATTGCCATAATGACCACAGCACGTAATAGACCGAGAATTCGTGCCATAGTCCCACCGCCAGCATCGCGACCACAAGCCCCAAGAGCGGGCTGCGCGTCAGTGCGGCAAGCGGGCGGAAGACATAGTCGCGCACCCAAAGCGTCAGCGACATGTGCCAGCGCTGCCAGAACGAAATCAACGAGCGCGCAGCCCAAGGACGGTCGAAATTCTCCTCTAGCGTCAGCCCCATCATGAGCGAGATGCCGAGGGCAACATGGGTGGCACCCGCGAAAACGAAGTAGAGGTTGATCCAGTCGACCGCTGAGAGCGCCCAGCTTGACCAGAAGGCGGGTGCCCCCTCGCTCAGCTTCACGACCCCGCGATGAAGCTCCGCTACCAGCCCCCCCGCGATGAAATAGATGAAAACGAGGCCAAGCAGTAGTCGCTCGGCCCCGGTCATGAAGGCGGCGGTGTCCCATCGCCAGCGGCGCAGTTGGTGCTGGAAATGGGGCAGGCGGTTGATCGGCCCAGCAACGAAGACCGGCAGGAACAGGAAATACCGCAGGCTTTCACGCAGGCCCGGCGCGCGTAGGCGACCCATCCACCACTCGATCACGACATGCAATGCGCGCAGGGTGAAGAAGGCGCCGCCGATCCATCCCCAACCCGGCGTCAGCCTTGAGAAGACGAAAGCGGCTGCGATGAGCAGGCTCAGCGCAGCCGCCAGCGTGTCCTTTCGCCGGGCGCCATGCGTGAGGAGCATCGGAAGTCCGAACGCGATCGAGGCGACCCAGGCTGCCGTTGCCGGCGAATAGGCCAGCAGCGCCGCCAGTGTCCAGGCTGCCACGGCGTCGAACGCATAGGTGCGGGGGACCAGCCAGACAAGCGGCACACAAGCCAGCGAGAAGGCTATGAAAAGCAGGAAATCGACGCCGATCACGATTGCGCCCCTTGCCAGGCCGCAAGTGCGTCTATGAAGCGCGCCGAGCCACGGGCATTCACATGCGCCTGATCCTTGAACAGATCGCTCTCCCACGTGCCTTGCGGATCCACCACGAACAGTTGCACCCCGAGGCGCTCGGCCAGCGCCGCAGCCGCGCGATGAAAGCGCGCCATGTCCACACTGCCGATATGTTCGCGCGCGACCGGGGCGCGGGGCATGGCGACCAGAATGATCTGCGTGCCGCGCGCCTTCGTGCTCAGCTCTTGCCATGCAGCTTCGTGGCAGAGCGGGGGGAACTGCAGCGGATAGCTTGCCGCGATCCTTTCGAGGTCAGGTTCGCGCGGGGCTTGTTCGCGAGAATCCTGCAAGTAACGCTGTGGGAAATCCCGCTCCAGCAGCGCAGGTTTGGCGAACCCTTTGATGTCGTAAGAGATCCGCTCCAGCTTGTAGTGTGATCCGCAACCGGGATTTCGCCCGGCCAACCGTGTAACGAGTGGGTTGACCTCGATATAAAGAGTTTTGACCCGGGCACTCACCGCTGCTCGCGCTAGCGAGAGAAGCTGCCCTTCTCTAGCGCTAGGGATCCCGAGTCGAATGAACGTATCGGAAAAGAATTTCTGTGCGGTTCTCCCATCATCCGCGTTCGGCACGGCATCGCGCATCAGCGAGGTGCCGATGAACGCCATCTCGTGTCCCGCAAAGGTGCTTGCCAGAGCGCGCTGGCTTGCGATCTTCGTGTACCCGAACAGGGCTGCGACCAGCAGTATCGCCGCAACCCAGGCAAGGGTCATCATCCGGCCAGAAGGATGCTTCATGGCTGGTGCTCGACCGCCTGTGCGAAATCCCCAAGGGCGCGCAGCGCACTGACCCGAGCGGCGGGGATGCGGCAGTCGAAATGCTCCTCGATCGCCAGCACGAGGTTCAACTGGGTGAAGCTGTCCCAGGCCGCGAGATCGCGCGGCGTGGTTTGTAGCGTCAATTGCGATAGCGGTACGCGGAACACTTTGGCGGCGATCTCCAGCACGGTCTGCGCGTGGTCGGGGCGTTGCTTACCCGTGCTACGTTCTGCCAGGCGGGCGGTCGCCAGCGCACGCACTTTGTCGAGCTGTGGCTTCCCCGACAGGCCCCGCGGAATCGTCGGCAGCTCGATGATATGCTTCGAGACTTTGCGCGGCTCGACGAACTGGCGCAGATGCTCGGTCAGGGCAGTCTCGTCGCACGGGCGGGCCAGGATGACACAGGTGACGCCGATCTCGCCGAAAAGCTCATCGGGCAGGCCGACCGTGACGCTTTCCGACACGTCGGGATGGCGCAGCATTGCGTCGTCGATCTCTTCGGGATGGATCAGCACGCCGCCGGTTACGATCGCGGTCTTGACCCGACCTATGATCTCGTAGCTGCCGTCGGGGCGCATCTGGGCAAGGTCGCCGGTGCGGAACCAACCGTCCTGAGTGAAGCTGTCCGAGGTGCGCTGCGGATTGCGCCAGTAGCCGTGAAACACGTTCGCTCCGCGCAGCTGCAACTCACCCTGCGCGGCACCATCGGCTATGCGCGCCTCGCAGTCGACAGGATTGCCGATCGTGCCACGCGCCCCGAGTTCCGGCCCGTCACCCGCATAAAGCGCGCTGGCGACGGTTTCTGTCAGGCCGTAGTGGTTGATAAGCGGACGCCCGAAGCGTTTCTCGATCCGCTCCCACAGCGGTATGGGCATCTTGGCCGCCACGGTCATCAGCATCCGGCATTCGGGCGCGTCGAAGTAGTCATCATGCGCGGCAAGCCGGTCGATCATCGACCAGACGGTGGGGACGGTCAGCACATGGGTCGCGCGCAGGCGCCGCACCGCGCCGAGCCAGTCCTCGATGGCGCCGATCTTGAAGCCCCCGGCGCGCAGCACAGCAGCGCCGTTCCAGGCGGCCAGCACCGGTCCTTGGATCATCCCGTCCGCATGGGCCAGCACCATGTCGTTGAAGATCCGCGCCTCGGGGCCGTAATCGAACAGCCGGGTCAGGGTGGTCAGGTTCGCGGCAAGGTTTGCGCGCGTGATCTCGACCCCACTCGGTGTTGCGGTTGTCCCCGAGGTGAACAGCAGGTACGCAAGCCCGTCATCGCCCGGTTGCCGGGCAGGGCGGGTGGTCTCGGCGATCTCAAGCCCGAATTCAGCCGACGCCCTGCGCGCCCCGAACAGTCGCAGCCCGCCCGGCTTACGCTGTGCGAGCAGGTGTGTCACGGTCGGTTGGGGAAGCTCGGGCAGGGCGTTGTCGGACAGAACCAGCCCCGGCTCGACCATCTCGACGATGGCGCGCAGGCGGTTGTCGGGGCAACTGCCTTCCAGCAGAACGGGCACCACCCCATCGACAAGGCCCGCCAGAAAGGCCGCGCAGGCGACCTCGTCCTGCGCGGTGCGCAGCACGAAGCGATCGCCGGATACAAGCCCCGCCGCGTCGAACATGGCCAGCCACTGGCGAATGCCGCGCGCGATATCGCGATAGCCAATCCGTTGATCGGGGGTGACAAGGAAGTCGCGCGAACCCGAGTCAGTCAGGTTTCGCCACAGCCGCGCGGAAAGATCGTTCACTCCGCCCCCTCCCGGTTGAGCGAGGACGGAACCGCGCGCATCCGTACCGCCTTGCCCGGATTGCCCGAAACAAGCGCGTTATCCTCGACATGCTTGCGCACAACGGTTCCCGCCGCGACGCGCACGTTCGCGCCGATCCGCACGTCGGATTGAATGACGGCACCGGCGCCAATCATGCTGTTCGCGCCGATCCGGACGTTCCCCGACAGGATCGCACCGGGCCCGATGCTGACCCAGTCCCCAAGCACCGTGTGATGCCCGATCGAGGCGCTGCGGTTGATCAGAACGCCTTGCCCGAACATGCATCCGCCGCCGATCACCGCACCCGCGTTGATAAAGCTCCCCGGTCCGATGCGCAGCTTGGGCGGCAAGATCGCGGTAGGGTCGATCAGCGCATCGGCCAACGAAAACCCGGCTTCCAGAGCCAGCTGCGCCAGCTCGTCGCGCTTGTCGGGTGCGAAGGCGCAGGGCATCGCGGCGCCCCTGGGCCGGTCGCCAAGCGCCGCCAGCTCCACGATCTCGATGTCGGACAGAACACGGGGATGGCCCGCGACCGAGACGCCATAGGCGATATCGGTTCCCGATCTTGTCGCCGCTATTTCGTAATCCACAACCAGCGGTGACCTGAGCCCGAACAGTATCAAATCGCCTCCACGCAATCCATTGCCCGCTTGAGGGGTGCCAATACCTTGCGCGAGGGTAGTCGAGTTCGATTGCTCGGGCAACGGAGTGAATGGGTCTGTGCGCCGAGGGCATGGGTTTCGGCTGGCTCGGGCCGGTAATCGATCCGCCGTTTCGAGTGGGGATGATCGACGCACCAAACGGCCTCTTTCGGTGCGGTGTCGTGGCAAGAAACCCAAGAATGAAACGCATTTTGCGCGGCTCCTCGTGGCGGCGCTGTCACAGTCGCAGGGCATGCGTGCCGCCGCGCAACGATTCATTGCGTTAATACTTTGTTAACCATTTACTCGATCTGGCCGATCGGTTCAGGCTGAGGTATTGAGCACATGCGTATTAAGCGAATTTCTGGTTTCTCTACGTTGCGGGCGGCCTCCGGTCGGGCGGTGTTGCGCCGCCTCGCGAGGAGAGGCGCCATCTTGGTCCTGGGTCTTGCCGGAGTCGTGGGGTCCGCCGCAGGGGCTATGGCCGCCTGTACCGCCACCAACCCGGTGCTGACCGTGACCTACCCGTCGGGCTATACCTATCCCGCTGCCGGCGGGGGGCAAGGGACGACCCTTACGTTCCGCGTGCAGTACACGGTTGCCTCGACAGGAAACAATAGCCAACGGTGCCCCGACTCGATTCCGATCTCTATCACCGGGATCAGCAATCCTGATGGAATCCCGAACCCGATCTCATGCACGGCTACGCTCTCGATTTCGCACGGGAATAAAGAAGAGACACAGGCGGCAAGCTGTACGGCAAACTGGACCGCGCCGGCCAGCCCCTCCGCATCGACGGTCGTGTCCGCATCGGCCTCCGGGTTGAACAGCAGCTTTGCAATCACGTCCGGGCAATCTTCTCCTGCGACATTGTACAGGGCGAGCTCGAACACGGCGCCGACGGCGAATGCGGGGACGGGCCAGTCGGTGGCCTCTGGCGCGACGGTCAATCTCGATGGCAGCGGTTCGAGCGACCCCGAGGACGACACGCTGAGCTACAGTTGGGAAGAGACGAGCAGCACGGGCGTCAGCCTGAGCGGCGCGTCGACTGCGACGCCAAGCTTCACGGCGCCGACGCTTTTGTGGTCGGACAGCCCGGTCGATCTGGTGTTCAGGCTTGTGGTGAGCGACGGGGAGTTTTCGTCCGAAGCGAGCGTGACGGTGACGGTGAACCCGCCGGCGCGGCCGAACACGGCGCCGACGGCGAATGCGGGGACGGGCCAGTCGGTGGCCTCTGGCGCGACGGTCAATCTCGATGGCAGCGGTTCGAGCGACCCCGAGGACGACACGCTGAGCTACAGTTGGGAAGAGACGAGCAGCACGGGCGTCAGCCTGAGCGGCGC
>NZ_JAOALJ010000007.1:0-213215 GCF_025154035.1 Sedimentimonas flavescens | reverse complement strand
CGGGGCCAAAGCGGATCATTGCACCGCGCAAAAAACGCAATACTCTCGCGGGGTGGAGCAGCCCGGTAGCTCGTCAGGCTCATAACCTGAAGGTCGTAGGTTCAAATCCTACCCCCGCAACCAAAAATCCGCAGAAATTACAACACGTTACGCGCCAATTAAGGGCGGCTTTGCGCATTCTGACTCCTGCCGGTGCTACAGCGGTGCTACGCTAAGGCGCAAGGAAAGAGTGGGAGGCGGCGCGTAGGGGGGGTGTCCAGAGGTGCCGGGCGGTAGTTCAAGAAGTTGTCAGTTCAGCTCGTTGTGCCGCACCAGAAGCGCAGTACCCCCAGCGTTACTAAGTCCCCGCAATATTGAAGGTGACGCAAAAGCGCGGCAATACTTCAACTAGCGGAAAGATTGGAAAAAATCATGAGTGATAAGCGATATCAGGTCTTCATAAGCTCGACCTATAAAGATTTGATTGAAGAGCGGCGGGCGGTCGAGCAAACAGTAATTCGAGCTGGGGATTTCCCCGTTGGCATGGAAGCCTTTCCGGCGGCGGATGAGGAGCAGTTCGAGTTCATAAAGACGCTGATTGCGCAGTGCGACTACTACATCCTGATCATCGCGGGCAAGTATGGATCCTTAGCCGATAATGCCGTGAGCTATACGGAAAAGGAACACGACTACGCTAAGGAAATTGGCGTCCCGGTCCTCGTAATGCTTCGCGACGGGCTTGATGAACTGCCCGTCAAGGACACCGAGACCGACCCGGAAAGGCGCGAAAAGCTCGAGGCATTCATCCAGAAGGCCAGCCAAAGCCGACTACGAAGCACGTGGAAAAATCCCGATGCCCTGAAGTTGGCCGTGCGCGAGGCACTGGATCACGCGAAGGCTACCAAGACGCGTCCCGGGTGGGTCCGTGGTGATAAACCAGTTGCTAATGAGACCCTGGAGCGGCTAGTTGCGCTGCAGGCCGAGAACAGACAGTTGCTTTCTGAGAATACGCAACTTCGGCAGGAGCTAAAACCACTGGCGGGTGTTCCGAAAAATATTGCCGGTCTAGATTGCCAAACTAAAATTTCCGTGTCCTTCAAGGTTCCTGGGGCTTGGGGGATGGAAACGAAAAACATGACCATCAATGCTGATTTCGGTGGAATTTTCGCATTATTGTCGCCAAGCCTCTTGGCGCCAAAGATAGAACATATTGTCAAGTCAGACCTGTCGCAGTCCATTTGTAAGAAATATGGGCGGTTGCAAAAAGATGCGCTCAGTCCGGAGATTGATCAGCACGATTTTTATACCCTTCGAATTCAGTTTATGGCGCTAGGGTTAATTGAGCTTTCTTCGCAGGCCAAGGGATCGGGAGGAAGCGGCCTTTACTGGTCTCTTACAGAAGCGGGCAGGCAGCAGATGCTCCGATCGACAGTAGTCACAAAGGGATAATGCTCCGGAAGCTTAGTCGCGCCTGCTAAGACCGACAGCTTGGCGCTGGCCCAAGACGATCCCTGCGTTGGACAGGAATGTTAACAATAGGCCGGAAGAGTAGATTGGTTTGATTCCAGAAGACCGGTATGCGCCCTGCAAATGGAGCAATTTTTGGTTATCTTCGCCTACCTCCAAGACGCAAACTTGCGACATTCTGCATGATACCGCGTACCGAGTTCATATTTAGACGCTCTGAGAGAATAGACCGCAGTAATCCGTCGCGAGTTAGCGGCTCAACAAGACGTTTTCGATGGACGGTTTCGGGGTAAAGCAGAAAAAGCGGTTGAGGGTCAGATGATGAATCAGCTTTTGGCCCCATGTAGTCAAAACAAACTGGCGCAGGGCTGTTTGTCCAGTTGGCGGGGAAAAGGTCGTCTGCATTGTCGGTCAGAAACAGATTTGTGCGATGTTGATTTTGAATTATTTCAGCCAATTTATTTCGCCACTCAGTTATTTTCTTTCTGTTACCTTCAAGCCTTGATCCATCGACGATCCAGAGCATGTTCTTGTAGAAAGTTTCTCTTGCGCGACGTTCGTTTGGTTCGAGATGAGAATGCTGAAATTCTACGGTTAGGCCTGCCAAGGTATGCACGTCAGCAATGTGGCGTTCACCTGTTGCATGATCGGTAAACAAATATTCCTGCCATCTTAGTGGAAATTCATTCTTCCAATTCCGATGCCAATCAGTTTCGGGTTCCCACCAGGGGTCGCAGTCTGCTTTGCTTTTATGCGCCCAATGATGAACTCTTACTTCACCGCAACGCGGAATCATCTCAGAATTACAAAACGGACAGCTGCCAACCGCACCGGGTAGTGGTCTGCATCGGCTGCCGTTTACATCTGCAGTAAGCATCTATGATTTCCCACACCGAGTATTATCAGAAAGCCAAGTGATACTGGTTCGACGTCCACACTTAAACCTCAAAGTGACCTCAGATTCTTCGTTGAATGACGATTGGATAAAGTGAACTGTAGCGTCGTTTCAGTGGCACTATGCAAAAATCTGGGGTTCTGGACGTGCTGCACATCTCTGGAATGTCAGCGTGGTGACGCATCGGTTGTCGTTTGCAGGTATCCGGGATGTTCGGTGAGCTGCTAAGAGCGCCGTTCCCCAGAGAGTAGTTCCGAGGCAGAGTACTGAGAACAGCTGCCTTATCGTTGTCCGCCTTGTCCGCCGTTGTCCGCTGCCAGGCGAATAAGGGTTGATTGGCGGACAAGGCGGACGATGGCGGACAACGATTTTCAGGGCTTGGGTGAAGGATTCGTAGTTCGCCGCCCCTAGCCTAAGGATAGCCTAGGCTAGGGAGATTGTTGGGTGCGTCGCCTAGGCTAAGCTATAGCCTAGGCTAGCCTCACCTAAGCCTAGCGTTAGGCGAATGATCCGCCGCCGCTCCTTGGCCTCGCGCAGATGCTCGACCGTAACGCCCTGGCGGCGCAGGAGGGGCGTTACCCGCCGCAACTCGCTGCCGAAGTGGTTGGGCTTGCGGGGGAAGGTCTCGGCGCTCTCGGTCTCGGCCCTGAAGCGGCTGCGTATGGCCTGGATCAACTCGTTCGCCGTCCCGCGCCACTCGCGGCGCTCCTGCATCAACTGAAGAACCAAGGCCGCCACCATGTTGTTGTCGATAGCGACCGCCTCACTCTCACGCCGGTTTGCCTGATAGGCGGCCAGGAAGGCCCCCTCAGGCCAGTCCAGGGCGGGTTCGGCTGCTGTGACCCATCTTGCGAAGTCGGCCAGTCTGGGGCGCTCTGCGAGCCGCACAGAGGCGCTATGGGCCAGTGCGTGGCTTGCGGCATCCAGAAGCCCTGCCAGGATGCGCGGGCGCGCCGCCTCGAAGCGCTCCCAGAAGTCACTCTCGAAGCTCCGGGCACTCTCGGGGATCGTCGGCAGGGTGAGGATGATGGCCCGGTCCGCTAGGTCCGCGCGCTCTGCCAAGTCGGGAATACCGTTCAGGATGATCGGGCGCGTTGCCTGGAACAGAACCTCGTCGGCATCGCTATGCAGCTTGCGGGTGGCAAAGCCGCCCCCGGTGGAGAGACGACAGAGGCAATCCGCCATCGCGGGCTTGACCCGCGACAGGTTGTCGAAGGCCAGCACATGCGCGCCTTGCGCTGCAATCACCAGGTCGCGCTCGTCGCCAGGGAAGGAGCGTGTCTCCAGGGTGGAGGGATCGACCAGGGAACGCAGCACCTTGGTCGTCGTGCTCTTGGCGCTGCCCTGCTCGCCCGAGAGCACCAGGATAGGGTAGGGGCCATCGGGGCGCAGCGCGCCCAGGAGCCAGCCCACGACAAGCTGGAAGTCGGCATCGCTGCCCACGTTCACGAAGTCCCGCAATAGGCCCACGTCCGCGCTTCCAGCTACGGGGATCGGAAGAGGTGCAAGCCCATGACTGCGCCGAAAGCGCGGCTCCTTTGCCTGGCGATGCTGCCAGCCCTCGGGCGTCACCTCCACCGAGGACCAGTCGGGCGTCCCGAGATCCAGCGCAAAGCCCTGGGCGGTCTTTCCGATCCGCAGGAAGGCGGGGCGCTGTGGCCCCTCGAAGAGAGCCTGGCCGACCATCTGGCGCACCATGTCTTCGAGCCTGGCGCTCGGCGGGGTTTTTCCGGTGGAGCGGTATTCCGCATAGGCCAGGAGTTGTTTGAAGGCGCCCCCCTCAAGGGCGAAGCTCTCCCAATGTCCTTCGCGCCGGATGGAAGCAAAGGGCCGCTTGTCGGGGGTGTGCCAGAACTCGATATCCTCGAAGAGGCTATCGTTAGCGGGAGGCTCCGCCGCCTGCGGCTCCCCGCTAGCCTTAGCATAGGCTAGGGGCGTGGCGAGTTGGGCGAGCTTCTTGATCTGGCCAACCGTCCAGCCCTCGGCCACGGCGTCGGCCGCGTCCCATCCCTTAGGGTAGGCTAGGCTAGCGTCGAGGCCGTCCCCACTAGGGTATGTAACCTTATGTAGGACCTGGTCAGAGGTGGGAATGATCTTCGGCTGAGTGTCGAAGTCCCTATGTAACGTTAGGGCCAGCCCTTCAGCATATTTGAGGCCCGGTTCGTCCTTGTCCGGCCAGATGATGACCTCCCGTCCCCGAAGGGGAGACAGGTCCGCCTTATGCGCTGCTTGCGCTCCGCCAAAGGTCGTGGTGGCGACAAAGCCAAGCCCCGCCAGGGCGTCGGCGCATTTCTCGCCCTCGACCAGGATAACGGGGCGGTTCTCATTGGCCGCAACCAGGTGATCCAGGCGATAGAGCGGGCGATGCTCCGGGGCGGACCAGGCGCCCGTCAGCACGTCATAGGGCAGGAAGAATTTACCCTCGCCCCTAACGTAACGGTTGGCGACCAGGACGGGCTGCCCTTCGGCGTCCCGGTACACATACTGGGCGGCGGGCTTGCCTGCTTTCGGGTGGCTCAGGGTGGCAATCATACTCATGCGCCCATCCCCCAGGTCTCGACAAGCTCACGGGCCGCAGCGCTCTGCGACAGGCCGTTCAGATAGGCATAGAGGCTCACCGGATCGCCGCCCCGGTCACCCGTGGCGAAGTCGGCCCATTTGCCATCCAGCAGGCTGATCTTGAAAGAGCCGGGGCGGGTATCGGCGCGGGTAGGGTTCAGCGCTACCCATTCCGCGCCGTATCGACGGCCCTGGGGAAGCCAGGTCTGCACCAGGCCCGGCCAGTTGCGCAGGCAGGCGTCATTGACCGCGACGAAGAAGACATGGCGATGCGCGAGGGGCTTGGTTGTCATTGGCGGCCACCTCTTGAAGGCGGGCCATCTCGAAGGCCTCCACGTCAGTGATGCGATAGCGCACCAGACGGCCCACCTTCACATAGGCCAGCGGGTAACGCTTCGTGCAGCGCCAGGTGCTCAAGGTGGTGGTGGAGACCCCGAGACGGTCAGCCACGTCTTGCGGGGTCAAAAGGGTCTTAAGAGCGTTATTCATCGTAGTTTCCATCAAAGTTGAACGATGGTGGAAACCTGTCAGAAACGCCCAAACGCATCCATCAAACCCGATCGTGGAAGTGACGCGCAAAAGTGGCCGTCACTTTTACGATGGCTCAACAGGTTAAGCTGCTATCGCCATCCTACCTTACAAGATGGCGGTGTTCTGTTAGCGTGATGGGGCGTTTTATTTGGATTGGTGTGTCTTATGAGCTTATCGGGTGAACCTAGCTTGGCTCGATTTTTGAGTTTGGTCAGGAAACGATCGGGCGAACATCGAGCGGCCTTCGACTTGTTATATGGCACGGAACTCTACGGAGCTTGCATGGGGATCATCAGACAGGAAATCGATAACCTGATGCGCCTCGATTTCTTGCTCTACAACGTCCCCAAAGTGGAGCGCGATGCTTTATGCGACGAGTTCCTAAAAGGTCAGCGTTGGAAAAAACAGACCAGCAAAGGGAAGCTGATCCCTATCACGGATAAAGAGTTTCACGAGCTTTCTGTGAAGCGACACGAGTGGGCCTCAAGGGCGTATCAATTTTGTTCGAAGTTTATCCACCTATCCAACTTATGGGATTACGGGGAACAAGACCCGTTCACGCTACTTCCTCAGGATGAACATGAAGAAATGCGTGACTATTTGAGCTTCTATCATGACTTTCCGGGCGACCGCGTAACGATGGGCGTTCTTGTCGATTATCTCCCCGCCATTTATGAAAAAATTTCGGGCAATGTGGAGGAATATTATGTCTCTGAGGATGACGGGGGTTGGGACATGGATTTCGCTTCCAAAGGCTAGCTGGCGTTGCTTCCTTAACGCGGCGATGCGCGAACTTCTCGAATGGCGGTCACAATCTGCGCCCGCGTCGTATCGGGCGAGGCAATCGCCATCACCTGTTCCACCGCGTCAACCAGGAATGAGATCGTCTGGTTCGCTTCCTTGTAGTGCATCCCTTCAGTGAACGGGTAAGGGCTGTGCGCCTCCCAATAGGGGCGCAGGCTCAGCAAGAACGCATGCAGGGCGTGCTCTTTGGGAAGAGACCTTGCTTTGCTCCGCGCCCGCCAGTCCTTCATCCGCTTCGCGTGTTCCTCGTCGGTTTCAAGGTCGATCGGGTCTTCATCATCCAGCCCGTCAAGCACCTGCCGCCTGGGTTTGCGGTTGATCGTCAGTTCCAGGCAGGCTTGCAGATCGACCAGGAGTTCCCGGTAGGTGCGGAAGATGTTTCGACGGGTGCCAAGCAAATCTCGCAGCGTCTTCCCATCTTCCAATTCGTAGAGATGCGGAAACGCACTGATTGTCCGTTCCAACCGGCCCTCGATGCCGGGATATTCCTGGAGCGCGAGCAGATCGTCATAAAGCTTGCCCGCGTTCGCCGCCGCCGCTTCCAGCGCCTTGTTCTCGGCGCTCTCCGGCCTGAGGGCGTCCAGATCGAACCAGGCCCCTCTGAAAGCGTCCAGGGCGTCACTGAGGGCGGATTGCGTGGCCTCGTTCTTGGGCAGTCCGGCATATGCCGCGAAGGCTGCCAGGAGTTCGGGAGTAATGAGGTCTGCGGGTTCAATCTCGTCACTGACCACCCAGGCCAGCGCCATGCGTTCAGTCTGTGTCATTTGGTCCCGGTCTGTCCCCATACTCCAACGTCGCTGCTGTGGACTTGTTCACGGATTCGCGCGTGGGGTCCAGATTGAGCCGGGGTTGAACGTGCGGCTAATGGCCGTTTTGAGCCCAGAGTGGCGGAAGCTGCGTAGGAAGCAAATAACAGCAATTCGTAGGTGTCGGACATTGCAAAACGTTAAAGATTGATGAAGCTTCTGGCTGAGGTCAGCGTAAGAACACGCCCATCCCCCCGGTATTCTTTCACTGCTACAAGCAACAAACGCTTCAGAGATAAATATGCCAAACGAACTACCGTTAGATTTCAGCCACGCGCTCAAATTTCCAAATGAAGACTTGGACGTCGAGTTCAAGCGTTCCCTCCCGTTGAATGATAGTGTCGGCAAAGCAAAGCTCGCGAAGGAAATCTGCGCACTGGCAAATCATGGAGGTGGGTGGATTGTATTGGGGCGCGAAGACGACGGAACCTACCCTGATGCACTTCCAGAAGAGATTGTTGGCGTTGACCAAGATCAGATCAACCAAATCTCGGCAGCGTATCTGCAACCATCACCGCATTGCACCGTCAGCGCGGAACAACCGAATGGAATAGGTTTTTCAGTTCCAGTCATCTGGGTTCCATCGTGTGGTGCGTCACCGGTATGCGGAAAGAAAAATGGCCCGAACGACGCGCGCGGGCGCACACAAGGCGTCGTAAAGGGTGTTCACTACACTCGCAAGGCAGGACCTGTTTCTGCGCCCATCGAGACGCCGGATGAATGGCAGGACGTGATAAGACGCTGTGTATTGAGCGATAAGACGTCGTTGCTCAGCGCGTTATCGACGATGATCGAGCAACCTCGACCAGCACCCGAGATCGAGGAGCAAAATGTATTTGACGCGGATTTTGAACACGTGGTCGCACGGTGGAAGGAGGAGGCCCAGAAGTATCCGTATGAGGTCGATCTCACAAATTGCTTCGTCGCCTATGGCTTCCAACTGGTTGATGCTGAGCCGGTTACGACCGATCAACTGACTGAGTGCTTGCGCCATCGTCCGCAAGACAAGCGAAGTGGCTATACTTTTTTTGATAATGACTACAACTCGCCCAATCGCCCCTTTGTCATAGAAGTTGCGGATCATGACGGCCTCGAAGTTCACGTTAATACCACGGATTTCGATCATCGTGCGATTTGGCGGCTAAGCGAGTGCTTGAGCGGAACAGAAGTCATCTCCTATTGGGAAGACACGGACTGGATAAAGAGCGCCGTCGAGAATAGGTCGTCGCGCACGTGGGAGAGAGGCCAGCACATTTGGACCGCGCAGCAAATTGCCTATGCAAACAGCTTCCTTGCGACAGTGAAACACATCGCTGACCACTTTAACTTCACTGGGGACATCCGTATCCGAGTGTTTTTTAGCGGGCTAAGCGGACGAAATCTCAAGTCCCCCAACATTGGGGTCTATTACAGCATGGACTACCGGGCGCACCAGAATACGAAGCAGGTAGACTTTGTGGTGCATGTAGAAGACTTGTCGGCCGAGACACGGAGTTCAACCATCGCATCGATGATTCAACCGATGAACAAACTGACCCAAGGCCCGGCGATCACTGCAGAAAGCGTTGTTCGCTCTATCGAAAGCCGATGACGCTATTGGCGCTCCGATCCGAAATTGGTCTTTCCTTAAGACAACTCCCGAATTTGCGGCGAGCCTATTTTCAGCCACGTTGACTGCTGCCATTGGCTCTCTTGCGCTGCACAAGCACCGATCCAAACCTGCTAGCGCCATGGCGTCCTCAGCGGTGTTGTTCTTCGCCCGCACCCGCATACCCCAACATCGCCTCAGTGGCCTTGTTGACCGAGTCCCGAACGGGATCAAGGTTGAGCCGCGCATAGATCGCGGTGGATTGCTGGCTCTTGTGTCCAAGTGACTTGCCGATGATGTAGCCATTGGCTCCGGTCGCGGCCTGGTAACTGCCCAGGGTGCGGCGCAGATCATGAATGCGCAGGTCTTCAAGCCCCGCTTCCGCCAGGATACGGCCCCAGGCTTTCTTCGGGTCGGCCAGGTGGCCTGTGCGACCCTCGCCAGGAAAGACCCAGGGGCTCTCGGATGCCAGCTTGCGTTGGGTGAGCAGTTCCATCGCCGGGTCGGACAGGTGGACTACCTGGGCCTCGCCGTTCTTCGTCTCGGGAATGCGCCACGTCGCGGTGGTAAAATTGATATCCTTCCACACCATCGCCAGCATGTTCGACTTCCGCGCCCCGGTCAGGAGCGAGAGCATGAAGAAGTCGCGCGCGGTCTCGTTCGGCTCGTTCCCCAGGGCCACGAAGAAGCGCGGAAATTCGTCAGGCTGCAAGAAGCGTTCCCGGCTCTTCTCGCGATATTTCTTGATCCCGATGGCCGGGTTGGTGCCATCCCATCCCCAATCAATCGCCTTGTTGAAGATCGAGCGGATACGCTCAAGCAGGCGGTTCGCCTGGTACAGGCCGTTCTCCTTGCCGATCTTGGCGTGCAGCCGCTCCACCTCGGCCTTCTCGATGGTGGAGATACGCCGCTTGAACCAATGCGAGAGGTATTTGTTCACCTCGCGCTCGTCATAGGCCCAGGAGCGCTTATGCACCTTGGAATACTTCTCCATGTATTCGGTGAAGAGCGCGCCGAAGGTCATCTCGTCGCGGATGGCGCGGCGTTCCTTCTGTGGGTTCTTCCCCGCCGCAATCGCGCCCTTCATGCTCATTGCTGCCTTGCGGGCGTTCTCGATGCTTATATCGGGGAAGCGGCCCAGGAGGATGCGCTCGGGGCGGCCCTCCACGCGCTTGTAGAGGTAGAATGTCTTGGTGCCTGTGGACGTCACCGCCAGGCACAAGCCTTGCTCCTTGGTGTCGTAGTAGAAATCCTTGCGGCCCTTCGGGGCAGGCGGGAGTCCTGCAAGGGCGCTCTTGATGAAGTTCAGGCGGCGGTCTTCCAATGGGCGGCTCCTGTCCTGTGCTACGGCGGTGCTACGCTGGTGCTACACTCTGGAGCAAAAATGGGCAATCTGCGACGAATGACAGAAAAGCATGAATCAATCTAACATACTGACAGAACACCAAGGAAATACGATCCACAAACTCAAGCAAACATACGACAATGAGGCTCATAACCTGAAGGTCGTAGGTTCAAATCCTACCCCCGCAACCAATCTTCAAAAGCAAAAACAATGCGTTAAGCGCCAACTCTGGGCGGTCGTTCGCGTTGCGACTTTGCCCGTGGAAGCAAACTGGAAGCAAACGGAGAGCGCTCAGACGTCGACCGTCAGACCCAAGCTGACTAAGTGCGGACCTGGGCAATGCAATCGGTCGCTCGACTGTTCTAGATGCTACCCGCGCGCGTCACCCCCCAACACTGTGACGCGACCTTTCCGACGGCGCTTGCTTTCGGTGCGCAGACACGAAGAGAAATGGGAGCCTTGCAGTAGAAGCGGAAAAGGAAATCTAGATTCGGCATGTGGGAGATCGCCTGAAAACTTGAGATATGGGTCTGGATCGCCTACGGTTCCGATAGAAGTTTTTTGAATGTCTATTGAACGTAAAGGATTATGCCATGCCGAAGCCGACGAAGGGTGGGGGTGACGCCGGGAGCACCACCGGAGGCAGCACACTGCGCGGGACGCGTGGCGATGACACGCTGATCTCGACGGCGGGCGATGACGTCGTCAAGGGCTCGTCGGGCACGGATACCTTGGTTCTCGATGGCTCGGTCTGGGATTACGATTGGTCGCGCTCGATCGAGAAGGGCATCGACTGGAAGCTGACAGACTCCTCGGGCGGCACCGGAACCGACCTGCTGAGCGGAATCGAGATCCTGCAATTCAACGACGCGACCATCGTGCTGGGCGAAGACCTGCCGATGGAAATTTCGGGTGTGCCCGAAACTTTCGCGGTGACCGAGGATACCGATGCAAGCTTCTCTTTCACGATCCTCGATCTCGACGACAATCAGGTCAGCGCAAAGCTGAGTGCGCCCAACGGAAACTGGACCGAGACGACAGAGTTCGGTCGCCTGACCGTTCTGAGTAACACTGACAGCTATACCAACGGCGACTACAAATGGGGCCCGCAATCGACGCAGCGGGTCTACGATTTCTCCTTCGAATACAACGAGGCCGGGGTGTCCTTGGCCGAGGGCGAAGTATGGATCGAGACGGTGACGCTTTATGTGACCACCACCTCGACGGAGGATTTCTTTGGCTATACGCCCCAAGAGACCCGCGCAGTCACCTTCGATTTGGCAATCACCGGCGTGAACGACGCACCGACAATTCGCGGCACTGCGTCTTTCGTGACGGATGATACCGGCGAAGCGCGCTTCGACCTTTCGGCACTCGGCTCGGATATCGACAGTGACGATGACGGTACGACCCTTGATTATGAGATCGTCTCGGTCACGCAGAACTACGTGCATTACAGGTATCCTTTCGACATCTCGACCGAAGGCAGCACGCTGGTCGTTTCGCCCGAAGGTCTGCCGATTGGCTTGACGACTGACGAGGAAAGTTGGGCCAAGGTGGAGCTGCGTGCCGTCGACGGCCACGGCGCCGTTTCCGAAAGCACTGCGACCGTCGATGTGACCCTGCACGGGACCGCGACAAGCTCGGTGCGGGCCTCTGTTCTGGGGCCGGATGGTGAGATCGACCTCTCCTCGGTCAGCTTCGATCCGGCGGATGTTCTGGATTACGGGACCGCGACGCTGTTCTCGGCCGGGTATACCGACCCGGCCCTTGTCGCGCCCATGCTGGACTACACCCTGGGGGATGATGCGCGCCATATCAGTGCCGGGACGATTTCGGGCTATACGTTCGAGACCGACGAAACAGCCGAGAGCCGTCTGGGGCTTGGTGCCGATACGTTGGTCTTCAATCTGACCTCGCCAACCCAGCAGTTTTTTGCCCTGAACGAGATCGACACCGGCTGGGGCGAAGATGTCGTGATTCTGCAGATGCTGGGCGGCGAAGAGATGCGTTTTTACGGCAGTTCCATCGATACCGGCGCGCAGAGCGACCAGGTGGTGATCCGGGCCGATGCGCAGACCGGCGCGTGGTTCAACCCTGAGATCGATACCGGCTCGGGCCACGATGTGGTCGATCTGCATTTCACCTATCTCGGCACGTCAGGCGAAATGATGGCTGACGGGAGCATCGACTTGGGAAGCGGAGATGACAGCCTGCGCTTCGTTCTGGACAGCGATCCCTCGGTCGCGCTGGCCGCCAAGGTGCGCCTGTCGATCTCCGCCGGTGATGGAGACGACGTGATCCACGTGGACACCTCCGATGTCACCTCGCTTTATATCCCGCCGCTTGAGGCGCCGGGATCTGACCCAGTTCAATTCTACCCCGGAGGCACCGAGGGATCCATCTGGCTTGGCTCCGGAGACGATACCCTTTCGCTTGCGCTGAACGCGCCGGCGTCAGGCAGCACCCATCTGTCGGTCTATGGCGATGACTATTCCGGGAACGACGGGTTCGACAGCGTGACCCTGCTGAACCTGAGTGCATCGGATGTCACCGTCTCAACCACGACAGATAGTTACGGGGCGGAAGGCGTGTCGCTAAGCATGGGCGATGGGCAGTTCATCGATCTCTACGGGATCGATAAGGTGATCTTCTCGGACGGGGAAACCTGGCTGCTGTAAGCCTGCCCGTCGTTTGGAGCAGCTGACGAAGCGGCGCAAGGTGCGGCTTGGCCGGCGGGTTTCATGCGCTTTTTTATGGGTGCAGTTGGCGCGGGTATCCTGCTTTCTTCGTCAGCCTGCGGGGAGCCCAAGGTGACCTGGGATCCCCGCAAGCTTAGCGCCGAAGCGTCTGCGGGAGGCGCCGAGCGCTTCTCGGCCGATCTCTTGTTTGATGAACCCACCGACGGGCTTGGTCTGTTCGTCGCGCCACAGCTTGCCGATATCGTGTCGGTTACACCCCCGGTCGTGCCATCCCTTTCGGCGGGTGAGGTGTTTACGGTTCAGATTACCGTTGCGCCGCCTGAGGGCACACCCGCGCGGTTTCCGCAGGGAACCATTCATGTGAGATCCGCGCCCCCTGCGCGTAGCAATCAACGTGACCCGTGACACGCTCAACAGTGTCGATGCGGACGGCGATGGGGTCTGGGGCGATATGCAGGCGTGGATCGTGTCAAATTTCGAGCCGGGATCGGATCGGTACTTCGCGCTGCGGCAGGTGGCCCGCGCATTGCAGCTTGCAGTTCAGAACGCCGAAAGCGAGGAGATCTCGCTGCGTTTGCGCACCATGAGGTGCCCATTGCCGTAGGCTGCCTTTTCTACACTGGTGGCGAAGGCACCATAACGGACCTGAACAAACTACAGGCGTATTTCTTGCGCTCGTCCGCCCGTTCCAATGCCTACCTCATGTTCGAGAGCCACTTGGGTGGACAGATCTTCCACGGCAATAAAGTCAGCGGTCCGGAGCAGGTTTGCGAAGAAGGTGAGTTGGCTCGATAGCCACGCTGGCAAGATGACGAGAGCGCCGCCTGCGCGCCTTCGGATCACCTTCACCGTGTGAAGAACCACTGACCCGCACTCTGATTGCGGCGATCGGAGAGCAGGATCTCAAGGGTCTGGCCGTACTGATCGGCCGCGCGACGCGTGGCGCGCCAGCGGACCGGAACCTTTACGAAAGTTCCGTCAATCCTTCACTGGCTGGAAGTCAGTCGTCTCTCATTCGCCCTTCCCTGTAGTTGCGCTATTGACAGTGCTTGGAACGTTCCATTATACGTATGGAACGTTCCAATGGAGGGCAGGACGTGAAGTGGGCATTGCTCGGCGCCAGCACGATTGCTGGCCAATACATCGTCTCAGCAATACGTGCCCAAACAGATGGCGCCGTGCGCTGGGTCGTGAGCGGCAAGGCCGAACGCGCCAGGGCCTTCGCGCAGGCGCACCGGATTGAGCGCTGGTCGACCTCCGTTGAAGAGGCGCTCGAGGATCAAGCCGTGCAGGCGGTCTACATCTCGACCACGAATGAAAAGCATTACCCGCTCGCGATGGCCGCGATTGGGGCAGGCAAGCACGTTCTTTGCGAGAAACCCCTCGCAATGGACGCCGCCGAGGCAGCCGAGATGGTTTCTGCGGCACGCAGCGCCGGCGTCACCTTGGCCGTGAACCATCACCTGCGCAGTGCGGGCAGTCACAAGGCCATTCGGGCGCTTATCACATCTGGTGCGCTTGGAAGGGTGTTGTCGCTTCGGCTGTTTCACGCCGTTCATCTTCCGGAGCATCTTCGCGGCTGGCGCCTGGATAATCCCTCGGCCGGCGGCGGCGTCATCATGGATCTCACTGTTCATAACGCGGATACCGTGCGCTTCCTTCTCCAGGAAGACCCGGAATCTGTGATTGCCGAAACGGCGACATCCGGCATGGGAGCGGGAGTCGAAGACTCCGCCATGTCGGTTTGGACGATGCCATCCGGCGCCATGGTCTTCAGCCATGAAAGCTTCACCCATCCGTTCACCCAGTCGGGCATCGAAGTTCACGGCACCCAAGCGTCGGTCTTTGCGCAGGGTGTGATGGCTCAGGAACCGCTCGGACGGATCGAGTTGGTGTCCAAACAGGGTCGGCGCGAGATCTCGTTCGATGCAGCCGAGATTTACGGGTCTGTCATTGAGGACATTCAAAGCGCAGTTGCCCGCGGCGTGTCACCCGCCGCGACCGGCACAGACGGGGCGAAATCGCTGATGGTCGCTCTTGCGGTGCGTGACGCCGCCCGGACAGGCGCGCGCCAAACAATCAATTATGGAGAAATCGAATGAGCAAGATCGTCAGCGCGGCGCAAGCGGCCGCTCGCATTGCCGATGGGGCCGTGGTGACGGTGTCTTCCTCGTCAGCCCTGGGTTGCCCCGACCTAGTCCTCAAAGCAATTGGCGCGCGCTTCGATGCCGAAGGCCATCCGCGGGAGCTGACCTCGATTCATCCTATCGCCGCGGGCGACATGTATGGCGTCAAAGGTGTCGACCATATCGCCAAGGATGGCTTGTTGTGCCGGATCCTCGGCGGCTCGTACCCATCTGGCCCGTCGTCCAAACCGATGCCGGAAATCTGGAAGATGATCGTCGAAAACCGGGTCGCAGCCTATAACGTCCCCTCGGGTATCCTCTTTGACATGGCGCGAGAAACGGCGGCAAATCGTCCCGGCGTGCTCACCAAAGTAGGTATGAACACTTTCGTGGACCCGATCCGCGAGGGCTGCGCGATGAATGACATGGGTGCAGCCGCTCCGATCGTGAGACGCGTTGAGTTCGACGGCGACACATGGCTGCATTTCCCCAATATCGTGCCCAATGTCGCGATCCTGCGCGCGACCACGGCGGACGAACACGGCAATCTGACCTATGAGCACGAAGGGGCCTATCTTGGCGGTCTTGAGCAGGCGATCTGTGTCCGGAACCATGGCGGCCTCGTGATCGCTCAGGTCAGCCGCGTGACCAAGCGCGGTTCCTTGCGGCCCCATGACGTGCGCGTTCCCGGTCACCTTGTCGATCTGGTCGTGATCGATCCGGACCAGAAACAGACATGCGAAACTCCTTACGATCCAGCAATCTCCGGACAGATCATGCGGCCTTGGGACAGCTTTTCACTGGCGGAGCGGGGCGTCGAAAAGATCATCGCGCGCCGCGCGGCGATGGAGCTTCGCCCCGGAATGACCGCCAACCTGGGTTTCGGCATCAGCGCAATGGTGCCGCGCATCTTGCTTGAGGAAGGCCATCCGGAAGCGGTTACCTGGGCGGTCGAGCAGGGCGCGGTCGGGGGTATTCCGTTGACGGGTTTCGCATTCGGTTGCTCATCGAACGCTGACGCCTTCGTGCCCTCGCCGCAGCAGTTCATCTACTTCCAGGGCGGCGGTTTTGACGTGTCGTTCCTGTCCTTCCTCGAAGTGGATGTCGAGGGCAACGTGAACGTTTCCAAGCTCGGGAAGAAGCCCTACCTCACGGCGGGATGCGGCGGCTTCGTCGACATCACTTCGGGCGCAAAGAAGATCGTCTTTTCGGGCTGGTTCGAGGCGGGTGCCCGGATCGAACTGACCTCCGAAGGGATCAAGGTTGAAGCTCCGGGCAAGTTTGCGAAGATGGTCGAAGCAGTCGAGCACGTCACCTTTTCCGGACAACGCGCCCGCGAGCTGGGGCAAGAGGTTCTCTATGTCACGGAGAGATGTGTCATGCGCCTCGCCGAAACGGGCCTCGTAGCAACCGAGATCATGCCCGGCATCGATCCTGAGCGCGATATCGTGCAAGCCTCTGGTGGCCGCGTGTCGATCGCTCCGGATGCGATTACGCTGCCGATCTCGCTGCTGGCCGACGGGCCGATGGGGTGGGGCAAGTGAGCGCGGTCCATTTTCACCGCCACGGCAAAGTGGCCGAGTTGCGGCTTGATAACCCCGCCAAGATGAATGCTTTCACGGTCGAGATGCTGGCGCAACTTGCACAACATCTCGATGCAATCGAGCGGGACGCATCCATCTTGGCGGTGCTTGTCACCGCCGAGGGTGAGAAAGTGTTCTGCACAGGGGCCGATATCAATGCTTGGGGGGATCTGTCCCCTGCCGCGTTTGCGCGCCACTGGGTGCGCGACGGCCATCGGATCTTTGATCGACTGGCCCGCCTGTCCAAACCGACCATAGCGGTGCTTAACGGGCATGCCTTTGGCGGCGGTCTTGAACTCGCAGCGGCTTGCGACATTCGCGTCATGGCGCCCAAGGCAACCTTGGCTTTGCCCGAGGCAGGCGTCGGTATCGTTCCGGGCTGGTCGGGCACGCAACGTCTGATGCGTCTCCTGCCCGAACCGATGGTCAAGGAAATGGCTCTGTTCGGAAACCGGATTAAAGCGGATCGTGCATTGTGCTGCGGTTTTGTTGCATCGGTGGACGATGATCCCCGGGCCGCCGCCGATGCCTTGCTCGAACGCGCGATCACCTTGTCGCCGCGTGCGGTCGAGATCTCCAAGTCCATGATCCACGCCGCTCAAGGCGAGGATCGGGGCGCGATGGTCGAAGCACTCGGCAGCGCCGCGATGGCGGCAACCTCGGATCGCGAAGAGGGCGTCACCGCCTTTCGCGAAAAACGTAAGCCAGATTTCTCAGGAAGATAACTCATGTCCGACCTAAACATCCTCTCGGAACAAACCGTCGACATGCCCGACGCGCCCTATCAGGCGCGGCATTTTATCGACGGAGAATTCGCGCAGAGCGCGGATGGGCAAAAATCGGACCGGGTTTCACCTTCGCATGGTGTGGTCGTCAGTCAGGCCGCGCTGGGGTCGAATGTCGAAACGGAAGCGGCGATCCGCTCTGCGCGCGCCGCGTTTGACGACGGTCGCTGGAGCCGCCTGCCCGCCAAGGATCGCGCAGCCATTCTGAACAGGATCGCTGACCTGATCGAGGCAAATGTCGAACGCCTCGCGGTGATCGAGACCCTTGAAAGCGGTAAACCCATCAGCCAGGCAAGGGGCGAGTGCGGCGGCGCGGCGGATCTTTGGCGATATGCGGCTTCGCTCGCGCGGACGGTGCATGGTGACAGCCACAATGCCCTTGGCGATGACATGATGGGCGTCGTGTTGAAAGAGCCGATCGGCGTTGTCTCGATCATCACGCCCTGGAACTTCCCGTTCTGGATCCTCAGTCAGAAGCTTCCGTTCGCTCTTGCTGCCGGGTGTACCTGCGTGGTGAAGCCCTCCGAAGTCACGCCCTCGACAACAGCGATGCTGGGAGAGTTCCTGCAAGAAGCCGGTCTGCCCGCGGGCGTCTGCAACATTGTTCTGGGCTATGGCAATCCCGTCGGGAGTTTGATGACCACGCATGAGGATGTGGATATGGTCACGTTCACGGGCTCGACCGCCGTCGGCAAGCTGATCACGAAGTCCGCGGGCGAAACCCTGAAGAAGGTCGCTCTGGAACTGGGCGGCAAGAACCCACAGGTGATCTTCCCCGATGCGGACCTTGAGCAGGCGGCGGATGCGGTCACTTTCGGGATCTATTTCAACGTTGGCCAATGCTGCAACTCGTCCAGCCGCGTGATCGTGCATGAGGATGTGGCAGATGCCTTCGTGGCGCGCGTCGTCGCGCTGTCGCGCAAGGTTGTTTTTGGCAACCCGATGAACTCCGACACGCAGGTGGGCGCGATCGTGACCACGGATCACCAGGCCAAGATTGATGGATACGTGCGCCAGGCCGTCGCGGCAGGAGCCGAGGTTTGTCTTGGCGGGCATATCATGTCGGTCCCCGGGCTTGGCACGCAGTTCTACGAACCCACGGTCGTGCGGGGCGTAACGCCCGATATGGCGATTGTGCGCGAAGAGGTTTTCGGGCCGGTTCTGACCGTCTTGACGTTCAAGACCCTCGACGAGGCGATCGCGCTGGCAAACGACTCGACCTACGGTCTCTCGGCAGGGGTCTGGAGCGAGAATATCCATACCTGTCTCGAGTTCTGCCGGCGCGTCCAGGCAGGGACGGTCTGGACCAATACCTGGATGGATGGGTTCCCCGAGCTGACATTCGGCGGAATGAAGCAATCCGGTCAGGGCCGCGAGATCGGTAAATACGGTTTTGAGGAATTCCTTGAGGTGAAGTCCCTCGTGATGCGCATTGGCCGCAAGCGGGCACCTTGGGTGAGAACGGCATAAGCCCGCAAACCGGGATGCCGAAGAAACCAACGCGACATCAGGAGGAGACATCAATGCGTGGTTATTTTGGAACGAAGACAGCTCTTGTCATGACTCTCATGGCGACGACCGGCATGGCACATGCCGAGGACGTCGAAGTACTGCACTGGTGGACGTCCGGCGGCGAAGCCTCGGCGCTCAACGTGCTGAAAGACGGTCTCGCTGCCGATGGTATCGGTTGGATCGACATGCCGGTCGCCGGTGGGGGCGGTGAATCGGCCATGACGACGCTGCGCGCACGTGTGACCTCTGGCGACGCGCCGACGGCAGTTCAGATGCTGGGCTACGACATTCAGGACTGGGCTGAAGAAGGCAAGCTTGCCAACCTCGACGCGGTTGCCGCTGAAGAAGGCTGGGATGCCGTTGTCCCGGCCGCTCTTCAGGCGTTCTCGAAATACGACGGCCATTGGGTCGCAGCCCCCGTCAATGTCCACTCGACGAACTGGGTCTGGGCGAACAAGGCCGTCCTTGATGAGCTCGGCATCGCGCAGCCGGCAACCTGGGAGGAATTCGTCGCGGCGATGCAGGCGGTCAAAGACAGCGGCCGCATCGCATTGGCTCATGGCGGGCAGGCCTGGCAGGATGCAACGATGTTCGATGGCATCGTTCTGTCGGTCGGTGGCGTGGACTTCTACAAGAAGGCTTTCATCGAACTTGACTCGGAAGCGCTGGGTTCCGAGCAGACGGTCGAAGCCTTCAACCGGATGGCGACCCTCCGCAGCTTTGCGGACGACAACTTCTCTGGCCGCGACTGGAACCTGGCATCGGCGATGGTCATCAATGGCGATGCCGCTTTCCAGATCATGGGCGATTGGGCGAAGGGTGAATTCCTGAACGCAGGCAAGGTGCCCGGCACCGATTTCCTGTGCTTCCGTCTTCCGGGCACCCAGGGCGATGTGAGCTTCAACTCCGACCAGTTCGCCATGTTTGCGCAGACCGATACCGCCGCGCAGGCCGCGCAAGCCGAGATGGCGCGCGCGATCATGTCGCCGGGCTTCCAGTCGGCGTTCAACGTGGTCAAAGGCTCGGTTCCCGCGCGCACCGATGTCCCGAACGACGCGTTTGACGCCTGTGGAAAGCAAGGCATGGTGGAGCTTGCGGAAGCTTCGGCAAATGGGACGCTGGTTGGCTCCATCGCCCATGGCCATGCCAATCGCGCGGCGGTCAAGAATGCGATCTATGACGTCGTGACCGCCCATTTCAACGGCGAGTACGACGCCGCGACCGCCACCAAAGAACTGGTGAACGCGGTCGAAGCCGCTCAGTAATATGAGTTGCCTGCGAAGGCGGCCACCCGCCGCCTTCGCGATCATCGGAATGGTTCAGTGAGTGTTCGGGCCATTGCCGCGAGATAGCAATCAAGATGGCCGCAACCTCGCGGCGTAGGAGGAACCATGGCGCAACGTGCCCCGGAGGCGGATTTTCGCACTCGCCTGCAAGAATGGATTCCAAAGCTGGTCCTGTCGCCCTCGCTGGCCGCGATGTTGGTCTTTGTCTATGGTTTCATTGCCCTTACGATTTATCTCAGCTTTTCCGACTCCAAGATGCTGCCCAGCTACGACCTGGTCGGCTTTGAGAACTACGCAAAACTGTGGAACCTGTCTGCCTGGTGGACAGCGGTCGTCAACCTTCTCATCTTCTCTTCGCTCTACATCGGCATTTGCACGGCCATCGGCCTGACGCTTGCGATCTTGCTTGATCAGAAGATCCGCGGCGAAGGCATACTTCGTCCGATCTACCTCTACCCGATGGCGCTGAGCTTCATCGTGACCGGCACGGCGTGGAAGTGGATCATGGATCCCGGCATCGGAATCGAGAACACGATGCACCTTTGGGGTTGGGCGAGCTTCGAGTTCAACTGGATCAAAGACCGGGACATGGCGATCTACACCGTCGTTATCGCCGCGGTCTGGCAGACGTCCGGCTTTGTCATGGCGATGTTCCTTGCGGGCTTGCGCGGCATTGACAACGAGATCCTCAAAGCGGCCCAGATCGATGGCGCTTCGAACTGGAGCCTCTATCGCCGGATCGTCATTCCTCTGCTCCGTCCGGCCTTTCTCTCGGCCTTCGTCATTCTCGCCCACCTTGCGGTGAAGTCCTATGACCTGATCATCGCGCTGACCGGAGGCGGACCGGGGCGCGCGACAGAGCTGCCGGCGACTTTCATGTATTCCTACACGTTTACGCGCAATTCGATGGGAATTGGTGCGGCTTCGGCCGTGATCATGCTGATGACCATTGCCGCAATCATGACCCCGTATCTCTACGCTGAGCTGAAGGAGAAGAAGTGATGGCCGTAGCTGAACAAGATACCGCCGTCCGGACCGGAGGGATCACCCGTGCCTTCATCTACGGTATCCTGCTTCTCTTCATGTTCTTCTACCTGATGCCGTTGTTCGTCATGATCGCCAACTCGCTGAAGCCACTGGCCGAGATCACTGGCGGGAACATGATGGCCCTTCCGGATACATGGACCGCCGAACCCTGGAGGCAGGCATGGTCTTCGGCGCAGATCGGCGTGGAGCCGACAGGGTTGAAGCCCTACTTCATCAACTCGATCCTGATGGTGGTGCCATCGGTCGCGATCTCGACGGTTCTTGGCGCACTCAACGGCTACGTGCTGACAAAGTGGAGCTTTCGCGGCGACAAGATCATCTTCGGTCTGCTGCTGTTTTCGTGCTTCATCCCGTTTCAGATCGTGCTGATCCCGATGGCCACGGTGCTAGGAAAACTAGGTCTGGCGGGCTCCATTCCCGGCCTGATCCTGGTCCATGTCGTTTACGGCATCGGTTTCTCGACGCTCTACTACCGCAATTACTACGCCGCCTTTCCGACGGAACTGGTGCGGGCCGCCATGATTGACGGTGCGGGGTTCTTCCGGATTTTCTGGCGGATCATGCTTCCGGTTTCGGGCCCGATCACCGTGGTCTGCGTCATCTGGCAATTCACCAATATCTGGAACGACTTCCTGTTCGGTGCATCGTTTGGCGGGCAGACACAGCCGATGACCGTTGCGCTCAACAACCTCGTCCAGTCCTCGACGGGCGTCAAAGAATACAACGTTCACTTTGCAGGGGCGATCCTCGCCGCGCTGCCAACCCTCCTCGTCTATATCGTCGCAGGTCGCTACTTCGTGCGCGGTCTGATGGCAGGCTCTGTGAAAGGATAAAGCCATGGGATTTCTCGATATCCAGAACGTCACCAAGTCATATGGTTCTGTCGAGGTTCTTCATCGCGTGGACATCGAAGTACAGGAGGGCGAGTTCCTCGTGCTGGTCGGGCCGTCGGGTTGCGGAAAGTCCACCCTGCTCAACATGATCGCGGGATTGGAAAGCATTACCTCGGGCGACATTTCGATCAAGGGCCGGGTGGTCAATGGCGTGCATCCCTCAAAGCGCAACATTGCCATGGTGTTCCAAAGCTATGCGCTCTACCCGAACATGACCGTTGGGCAGAACATGACATTCGGGCTCGAAATGCATGGCACCCCGAAAGCGGAGCGTGACCGGGCCCTGAAGGATGTCGCAAAGCTCTTGCAGATCGAGAACCTGCTGGACAGGAAGCCGGGGCAGTTGTCCGGCGGACAGCGGCAGCGCGTCGCCATGGGCCGCGCCCTGGTCCGTGATCCGGACGTCTTTCTGTTCGATGAACCCTTGTCCAACCTTGATGCCAAACTGCGCGTCGATATGCGGACAGAGATCAAGAAGTTGCACGAGAAGCTAAAGACGACGATCGTTTATGTGACGCATGACCAGATCGAGGCGATGACGCTCTCGACCCGGATTGCGGTCATGTATCAGGGCTATGTGCAGCAGTTGGGCACGCCGAAGGAAATCTACGACACCCCGGCCAATGTCTATGTGGCGACATTCATGGGCAGTCCTGCAATGAACGTTCTACCGGCAAAAGTCATCATGCATGAGGGGGTGCCCCATGCCCAGATCAAGGACGCTGGCGGTGTGGAGAAACTCCTGAAATTCAGTCAGGCCAATATGTCTGACTGGTCTGGCAAGGAGATCCTGCTCGGCATACGCCCCGAGTCGATCACCGACCCGGACGGAGCGGATCGGAACTCCAACAATATCGTGCCGTTTCGCAACCGGATCGGCGTTACTGAGCCGGCAGGCGCAGATACGTTCGTCACCATGGAGCTTGGTGGCATCGACATTGTCGCGCGCATGCGGGCCGATGCGAATGTCGGCGCCGGGCAAGAGTTCGATTTCGCGATCAACATGGACAAGGCCGTCGCCTTCGATCCCAAGACCGAAGAACGCATCAAGCCATGAATGGCGCTGACGTAATCATCGTCGGGTCCGGAATGGGGGGCGCCACCATGGCGGCGTCTCTTGCCGGATCGGGGCGGCGCGTCCTGATCCTTGAGCGCGGGGACTATCTGCGCCCTTCCGCGCATGACCGCGATGACAGATCAATCTTTGTCGACGGCCATTACCGGCCCGACGAAGAGTGGCTGGACGGCGAGGGGCGGCCATTCAACCCGGGCAACTACTACTATGTCGGTGGAAACTCGAAGTTCTACGGCGCGGTTCTCATCCGCTACCGGCGCGAAGACTTTTCTCCGCGCAAGCATATTGGGGGCACAACGCCCGGATGGCCGATTTCCTACGACGAGCTTGAGCCTTTCTATTGCCGTGCCGAGCAATTGTACTCTGTCCGCGGAAATCTTGGGGATGACCCGACAGAGCCGCCCCATTCGTCTCCCTATCCGTTCGGGCCGGTTCCGGATGAGCCCGCGATAGCGGATCTGCGTGCGCGGCTGACTTCTCTCGGGTTGCACCCGAGTCGACTCCCGCTTGGCGTGGATCTTGAGCAATGGCTTTCGCGCGCAAGAACGCCATGGGATGCATTCCCCGACACCAATGGCGGCAAGCTGGACGCGGAGACCGCAGGCCTGAAGGCTGCGTTGCAGCATGCCAACGTAACCTTGCGGACGCAGGCCCGCGTTCGCCGCCTGATCTCGGGGGAGGGCAACCGCATCGCCGGGGTTGAACTGACCTCCGGAGAGAGCTTGTCGGCTCCGATCGTGGTTCTGGCGGCGGGTGCCGTGCAAACTGCGGCGCTGCTGCTGGCCTCGGCGAACGAAGCCAACCCCAATGGGCTTGCCAATCGTTCAGACCAGGTCGGCCGCAACTTCATGAACCACAATTGCTCGGCGATCCTGGCGCTGCACCCGTTTCGACGCAATGACTCGGTCTATCAAAAGACGCTGGCGCTGAATGACTTCTACCTGACGGGCGGGCCGAACGGTGAGCCCTTGGGCAACGCGCAGATGCTTGGCAAGATTTCCGGCGCGATCCTTCAGGCGTCTTCGCCCTTGCCGCGATCCATCGCAAACTGGGTCGCGCGCCACTCGCTCGACATCTACGCGATGTCCGAAGATCTGCCGAACCCGGAAAGCCGCGTTACCCTGGAGCATGGCCGGATCAGACTGGATTGGAGACGATCCAACTGGGATGCCCATTTGGCACTGGTCTCTCGGCTCAAGAGCGTGCTGCGCAAGGCCGGCTACCCGATAGTTCTGTCCCGCCCGTTTGATCGCCGCACCCCCTCGCACCAGTGCGGCACGGCGCGCATGGGGTGCGACGGGGCCTCCAGCGTTGTGGATGCCAATTGCCGCAGCCACGACCATTCGAACCTTTACATCACCGATGCGTCGGTCCTGCCGACTTCGGCCGCGGTGAACCCCGCGTTGACCATCGCAGCCCTGTCGATCCGGGCCGCGGAGCATATCGAACGAAACGCGAAGGCTGCTTAGACCGCACCTTGCGACAAGGTCGGCCGATTTGAGGAGGGCAACGAAATGTCCAGAGGTTACGATTTCATCATCATCGGCGGCGGTTCTGCCGGCTCGGTTCTTGCTGGTCGGTTGTCGGAGGACCCGTCGGCACAAGTCCTTTTGCTGGAAGCTGGCGGCAGCGATCGGCATCCGTTTTATCATCTGCCGGCCGGCTTCGCGAAGATGACGAAGGGCATCGGCTCGTGGGGCTGGGATACGGTTCCACAGAAACATATGCAAAACAAAGTCTTCCGGTACACGCAGGCCAAGGTCATCGGCGGTGGATCGGCCATCAATGCGCAGATCTACACGCGCGGCAATGCGCAGGACTATGACGACTGGCGGCAGATGGGCTGCGATGGCTGGGGGTATGATGACGTTCTGCCCTACTTCAAGAAGGCGGAAGACAACGAGACCTACGAGAACCGCTTCCACGGCAAGGGCGGACCTCTTGGGGTCAGTGAGCCACGCGCGCCCTTGCCGGTTTGCGAAGCCTATTTTGAGGCAGCGGCCGCGTTGGGTATTCCGCGAAACATGGATATCAATGGCGAAAAGCAGGACGGCGTTTGCTATTACCAGCTGACGCAGCGCAATGTCCGCCGTTCGTCGGCCTCCATGGCGTATGTGACCCCCAATCGGCACCGCAAGAACCTCACGGTCAGGTTGGGTGCGCAGGTCCGCCGTCTGATCGTCGAGAACGGACGTGCGAGCGGCGTCGAGCTGATGGACGGTACCCGGCTCTCCGCAGGTTCAGAGGTTCTGCTCGCCTCGGGCGCGATCGGGTCGCCGCGCCTCTTGCAGTTGTCCGGCATCGGGCCCGCCGACCATCTGCAGGCACTGGGCATTAAGCCCGCATTCGACCAGCCACAAGTCGGAGAAAACCTCCAGGATCACCTGGACCTGTATTGCATCAGCGAACTGTCCGGACCCTACAGCTATGATCGCTACGCGAAGCCGCATTGGGCGGCGATCGCGGGCCTGCAGTACATCTTTGGCCGCAAGGGGCCGGTTGCCTCCTCTCTCTTTGAAACCGGCGGCTTCTGGTACGCTGATCCCGAGGCCCGCTCGCCCGACATTCAGTTCCACCTCGGGCTGGGCACGGGTATCGAGCACGGTGTCGCCGCGATGCCTCAGGGCGGTATCACGCTCAACTCGTGCTATCTGCGCCCTCGCTCGCGCGGGACGGTTCGTCTGCAGAGCGCAGATCCGGCGAAAGCGCCCTTGATCGACCCGAACTATCTTCAGGATCCACGGGATCGGGAGATGTCTATCCGCGGTCTGAAGCTGACGCAGAAAATCTCTGCACAGCCAGCGCTATCCAAATACATTCTGGCGGAGCGATTGCCGGGGCCGGATGTGAAGACCGACGAAGACTATTTCGACTTCATTTGCCAGCACTCCAAGACGTCGCACCATTGTGTCGGCACCTGCCGTATGGGTTCCGATGATGCGGCCGTCGTGGATACGTCACTCCGGTTCAACGGAATTGACGGCCTTCGGATCGTTGACAACTCGATCATGCCGACGGTGATTTCTTCAAACACAAACGCCGCAGCGATCATGATTGGTGAGAAAGCCGCCGATATGATCAAGGCAGAACACGGAATGGGCTGAGCCATGGTACGTCACATCGTTTTGATACGTTTCAAACCAGAGCTGAGCGAGGCGCGCATCGCCGAGCTGTTTGCGGAACTGCATGACATCGAGGGCAAGATCCCGGGCCTTCTGAGCGTGACCTCGGGCCGCAGCGAGAGCCCCGAGAAGATGGAGCGCGGCTACATGCACGGCTTCGTCGTGGATTTCGCGGATTGGGAGGCCCTTCAGGCTTACCAGGACAACGCCGATCATCAGGCGCTGGGCGCAAAGCTGGTAGAGGGCGCAGTGGGCGGCAAAGAGGGCATTCTGTGCTTCGATCTTCCTACAGTCGCGGCGCAGGCGCTTTGATAAGCATTCAAATGCCTTAAAGAGTGCTACAAGACCCAATCGAACCTCGAAGGCAGAGACAAGGTGACCATGAATCGTAGGCCGACAATCATTGATGTTGCCCGCAAAGCCGGCGTCTCCAAGTCGACCGTGAGCCTTGTCTTGCAAAACAGCCCGTCAGTCCGGGAGGACACACGCCAGGCGGTTCGGCAGGCGATGGCCGATATCGGTTATGTCTACAACCGCTCCGCCGCGAACATGCGCATGTCAAATGCCGGGCTTATCGGTTTGGTCATTAACGATCTGCGCAACCCGTTCTTCACCGAGTTTGCGACATCGCTTCAGATGGCTCTGGCTGAGAAGGGCTATTCGACCGTCATCGCCAACGCGGACGAGAATGCAGACCTGCAAGAGCAGGTGGTCAGTTCGATGATCGAGCACGGCGTTTCGGCGTTGATCATCTGTCCGACATATGGGGACACGAAGGCAACGTTCGATGCGATCGCGCGCGCTGGCATACCGACGATGCAGATGCTGCGCCAGGTTGATGACAGGCTTGAGCTGTTCCCCTTCATTGCGCCGGACTACGTGTCAGGCAGCAGGGAGGCGACACGTCACCTGATCGAGATGAAGGCCCATCGGATAGCCTTCGTCGGCGGGCTTGAGGGCCGCGCGGTCACGGAAGAGCGCAAGGCGGGTTATCTCGAGGTGCTACGAGAGGCCGCGATGAAGCCGATCGTCATGACGGGAAAATCAAGCCGTGAGTTCGGTCGAAACGCGGCGAAGAAGCTGTCGGAGGAGCACCCCGACATCGATGCGGCGGTCTGCTTCAATGACCTCGTCGCTCTCGGAATGCTGTCGGGCTTCTACGAGATCGGGCGAAAGGTTGGCGAGGATTTCCTGATCGTCGGATTCGACGACATTCAGGATGTCGCGCAGACCTATCCGGCTTTGTCTTCAGTGCGTTGCGACATCGCTGCGATTGGGGCGCGGGCCGCGAATACCGTCGTGAACTGGCTCGAACATCAAGAAACCCCGCAGCCCGCGATGCGCACGCCGGTTTCACTATCCGTCCGCCAATCCAGTCAAATGAAGACGCGAAGCACCTAGGGGGGTACCGTCGCAAAGTTTTCTTGAAAGCGAAATAACCCAGCTGCAGGACAAACTTATGCTGCGAGCCCGGCGTAGATCTGGCAAGCAGTTTCCCCATCGGCCGGGATCTCCCCCTTGCGGATCAGGTGTGCGGTTTCGATCCCGGCAATGGTGGCGGCGGCCGAGTGAAAGGCTTTGAACCCCATCATCGGGCCGGTGATCCGCTTGATGAAACGGTGGTCCTGCTCGAGAATATTGTTGAGGTATTTGACCTGCCGGACCTCGATCGTTCGTCCGCTGCCGGTGAATTTTGGATCGTGCTCACTGCCTGAAGCCCGGCCAGATTGGCACCACTCTTGTCTATGACGACACGCTCGGGCACGCCATTTCCGCTGACCATCAGCCGGAAGAAGCGCTGCGCGGCGGCCAGATCGCGCCGCTCGGAGAGCATGAAGTCAAGGGTTTGGCCGTGACGATCCACAGCACGGTAAAGATAGGTCCAACGGCCTTTGACTTTGATGTAAGTCTCATCCATCCGCCACGAACTGGCCGTCGGCCGCTTTCTCGACTGCGCCCGCGCGGCGATTTGCGGCGCTAACTTCACCACCCAGCGGTTCAGCGTCGCGTGGTCGACCTTCACCCACGCTCGGCCAGGATCTCCTCCAGGTCGCGGTTGGAGACGGCGTAGCGGAGGTAGAAAAAGACCGCGCAAGATCACCGACTTCGGATAATGCACGCCCCTGAACTCGATCACGCTGCATATCCGCTACCAACCGATTGTCATGACTGGCGGATCAAGCCCCACAGGTGAACCAAGAATTTGCGACACATCCCGCGTTTCAACGTGGGGTACGACTATGAGAAAGTCGGCGCGCGGGAGACTTCGTCGGTGAGCATGAACCTCGAAATCCATTTCTGATCTGGATCTCGGCACAGCTTGTATGAAGGCGCGATCCAGGCGGACCGCGCCTTCGGTTTTTAGGCGGATGCTCAGTTCCCCGACAGGTCCAGCCTGCCTTCTGCAGGTGTTTAGGCCGTTGCGCAGCCACGACCAAAGGCGATGGGGCGGGGGGCGTCATGGCGTCGAACGCGCGACGGATGGCCCATAACTGACGAAATCGGCGTAAGCGCGCCGTTACGACGCAACTGCCGCAGCCGTGAGGCCGGGTTGCGTTGGCAAAGCCCGCACAAAGGGATTATATCTGCGCCGACAAGAACAAGAGGATCCGGCGTGGCCATTTACCTGCATCAGAACGACCTGCCCGAGGGGCTGACCCTTGGGCCCGTGGTTGCCATTGACACCGAAACCATGGGGCTTGACCCGCGCCGCGACCGGTTGTGCCTTGTGCAGCTTTCCTCGGGCGATGGCGACGCGCATCTGGTGCAGATCGCCAAGGGCCAGACCGAGGCCCCGCGCCTCTGTGCGATGCTCGCCGATCCGGGGGTGGAGAAGCTGTTCCACTTCGCGCGATTCGACATTGCCGCGCTTTACAACGCCTTCGGCGTCATCACCGCACCGGTCTTCTGCACCAAGATCGCGTCCAAGATGGTGCGCACCTTCACCGATCGTCACGGGCTGAAATACCTGCTTCAGGAACTGGCGGGCGTGGATATTTCCAAGCAACAGCAGACCTCGGACTGGGGCGCGGCGGAACTGACGCAGGCGCAGCTCGAATACGCGGCCTCGGACGTGCTCTACCTGCACCGCCTGCGCGAGGTGCTGATTGAGCGTTTGGCGCGCGAGGGCCGCACGGGGCTGGCGAAATCGTGCTTCGACTTCCTGCCCGCGCGCGCACAGCTTGACCTGATGGGGTGGGAGGAGCCCAATGACATCTTCCACCACTGATTACATCGCCACCGCCCGCCGCGTGATCGAGATTGAAGCCGAGGGGCTGGCGCAACTGGCCGAGGGCCTGAACGGCACCTTCGTTGCAGCGGTCGAGACGATCTTGAAGGCGCGCGGCCGCGTTATCGTGTCAGGCATGGGCAAGTCGGGCCATGTCGGGCGCAAGATCGCGGCGACGCTGGCCTCGACCGGTACGCCCGCGCAATTCGTCCACCCGGCCGAGGCGAGCCACGGCGATCTGGGCATGGTCACGCGCGACGATGTGGCGCTGGTGCTGTCGAACTCGGGCGAGACGCCCGAACTCGCGGACCTGATCGCCCATACTCGGCGTTTTCAGATCCCGCTGATCGGGGTTGCCAGCCGGCCCGACTCGACCCTGCTGCGTCAGGCCGATGTCGCGCTGGTGCTGCCGCGCGCGACCGAGGCCTGCGGCACCGGCAATGTGCCCACCACCTCGACCACCATGACGCTGGCACTGGGCGATGCGCTGGCCGTCGCGCTGATGGAGCATCGTGCGTTCACGCCCGAGCATTTCCGCACCTTCCATCCGGGCGGCAAGCTGGGGGCGAAGCTGTCCAAGGTCGCCGACCTCATGCATGAGGACATGCCGCTGGTCCCCGAGGCCACGCCCATGTCCGAGGCGCTTCTGGTCATCAGCCAGAAAGGCTTTGGCGTTGTCGGGGTCACCGACTCCGAGGGGCACCTGTCGGGCATCATCACCGATGGCGACCTGCGCCGTCACATGGAGGGCCTGTTGGGCCATACCGCCGCCGAGGTGATGACGCGCAACCCGCGCACCATCGCGCCCGGTGTGCTGGCCGAATCCGCCGTGGCCGTGATGAACGAGAAGAAGATCACCTGCCTTTTCGCGGTCGAGGAGGGGCGCCCGGTCGGCATCCTGCATATCCATGACTGCCTGCGCGCCGGGGTGGTCTGATGCGCTATGACAACAGCCATTCGATGATCGTGGCATGGGTCAAGATTGCCCTGCCGCTGGCCGCGCTTGCGCTGTTGTCCACGCTGTTCATGTTCTCGGACAAGGTCGATCCGCAGCTTGCCCAGTTCTATGCCAAGGTCGATGTGGCCGAACTTGCGCGTGAACAACGCATGACCTCGCCGACCTATGCGGGCATGACTGAGGATGGCTCCGCCCTGACGGTGCGCGCCAGCGCCGCGCGGCCCGATCCGAATGGCGGCGCGGGGGCCTCGGCCGAGCAGCTGGTGGCCAAGATCGAGTCGCGCGATGGCATGGTGACCGATCTGACGGCGGCCGCCGGGCTGCTCGATCCCGGCAACGAGGGGATCAGGCTGTCCGACGGGGTTACGGTGCAGACCTCGACGGGCTATCGCATGGCGACGCCCGTGGTGCAGATCGCCACCGACCGCTCGCGCCTCGAAGCGCCGCAGCCGGTGATGGCCGACGGCCCCTTCGGCACGATCAATGCCGATTCGATGTTGATGACGACCAATGCGGCAGGTTCGCAGGATCTGATTTTCAATGGGCATGTAAAGCTGATATATCAGCCGCAAGAGTGAGGTTTTCATGTTCTCCCGTTCGCGCATTCTTGCCCTGATTTTTCTGCTCGTACCGGTGGCCGTTTCGGCACAGGAGGTGGCCTTCGCCGGGCTGCGTGCCGATACCGCGGCCCCGGTCGAGGTGACGGCCGACAGCCTGTCGGTTAACCAGGCGGATGGCACGGCGGTGTTTTCGGGCAATGTCGTGATCGGCCAGGGCGAGATGCGCCTGCAGGCGGCAACGGTGCAGGTCGAGTATGGCGCGGACAATTCCAAGATCGCGCGGCTACACGCCTCGGGCGGGGTCACGCTGGCCTCGCCGACCGAGGCCGCCGAGGCCAGCGACGCGGTCTATGATGTGACCACCGGGCGGCTCGTGATGACGGGCGATGTACTGCTGACCCAGGGTGCGAGCGTCATGTCGGGGCAAAAGCTCGACGTCGATCTGAATACCGGCGTGGGCCGGATGGACGGGCGGGTTCGCACGATCCTGCAACCGGGGGGCAACTGATGGCCACCCCCGAACTCAGCCTGGCCGAGGGTGCAGGCGGCCTGCGCGTCACCAACCTGCGCAAGAGCTATCGCAAGCGGCTGGTGATCCGCGATGTCTCGCTGGAGTTGAACCGCGGCGAGGTCGTGGCGCTTCTGGGTCCGAACGGCTCGGGAAAGACCACCTGCTTTTACAATGTCGCCGGGCTGATCACCCCCGACTCCGGTCAGGTCTCCATAGACGGGCGCGATGTGACCACCCTGCCGATGTATCGCCGCGCCAAATTGGGCATCGGCTACCTGCCGCAAGAGGCCTCGATCTTCCGCGGCCTTTCGGTTGAGAAGAACATCATGGCCGTGCTGGAAATCGCCGAGCACGATCCGCACAAGCGACGGGAAAGACTGGAAGAATTGCTTGGCGAGTTCTCGATTGAGCATCTGCGCCACGCCTCGGCGCTGGCGCTCTCGGGGGGCGAGCGGCGACGGGTGGAGATCGCGCGCTGCCTGGCTGCCGACCCCAAGTATCTGCTGCTTGACGAACCCTTCGCCGGGGTCGATCCGATCGCCGTCGGAGAGATCCGCGCGTTGGTGTCGCAGCTCAAGGAACGTGGGATCGGTGTGCTCATCACCGACCATAACGTGCGCGAAACGCTCGAGATCGTGGACCGCGCCTATATCCTGCATGATGGCAAGGTGCTGATGTCGGGCACCACCGAAGAGGTGGTCCACGATGAAAATGTGCGCCGCGTCTATCTGGGGCAAAACTTCCGCATCATCTGAGTGCTGCGGTGCAGCGAAGTTGACCCGTTGACACCCCTCGCGATCCGTTCCCAAATGAGACAAATGCGTGAACATGGCCCCATTGCCCGAGCACCCTTTTCGACCGATTCCGGTCCGTCTCGGCCATTGCCCTGCGCACAGCCATTCCCCAGATTTAACCGGCCCGCCTCCCCGACAATTCCGTCCGGGTTCGGGCCACTGACGTGAAGGAGAAGCCATGCGGTACCAGATCAGCGGCAAACAGCTTGACGTGGGCGAAGCGCTGCAAACCCATGTAAAGTCCGAACTGGGCGAAACGGTGGACAAGTATATGCAGCGCCCCACGGATGCGACCGTGGTGTTTTCGCGCGATGCGCATGAGTATATCTGTGAAGCGACGGTTCATCTGTCGACCGGCCTGACCGCCACGGCGACGGGCCATGCAACCGAGATCTATGCAGCCTTCGAATCTTGCCGTGAGAAGATGGACAAGCAGCTGCGCCGCCACAAGCGCCGGCTGAAGGATCATCACAAGGAACGTTCGCAGCCTGTTGAATTTGGCGCTGCCGGCCTGTATGTGCTCGCCGCGGATGAAGAAGAGTCGCACGAGGACGGCGGTGGCCTTGCTCCCGTGATCGTGGCCGAGATGGAGACCAAGGTCCCCACGCTCTCGGTCGGCGAGGCGGTGATGCAGATGGAACTGGCCAATGCCTCGATGCTGGTCTTCCGCAACGAGAAACATGGCGGGGTCAACGTCGTGCATCGCCGCGATGACGGCAATGTGGGCTGGATCGACCCGCGCAACAGCAAATGAGCGTCTGACAATGGCAGGCGCGGAAAAAGGACAGATGGATCTATCCTCGCTGCTCAAGCCGGGTGCCGTTAAGGCCCTCGTCAACGTTACGAGCAAGAAGCGCCTGTTTCAGGACCTCTCGGAAATCGCGCATTCAGCCTACGGGCTGGATGCGGCTCAGGCGGTCGACGCCCTGCAGGAACGTGAAAGCCTTGGCCCGACGGGCGTGGGGCATGGCGTTGCCCTGCCGCATGCGCGTCTGCACGGCCTGAAATCGGTCGTGGGCGTGTTCCTGCGCCTCGAAAAACCGCTCGATTTCGATGCGGTGGACCGGCTGCCGGTCGATCTGGTCTTCGCGCTGTTCGCGCCCAAGGATTCGGGTGTCGATCATCTCAAGGCTCTGGCGCTCGTCTCGCGCACCATGCGCAATGGCGAGGTCTGCGCCAAGCTGCGCGCCAATACCGATCCGGCTGCGCTGCACGCGGTTCTGACGGCCGGGCCGGGTGCGCAAGCCGCCTGATCAGGCGCGCCAATCCCCAAAACCGAATTGCAGGAAGTCGCGCGGATAAGCCTCTCGCGCGGCTTTTTCCATTTCGGGCTGCCAGATATCGGCCAGCTTGACCGGCCCGCTATCCGGGTCGGAGGCGGTGAAGGCTGGTATCTCCAGCCCCGCGGCGCCCGCCAGATAGGTCAGATCCTCGGCCAGCCGATCTTCGCGCGCGAGCAGGTCGGGCGCACCGATCTGCGAGATCGACTGAACCATGTTCGATTGGCTCGCCCAAAGCGGCTGCACCGGCAGCTTGGTCTGCCCGCCCAGATGCGGCTTGAGCCAGCGCAGCCATGCCAGAAACGCCGGGCCGTGATCGTCGAGTTTCATCTTATAGCTTTTCGTCAGAACCCGGCGCGTCTCTTCAAAGCCGGGGGCCTCGAGCAGCGTGCAGAAGGCCTGATGAGCGCGCAAGAGCGGGTGGCGCAGCACGGTAAAGCTGCGATGGCCGGGGTGGCGGCGCTTCCATTGGCGCAGGGTCTTTTGCGAGAAGCCATCCTCGACCTCACCCAACTGCTCCAGCCACGCCCGGATCGCCGCTTCCGGCGCAGGGCGGATCGGCATGAACAACAGTCCGCCCCCGCGCAGCGCCATGAAGCCGGGCACATTCGGCCCCCGGCGCGGTTCAAAATTCGGCGTGCGCGCCAGGTTGAAATGATCGAGGCACGCAAGCGCCGCCTCCATCGCCGCCGGGTTGGAAACCTTGTCTTCCAACGGTTCGGGATTCTGTGGCACAAGCTTGCTGGAAAGCGTGTCCAGACGCGCGTCGACCCCAAGCCACTGCGCCAGCCCGTTCAGCACGGACAGATCGGGCACATCCTCATAATCGAGATAGAAGGCCGTCTGCCCCGAGGTCTGAAGTGCGTGCAAGACACGCAACTGGAACTGCTGCAAGGTTTCTAGGTGGGCGGCATACTCAGCCGCGTCAAACGTGGCCAGAGCGGCGATGCGATGGCGCGCATCGGCAAGCCGCCACTGGCCGGTTGCCCGCGCGATCTTGAGGCTGACATAGCTTTCCAGCGGATTGCGGTTCAGAACGATCTTGGCGCAGCGCGGATCGTCCAGCATCGCTCCAAGCACGCGCGGATCGTGATCAGGGAAATAGCGGCAGCCGTTCAGACCGGGCTCGGCGCCGATCCTTTGCCACAGCACCAGCGGGTCGGCATCGCGCTCGGCCAGACTCATTCCCAGAAGCGTGTCGCGCTTGGGGTAGCCGATCAGCGCGGGGTTGAAGGCCTCGCCATGGCAGGTCACGCCCGCCAGCGCGTTCAGCGCGGCTTCGAGCAGGTTCGAGCCCGTCCGCATCGCCGCAAGGATGACGAAGCTGTCGAAGCGCGCCATCGGTTACTTCACCACGACATAGGGCCGTGGCCGCGCGGGCGCGTTGGGGCGCTGATCGGCTTCGGTCGGGAAATGGCCGGCCAGCCGCAACTGCATCCCCTGGTTCTTCAGCGCCTGAAGAAAGCCGCCAAAACCGGTCAGATCGACGATATGCGGCGCCTCGGACAGGCGCCGGGAGTTGCGCGGGGCGATCTCATCGACGATGGCCTGCAGGTTCTCCATCGGGTGTTCGAGGAATTCCGACATGCTCCAGACCCGGATACGGGCCTTGGCAAGCACGGACTTCAGGATCTCGACCTGATCGAATTCGATCTGTTGCAGGCGCGCGGCCTCGTTCCGGATCTCGGCGAAGGTCAGGTTTGAGCGGAACAGCGGCACCGCCCAGGCCCCCGTCACGACCGAGATCTGCGCGTTGGGGTCGGCGGCGGTGAAGGCGTTCAGGCTTTGTGTGTCGCGCGGGCCGAACATGAAACATTGCCGCTCGCCACGCGAGTTCCAGATCAGGCTGGCGAGGAAGGACTGGGGGTCATAGTCGCGCAGGGTCGCGGAATCGGACAGGCAGCCGTTGAAAACCGTCTCTGACCCGGCGAATTCGGCCCGTTCGGGTCCGAAGAGATGGCCATGCACCCGCGCGCCAACCTGCCGCGCCAGCCAGTCGCCGAAATCCTCGAACAACTCGGTGAAGCCCTGAAAGATCGAGTAGGGCGCCGATGTCTTGCCATTCTCGCGGCCGCGCAGCGGATAGCGCGACTGCATGTACAGCCCCGCACGCCCCTTGGTGCGCCGTTCCACCGCCTGCGCAAAGAGGCGATCGACCTTCGAGGGGTTCGGCTCGGCCTGGCTCGCGGCCATGCGGTTGGGGGCGAGGAAGGTCGTATAGAGCTGGTCGGCCTTGGGCCAGACCTTGCGCGCCACGAAGCAATCCGAGCGGCGCAGCAACTCAAGGTGGTCATCGTAGAAGATATGCGGCTTGCCCTGAAAATCGAACTTCGACAGCGTCAGCGAGCGGCTTTCGAGCGCGCCCGAGTAGCGCCGCACGAGCGTCTGGAAGTAGGCCTCGTCCGGGATCCAGACCTTCTTGAAATAACGCTCGTAGAGCTTGCGTTTGGGGTCTTGCAGGATCGCGCTCAGCGTGCGGCGGGTCAGGCACCACCACTGGCTGCCCAGATGCGGGTCCAGCCCCTCGGGGATGGTGCGCTTGAAGCCGAGGCGGCGTTGCAGCGCGACGTAGCGGTCAAAGGCCTTGCGCTGCGATTTCCACGAGAAGGGGAAGCGCAGGGTGAATCGCTCCATATCCACGCCGCCCATGGTCCAGCCGACATCGGTGGTGGTCACGCTTTCGATGAAGTCGGTGTTGGGCCGCGCATCGAGATAGTCGATCAACTCCTGCACGGGGCGCAGCGGCAGGCAGGCGCCCGAGGCCAGATAGACATGCCGCACCTCGGGGTGTCGGGCCAGCATCTGCTCGGCCCCGGCCTGCGAGGCGGCCACCAGCGACCAGGTGCCCCAGTCGCATTTGAACCGCTTGCAGAACGAGACAGTATCGAGATCGGCGACAGCGGCCGTCAGTTCCCCGAAATCGGCATCGCTGACCCGGTGATCGACATGGATCACCACCGGCGTGCCATGCTCGGCCCAGTGCCGCGCGATCTGCGCGGTCCGGTGAAGCGCCGTATGGCACAGAATGATGAAGCCGACGGTCATGCCCATATCCTAAGCCCAGTTCCCCTTCGACATCAGGCCAAGGATCTCAAGCTGTCGCCAGTTGATATATTTCTCGGACCATTTGCACCAGAGGTCCGGTTCTTTCGCCAGCGTTTCGGAATAGGCGCGATATTCGCGTGAGCCGCCGAAATGCTCGCCCCGCTCCATCTCCTCGGTAATCTTCTCGCTCAGCGGCGAGATGAACTTGGCATGCAGCAGGCAGCCCGAGACCTTCTCGCCGCCCCATTCGTCATAGACGGCGTTCAGCCCGCGCGGCAGCATCATGTGGGTCGAGGAGATGAAGGCAAAGCCGCGCTGCCAGCGCACCAGCGGCACCTTGTTGAGCGAGGGCGCCTCGGTCGGGCGGTCGGCAAAGAACATCCGTGCGCGCGGCCCGCCCTGGATCCAGAGGTTGTGATACTCGGGGTTCTTCGAGATCGTGTAATTGCCGCCGTCGAACCAGCAGGCCGTCTCGAACGGGTTATCGCCCGCGCGGTAGGGCACGGCGTCGATCGGCCCCTTGGGATACATGTCCAGCATCATCGCCGGGAAGGCGCGGATGTCATAGGTATCAAGCCAGTCGGTCAGCGCGTCGATGGGCCGCGTATCGCAGAAGGGATAGACGAAGAACTCGTCAGGATCGACCGTCAGCGTCCAGTGCCCGGAGCCATATCTGCGCAAGAGCCAGTTGATCCAGTCGATCCCGTAGCGCGAGCTTTTGTAGCTGGCCTCGGTGCGCCAGAGCGACACATCGGGCTGGGCCAGCAGATACTCGGTCGAGCCATCGTCCGAGCCGTTATCCACCATCAGGAAATGCCGCACGCCGAGTTCGCGATAGTAGCGCAGGAAATAGGGCAGGCGGATCTTCTCGTTGCGCAGCGTGGTGAAGACCAGAACATCCGAGCTCGCGATCGCGCCGGTCCGGTCGGCAAGGCAGTTCAGTTCATGGCGCTTGCGGAAGGCCCGGAACAGCAGACGCTTGCGTTTGTAACGCAGGCGCAGGGTCTCCCGAATGCTCATTCCGCCGCTCCGTCCACTTCAGGCGCTGTTCGGCGAAGCCTTTCACACCGCGCTTAACACGAGGTTGAAATGCGCCTCCCAGCTTGGCAGGGCCGGATGATCCTTGTCCGAGGTTTCCGCCCGTTCCTGTCCGCGCCCGCCGCCTGTCAGTTCCAGTATCTTGTTAACCCAGTCATAGCTGTCGGTCGGGTCTGCGTAAATGACACTGTTGCCCAGGAATTCCCCGTAAACCGGCAAAGGTGCCGCGATCACGCGCGTGCCAAGCGCCATCGCCTCAAGCGGAGGCAGGCCGAACCCTTCCGCGAAAGAGGGCATGAGCAGCGCATGCGCCCCCGCCAGCAATGCGGATACCGCCGCGTCGCTCAGGTCGGACAGCTCATGCACCACCTTGCCCATGTAAGGCGCGCTGTCGAGACGGTGGAAAACTGCCTCATTCTTCCAGCCGCGGTGGCCGATGATCAACAGGCGCGGGGCCGCCTCGGGGCCCATGCGGGCGATGATCTCTTCCCAAGCGTCAAGCAGCAGGGCGTGGTTCTTGCGCGGCTCGATCGTGCCGAGGGTCACGAAATAGTCCGGCATCAGATCCAGATCGGGCGGGATCGCATGTGCATCGGGGCGCGGCAGATCGACGCCCAGATGGGCGACAAGGCAGGGCGGGTGCTGCGCTCCGGCGTGGCGCCCGATGTCGGCCATGGTCGCGGCCGAGTTGCACAGGATCAGATCGGCATTGCGCAGGACCGCGTCGAAGGCGGCGCGGAACCGCTCGGGCTCGCCGATCCCGGCATAGTCGGGAAGATCGAGCGGGATCGTGTCATGCAGCATGACCGTGATGCGCAGGCCCGGCACCCGGCGCAGCCGTTGCAGGTTCTTTTGTTTGAGCGAGCTTTGCCCGACATTGATATAGCTGATCGGGCGCGGCAGGCGGCGCGCAAGCATCCAGACCAGCCCGCCGCCGGGCACCCGCGCCAGCGCGCGTGTCCGCAATCCGGCCTCAAGCCGCAGGCGCGGGCCGGTGCGGCCGCGCAGCCGGTCGATCAGGCCGGGTGAGGGCAGTGTCTCGGGCGCGCCCAGTGCGGCGAAAACATACTCCGCCTCCGAGCCGCGCAGCAGCAAGAACCCGTAGGCGGTGCGGCAAAGCAGGAAGAGCGGCACATCCTCATGCCGCAGCCGGTCGAGATAGGCCGCTTCGACCCGGTCGATCCCGGTCATCGGGCCACGCCCCACCCGCGACACGAGCCGCGTAATATCCAGAAGTCGGCAGGCGGGCCTATCGCTCATAGTGGCCGCTTTGATGCCAGCGCCAGGCATCGGCGATCATGGTGGACAGATCGGCGCGCTTTGGCGTCCAGCCCAGTTCGCGCATCGCCTTGGTCGAACCCGAGACCAGCACCGCCGCATCGCCGGGCCGCCGATCGCCCTCGATGATCGACACCTCGCGGTTCGTGACGGCGCGGGACTGCGCGATCACCTCGCGCACCGAAAAGCCCTGACCGGTGCCCAGACAGAACACTTCCGAGCCCTTCCCGACCTCAAGCCATTGCAGCCCCAGCACATGCGCATCCACCAGATCGCAGACATGGACATAATCGCGGATGCAGGTGCCGTCGGGCGTGGGGTAATCCGAGCCGAAGACCGTCAGCGCCGGGCGTTTGCCGTCGATGGCGTCCAGCATCAGCGGGATCAGATGCGTCTCGGGGCGGTGGAACTCGCCCACCTCGCCCTCAGGGTCCGAACCCGCGACGTTGAAATAGCGGAAGATGACCGCGCGCAGACCGTGGCTTAGCCCGAAATCGCGCAGCATGTCCTCGATCGCGCGTTTTGAGCCGCCATAGGCATTGATCGGGCGTTGCGGCGTGGTCTCGTCCAGCACGACACCGTCCTGATCGCCATAGGTCGCGCAGGTCGAGGAAAAGACGAAATCGAGGCAACCCGCCGCGCAGGCTGCCTCGATCAGGGTCAGCGACGAAAGCACATTGGCGCGCCAGTATTTGCCGGGGTCCTGCATCGACTCGCCGACAAGGCTGAGGGCGGCGAAATGCATCACCGCCACCGGCCGCCATTTCGCGAAAACCGCATCAAGGCGCGCCCGGTCGGCCAGATCGCCTTCTTCGAGCGGGCCGAACTTCACCGCGTCGCGCCATCCGGTGACAAAGCTGTCGTAGGTGACGGGCACATAGCCTGCGGCCCGCAGGGCCTTGCAGGCGTGGGAGCCGATATAACCGCCCCCACCCGTCACCAGAACATGCTTGGCCATGGGTTACTCGGCGGCCGTACGCATCGCGATGAGGTCGGTCAGGTAGTCCGAGAATTCATCGCGCAGATCCTCACGCGCGAGGCCGAAGGCCACCGTCGCCTGCAGGAAGCCCGCCTTCGAGCCGCAGTCGTAGCGCTGGCCGCGGAAGCGGTAGCCATAGACCGGGTTGCCCTTGCTGATTTCCTCGGCGATGGCGTCGGTCAGCTGGATCTCACCGCCCGCGCCCTGCTTCTTGGCGTTGAGGTTGTTCATGATCTCGGGCGTCAGGATGTAGCGGCCGATCACCGCGAGGTTCGAAGGCGCGACTTCCGGCTTCGGCTTTTCGACCATGCCCTTGACCTTCACGACGGCGCCGTTCTCCTCGGCGATGTCGAGAACGCCGTAGGACGAGGTGCGCTCATGCGGGACCTCCATCGCGGCGACGATATTGCCGCCGGTTTCCTCATAGGCTTCCATCATCTGCTGCAGACAGGGCTTGTCGGCGGCGATGACGTCGTCGGTCAGGATCACCGCGAAAGGCTCGTCGCCCACGAGCCGGCGGGCGCACCAAACGGCATGGCCCAGACCGAGCGCGCGGTTCTGGCGCACATAGGCGATGGCGCCCGAATCCATGTTGGTCGATTCAAGGATATCAAGCAGCTGTGTCTTGCCCGACTTGCGCAGCTGGTTTTCCAGCTCGGGCGCGTCGTCGAAGTAATCCTCAAGCGCCGACTTGCCACGCGAGGTGACGAAGATGAATTCGGTGATGCCAGCCGCGCGCGCTTCGTCGATGGCATACTGGATCAGCGGGCGATCGACGAGCGTCAGGATCTCTTTCGGGATCGACTTGGTGGCGGGAAGAAAGCGCGTTCCGAGACCTGCTACCGGAAAAATCGCTTTGGTAACCTTACGTTTCATTACTCACCCGATATTTGCAGGCGGCGCCATGCCGCCCTTGCGGTTGGCGCGATATTAGGCGTTTTCAGGTGCAGAAAACAAGAAGTGCCCCCTGCGGCCGAAACATGCCTCGCGGAAACTTGCTTGGAGTGAAAGATTTGCGCGAGCGGGGTGCTAGAGGCCCCGAAACGGGGCGATCCGCGCGATCTCGTGGCGCAGCCGCGCGGCGAAGCGCCACGGGGTGAAGGCGGGCTGGTCCCGATCCGATTTCCCCCACAGCCCGCCGCTTTGCTCCCAATAGCCCTCGGGGTGAAACCGGACCCTGTGGCGGCGGATCGACGGGGCGAAGAGAAAGAGCGAAACCACCGCGCCTTGGGCGACCGCACGCGCGGCCTCTGCGCGTTTGGCGCGGGCCTGCCAGATGCGGCCCGCGATGATGCGGCGGGGGAGCGATCCCGCCGGGAACGGCAGGAAGGCGTCGGAGGCCGGGCCGATCGCGGGCAGCGGGTCAATCGGGCGCGTTTCGCCTGCCTCCAGCCCCTCGGTCAGGCTTTGGATGAGCGGCCCGAGTTCGGCTCGCGAGAGCCGACCGCCGGCGCGATAGTCCGCCAGCCGCGCGCGTTGGGCCTCGATCAGCGCGGTCCTTGCCTTCGGAATGGTGGCGGACGGGGCGTGCTTGCGCCAGAAGACTGCCGAGGAGGCGCCAACTTCATGCAGGTCGGTCGGCGTCCGATCCGCCCTGCGCCGGGCCGAGGGGGCGAAGCCGTGATGCACCTGCGCGCCCGGCACGATGGCGGTCAGCCCGCCACTCGCGGCCAGCCGCAGGTTCAGATCGGTCTCATCAAGATAGAAGCGGAACGCCGGATCAAAGCCGCCACGCGCCGCCACCGCATCGCGGCGAAAGGCGCAATTGGTGCCCTCGGTGCGGATCGCGCCCTCGGGCGGGGGCGGCAGGAGCGTCGCTTGCCCCCCGGCCACGTTCAGCCCATGGCTCACGCCAAGCTGGTCAGTCTGCGAGGCTTTCCACTGATAGGAGATCCCGTTGCGCCCGCGCACGAACCCGCCTGCGGCCACCACGCGCGGATCTGCGAAAGGCGTAGTCAGACGGCACAGCCAAGTCGGCTCGGGCACGGCATCGTCGTCGATAAACGCAATCACAGGCGCCGCAGCCACGACGATCCCGGCATTGCGGGCGGCCGAGATATTGGCCTCGTCAAAGAGGATGCTCTTGACGGGTAGCGCCTCGGTTACGGCCAACCCTTCGGGGTCGGCAACCACGATCACTTCGAAATCCGGGTGGTCGAGTTGTGCAAGGCCGCGAAGGCACAGCGACAGATGTTCGGGCCGGTGGCGCGAGACGACGATAACGCTCGTGCGCACCGGCGCCGGGCTCATTCGAGGCCCATGCCCGCCATCATCGCCTCGATCCGGGCGACGTCAGAGGGGTTGTTCAATTCCCAGAACTCGCGTCCGCGGGCCTCGACCTCGGTGCATAGCACCGCGCGGCCGTTTTCAAGGAAGCGCAGCTGCTCCAACCCCTCAAGCGTCTCGAGCGGGCCGATGGGCCAGTCGGGGTAGGCCAGAAGCGTCTGGGGGCGGTAGGCATAGACGCCGACATGGTGGAAAACCGGGGTCGGCGCGTCGGGGGCGTAGCTATCCGAGGTGTAGGGGATGACCTCTTTCGAGAAGTAGATCCCGCGATTGCCCGCCCCGAAGACGGCGGTGGTGCCGCCGACGCGGCCGTGATGGCGGTCTTCGCGCAGGCTGGCCAGCATTGCGCCCTCGCAGCGCAGCACGGGGGTGGCCAGTTCGGCCCAGGGGTTCGCCTCAAGGCCCGCGATCAGATCTTCGATGAACCAGGCGGGCGTCAGCGGCGCATCGCCTTGCAGGTTCACCACGATGTCATAGCCGCCACCCAGGTTGCTGTAGGCCTCCGCGCAGCGCTCGGTCCCGTTGCGGCACTCGGTCGAGGTCATCACGACCTCGGCGCCGTGGCGTTCGGCCTCGGCCTTGATGCGCTCGTCATCGGTGGCGACGACGACGCGATCGACGCCCTTCACGGCCATCGCGGCCTCCCAGCTGCGCTGGATCAGGGTCTTGGACACGCCGCTTGCCCCGGTCAGTGCCACAAGGGGCTTGGCCGGATAGCGCGTCGAGGCATAGCGGGCGGGGATGACGATCAGAACGGACATTATTTCACCAGAAGCACGCCCGGGGCATAGGCGATGAAGAAGGGGTTCTCGAAACCGGGCTTGCCATAGGTAAAGGGCGTGTGGTCGTCGAAGCGCACCATCTCGCCGCCCGCGCCGCGCAGCACCGCGTCGCCCGCCGCCGTGTCCCATTCCATCGTGCGGCCAAGACGTGGGTAAAGATCGGCCTCGCCCGTGGCCACCAGACAGAATTTCAGCGACGAGCCCGCCGAGGTCATGTCTTTCACGCCATATTGCGCGATGTAATCGTCGGTCGCCTGATCGCGGTGCGATTTTGATGCGACCACCATCAACCCGCGATTGTCGGGCATCGAGACGGTGATCGGCGTCTGCACTCCGGGGGTTTCCTTGTCGAACTCGGGCCCGACCTCTTCGACCGAGCGCCCGTCGGCCAGCGTGTAAAACAGCCGCCCCTTGGCGGGCGCATAGACCACGCCGCGCACCGGAACGCCTTCGAGCACATAGGCGATGTTGACAGTGAAATCGCCGCGGCGCTGGACGAATTCCTTGGTGCCATCGAGCGGATCGACGATCAGGAAAGTACTGACCTGCTGGCCGTGGCTGGCCGCCTGTTCCTCGGTCACTTGCGCCACCTGCGGGAAAGCCTCAGCCAGACCCTCCGAGATCAGCGCATCGGCGGCCTCGTCGGCCTCGGTCACGGGCGAGGCGTCGGATTTCGACTTCACCTCGAACTCCGGCGAGTTGTAGATTTCCATGATCTTGTCGCCGGCTTCCAACGCCAGGCGGCGCATCACGCTGACGAGTCGTTCATAATCCATCTTGCACTCCATTCCAGATCGCCCGAGGCCCGATTGCTACAGGGCGACACCCACCTTATGATGCGCCATCAACGGAACGGCAAGTTTTCCCGGCCATGATCGGGGCACGGCAAGGCCAGGATCGCAGGGAATGTTCACGGCAAAGCGCAGCAATTCAACGCTCGGCTCGACCTTCAGCCTGCTGGAGCTGGTGTTTCACCTGACCGCGCGACGCATTCGCGGATCGAGCGGGAATGCCATCGTCGGGCTTCTGTCGAACATGGTTCAGGCCATCATGATGGTCGCCATCTTCTATCTGTTCATGAACATCTTGGGGATGCGCCGCGCCGCCGTGCGCGGCGATTTCATTCTCTATCTGATGAGCGGCGTGTTCCTTTTTATGACCTACAACAAGACCATGTCGGCGGTGTCCGGGTCAGGCGGGCCGACATCGGCGATGATGAAACACGCGCCGATGACCACGGCGGTGGCGATCCTCTCCTCGGCGCTCGCGGTGCTTTATAACCAGATCCTGACGATGGTGATCGTGCTGTACCTCTACCACGCGGCCTTCACCCCCATCGAGATTAACGACTGGGTCGGTGCCCTCGGGATGTTGCTGCTGGCATGGTTCGTGGGGATCGGGATAGGTCTGGTGTTTCTGGCGGCGACGCCCTGGGCGCCCGGGTTGGTCGGGATCATCCGGCTGGTCTACACCCGCGCCAATGTCATCGCCTCGGGCAAGATGTTTCTGGCCAACTCCCTGCCCCCCAAGATGCTGGCCCTGTTCAGCTGGAACCCGCTGTTCCACCTAATCGACCAGTCCCGCGGCTTCACCTTCATCAACTACAACCCGCATTTCACCGACTGGCACTATGCGCTCTACGTCGGGCTGGCGCTGTTGATGCTGGGCCTGCTGGGCGAGTTCTACACCCGCCAGCATGCCTCGGTCAGTTGGGGTAAGGGCGGCGTTCTTTAAGCGCGGCGGATCGTGTCGCCATATTGGATGACCGGCTCCAGCTCGACCACCTCGCCGCCGATCAGCCCCTGATGCGGACGCCCGGCGATGATCTGCGCGGCGGTGCGGCCGATCTCGCGACGGCAGGCGTCCATCGTGGCCAGACGCACCGGAAGACCGTCGAGCAGATCGACCCCGTTGAAGCCCGCCAGCCCCAGTTTGCCCGGCACGTCATAGCCGTTCTCAAGGCACCACAGCAGGCCGCCCGCGCCGATCATGTCGTTCGAGTAATAGAGGAAGTCGATGTCCGGGGTGCGCTTCAGCATCGCCTCGGTCATCTCGCGACCTTTCAGCAGCGCCGACCCGCCCGAATAGAACTCGGTATCGGCGAGCGTGACACCCGCCTTCGCCAGCCCCTCCTCGAAACCTTCAAGGCGTTTACGCGCACGGTGGTCCTCGGGCATCTTGGTGCCAAGGAAACCGATGCGCCGGTAACCTGCCGCCAGGATCGCCTCGGCCATGTGCAGGCCCGCGCGGCGATGCGAGATACCGACGACCGAATCGACGCCGCGCCCGTCCACATCCATGATCTCGACAACCGGCGCGCCGGCGTTTTCAAGCATGGCCCGCGCGGCGGGGGTATGTTCGATCCCCGCGATGATCAGCCCGGAAGGCCGCCACGAGAGCATCTCGTAAAGCACGCTCTCTTCTTTCTCGGGGGAGTAGTTCGTGACGCCGAAGACCGGTTGCAGCCCGGTATCCTCCAGCTCCTGGGAAATGCCCGAGAGCACCTCGGGGAACACCAGATTCGAGAGCGAAGGCACGATCACCCCCACAAGATTGACCCGCTGCGAGGCCAGCGCCCCGGCGATCTTGTTGGGCACATAGCCAAGCTCCTTGGCGGCCTCGAGCACCTTCTCGCGCGTCGAGTCGGACACATCTCCTCGGTTTCGCAGAACCCTGCTCACCGTCATTTCCGAGACGCCGGAAGCCTCAGAGACATCGCGCAGAGTCAGCGGGCGGCGGGGTTCGACAGGAGGTCTGGACACGCAATTGGCCTTTCGTTGGGGATGTACCTTGTTAGCGCCAAATATTTCTCTTGCGCAAGCGTCTCGCGCTGGATATGTTAGCGATAACGGCAGAGGGCTAGAATCCGAACAATCCGAAGCCGGCTATACCAGCAAGCGTGTAGACTCCGATCGCTGAGCTGGGTTGAAAAGGGGGAGCGGTGGGCCAATACGCTCCCCCTTTTTGCATCTTCGCTCCCTTGCACGAGAACCGATTGCCCGCGATAAGGGGGCGATGGCCCCGTGGCTCAACTGGATAGAGCAGCCCCCTCCTAAGGGGCAGGTTACAGGTTCAAATCCTGTCGGGGTCACCATCTTTTCCTCCCTCCGCCGCGATGATTGACAGCGCGGGGCAGCCGCCCTTAGCGTTCGGCATGACCGATCGCCTCGATCCCCAGATCATGGACGCCGTCCGCGCGAGCTTCGCGCGTCAGAACGCCATGGCCTTGATCCGCGCCGAGCTGCCGGTGATCGCGCCGGGGCGCACCGAGATCCACTTGCCGCATTGGCAAGGGGTCGAACAGCAGCATGGCTTCGTGCATGGCGGTGTCGTTGGCATGATCGCCGATTCGGCGGCGGGCTATGCCGCCATGACAACCGTGCCGCAGGGGGCCTCGGTCCTGACGGTGGAATACAAGATCAACCTTGTGGCGCCTGCGGTCGGATCGAAGCTGATTGCGCGCGGCACCGTGCTTCGGCCGGGCCGCACACTGATCCTGACCAAGGCAGAGGTTTTCGGCATCGACGAGGGGCGCGAAAAACTTTGCGCCGTGATGCAGCAGACCATAATGGTCATGCACGGCAAAGAGGAGAGATAAGCTCTGCCCGGGACAGTGAATGGAGAGCGCTTCCCAAACGGATTCAGGGCGCGACAACCTTTGCCATGTTTGCTGTCGGGTTTTTGGGCCAGTCCAGGAATGGAATAGCAAGAAGCACTAAGAAAAACGCGGGCCAAAATGGCCCGCATTCCTGTGTCGCGATCGGACCCTGCCAGATCAGAACTTGTACCCCAGACCAACAGAGGCGTTGATGTTGCGGACATCGTGGGTCAGCGTACAGCCCGATCCGCAATAGTTGAACGACGTGCCATTATAGAAAGTCGCGTCGATCGAGCCCCGCAGCAACATCTTCTTGTTGATCCTCGCGTCTGCACCCAGGCCGATGGTGGGGCCGTAGATATTGCCATTCTGGTGGGTGTTGCCGTCCGGCCAGTAGGTGTTCAGGCGTGCTGCAGCGACACCAACGGTGACGAAGGGCAGGTAGTTCCCCTGATCCAGGCCAGCGCGGAACAGCAGCGCGCCGTGCGTACCAAGGCCGCTCTCGAAGTTGCCGGGGCCCGGAACGCCGGTGATCAGTGCGCGGTCGCTATGCGACGAGACGCGTGCTTCGATACCGTAGACAAAGTTTTCGCGTTGCCAGTTGTGACCACCGAACGCCGTCAGGGTGGTGAAGTTCTCGTCCGTGTCAGAGCGACCCAGGAAGGGTTCGGTCATGCGGACGTCAGAATTGTTGAGGTCGAGCGTCGCGCCTGCGTAAGAGCCTGCCCAGTTTCCGGCGTCCTGAGCCATGGCCGCAGATGACGCAAGAGCGGCCGCAGCAATCGTGCACGAAAGCTTGTTCATTTTTTCTTCCTTAAAGAAATCGGATGTTTGCCTAGAGACAAATCCTGCGCACAGCAGCCAACCAAAGCAAGAGTTGGTCAGCCACAGCAGGGCTGACCAACTCGAGCTGTGATTCTTACGCAACGCAAACTACGCTGTCAGGCCGCGTTCCAGGCCTTGTCCTTGCCGCCAAGGCCGCCTTCCAGAACGCGGGTCGGCAGGCCGATGCGGTCGAGGATGGTGAAGAAGGGCTTGGGGTCCAGCTCTTCGACGTTCTTCATGGTTTTGGCATCCCACTCGCCGGTCGCGACCAGCATCGCGGCGGCGACCGGGGGCACGCCCGCGGTGTAGGAGATCCCCTGCGAGCCGACCTCGAGATAGGCTTCCTTGTGATCGGCGACGTTATAGACGAAGACCTCGACGTCCTTGCCGTCCTTGGTGCCCTTCACCAGATCGCCGATGCAGGTCTTGCCGGTGTAATCGGGCGCGAGGCTTGCCGGGTCGGGCAGCACGGCCTTGACCACCTTGAGCGGCACGACCTCCTGGCCCTCGGCGGTCTTGACGGGTTGCTCGGACAGCAGGCCGAGGTTCTTCAGCACCGTGAAGACGTTGATGTAATGCTCGCCAAAGCCCATCCAGAAGCGCACATCGGCGTTCGGGTAGTTGGCAGCGAGCGAATGCACCTCGTCGTGGCCCGACTGATAGGCGCGGCAGGTGCCGACGACCGGCAGATCCCAGTCGCGGCCCGATGCGAACATCGAGGTTTCCTTCCACTGCTGGTCTTCCCAGTAATAGACGGTGCCGGTGAATTCGCGGAAGTTGATCTCGGGGTCGAAGTTGGTGGCGAAATACTTGCCGTGCGAACCCGCGTTGATGTCGACGATGTCGATGGACTTCACCTCGTCCATGTATTCGTCGATGGCAAAGCGCGCGAAGGCGTTCACGACGCCCGGGTCAAAGCCCGCGCCGAGGATGGCGGTCACGCCCTTCTGGGCGCAGAGGTCGCGCTTTTTCCATTCGTAATTGCCATACCACGGCGGAGCCTCGCAGATCTTGGCGGGGTCCTCGTGGATGGCGGTGTCGATATAGGCCGCGCCCGTCTCGATGCAGGCGTCAAGCACGGTCATGTTCACGAAGGCCGAGCCCACGTTGATCACGATTTCCGCGCCGGTCTTGCGGATCAGGGCTGCCACGGCGGCCGTGTCCATCGCGTCAACCGCATGTGCCTCGAACGTGCCCGGCACTTTCATCGCGTTCTTCGCATGAACGCTTGCGATGACCGCGTCGCATTTCGCCTTCGTGCGCGAGGCGATGTGCAGGGCGCCCAGAACGTCATTGTTCTGCGCGCATTTATGGGCGACGACTTGCGCCACGCCACCGGCACCGATGATGAGCACGTTACGTTTCACTTCGGCTGTCTCCTTAAGTCTGACAGGACAGGGGAAGGGGGCTTTTCAGGCCCGTGAATGAGGCCGGGGCCTCAGGACAATGAGGAAGCGTAATCCTCGTAGGTGAATTCGCGGATCAACTCGACGGTGCCGTTGCCATCCGCGCGGCGGATCGCAATCGCGGGCATGTTGACGCCGTTGAACCAGTTCTTCTTGACCATGGTATAGCCGGCCGCGTCCTGAACCGAAATCCGGTCGCCGACCTGCAAGGGCGCGGCAAAGCGCGCCTCGCCAAAGATATCGCCCGCAAGGCAGGTCTTGCCCGCCACCTGATAGGGGTAGTCGCCCTCTTGCGGCAGCTTCGCGGTTTCGCGGTAGATCAGCAGATCAAGCATATGCGCCTCGATCGAGCTATCGACGATGGCGACCTTCTTACCGTTGTCGACGATGTCGAGAACGCTGACCTCAAGCGTGGTCGATTGCGTGATCGAGGCCTCGCCGGGCTCCAGATAAACCTGCACGCCGAGCCGCTCCGAGAACGCACGCAGCCGCGCGGCGAGTTTCTCCAGCGGGTAGCCCTCGCCGGTGAAATGGATGCCGCCACCCAGGCTGACCCATTTCAGCTTCTTCAGGAAATCGCCGAACTCGGACTCAATCCGGGTCAGCTGCTGGTCGAACAGGTCGAAATCGCGGTTCTCGCAGTTGTAATGGATCATCACGCCCGAGATGCGCGGCAGCGCGGCCTCAAGGCGCGCGATGTCCCATTCGCCAAGCCGCGAGAAGGGGCGTGCCGGGTCGGCAAGATCGAAGCCGGAGGTCGAGAAGCGCGGGTTGAGGCGCAGGCCGATCTCGATATGGCTGGCCTTGTCGGCGAAGCGATCCAGCTGCGAGAGCGAGTTGAAGATGATCTTGTCGGCGTAGGAAATCGCCTCGTCGATCTCCCCATCGGACCAGGCGACGGAATAGGCATGGGTCTCGCCGCCGAACTTCTCGCGCCCCAGACGCAGCTCGAAGAGCGAGGATGAGGTCGTGCCGTCCATATGCGGCTTCATCGCCTCGAACGCCCCCCAGGTCGCGAAGCATTTCAGCGCCAGAAGCGCCTTGGCGCCCGACAGCTCGCGCAGCCGCGCGATCTTGTGCATGTTTTCGAGAAGGCGGGCTTCGTCGATCAGGTAGTAGGGCGTCGGAATCATGAACTCCCCCCGGGGCGGCAAAGTGAAGCCGCGATATAGGGCCCCGGCCCCCCCTCTGCAAGGAAAATAGGGGGCGCGTCAGTCCACGCGGATTGCCTCTTTGGCTACGGTGAGAGTGTAACCCTTGCGTGAAATGTTGCGCACCAGAAGCTCGGCCACAAGCTGGTTTCCAAGCGCATCGCGCAGCCGCTTGATGCGGGTGGCACCGGCGGCCTCGTCGCAATCGGCCTCGGGGCGGCCCGAGATCACGGCCTCGATCTGCGCGCCGGTCAGGATGTCGTCATCCATCCGCGCCTCTGCCAGAACGGCCAGCGTCTCGATCGCGGCGGGGGTCAGGGTAAAGGCCATGTCGTTGAGCATCACCGCATTCTCGCCGCGCAGGATGCGCAGGCGCTGCACCTCGATCCCGGCGCGCTGGATCTCGGACATGCGGCGATTGAGGCTGACGAAAATGACCAGCAGAACCAGTGCGGCAATCATCAGCGCGGTCGCGAAGACCAGCAGAATGAAGATGATCACGCGGTAGGACGAGAGCACCTCGGCGAAAGCGGTGCCCGACTGGGCCAGAACCTCAAGCAGCTTGATCTCGCCAGGCGAGGTCAGCGCGTCGTTCTCGACAAAGATCCGCTCGACCCGTGTGTTGAAGGCATTGGCATCGGGCAGCGACAGGAACAAAAGCGCCGCCGCGACCGCCAGAATCGTGGCGATCGCCGCGATCCCCCAGATCACCGCGCGGTTGCCTGTGCGCAGGCCCTCAGTAACGGAGGAAATATTGTCCGGCACTGGCCTTCCTCTGCTCCAACCCTTCCGGGCCGAAAATGGAGAGAATGTTCAGCAGCGTCCATCCCCCACGTTCAAGGCGTTTGGACAATGCGCGCGCTGCCGCCTGCTTCGAGCAGGCATTGTCGGGCAGTTCCGCGACGCCGTAATGCAGCCGCAAGGGATTGTCCTGCTTGGCCTTGTAATCGGCATAGCAGGCGGCCTGCGCGGGGGCGGCAGCGACCAACAGGGCAAGGGCAAGAAGGGTGTGTTTCATCATGCGCTCAGGCTGCGATGGGCGGCGGCGCTATGCAATAGCCAAGCGGGTTATTGCCGGTGTTATCGGATAGCAGGGGGCTGTTATTGCGTGTCGAACGGCGCTGGCGCAATGGTCGGCCATCCCTAATCGCGGGGCGACCCGCCAAGACGAGGACCTGACCATGATCCGCTTCTCCTTCAAGGCCATCACCGCCGCCACCGCCGCTGCTGCCTTTGCGCTGACCGCCGTTGCCCCCACGCCCGCCGCCGCCCTTGACGACAAGGAGGCGCTTGGCCTGATCCTTGGCCTCGGTGCCGCAGCCATCATCATGGACAACATGAAAGACAACGCGCGCCCTTCGACCAAGAGCAACACCCAGAACTGGTATCCCTATGCCGAGCGCGTGGATGACCCCTGGGATGCGCGCCGCGGCTACGACTACCGTTATCAGGATCGCAACCGTCAGCGCGTGCGCCTTGATGTGCCCTCGCGCTGCATGATCACCGTCGAGCGTCGCGGCCAGCGCAGCCAGATGGTCGAGGGGCGTTGCCTCGAAAAGATCGCGCGGAAAGAGCATGTCCGCCTGCCGAGATCCTGTGCCTTCGACATTCGTGGCGATCGCGGTTTCCGCGAAGAGGTCTATGGCAAGAACTGCCTTGAGGATCGCGGCTTCCGCATCAGCCGCCGCTAACTGCGACATGAGGCACGAGCAGGGCGCGGGGGCCACTGGCCCTCGCGTTTTTCGTTGCGCGGGGCCGGCGGAGCGGGCAGGACTCACGCATGGCACAGGCACCCGATTACAGTTTCGAGTTGGCCGCGCAGGCGCGCGGTCTGATCCGTATCGCCGGCGTTGACGAGGTCGGGCGGGGTCCGCTTTGCGGCCCGGTCACGGCGGCGGCAGTTGTGCTGGACCCGGCGCGCATCCCGCAGGGCCTGAACGATTCCAAGAAGCTCAGCGCCCGGCGCCGCGCCGAGCTGGTGGCCGAGATTACCGCCAGCGCCGACTGGTGCGTGGCCCATGCGAGCGTCGAGGAGATCGACAGCCTCAATATCCTGCAAGCCTCGCATCTGGCGATGTGCCGCGCCATCGCTGGGCTGCAAGGCGCGCCCGACCATGTGCTTGTCGATGGCAATCGCATCCCGCGCGATCTGTCGCTTTCGGCCGAGGCGCTGGTGAAAGGTGACGCAAGGTCAGTCTCGATCGCGGCGGCCTCGATCCTGGCGAAAGAGGCGCGCGACGCGCTGATGGTGGATTTGGCGCAACAATACCCCGGCTACGGCTGGGAGAAGAACGCAGGCTACCCCACCAAGGACCATCTGCAGGCCCTTCTAGATCTTGGGGTTACCCCCGTTCATAGACGTTCGTTCAAACCCGTCCACAACATCTTGTGCCAAGCAAAATCTGTAAGTGCTTGATTCAAAAAAGAATTTGACGCTGATTCGTCTTTGACTCATCTTTGGAGCCACAGATCGACACAAGTCGACACCCCGAGCAGTACGGGAAATGAGGCACAGATGACGAAAACGAAAGCTCCTGTGGAGGCCGCGCGGCTTCCGCTTAACCAGATCATTGCGGGCGACTGCATCGAGGTCATGAACAGCTTGCCCGAGGCAAGCGTCGATCTGATCTTTGCCGACCCGCCCTATAATCTACAGCTGCGCGGAGATCTGCACCGGCCCGACAATTCCAAGGTCGATGCGGTCGATGACCACTGGGATCAGTTCTCTTCCTTCGCCAGCTACGACCGCTTTACCCGCGACTGGCTGGCCGCGGCGCGCCGCATCCTCAAGCCCAATGGCGCGATCTGGGTGATCGGCTCCTATCACAACGTCTTCCGCCTCGGCGCCGAGTTGCAAAACCAGGGCTACTGGATCCTCAACGATGTCGTGTGGCGCAAGTCGAACCCGATGCCGAATTTCCGCGGCAAGCGCCTGACTAACGCGCATGAGACGCTGATCTGGGCCTCGAAGTCGGAAGCGGCGAAATACACCTTCAATTACGAGGCGCTGAAGGCGCTTAACGAAGGCGTGCAGATGCGCTCGGACTGGGTGCTGCCGATCTGCACTGGCAATGAGCGTCTGAAAGACGACCAGGGCGACAAGGCGCATCCGACGCAAAAGCCCGAAAGCCTGCTGCATCGCGTGATCCTGGGCACCACGAACCCGGGCGACGTGATCCTTGACCCGTTCTTCGGCACCGGCACAACCGGGGCCGTTGCGAAGATGCTCGGCCGCGAATTCATCGGCATCGAGCGCGAGGCTTCCTACCGTGCGGTGGCGCAGAAGCGCATCGACCGCGTGCGGAAATTCGACAAGGAAGCCCTCGAAATCACCGGCTCGAAGCGCGCAGAACCGCGCGTTCCCTTCGGCCAGCTCGTGGAGCGCGGCATGCTGCGCCCGGGCGAAGAGCTTTTCTCCATCGGCAATCGCTACAAGGCGAAGGTTCGCGCCGATGGCACGCTCGTCGGAAATGACGTGAAGGGCTCTATCCACCAGGTCGGCGCGCATCTCGAAGGTGCGCCGTCGTGTAACGGCTGGACCTACTGGCACTTCAAGCGCGATGGCAAGATGGTGCCCATCGACCTGCTGCGCCAGCAGATCCGTGCGGAAATGGACGGCCGCCCGAACTGATCGGGCGCCCGCTTTCCCCTGACATTTTAGGTTACCGCCAGTGCCCGTGGTCCGCCCGCGGTCACAGCCTTGCCCCGCCGTTCGCTCGGCGGGGCCTTTTCATGGGCTTAGGGATCCAGTTCCAGCTGCTTGCGCAATTCGCGCAGCACCGGCAGGGCGGCGCGCACCCGCTCGGTTCCGATCGAGCGCACGACATCCGCGATCACCGGCATGAAGGCCGCCAGCGCCGCATCGCGCGCCTGCCGCCCGGCGGGCGAGATCGAAACGAACTTGCGCCGCGCATCGTCCCAATCGGGGCGGATATGGATGTGGCCGGCCCATTCGAGCTTGGAAAGCGTGTTGGTCATCGCCCCGCGCGTGACATGGAACGTCGCCGCCAGCTGGGCGGGGGTGCGCTCTTCGCCGATATGGGCAAGATGGTTCAGCACCGAGAAATGCGAGATCTCCATCCCCTTGGGCAGCGCACGGCTGACCACGTTGCGGGCCAGCTGGTCCACGGTGAAGACCTCTGCGAAGAGGGTTGCGGCGAGGGGATCGGTTGTATCGTTCATGGTCCCTCGAAGTCCCGGTCATGCGCTAACGAGGGCACCCTTACCCTTGCTTGCGCAACGCGCGCAAGGTCGATCTCGACCAGGGTGACGCCGGGTTCCGTGCCGCCATCGGCCAGAACCTCACCCCAAGGCGCAACGGCAAGGCTGTGGCCCCAGGTCCGGCGCGGGCGACCGCCATGGGCCGCGTGGGTGCCGCATTGCGCGGGTGCGAGCATGAAACAGGTATTCTCGATCGCGCGCGCGCGGATCAGGCTTTCCCAATGCGCGGCGCCCGTTGTGTCATTGAAAGCCGCGGGCAGCGTCAGGATCTGCGCACCGCCCTGCGCCAGTCTGCGAAACAGATGCGGGAAACGCAGATCGTAGCAGATCGCCATGCCAAGGGGTGTTCCGGCAACCTCGGTCAGCACGGCGCGGGTTCCGGGGCGGTAGGTCTCGGATTCGCGATACCGCTCGGTTTCCGAGACATCCACGTCGAACATGTGGATCTTGTCGTAGCGCGCGACGATCTGGCCCTGCGGCCCGATCAGGAAGGAGCGGTTGGCAAACCGCCCGTCGGCGTCATGGGTCTTGAGCCCGAGCGAGCCGATCAAGAGCCAGATGCCTAGCGCCTCGGCCTCGGCCCGCAGGGCGGCAAGCGTCAGGTCGTCCTCTTCATGGCGCAGCACGGCGTTTTGATGGGCGCGGTTCGACGACAGCAGGTTGGTGCACTCCGGCGTCAGAATGAAATCTGCGCCCGCGCCCGCCGCCTCGCGGATGAAGCCGAGGGTGACCGGCAGGTTCACTGCCGGATCGTCGGTCACCGAGAGTTGGACGAGCGCCGCTTTCATCAGGCCGCCAGCATCGGGTCAAGCTTGCCCGCCGCATCGAGCGCATGCAGATCGTCGCAGCCGCCGACGTGTTGGCCGCCGATGAAGATCTGCGGAACCGAGCGGCGACCGTTCGCGCGTTCGGTCATCGCGATGCGCAGCGCCGGGTCGGCGCCGACGTCGGTTTCCTCGAAGGGGATACCCTTGCGGGTCAGCAGCGCCTTGGCGGCGATGCAATAGGGGCAGGTGCGGGTGGTGTAAATCTCAACGCGTTTCATGGGTTCCCTCGGATCTGGGGCGAAGACTATAGGGATTTAGGGATGCTTCGCAACGCGCGCCAGTGCCGCAACACACACCTTATGTGCGCCTGCGGCATAGGCCGCCTCGGTCGCGGCGCTCAGCGTGGCGCCCGACGTCATCACATCATCCACGATCAGCAGCGCCTTGCCCTGCAATGCCTGCCTGTGTCGCGGGCGGATGGCGATGGCGCCCGAGAGGTTCTCGAACCGCTCCTCGCGGCTGCGACCCTCCTGGCTGGGGGTGGCGCGGCTACGCAGGAAAAGATCGGGCAGACAGGTCAGCCCCGTGCGCCGTGCCAGCGCCTGCGCAAGCAGGGCGGACTGGTTGAAACGTCGTTTTATCAAGCGCTTGCGGTGCAGCGGGATGGGCGCGATCAGCATTCCGTCTTCGATGATGCCTTCGCAGGCGCGCGCCAGCCAGACCGCCATGGGCCGCACAAGATCCTGCCGGTCGCCATGTTTGAGGCCCAGCACCATGCGCCGCGCCGCGCCGGAATAGAGCATCGCCGCGCGCCCCTTTTGCCATGGCCGCGGGTGGCGCAGGCAGTCATCGCACAGGACCGCTGCCGGGTCGTCGCCCGGAAGCGGCGCGCCGCAGTGATCGCAACACAATCCGGTGATGAAGGGCGTCTCGGCCCAGCAGGCGCCGCACAGGCCGAAGTCGCTGGCCACCGCCTCGCCGCAGGCGATGCAGCGCGGCGGAAAGACCGTGTGCATCAGGCCGCGCCCCAAGCTGCCGATCCCGGCTAGAATCCCGTCACGAAGCGCACTAATCTCTCGCCCCATCATGAGCACCCCGCCCAAACTCACCGACCGAGCCGCGCTGTTGCGCAACCGTGACCGCGCCAAGCGACAGGGACCCGAGCTGTTCCTGCACGAAGATGCCGCGATCGAGCTTGAGGAGAGGCTCAACGAGGTTAACAGAACCTTTACGCAGCCCGCCATCGTGACGAATTTTCCCGATCCGTGGCTTGCCGTCCTGCCCGGCGCCAAGGTCGTGGCCGATGACGAGATGCTGGATCTGGAGCCGGGCGGTCATGATCTGGTGGTGCATGCGATGTGCCTGCATTGGGCCAACGACCCGGTCGGGCAGATCGTGCAGGCGGCGCGCGCGCTGCGCCCCGACGGGCTCTTCATCGCCGTGGCCTTCGGCGGCCAGACCCTGCACGAGCTGCGCGCCGTACTGGCCGAGGCCGAGGCGTCGGTCAGCGGTGGCCTCAGCCCGCGCGTGCTGCCGATGGGCGAGATCCGCGATCTGGGCGCCTTGCTGCAACGCTCGGGTCTGGCCCTGCCGGTGGCCGACAGCGTGCAGCGCAAGGTTAGCTACGCCGACCCGCTGCGGCTGCTGCATGATCTGCGCGCCATGGGCGAGGGCAATGCGCTTGACGCCCGGCTGCGCCGCTTCACCCCGCGCGGTGTAATCGTCGAGGCGCTGCGCCGCTATGCCGAGAGTTTTGCCGAGCCCGAGGGTCGGGTGCATGCCACCTTCGACATGGTCTGGCTGACCGGCTGGAAGCCGCATGAAAGCCAGCAAAAGCCGCTGCGCCCCGGTTCGGCCATTCAGCGGTTGGCCGATGCGCTGAACACCCGCGAGCTGCCAACCGGCGAGAAACCCCCGAAATAGACCCTGTTCCGGCGCAAAAGGCCCGCTCAGGTTGTTCGCGCTGAGTGCTTCGTGAAAGGTCGCATTGACCCGCGCTCAAAAGGCTTTAAGTCGGGAGAGGTTCCGAGAAGAGAGAGACAGGACAGGAAGATGAGCACCAATCCGCGCCTTGCCCATGCCCCCGCCGACCACCCGCCGGTGCCCAATGCGAAGATCGGTCTGCTGGTGGCCAACCTCGGCACGCCGGATGCAACGGACTACTGGTCGATGCGGCGCTATCTGAACGAGTTCCTCTCGGACAAGCGGGTCATCGACTATCCGGCGTGGAAGTGGCAACCGCTGTTGCAGCTGATCATCCTGTCGAAGCGGCCTTTTACCTCGGGCGCGAATTACAAGCTGATCTGGAATAAAGAGGCCGACGAAAGCCCGCTGATGACCATCACCAAGCAGCAGGTGACCAAGCTGCGAGAGGCTGTCGCCGCGCGCTATGGCGCCGAGGTGGTGGTGGATTACTGCATGCGCTACGGCAACCCCTCGACCCATGATGTCGTGGATCGGATGGTGAAGCAGGGCTGCGAGAAGATCCTGTTCCTGCCGCTTTACCCGCAATATGCGGGTGCGACCTCGGCCACGGCGAACGATCAGTTCTTCCGCGCGCTGATGACGCAAAAGCGCCAGCCTGCGGCCCGCGTCGCGCCCGAGTATTTCGACCGCCCGAGCTATATCGAGGCGCTGGCGGCTTCGGTCGAGCGGGTCTATGCGACGCTTCCCGCCCGCCCCGATGTGCTTGTGGCCTCGTATCACGGGATGCCCAAGCGCTATCTGATGGAAGGCGACCCCTACCATTGCCAGTGCCAGAAGACCTCGCGCCTGTTGATGGAACGGCTCGGCTGGCGGAAGGGCGATATCGACACGACCTTCCAGTCGGTCTTCGGCTCCGAGGAATGGCTCAAGCCTTACACAGTCGAGCATGTGGCGGAACTCGCCAAGGCTGGCAAAAAGAATATCGCGGTGATCTCGCCCGCATTCAGTGCCGATTGCATCGAGACGCTGGAGGAGATTAACGGCGAGATCCGCGAGGCCTTCGAGCACGCAGGCGGCGAGAGCTTTACCTATATCCCCTGTCTTAACGACGACGATCTGCACATCACGGCGCTGATGGAAGTGGTTGAGGAGAACCTGGCGGGGTGGATTGCCTGAGAAGGACACGCGGGGCTCTGCCCCGCACCCCGAGGTACTTGAGCCAAGAAGAATAGGCGAGGGTTACTTCGCCTTGGGGCGGAAGGCCTTGATCTTGGCAGGATCGGTGTCGATGAAGCCCGCGCCGATCAGGTCGAGGCAATAGGGCACCGCCGCGAAAACCGCGTTGAGGCAAGTGGCGATGGCCGAGGGTTTGCCGGGAAGTGTGATGATCAGCGACTTGCCCGCGATGCCTGCCGATTGGCGCGACAGGATCGCCGTCGGGACTTCGAGCAGCGAGGCGCGGCGCATTTCCTCGCCAAAGCCTGCGAGTTCTTTCTCGAACACATCGGCGCAGCCTTCGGGGGTTTCGTCGCGCGGCGCGGGGCCGGTGCCGCCGGTCACGAGGATCAGGTCGGCACCTTCGGACACCAGTTGGCGCAGGGTCGCGGCGACGCTCTCACGCCCGTCGGGGATGATGTGACGGGTGATGGTGAGCGGCGTGGTCACCACGCCGCGCAGCCAGTCTTCGCAGCCGGGGCCGCCCTTGTCTTCGTACTCGCCGCGGCTGGCGCGATCCGAGACGGTGACGATGGCGGCCCGGGCGCTCATTTCTTCACACGCGCGTTGCGGGTGGCGATCAGTTTCAGGCGCAGCGCGTTCAGGCGGATGAAGCCTGCGGCGTCCTTCTGGTCATAGGCGCCCGCGTCTTCCTCGAAGGTCACGTGCTTTTCGGAATAGAGCGAGTAGTCCGACCAGCGGCCGACGCAATGCACCGAGCCCTTGTAGAGTTTGAGACGCACTGTGCCGGTGACGTTTTCCTGGCTCTTGTCGATCAGGGCTTGCAGCATCTCGCGCTCGGGCGAGAACCAGAAGCCGTTGTAGATCAGTTCCGCATAGCGCGGCATCAGGCTGTCTTTCAGATGGCCCGCGCCCGCGTCGAGTGTGATCTGTTCGATGCCGCGGTGGGCCTCGAGCAGGATCGTGCCGCCGGGGGTTTCATAGATGCCGCGCGACTTCATACCGACGAAGCGGTTTTCCACGAAGTCGAGGCGGCCGATGCCATGCTTGCGACCGTATTCGTTCAGGGCGGTCAGGATCGTGGCGGGCGACAGGGCCTCACCGTTGATCGCCACGGCGTCACCCTTCTCGAAGGTCACCTCGATATATTCGGGGATGTCCGGGGCTTCTTCGGGGCTGACGGTGCGCTGATAGACGTATTCGGGCGCTTCATCGGCCGGGTTTTCCAGCGCCTTGCCCTCGGACGAGGTGTGCAGCAGGTTCGCATCGACCGAGAAGGGCGCTTCGCCGCGCTTGTCCTTGGCGATCGGGATCTGGTTCTGCTCGGCGAATTCGATCAGCTTGGTGCGCGAGGTCAGATCCCATTCGCGCCAGGGCGCGATGACCTTGATCATCGGGTCGAGCGCATAGGCCGACAGCTCGAAGCGGACCTGATCGTTGCCCTTGCCAGTGGCGCCATGGGCGACTGCATCGGCGCCATGCTCATGCGCGATCTCGACGAGACGCTTGGAGATCAGCGGGCGCGCGATCGAGGTGCCCAGAAGGTAGAGGCCTTCATAGACCGCATTGGCGCGGAACATCGGGAAGACGAAATCGCGCACGAATTCCTCGCGCACGTCCTCAATGTGGATGTTCTCGGGCTTGATGCCCAGCAGTTCGGCCTTCTTGCGGGCGGGTTCGAGTTCTTCACCCTGGCCGAGGTCGGCGGTGAAGGTGATCACCTCGCAGCCGTATTCGGTTTGCAGCCATTTGAGGATGATCGAGGTATCGAGGCCACCCGAATAGGCGAGCACGACTTTCTTAGGCGCGGACATGGCAAGCCCCTTGCTATGCTTAGTGGTTTGCACGCGGTCTATTGGTTTTTTTCCTTACGGGCAAGGGTGCGGCCGGAACGAATTGGGGCGGCCCGAAGGCCGCCCGCAAAACGTAGGAACCAGTGGAGTCGGGGGCGATTACTCGGCGGCCTCTTCGGTCACTTCGGCAACCACTTCTTCGGGCGCGCCTTCTTCGGTGGTGTCTTCCTCCGAGGTCGCTTCCTCTTCGACCGGCATCTGCGGGTCGAGCATGCGGTTCAGCTCTTCAAGAGCTTCGGGCGAAAGCTCGCGGCCATTCGAGGCGGCCAGCAGCGCGTCATGCTCGGCGGCATCGGCGGCGGCGGCTTCCTCTTCGAGGGTTGCGATCTCGGCCTCAAGGGCGGCTTTCGCTGCCAGGTCCGCATCGCGGGCTTCGGCCTCGGCGCGTTCGGCATCGAGCGCGCCCTTCGCTTCATTATAGGCCGCCATGTCGGCGTCGTACTGCGCGACCGCCTCTTCATAGCCCTCGTCGCCCTCGACCAGATCGGTCGGGGTCGGTTCGGTCAGGCCTGCCAGATCGCCGTCGATCTCTTCGACCGTGCGCTCGGTGCTGTAGCCAGCCAGCTTCTCGTCCAGCGCGGCAAGCTCGACATTGGCGTCGTCAAGCTTCTTGTCGGCCAGCATCCCTGCCTCGACAGCGGCTTTGTAGGTGGCAATGCGGCCGACCTGACTGTTGGGCGAGGCATTGGCCAGCGCGTTCGGGCTGGCATGGGCTGCGTTCAGGCCCTTGAGTTCGGATGCGATGGCGCCATGGTTGGTTTTCGTGGCGTTCTTCTTGCCGTTCGACGACTTGCTTGAGCCGCTGAACGAGGTGCCGGTCGACTTGCTCGACTTGTCCTTCGGGCTGAACGAGGTGCCTTTGGACTTGCCGTTGCCGCCGTCGCTGCCCGAGCTCTTGCCCGAGTTGCCACCGCCGTTCCCGCCGCCTTTGCCGCCGCCGTTACCGCCACCGTTGTCGCCATCCTTGCCCTTGGCAAAGACTAGATCGGCACCGGTGAAGGAGCTGGTCGCCACCGGGGCGACGACGAGGGCCGCAGCCGTTGCGGCGATGATGAGGGGGGTCTTGATACGCATGTGCGGTCTCCGCAGGTTGAGGGCGTGACAGTTGGTAAACAGATGCGGCGCAGACTATGGTCATTTTTGGGCAGGGGGAGGGCGGAAATTGGGTTGCTGCCCGAGTTGCGCATATTCTTGCCGTTTTGCCGCCGCCGCTGCGCGGAATTTTTCCTATGCCGTCAGGGAAAGGCTCTTGCCTAAAGACGCAACGCGCGCCAGAGCATGAAACATGAGTGAATTTGCCCTCGCCACCCTTGCCGCTACTCGTGCGCTGCGCGCGTTGTTCGATCCGACTCCGCTTCAGCGCAACGATCATTTGTCCAAGCGCTATGAGGCCGATATCTGGCTCAAGCGCGAGGATCTGACGCCGGTGCGCAGCTACAAGCTGCGCGGGGCCTTCACCGCCATGCGCAAGCTGCGCGAGCGCGATCCGCAGGCCGCGCATTTCGTCTGCGCGAGCGCGGGCAACCATGCGCAGGGCGTGGCCTTCGCCTGCCGCCATTTCGGTGTGAAGGGAACGATCTTCATGCCGGTCACCACGCCGCAGCAGAAAATCGACAAAACCAAGACCTTCGGCGGCGACGCGGTCGAGATCGTGCTGACCGGCGACTATTTCGACCAGACGCTGACGGCCTCCAAGGAGTATTGCGCCGAAGCCCGCGCACATTTCCTCGCGCCCTTCGACGATACGGATGTGATCGAAGGGCAGGCCTCGGTCGGCGTCGAGATCCTCGACCAGTTGGGCCGCGCGCCCGATCTGGTGATACTGCCGGTGGGCGGTGGCGGCCTAGCCGCCGGCGTCACGGGCTATCTGCGTGCGACCGCCCCGGCGACCGAGTTCCGCTTTGTCGAGCCGCTTGGCGGCGCTAGCCTGACCGCCGCCGTCGCGGCGCGCGAGCCGGTGACGCTGCGCCAGGTCAACAGCTTTGTCGATGGCGCGGCGGTGGCGCGGATCGGCGCGCTGCCCTTTGCCGCGCTCGATTGGGTGCGCCCCGAGCAGATCCTCCTCGCGCCCGAAGACCGGATCTGCATCACCATCCTTGAGATGCTGAATATCGAGGGGATCGTTCTGGAACCGGCAGGTGCGATGTCCGTCGATGTGCTGCCCGAACTGGCCGAGGAGATTCGCGGCAAGACCGTGGTCTGCGTGACCTCGGGGGGGAACTTCGACTTCGAGCGGCTGCCCGAGGTCAAGGAACGGGCGCAGCGCTACTCCGGGCTGAAGAAATACTTCATTCTGCGGATGCCGCAGCGCCCCGGCGCGCTGCGCGAGTTCCTGCAGATGCTTGGCCCCGACGACGATATCGCACGGTTCGAGTATCTCAAGAAATCGGCGCGCAACTTCGGTTCGGTCCTGATAGGGATCGAGACGAAGCGAGCGGAAAACTTCGATCTGCTGACCGGCAAGCTCGACGCGGCCGGGTTCACTTATCGCGACATCACCGAGGATGAGACGCTGGCCGAGTTCCTGGTCTGAGGCTCAGGCGGCCAGAACCGTCTCGATCCGCGCGAGGAACATCGCCTTGGAGTCGGAATAGCAGGCCAGGATGGCGGCTAGGTCGATGGCCTCGGCATGGCCCGCCGCGGCCTTTCGCTCGCCGTCCTGACACAGCGCGCCGAAGTCGCGAAAGCCGAGGTTCCAGGCCGAGCCTTTCAGGAAATGCAGGTCTTCTTCGAGCAGGTCGGGTGCGCGGCCAAGGCGCATGGTGACGGTTTCGACCTCGTCGAGGAAAAGCTCAAGCACCTCGGCCAATCCGTCGGCTCCGATCTCCGTATGCAGGTCGAGAACTCTTTGCCAATCAATCACCGTGACCTCCGACGCACTGAAACCCTGACTGACCTGCAGGTTAGGCGCTATTCCTTTCGCAAGCTTTAATGCCGTGGTGCGCGGCGATTCACGCGATCTTAAACCCCGCCCGCGCAGGATCGGCACAGACGGTATTTGTGCGATGGGTCCAAGGTGCTTGAACAGACGACACAATCAACCCGGCCGGGGATGCCTGCGGCGGATGCAGCCCCGCGCCGCGTTCTGGTGGTCGATGACAGCCGGATGCAGCGCCGAATCCTCTCGGCCCAACTGGCGCGTTCGGGATATGAGGTGATCGAGGCGGGCAATGCCGAAGAGGCACTGGCGATCTGCGCCGAGGCCGAGCCGGATATCGTTTTGTCGGACTGGATGATGCCGGGCATGTCGGGGCTGGATTTCTGCCGGGCCTTCCGCGCAATGCCGCGCAAAGGCTACGGATATTTCGTCCTGCTGACCTCGAAGACCGACAAGAACGAGGTGGCGCAGGGTCTGGAAAGCGGCGCCGACGATTTTCTGGCCAAGCCGATCAGCGGGGAAGAACTGCGCGCGCGGTTGAGCGCGGGCGAGCGCATCCTGACCATGGAGCGGCAGTTGCAGGAGAAGAATCGCCTGCTGTCTTCGGCGCTAGGCGAGTTGCAGGGGCTTTACGACGTTATCGACCGCGACCTGACCGAGGCCTGCAAGCTGCAGCAAAGCCTTGTGCGGGAGCGTTATCGCTCATTCGGGACGGCGCAGGTGTCGCTGATGCTGCGGCCTTCGGGCCATGTCGGCGGCGATCTGGTCGGTTTCTTCCCGATCAACGCACATCGCGTAGCGCTGTTCGGGATGGATGTGGCCGGGCACGGGATCACCTCGGCACTGATGACGGCGCGGCTGGCGGGTTATCTGTCGGGTGCGACGCCCGAGCAGAACATCGCCCTTGTTCCCGCCAGCTACGGCCATTGCGATGCCCGCCCCCCGGCCGAGTTGGCTGCCTATCTCAACCGGCTGGTGCTGGCCGAGATGCAGACCGACAGCTATTTCACGCTGATCTATGCCGATGTCGATCTGGTGTCGGGGCGGGTCGAGCTGGTGCAGGCGGGCCATCCCTATCCGGCGATCCAGCGCGCCTCGGGCGCGGTCGAGTATCTTGGCGACGGCGGTCTGCCGGTCGGGCTGATCGAGGGCGCGGAATATGAAACCGTGACCGCGCGCCTCAATCCGGGCGACCGGCTGTTCCTGATGTCGGACGGGATCACCGAAGCCGCCGACGCAGACGCGAACCTGTTGGGCGAAGAGGGGCTGGCCGAAATCATTGAGGCCGCCGCCGGGCTGCGCGGCGAGGTGTTTCTGAATGCGGTTTATGAAAAGATCGACCGCTTCGCCGGGGGTGTCCTGGCCGACGATGTCTCGGGCGTGCTATTCGAATTCGACGAGATGCGCGGGTTGTTCGTCTAAAGGCCCGCCAGCGCCTGCGCCAGAAAGTGCCGGTCACCTGAATTCGCGAGCTGTTCCAGCGCGGCCCTAGGCTCCATCCAGATCGCGCTATGGCCGGCCTCGGTCGGCGGACCAAGGCGCAGGACCGGGCGGGCCACGTAGATCATGCACAGCTTCTCGGCCCAGAGATCGTATTCGGGCATGTAGACAAAGCGCCGGTAGGTGCCGATCCGGCGCGGGGTGGCGATGCTCCAGCCGGTTTCCTCGTAAACCTCGCGGTGCAGGGCGCGCACCGGGCTTTCGCCGGGGTCGATACCGCCGCCCGGCAGCTGAAACTCGGGCGTGGGCTCGGCCTGATGGGTGACAAGCAGCGCGCCGTCGCGCATCAGCACGGCATAGGCGCCGGGGCGGCGGCGATACGTGCGCTCATGCACGATGGGCTCTCCAAACCTGCGGATCATCCCGGCTCCTTGCCCCCTTGGGTCTTTCGGCTGTTGCGCCTATATAGGCGCGGTATGCCAGCCTTCGGGCTGATGGAAAACCCCCAAGGAACCCGCATGACCACGCTATCTCAAATCGCATGGGACGATACTGTCCTGCCGTTCCAGCTCGACCGTTCCGACGTGCGCGGCCGGGTGGCGCGGCTGGATGGCGTTCTTGAGCAGGTCCTGGCGCAGCACGACTATCCCGCGATCGTCGAGGCGCTGGTGGCCGAGGTCGCCCTGCTGACCGCGATGATCGGCCAGACGATCAAGCTGCGCTGGAAGCTGTCGATCCAGGTGCGCGGCAATGGCCCGATCCGTATCCTCGCGACGGACTATTACGGCCCCACCTCCGATGGCCAGCCCGCCCGTATCCGTGGCTGGGCCAGTTTTGACGCCGAGCGGCTCGACCCCGAGGTCGACCCGTTCAGCCAGATCGGCGACGGCTACTTTGCCATCCTGATCGATCAGGGCGAGGGCACCGTGCCCTATCAGGGTATCACGCCTTTGGCTGGCGGTTCGCTGAGCACCTGCGCGCAGACCTATTTCGCGCAGTCCGAGCAGCTGCCCACGCGCTTTGCCATTTCTTACGGCCGCTCGACCCTGCCGGGGCAGGGAGAGCATTGGCGTGCCGGTGGCGTGATGTTGCAGGTGATGCCCAAGGCCTCGCCCTTCGCGGCCAAGGAAGGTTCGGGTGAGGCGGGGCTGTTGCAACACACCGATATTCTCGAAGGCGATGAGGAAGAGAACTGGAACCGCGTGAACCACCTGCTCGACACCGTCGAGGAGATGGAGCTGATCGGCCCCACGGTGCATCCGACCGACCTGTTGGTGCGGCTCTTCCACGAGGAAGGCCCGCGCGTCTTCGATCCGCAGCGCATCGAGTTCGGCTGCACCTGCTCGGAATCGCGGGTGCGCGACAGTCTGGCGATCTATTCCGCCAAGGACATCCGTCACATGACGACCGAGGATGGCCGCGTCACCGCCGATTGCCAGTTCTGCGGCGCGCACTATGAGTTCGACCCGCAAAGCCTTGGGTTCGAGGCGACGGTCAACCCCGATGGCAGCCCGAAGGAGTCGGTCGATGAGTGATCCGCTTGCCCCGGTCCTGGCCGCTCTGGCCCGTCCGGGGCGGCCCTCGTCGGATTACGATCTCAATCCGGGGGTCGTCCTGCCGGACAACCGCGTGCTGCGCCCGGCCGCCGTTCTGGTGGCCTTCGAGGCCACGCGCGATGGCTTGCAGCTTTACCTGACCAAGCGCAGCTCGCATCTCAAGCACCACCCCGGCCAGATCGCCTTTCCCGGCGGCAAGCAGGAGCCCGAGGACAGCGGCCCGATCGAGGCCGCCCTGCGCGAGGCGCAGGAGGAGATCGGCCTGCCGCCCGGCAATCTGGAGATTCTCGGCACGCTCGAGGCGCATGAAACCGTCACCAGTTTCAACGTGACGCCGGTTGTCGCGCGTATCCACACGCCCTTCACCCCGATCCCCGAGGCGGGCGAGGTCGATGAGGTCTTCACCGTTCCCTTCGCCCATATCGCCAACCCGGCCAACTTCCGGGTCGAGCGGCGGCGCTGGCTGGGCACCTGGCGCAGCTATTACGTGGCGCCTTTCGGACCCTATTACATCTGGGGCGCGACCGCGCGTATGCTGCGGGCACTGGGCGACCGGATGGCGGAATGAAACTGACGGGCAAGTGGATCGAGGCGGGGCATCTGCAACAGGTGCTGGCCATGCTGGAGGCGGGCGGCCATCAGGCGCTGCTGGTGGGCGGCTGCGTGCGCAACGCGCTGATCGGCGCCGCCGTCACCGATATGGATATCGCCACCGACGCTGTGCCACAGCGGGTGATCGAACTGGCCCAAGCCGCCGGGCTCAAATCGGTGCCCACGGGGATCGACCACGGCACCGTCACGGTCGTTGCCGCGCATGAGCCTCATGAGATTACCACCTTCCGCCGCGATGTCGAAACCCATGGCCGCCATGCCACGGTGGAATTCTCGACCCGGATCGAGGAAGACGCCGCGCGGCGCGATTTTACCATGAACGCGCTTTATGCGCGTGCCGATGGCACGGTGCTTGATCCGCTTGGGCAGGGGCTGGCCGATCTGGCCGCGCGGCATCTGCGTTTCGTGGGCAACCCAGATCAGCGCATCCGCGAGGATTACCTGCGCATCCTGCGCTTCTTCCGTTTCACCGCCTGGTATGGCGACCCCGCACTCGGCATCGACCCCGAGGGGCTGGCGGCCTGCGCCGAACACGCGCTTGGCCTTGATGGACTCTCGCGCGAGCGGGTGGGGCATGAGATGCGCAGGCTGCTGGCCGCACCCGATCCTGCGCCCGCACTGGCCGCGATGCAGGCGACCGGGGTTCTCGCCCATGTGCTGCCCGGCGCCGATAGCCGCGCGATCGCGCCGCTCGTGCATCTTGAGGAGGGCACCGCGCCCGCCTTCCTGCGCCGCCTTGTCGCGCTTGGTGGTGAAGATCCGGCCGAACGGCTGCGCCTGTCCAAGGCCGAGCTGCGCGGGCTGGAGCAGATCCGCGCGGCACTGCAAAGCGATGCGCCGCCCGCCGCCCTTGGCTATCGCTTTGGGGCCGATCCAGCCGCTGATGCCACGCTGATCCGCGCGGCCTCACTTGGTCAGCCGCTGGCGGATGATTGGCGCGCGCCGATCCAACGCGGCGCGGCGCAGGTTTTCCCCGTCACCGCCTCCGATCTGATGCCCGGCCTTCAGGGACCGGCCCTTGGCGCGCGGCTGCGCGCACTTGAGACCCGCTGGATCGCCGAGGATTTCCAACCGACCCGCGACGATCTGCTCGGCTAGGCCGCTCTTTCCCTTTGGTGCCGCAGACATATATCCTGCGGGTGAAAGTGAGAATGTGATGATCGACGCCTTCCGCCCCGCCGAGGGGCCGCCGCCGCAACGTTTGGGCGCCTTTTTCCGCTGGAGCCTGACCGGGGCCTGGCCCGCCCTGATTGTTGCGGGAACCATGTCGGCGTTTGCGGGCTCGATGGAGGTGGTCTCGGCCTGGTTGTTGGGCCGGGTGGTCGATACCGCCACCTCCGCCGACCCCGCCACGGTCTTTGCCGAGCACTGGACGCTGCTTGTCGGCTTCGTAATCTTCTACCTCGTGCTGCGGCCCGTGGCTTTCGGGCTGTCGTCCTCGACCTCGAACCTGCTCATCAACCCCAATGTGATGCCGCTGGTGCTGTCGCGGCTGCACCGCTGGACGATGGGCCAGTCGGTCACCTTCTTCGACAATGATTTCGCGGGGCGCATCGCGCAAAAGCAGATGCAGACCGCGCGGGCCGTGACCGATGTGGCCTCGGAGATGGTCAACACGGTGATGTTCGCGCTGGCCTCGGTTATCGGTTCGATCGCGCTTCTCATGGGGATCGACAAATGGGGCGCGCTGGCGCTGGCGGTCTGGATGGTGCTTTACTTCCTGCTGATCCGCGCCTTCCTGCCGCGCGTTCGCGCCCGCTCGAAAGAGCGTGCCTCGGCCCGCGCCATGGTAACGGGGCAGGTGGTCGACACCATCACCAATATCAAGACGGTCAAGCTCTTCGCCCATTCCGATCACGAAGACCGTGCGGCCCTTGGCGCGATGGAGAAATTCCGCCTGAAGGCGCGCGAGTTCGGCGTGATCCAGACCTGGTATCGCACGACGCAGATGGCGTTTTCCGGGCTTCTGCCAGTGATTCTGGTGGGGACGGCGATCCTGATGTGGCAGCGCGGGCAGGCTTCGGTCGGGGATATCGCGGCGGCGGGCGCGGTGTCGATCCGTATCGCGCAGATGTCGGGGTGGGTGTCGCAGGCGCTGATGGGCATGTGGGGCAATATCGGCGAGGTCGAGGACGGCATGCGCACCCTTACCCCCGCCCATACGCTGAGCGACGCGCCCGATGCGCGCGTGATCACCGCCTCGCGCGGCGAGATCGCCTTTGACCATGTCAGCTTCGCCTATGGGCGGCGCACCGGCGGGGTCGAGGATATCGCGCTGACCATCCACCCCGGAGAGCGGATCGGCATCGTCGGGGCCTCGGGTGCCGGCAAATCGACCCTCGTTGCGCTGCTCTTGCGGCTTTACGACGCCGAGAAGGGCGCGGTGCTGATCGACGGGCAGGATCTGCGCGGCCTGACGCAGGAAAGCCTGCGCCGCCAGATCGCCATGGTCACGCAGGAAACCGCGATGTTCAACCGCTCGGCGCGCGAGAATATCCTTTACGGCCGCCCCGACGCCACCGACGCCGAGCTGATCGCCGCAGCCAAGGCCGCCGAGGCGCATGAGTTCATCGAAGGCCTCGCCGATCACACCGGCAAGCGCGGCTATGATGCGGCCTTGGGTGAGCGCGGCGTGAAGCTGTCGGGCGGACAGCGTCAGCGGATCGCCCTTGCGCGCGCCTTCCTCAAGGATGCGCCGATCCTTGTGCTCGACGAGGCGACATCGGCGCTGGATAGCGAGGTCGAGGCCTCGATCCAGCAGGCGCTGTCGCGGGTGATGGCAGGCAAGACCGTTCTGGCCATCGCGCACCGGCTGTCGACTATCGCGCAGATGGACCGGATCGTGGTGATGGATCAGGGCCGTATCGTCGAGCAGGGCAGCCATGCCGAACTGCTCGAACGCGGCGGGCTTTACGCGCGCTACTGGAACCGCCAGTCGGGCGGATTCATCGGCACGGATGAGGACGCGCAAACCGAAGCCGCGCAATAAGCCTTGGCGCGCGCCCCCGCCCCCTGCTAATCGGGCGGCAAAAGGGGATTGCCATGTTGCTCACCATCGAACGCCTCTCGCTGCATGCCGATGCGGTTGCCCACGGCCCGGAAGGGACCGTGCATGTCGCCATGGCCCTGCCGGGCGAGCAGATCGAGGGTGAGGCCGAGGGCGGTCGCATCGCGCAACCCAAGATCGTCACCCCCTCGCCCGAGCGCGTGAAAGCGCCCTGTCCGCATTACCGCGCCTGCGGGGGATGCGTGCTGCAACATGCCTCGGATGCTTTCGTTGCACGCTGGAAGGCCCAGGTGGTCGAGAATGCGCTGTCGGTGCGTGGGATCGCCGCGCAGGTGGCGCGGGTCGAGACCTCGCCGCTCCATGCCCGCCGCCGCGCGACGCTGGCCGGGCGGCGTACCAAGAAGGGCACGCTGGTGGGCTTTCACGCGCGAGCCTCGGATACGCTGGTCGAGGTGCCCGAATGCCTGATCCTGCGCCCCGAACTGATGGAAAAGATCCCCGCGCTGCATGCCGCGACCGCGCTTGGCGCCTCGCGCAAGGGTGAGGTGAGCTTTGCCCTGACCCTGTCGGAGGCCGGTGTCGAGATGGCCGCGCAAGGCGGCAAGGAGATGGAGCCGGCGCTTTTCGAATCGCTCTCGGGCCTTGCGCGCGACCATGATCTGGCGCGCCTGTCGTGGAACGGCGAGACCGTGGCCGCGCGCCGCCCGGCGCTGCAAAACTTCGGCCGCGCGCGGGTCACGCCGCCCCCCGGCGCTTTCTTGCAAGCCACCGAGGAAGGCGAGGCCGCGCTGGTCGGTTTCGTGCGCGCGGCGCTGGCGGGCGCCGACCGGATCGCCGACCTGTTCGCGGGCTGCGGCACCTTTGCCCTTGCCCTTGCCGACCGCGCCGAGGTGCATGCCGTCGAGGGCGAGGCCGCGATGCTCGAGGCGCTCGATCGCGGCTGGCGCGGGGCGCAGGGCCTCAAGCGCGTGACGCATGAGGCGCGCGACCTGTTCCGCCGCCCGCTTTTGCCCGATGAGCTGGACCGCTATGACGCGATCGTGATCGACCCGCCGCGCGCCGGCGCCGAGGCGCAGGTGCGTGAAATCTGTGCCTCGAAAACGCGCGAACTTGCCTATGTTTCCTGCAATCCGGTCACTTTCGCCCGCGATGCGCAGGTGCTGATCGAGGCGGGCTTTGCGCTGGCCGATCTGATCGTGGTGGACCAGTTCCGCTGGTCCTCGCATATCGAGCTTGCAGCGCGGTTCCGGCGGGGCTAGCAGCCTTTCGCCGCAGCCTGATTTGGGATAGGTTGTGGATAAAACGAGCAGTCATAACAGGCAGAAAATGCACCGTCGTACCGCCCTCATGGGTCTTGGCTCTCTGGGCCTTCTTGCCGCTTGCGGCGACAGCGCGCGGGGCGCGCATAAATTCCGGTCCTATTCCGGCCCGCCGATCACGCAGGTGCAGGTCCACAAGGACGCGCGCGTGATGTATCTGATCTCGGACAAGACGCTGATCAAGGAATACAAGATCGCCCTTGGCGGCAACCCGGTTGGCAAGAAGCAGTTCGAAGGCGATGGCAAGACGCCCGAGGGGCTTTACTTCGTCAACCGGCGCAATCCGAACTCGGCCTATCACCTGTCGCTCGGGATCTCCTATCCGAACCCGCAGGATATGGCTTTCGCCGAGGCGCAGGGCAAGGAACCCGGCGGCGACATCTTCATCCACGGGCGTGCGGGCAAGGACCGGGGCCTTGGCAAGGACTGGACGGCGGGTTGCGTGGCCGTCACCGACCCCGAGATCGAAGAGGTCTACGCCATGGTCGCCGACGGCACGCCGGTCTTCCTCTTCCCGTAAACGAAAAGGGCCCCGCGGGGCCCTTTTTCAGTTTCCGGTGACCATCGTCCACCAGATCTTGCCCGATGGCTCCTGATACCAGCCAAAGCCCATCTGGGTCGCTGCCGGGTTCAGGATCACGTCACGGGTATCGACAACTGCCATCCAGGCCGAGAGCGTCTCGATCTCGGTCTCGTAGGTCTCCGAGATATTCTCGCCGATCACCTGGCCGGGATAGCCCGCGCGGCGGCCACGGTCGAGCATCGAGGAGCCGTCCGAGCCCCAGTGCCAGGCGCGGTTCTGCGCGGCCATGTCCTGCGCATGGGCCTGCGCGGCGGCGTTCAGCTGCGGGTTCAGCACGACCGGGGCCGTGCCGCGCACCGCGCGCAGCGAGTTCATGGATTCCTGCACCCGCAGCGGGATGAGTCCGGCCTCTTTCGAGGTGATCTTGTAGACCTGCGGCAAGGGCTTGCCGTCGGGCCCAAGCGCGGGTTCGGTCGGTTGGCAGGCGGCCAGGGTCATGGCGCCAAGCAGCAACAGCACTTTTACAGATTTCATCGCGAACGACCCCCTGAGTTGATCGTGAGTCGCTTACACGCTCGCATATGGGGGCGCAAACCCACAGTTTCGTGAAACGGGTATATGACAAGGGTTTGATTTGCGTCTGCGGCGTGCACGCAATAATGGTGCGTCGAATCGGCCACGACAGAGCCGGAACGGAGTTCGACCATGACCAGCGTGCGCAAAACCCTCGATCGCCGGGCTTTCCTGAGCACTGCCGTTTTCGCGGGCGCAAGCCTCGCGGCGCCCGCCGGTTTCGCGCAGACGCTCGATGCGGGCGTCGTGCAGCATGAGGAAAACGACTACACCAACATGCGGCGCAATATCTCGAGCTTCCGTGCGCTTGAGTGGCAGCCCTATTTCAGCAACCTCAAGAACGGGGCGATTCTGGTCGATACCGTTTCGCGCGCGCTGCATTACTGGTCCGAGGATCAGTCGATCTATCGCCTCTACCCGACCTCGGTTCCGGTGTCCGAGGAACTGACCCGCCGTGGCCGCACTGAGGTGATCCGCAAGGTCGAAGGCCCGACCTGGTCACCGACCCCCTCGATGAAAGAGCGCAACCCCGACTGGCCGGATTTCGTGCCCGCCGGGCCGGACAACCCGCTTGGCACCCATGCGCTTTACCTGTCGTGGCAGTATTACCGCATTCACGGAACCCATGACACGCGCAAGATCGGGCGCAAGTCGTCGAACGGCTGTATCGGCCTGTATAACGAGCACATCAAGGAGCTGTTCGGATACTCCAAGGTCGGCACCCAGGTGCTGCTGATCTGACCCTTGCGGGATATCGGATGAACGGGGCGCCTTGGGCGCCCCCTATCTTTTGACGCTGGCGGTGACGTAGTTCACCGACAGGTCACGATCCGAGATCGACCAGCGCCAGGCGAGCGGGTTGAACACCATCCCCTTGCGATCGACCGGATCGAGACCCGAGGCGCGGATCAGGCCATAGAGTTCGTCCGGGGTGATGAATTTCGACCATTCATGCGTGCCCTTTGGCAGCCAGCGCATGATCTGCTCGGCCCCGACGATCGCGATCATATAGCTCTTGGCATTGCGATTGAGGGTCGAGCACAGCATCAGCCCGCCCGATTTCAGCAGCCCCGCGCAGGTGTTCACGAAATCCTGCGGCACGGCGACATGCTCGATGATCTCCATCGCCAGCACCACGTCGAACTGCTCGCCCGCGGCGGCGAGATCCTCGGCGGCGCAGTGGCGGTAGTCGATCTCAAGGCCGGATTGCTCGGCATGAAGGCGCGCGACGGGGATGTTGCGCTCGGCCGCGTCGGCGCCCACGACGGTGGCGCCAAGGCGCGCCATCGGCTCAGAGAGCAACCCGCCGCCGCAACCGATATCGAGGATGCGCAGCCCCTCGAAAGGGCGCGGGACCTTCAGGTCGCGCCCGAATTGCGCGGCGATCTGGGTGGTGATGTAATCCAGCCGGCAGGGGTTGAGCATATGCAGCGGCTTGAACTTGCCGTTCGGATCCCACCATTCGGCGGCCATTGCCTCGAATTTCGCCACTTCGGCCGGGTCGATGCTGCTTGCAGCGCCTTGCATGGATCTACCTCTTGAATTCGTCCGGCCCCCATGGCGGGGGCGCTCAACGCGTTATATAGTCTGATCATGGACAGAACCGCAGGGCAAAAGCGCACATCGGGCGCCTTTCTTTACCCGCCGATCGAGCCCTTCGATCAGCGGATGCTCGATATGGGCGATGGCCACCGCATTTATGTCGAGCAGTCGGGCCATCCGCAGGGCCAGCCGGTGATCGTGTGCCATGGCGGTCCGGGGGGGGGATGCAGCCCGCAGATGCGGCGCTATTTCGACCCGGCGCATTACCGCGTGATCCTGTTCGACCAGCGCGGCTGCGGCCTGTCGAAGCCCTTCGCTTCGGTCGAGGACAACACGACCTGGCATCTCGTTTCGGATATGGAGCGGATTCGCAAGACCTTCGGGATCGACGCCTGGATGGTGTTTGGCGGCAGCTGGGGCGCGACACTGTCGCTGATCTATGCCCAGACCCATCCCGACCGGGTGCAGGCGCTGGTGTTGCGCGGGGTCTTCCTTGCGACGCGGGCCGAGCTGGAGTGGTTCTATGCCGGCGGCGCGGGCCAGTTCTTCCCCGACCTGTGGGAGCAGTTCATCCGCCCGATCCCCGACGATGAGCGCGGCGACCTGATCGGCGCCTATCACAAGCGGCTTTTCTCGGGCGATTTCGCCGAAGAGGCGCGCTTTGGCCGCCATTGGGCGATGTGGGAAAATGCGCTCGCCTCGGTCGAATACGACGGCTTTCCCGGCGAGGCGCCCGCCGAGTACGCCCGCGCCTTCTCGCGGCTGGAGAACCATTATTTCAGCAATGCCGCCTTCCTCGAAGAGGATGGCCAGATCCTGCGCGACCGCGCCCGGATCGAGCATATCCCCGCCATCGTCGTGCAGGGCCGGATGGACATGATCTGCCCGCCGATCTCAAGCTGGCGGCTGACGCAGGGCTGGCGGCAGGCGCAGTTGCGCATGGTGCCCGCCGCGGGCCACGCGCTGAGCGAGCCGGGCATCACAGCGGCCCTCGTGCGCGCGATGGACGCGCTGCGGCCCTGAGGGTGGGGAGGCACGCATGACCTTGTCGGGTTACTTCGCCGTGTTTCTGGCAGCCTCCTGCGCGGCGGCGGCGACCGGCATGGTGTTCAAGCCCGGCGATTGGTACGCCGCGCTACGCAAGCCTTCCTTCACCCCGCCCGGCTGGGTGTTTCCGGTGGTCTGGAGCTATCTTTACGTCTCGCTCGCCTATGCCGCCGCGCGGGTCGCCGAGGCCGAGGGCAGCCAGTTTGCGCTTGCCCTTTTCGCGCTTCAGATCGCGCTCAACACGCTCTGGACGCCGGTGTTCTTCGGCGCGCGGCGCATGGCGTTTGGCATGGTTGTGATCGCGCTCTTGTGGGGGGCGGTCGCGGCGATGGGCCTGGCCTTCCTGCGGCTTGATCTGATCGCGGGCTTGCTGGTCGCGCCCTACCTGATCTGGCTGAGCCTTGCGGCCGCGCTGAACTGGCGGATCTGGCGCGACAACCGCGCGCTCTGAAGTTCTGCTTGCGGAATCCCCTGTAAAAGCGTATCTGCACATCAACAGCGGCGTGCCGGGGTCCAAACCTGGCGCCCACCGGAGAAGTGCAACGGGCCGCTCTGGCCCGTTTTTTGTTTTAAAGGATCGGAAGATGACCGACCTGATCGCCAAGACCGCCATCGACCGGCGTCTGGCCGAGATTGTCACCCCCGCCATCGAGGGGTTGGGATTCGAGCTGGTGCGCATCCGCCTTCAGGGCGGACGCCATCCGCTGTTGCAGATCATGGCCGACCGCCCCGAGGGCGGCATCGACGTGGATGATTGCGCCGCGATCTCGACCGCCGTTTCGGCCGTGCTCGACGTCGAGGACCCGATCGAGGAGAACTACACGCTTGAGGTCTCGTCGCCCGGCATCGACCGTCCGCTGACGCGCCTGAAGGATTTCGAGATGTGGGAGGGCTACGAGGCCCGGATCGAGACCTTCGAGCAGATCGACGGGCGCAAGCGCTTCAAGGGTATCCTGCGCGGCACCGAGGGCGACGAGGTGCTGATCGAGATCGATGAGCAGGGCGAGATGGTCACCATCGGCCTGCAATTCGACTGGCTGGCGGATGCCAAGCTGATCCTGACCGACGAGCTGATCGCCGAGATGCTGCGCCAGCGCAAGGATGCGGGCATCATCGACGAGACCCAATTCGACGACATCGAAACCGAAGACACGAATTCCCCCGACGAGGAGAACTGAGAGATGGCAATTACCTCTGCCAACCAACTGGAACTTCTGCAGACCGCCGAGGCCGTCGCGCGCGAGAAGATGATCGACCCGGATCTGGTGATCCAGGCGATGGAGGACAGCCTCGCTCGTGCCGCCAAGTCGCGCTATGGCGCCGAGATGGACATCCGCGTCCATATCGACCGCAAGTCGGGCCGCGCGACCTTCACGCGTGTGCGCACCGTGGTCGAGGACGAGGCGCTGGAGAACTACCAGGCAGAGCTGACCGTCGCGCAGGCCAAGCAGTATCTGGCCGATCCGAAAGTCGGCGACGAGGTCATCGACGAGGTTCCCCCGGTCGATCTGGGCCGCATTGCCGCGCAATCGGCCAAGCAGGTCATCTTGCAAAAGGTCCGTGAGGCCGAGCGTGACCGCCAGTTCGAGGAATTCCAGGACCGCAAGGGCACCATCATCAACGGCGTGGTCAAGCGCGAGGAATACGGCAATATCATCGTCGATATCGGCCGTGGCGAGGCCATCCTGCGCCGCAACGAGAAGATCGGCCGCGAATCCTATCGCCCGAACGACCGTATTCGCGCCTATGTTAAAGACGTGCGCCGCGAGACCCGTGGCCCGCAGATCTTCCTGTCGCGCACCGATCCGCAATTCATGGCGGAACTCTTCAAGATGGAAGTGCCGGAAATCTATGACGGCATCATCCAGATCAAGGCCGTCGCCCGCGATCCGGGCTCGCGCGCCAAGATCGCCGTGCTGAGCAATGACAACTCGATCGACCCGGTCGGCGCTTGCGTCGGTATGCGCGGCTCGCGCGTGCAGGCCGTGGTGGGCGAGCTTCAGGGCGAGAAGATCGACATCATTCCGTGGAACGAAGACACCGCGACCTTCCTGGTGAACGCGCTGCAACCGGCTGAAGTCTCGAAGGTCGTCTTTGACGAGGAAGCCGGCAAGATCGAGGTCGTGGTGCCGGACGAGCAGCTCTCGCTCGCCATCGGTCGTCGCGGTCAGAACGTGCGTCTGGCTTCGCAGCTGACGGGTCTCGACATCGACATCCTGACCGAGGCCGAGGAATCGGCGCGCCGTCAGGCCGAGTTCGCCGAGCGCACCAAGCTCTTCGTCGAGGCGCTGGACCTGGACGAATTCTTCGCGCAGTTGCTGGTGGCCGAAGGCTTCACCAACCTCGAGGAAGTGGCCTATGTCGATATCGACGAGCTGCTGGCGATCGAGGGTGTGGACGAAGGCACCGCCGAGGAGCTTCAGGCCCGCGCCCGCGACTTCATCGAAGAGCAGAACCGCAAGGCCATCGAAGCGGCCAAGGAACTGGGCGTCGAGCAGTCGCTGTTCGATTTCGAGGGCCTGACCCCGCAGATGATCGAGGCGCTGGCCAAGGACGGCATCAAGACGCTGGAAGACTTCGCGACCTGCGCCGACTGGGAACTGGCCGGTGGCTGGACCACGGTCGATGGCCAGCGCGTGAAGGACGAAGGTCTGCTTGAGAAGTTCGACGTGTCGCTGGAAGACGCGCAGGCGTTCATCATGACCGCGCGTATCCAGCTGGGTTGGGTCGATCCGTCGGAACTGGCCGCCGAGGCCGAGGAAGACGAGACCGAGGAAGAGATCGAGGAATAAGATGAGCCGAGGGGGCCGGGAAAAAACATCGGACGTGCCGGAGCGGCGCTGCATCGTCACGGGTGACGTGCAGCCCAAGGCCGGGCTGGTGCGTTTCGTGCTCGGCCCCGATGGCGTGATCTATCCCGACCTGGCGGAGAAGCTGCCGGGTCGGGGCATCTGGGTAACCGCAGAGCGTGAGGCCATCGACAAGGCCGCAGCCAAGGGGCTTTTTGCCCGCGCGGCCAAGGCGCCTGCGAAAGTACCCGAGAACCTCGCCGATATGGTCGAGGATGGCCTTGCACATCGCGTCGTGGAGCTTATCTCTCTGGTGCGCAAATCCGGCAGGGCTGTTGTAGGATTTGAGAAGGTGAAGGGCTGGCTGGCCGAAGGACGCGCTCGTGTCCTGTTTCAGGCCTCCGACGGATCGGACCGCGGAAAGGGCAAGCTTTGGACGCCCGAGGGCGGGCGCTGGTTCGGCTGCCTCACCAGTTCGGAATTGGGTTTGGCTTTCGGCCGCGATCATGCCATACACGGCGCGCTTGCGGCTGGCGGACTCACCCGACGTGTTATAGACGAAGCGGCAAGGCTTGCGGGAATGCGCAAGCAGGACGGCGGCAAACCCGCCCTGAAGGATACGAAGACGGCATGAGCGATACGGACGGAAAGAAACCCTTGGGTCTTGGCGGCGCGCGCCCCGGTCAGGTGAAGCAGAGCTTCTCCCATGGCCGCACGAAAAGCGTGGTGGTCGAGACCAAGCGCAAGAAGGTGGTCGTGCCGAAACCGGGCGCGTCCGGTTCCAAAGCATCGGGCTCGCCGGCGCTTGGTGATCCCTCGAGACGTCCTGCGGGGATCTCGGATGCCGAGATGGAGCGCCGTCTGAAGGCGCTTCAGGCGGCGAAAGCGCGCGAGGTCGAAGAGGCCGCCGCCCGTGCCGCCGATGAAAAGGCCCGCGAGGAAGAGCGCGAGCGTCGCCGCGCCGAGATCGAGGCCAAGGAACGCGAAGAGCGCGAGCGCGAAGAAGCGCTGCGCCTGAAGCAGGAAGAAGAGGAGCGCAAGGCCCGCGAGGCCGAACTGCGCGCCCAGAAGAAGGAAGAGGTCCGCAAGGCCCCGGCCAAGGCCGAGACCCCGGCCGATCCCGCCGCTGCCGAGGCCGCCGCCGCGCGCGCCGCGACCAAGGGCGTTTCGGCCACCGGTCCGCGCAAGACCGACCGCGACCGCGACGAGCGCAGCGCCACCCCCGACCGCGACAACCGTGGTGGCCGTGGCAAGGGCGACGAGGGCCGCCGCGCCGGCAAGCTCTCGCTGTCGGATGTCGATGGCGAAGGCGGGCGTCAGCGTTCGCTGGCCGCGATGAAGCGCAAGCAGGAAAAGGCGCGCCAGAAGGCCATGGGCTTCGGCCAGAAGGCCGAGAAGATGGTGCGCGAAGTTCAGCTGCCCGAAACCATCGTCGTGTCCGAGCTGGCCAACCGTATGGCCGAGCGCGCCGCCGATGTCGTCAAGGCGCTGATGAAGATGGGCATGATGGTTACCGCCAACCAGCCGATCGACGCCGATACCGCGGAACTGGTGATCGACGAGTTCGGCCACAAGGCCGTGCGCGTGTCGGATGCCGACGTGGAACAGGTGATCGACTCGGTCGAGGACAAGGCCGAAGACCTGACCTCGCGCCCGCCGATCATCACGATCATGGGTCACGTCGACCACGGCAAGACCTCGCTGCTCGACGCCATCCGCCAGACCAACGTGGTCTCGGGCGAGGCTGGCGGCATCACCCAGCACATCGGGGCCTATCAGGTCACGACCGAGTCGGGTGCCGTGCTGTCGTTCCTCGATACCCCCGGCCACGCGGCCTTCACCTCGATGCGTGCCCGTGGCGCGCAGGTGACCGACATCGTCGTTCTGGTCGTTGCGGCCGATGACGCGGTCATGCCGCAGACCATCGAGGCGATCAACCACGCGAAAGCGGCCGGTGTGCCGATGATCGTGGCGATCAACAAATGCGACAAGCCTGCTGCGAACCCGCAGAAGGTGCGCACCGACCTGCTGCAACATGAAGTCGTCGTCGAAGAGATGGGCGGCGAAGTGCAGACGGTCGAGGTTTCGGCCAAGACCCGCAAGGGTCTCGATACGCTGCTCGAAGCCATCGCGCTTCAGGCGGAGATCCTCGAACTCAAGGCCAACCCCAATCGCGCGGCGCAAGGCGCGGTGATTGAGGCCAAGCTCGACGTCGGCCGTGGCCCGGTTGCCACCGTTCTGGTGCAGCACGGCACCCTCAAGCGCGGCGATATCTTCGTCGTGGGCGAGCAGTGGGGCAAGGTGCGTGCGCTGATCAACGACAAGGGCGAGCGCGTCGACGAGGCTGGCCCGTCGGTTCCGGTCGAGGTTCTCGGCCTCAACGGCACGCCCGAGGCGGGCGACGTTCTCAACGTCGTCGAGACCGAGGCGCAGGCCCGCGAGATCGCCGATTACCGGATCCAGGCCGCCAAGGACAAGCGCGCCGCCGCCGGTGCCGCGACCACGCTGGAGCAGCTGATGGCCAAGGCCAAGGCTGATGAAAGCGTCGCCGAACTGCCGGTTCTGGTGAAAGCCGACGTGCAGGGTTCGGCCGAAGCGATCGTTCAGGCGCTCGAGAAGGTCGGCAACGAAGAGGTGCGCGTGCGCGTGCTGCATTCGGGCGTCGGCGCCATTACCGAAAGCGACATCGGCCTGGCCGAAGCTTCGGGTGCGCCGGTCATCGGCTTCAACGTCCGTGCGAACGCCCCGGCGCGTGCCTCGGCGAACCAGAAGGGCGTCGAGATCCGCTACTACTCGATCATCTACGATCTGGTGGACGACATCAAAGCCGCCGCTTCGGGTCTGCTCAAGAACGAAGTCCGCGAGCACTTTATCGGCTATGCCGCGATCAAGGAGGTCTTCAAGGTCTCGGGCGTAGGCAAGGTCGCAGGCTGTCTGGTCACCGAGGGTGTTGCCCGCCGTTCGGCCGGTGTGCGCCTGCTGCGCGACGACGTTGTGGTGCACGAGGGCACGCTCAAGACCCTCAAGCGCTTCAAGGACGAGGTCAAGGAAGTCACCTCCGGTCAGGAATGTGGCATGGCCTTCGAGAATTACGACGACATCCGCGCTGGCGATGTCATCGAGATCTTCGAGCGCGAAGAAGTCGAACGCAGCCTCTGAGGCAGTTGAATATCGGAAACGAAAAAGGGGGGCTTTGCGGCCCCCCTTTTGCATTTCGATTGTTTCTTGTCAGGATCTCGTCACGGCCCGACCCGCGTAAAGGCGACCGTCCACGCGGACGACGATCCTTTCGCTGTCGAGTTGCGCCACGAAGGTGCCCTGCACCGAGACACAGCTTCCCACCACGATGGTGCGCAGCATCAGTTCTCCTCCCAAATCCCCTCTGCTGGCTCGATAATCTCACAGCTCGCGCAAAGCGCAAAGCGAAACTATCGGGCGCGGCGCTGGCTTAAAGCCAGTCGCGCAGGATCGGGATCAGGGGCTCGTCCGCCGGGGGCATCGGGTAGCTGTGCAACTCGCGCGCACGCACCCAGGCCAGTTTCTGCCCCTCGCGCGGGGTGACGATGCCTTCCCATCGGCGGCACGCGAACAGCGGCATCAGCAGGTGGAAATCGTCATAGGCGTGGCTGGCGAAGGTCAGCGGCGCAAGGCAGCTGTGCCAGGTCTCGATGCCCAACTCCTCGTGCAGCTCGCGGATCAGCGCGGTCTCGGGGCTTTCGCCTGGCTCGACCTTGCCGCCTGGAAACTCCCACAGGCCCGCCAGTGATTTGCCCTCGGGGCGCTGCGCCAGAAGGATACGCCCGTCCGGGTCGATCAGCGCCACCGCAGAGACAAGGATCACGCGTGCGGGCGGAGGGGGCGGAGGCGCCCCCTCGGGTCCACAGCCACCGCTCACGAGCGATAGTCCGCGTTGATGTCGATGTAGCGATGGGTCAGATCGCAGGTCCAGACCGACTTCTTCGCCTTGCCAAGGCCCAGATCGACGCCGATCACCAGTTCCTGGCCCTTCATATAGGCGCTCGCGGCTTCTTCCGAGTAATCCGGCACGCGCCAGCCGTTCTCGGCCAGGACCATATCGCCAAAGCTGATGCGCAGCTTGTCGCGGTCGGCCTTGGCGCCGGACTTGCCGACAGCGGCGACCACGCGGCCCCAGTTCGCGTCCTGCCCGGCGATCGCGGTCTTGACCAGCGGCGAGTTCGCCACCGCCATCGCGACCTTATGCGCATCCTCGGCGGTCTCGGCGCCGCTCACGCGGACCTCGACGAACTTGGTCGCGCCTTCGCCGTCCTTCACCACCTGATGCGCCAGATCCATCATCACGCCACGTAGCGCGGCCTCGAAATCACGCGCGGCTTTGGAGCGCAGATCGGTGATCTCGGCAGCGGTGGAGCGGCCCGTGGCCGCAAGGATCAGCGCGTCCGAAGTCGATGTGTCGCTATCCACCGTGATCGCGTTGAACGTGTCATCGGTATTGCGCGAGAGCATCTTTTGCAGGTTCTTGGTCGAGATCTTCGCATCGGTGAAGATATAGACCAGCATCGTCGCCATGTTGGGCGCGATCATCCCCGAGCCCTTGGCGATGCCAGCGATCTTGATCGTGCCGCCTTCGCCCGCGATCTCGGCGGCCGAGCCCTTGGGGAAGGTGTCGGTCGTCATGATCGCGCGGGCAGCGGCCTCCATCCCCTTGGGGTCGAGAGTTGCCACCAGATCGCCCACCTTGGCGGTGATGCGGTCATAGGGCAGGGGCTCGCCGATCACGCCGGTCGAGGAGGAGAACACGCGCGAGGCGGGCACGCCGGTCGCCTGCGCGACTGCGGCGGTCACCGCATCCACGGCTTCCTGACCAAGCGCGCCGGTAAAGGCATTGGCATTGCCCGAGTTCACGATGATCGCGGCGCCCGCATCGGCGGCCACCTTCAGCTTGAGCTTCTCCTGGCAATCCAGAACACAGGCCGCGCGGGTCGAGGAGGTGGTGAATACCCCCGCGATCGCGGCACCCGGCGCCACGCGCGCCAGCATCACGTCGGTGCGGCCCGCGTAGCGCACGCCCGCGCCGATGGCGGCGAACTCGACGCCGTCGATCACCGGCAGCGCAGGGAACGCCGCAGGCGCCAGCGGCGAGACCGGGCTGGCCTTCTTGACCTTCGCCTCGACGACGGCCTTGGCCTCGGCAAGCTCCTTGCCGACCTCGGCCACGACCTCGCCCGCCGTGCCCTCAAGCTTGACACGCAGGTCTTTCACCTTGGCCTTGAGCTTGTCGATCTTGGCCTTGAGTTCGCTTTTCTTCGCCATCATGCCCTCCCGAGCCGGATCATTCGCCGAGGATCGCCGCGTCCTTCAGGAGCGCGGGGTCCACACCCTCGGTCATTTTCTCGACCTTCGCTTTTTCAACGGTTTCCGTCACGCGTTTTTCCACGGCGGCCTGGCGCAGATCGCCTTCCAGCTCGGCGCGGACCTCTTCCATCGTGGGGGCTTCGGCCAGACGGGTTTCCATCAGCTTGACGACATGCCAGCCGAACTCGGTCTGCACCGGGCCCTTGACCTCGCCGTCCTTCATCTCGGCCAGCGCATCCGAGAAGGGCTTGACCATCGCCTCAAGCCCGAACCAGCCCAGATCGCCACCGTTGGGCGCCGCACCGTCGGTCGAGTATTGCTTGGCCGCCTCGCCGAAATCGAGCCCGTCCTCGATCTCTTTCTTGATCCGGGCGGCGTCCTCCTCGGTTTCCACGATGATATGCGCGGCGTTGTATTCGCGCGTGGGTTCCGCATTGGCGTATTTCGCCTCATAGGCCGCCTTGAGCGCGTCGTCCGTCACGGCGCCGCCCGCGGTGCGTTCCAGGACCGAATTGGCTAGATAGGCGCGGCGATCGACCTCAAGCGCGATCTCGTCGCGGTGCGTCATCATGTCCTGCCCGATTTCGGCCAGAGCGGTCTGCTGGATCAACTGCTCAAGGATGCCTTCGAACAGAACGTCATCGGGCAGCTGCTGATACTGCGGCGGCAGGCTTTCGCGCACGCTGGCCATGTGACCCAGGGTGATCTGGGTGCCGTTGACCGTGGCCACGACGGTGTCGGCCTTGACCTCTTCGGCCTGAACGGCGCCACCCATGGCCAAAATCACGGCAACAGACCCAAGATATTTCGCGAGTTTCGGCATCAAGGCCACTCCTGCAAGGGCCGCGGCACCCCGCGGCGTTGACACTCTGACGGCAGCCCCTTACATCGCCTAAGGTCCTGTGAAGGCAGCTTCGCCCCATTTTCGTTAGCCGTTCTAGGCGGCAAGCAGGGGCGCGACAAGGTCGCTTGTCACACGATTTGGTCAGATGAACCCGCGGAGAGAACATGCTGGGCCTTGGAACTATCGCAAAGAAGGTTTTCGGCACGCCGAATGACCGCAAGGTGAAATCGGTCCGTCCGCTTGTCGCCAAGATCAACGCGCTCGAACCCGAGTTCGAAAAGCTGACCGATGCCCAGATCATCGAGAAAACGCGCGAGCTTCAGACCCGTGCGCAGGGCGGCGAGGATCTCGACGCGCTGCTGCCCGAAGCCTTCGCCAACTGCCGCGAGGCCGCCAAGCGCGCGCTTGGCCTTCGCGCCTTCGACACCCAGCTGATGGGCGGCATCTTCCTGCATCAGGGCAATATCTCGGAAATGAAAACCGGCGAGGGCAAGACCCTTGTCGCGACCTTCCCGGCCTATCTGAACGCGCTGCCCGGCAAGGGCGTGCATGTCGTGACCGTCAACGACTATCTCGCCCGCCGCGACGCCGAATGGATGAGCAAGGTCTATGGCGCGCTTGGCCTGACCACCGGCGTTGTCGTGCCCTTCCAGCCCGATGACGAAAAGCGCGCTGCCTATCGCTGCGACGTGACCTATGCCACCAACAACGAACTGGGCTTCGACTACCTGCGCGACAACATGAAGGGCTCGGTCGAGGAAATGGCGCAGCGCGCCCATTTCTACGCGATCGTGGACGAGGTCGACTCGATCCTGGTCGATGAGGCGCGCACGCCGCTGATCATCTCGGGCCCCTCGCAGGACCGCTCGGAGCTGTACAACACGCTTGACAAGTTCATTCCCGAACTGACGGCCGAGCATTTCACCCTCGATGAGAAGGGCCGCAACGCGACCTATACCGAGGAAGGCAACGAGTATCTGGAGCGCCGCCTGCACGAGGCCGGCATCCTGCCCGAGGGCCAGTCGCTCTACGATCCCGAAAGCACGACCATCGTGCACCATGTCACCCAGGCCCTGCGCGCCCACAAGCTCTTCCACAAGGACCAGAACTACGTGGTCATGGGCACCGAGGTGATCCTGATCGACGAGCACACCGGCCGCGCGATGAAGGGCCGCCGCCTGTCGGACGGTCTGCATCAGGCGATCGAGGCCAAGGAACGCCTGCCGGTCCAGCCCGAGAACGTGACGCTGGCCTCGGTGACCTTCCAGAACTACTTCCGCCTGTATGAAAAGCTTGCGGGCATGACCGGCACCGCCGCAACCGAGGCCGAGGAATTCGCCGAGATCTACAGCCTGGGCGTGGTCGAAGTACCCACCAACCGCCCGATTCAGCGTAAAGACGAACACGACCGCGTCTATCGCACCGCGCGCGACAAATACGCCGCCGTGATCGAGGCGCTCAAGGAAGCCCATGCCAAGGGGCAGCCGGTGCTTCTGGGTACGACCTCGATCGAGAAATCCGAGATGATCTCGGAGATGCTCAAGGCCGAAGGCATCCCGCACAACGTCCTCAACGCCCGCCAGCACGAGCAGGAGGCCAAGATCGTGGCCGATGCTGGCCGTCTGGGCGCGGTGACCATCGCCACCAACATGGCCGGTCGCGGCACCGACATTCAGCTGGGCGGAAACGTCGAGATGAAGGTGCTTGAGGAACTGGCCGCGCACCCCGAGGCTAACCCCGAAGAGTTGCGTGCGCGGATTGAGGCAGAACATGCCGAAGAAAAGCAAAAGGTGCTTGAGGCGGGCGGGCTGTTCGTTCTGGCCACCGAGCGCCACGAAAGCCGCCGCATCGACAACCAGCTGCGCGGCCGCTCGGGCCGTCAGGGCGACCCGGGGCGTTCGCTCTTCTTCCTGTCGCTCGAAGATGACCTGATGCGCATCTTCGGCTCGGAAAAGCTCGAAGGCGTGCTGACCAAGCTGGGGATGAAGGAAGGCGAGGCGATCATCCACCCCTGGGTGAACAAGTCGCTGGAGCGCGCGCAGGCGAAGGTCGAGGGCCGTAACTTCGACATCCGCAAGCAGTTGCTGAAATTCGACGACGTGATGAACGACCAGCGCAAGGCGATCTTCAGCCAGCGCCGCGAGATCATGGAATCCGAGGATATCGGCGAGATCGCGCAGGATATGCGCCACCAGGTCGTCGAGGATCTCGTCGATCAATACGCCCCGCCCAAATCCTATGCAGATCAATGGGATGTCGAGGGGCTGACGCATGCGGTGCTCGACGGGCTGAACATGCAGCTTCCGATCGCCGAATGGGCCGCCGAGGAAGGCGTCGATCAGGACGTGCTGATCGAGCGTATCGAAGAGGCCAGCGACGCGTTCATGGCGCAGAAGACCGAGACCTTCGGCGTCGAGACCATGCGCACGATCGAAAAGCAGATCCTGCTGCAAACCATCGACACCAAGTGGCGCGAGCATCTTGTGACGCTTGAGCATCTGCGTTCGGTCATCGGTTTCCGCGGCTATGCGCAGCGCGACCCGCTGTCGGAATACAAGACCGAAAGCTTCCAGCTTTTCGAGACGCTGCTGGATGGGCTGCGTTCCGAGGTGACCAAGCGCCTTGGCCAGATCCGCCCGCTGACCGAGGAAGAGCGCGCCGCGATGATGGCCCAAGCCATGCCGCAGCCCGAGCCCGAGGCACCCCCGGCCCCGGCCGCGAAACCCGGCTTCGACGAGAACGATCCAGCGACCTGGGGCGAGCCTTCGCGCAACGATCCCTGCCCCTGCGGCTCGGGCGAGAAGTTCAAGCACTGCCACGGCCGGATCGCTTGACGAAAATATGGCAAAGCTAAGGCGCTCGCCCCGTTCGGTGCGGGCGCTTTTCCATATATAGTTAACCGAACCATAACGGACCCTATATCTAGGGAGAATAGGGTTAATATTTGGTCACTATTGCCCCGCAATCGTCACGGCTTTGCCCGTTTTCAATCCTAGGGTGATTGAAGGGCCACGATTCGGCTGGGGAAAGCCATGCAGAAGCACAAGAACAAGCTGCACAATGCGCGCATTCTGATCGCGACCTTCATGCTGGCCGCCGCGACCGGCAACGTGATGGAAGATGCCGATACCGCGCAGCAGCGCCCGCATCTGCACAATGGTCAGCTTGTCTATGCCACCGAAATCCCGCAGGCACAGGCCGTTATCGCCCGCCCGCGCCTTGCCCTGACCGGCCAGACCATTGGCGGCGTCGCATCGCTGCCAGAGCTTGCGACCCGCGCGCTGACCGATGATATCGGTCTTGTCGCGCTCGAAGCCCCCGGCGAGCCGAAAGCCCCGCAGTTCGGCGGCTTTGGCGGCCCTGTGTCGATCCCCGCTCCGCTGAGCAACTGATCGCCCCCTAAAGATACCCTGACGACCGGAAGCTTAGCTCCGTGTCCTTGCCGATGATCAGGTGATCGTGCAGCACGATGCCCAATGCGTCGGCGGCCATCCTGATGCGGTCCGTCATGGCAATATCGGCCTCGGAGGGCGTCGGATCACCCGAGGGGTGGTTATGCACCAGGATCAGCGCCGAGGCGTTTACTTCCAGCGCGCGCTTGACCACTTCGCGCGGGTAGACCGGTACATGATCGACCGTGCCGCGCGCCTGCTCCTCATCCGCGATCAGGATGTTCTTGCGGTCGAGGTAAAGGACACGAAACTGCTCGACCTCGCGATGCGCCATGGTGGTGTGGCAGTAATCCAGCAACGCCTTCCACGATGACAGCACCGGTCGGTGGATGACCTTCGAACGCGCCAGCCGCTGCGCCGCCGCCTCGACGATCTTGAGTTCCATGATCACGGCGTCGCCGACACCATGAACATCCCTTAGTCGGGGTTCCGAGGCAGACAAGACCCTGCCGAAATCACCAAAGGTATCAATCAGGCGGCGGGCGAGAGGTTTCACATCTTGCCGTCGGATGGCCCGGAACAAGACCAATTCAAGCATTTCGTAATCGGCTAGCGCCGTGGCGCCCCGCTCCACGAAACGTTCTCTGAGGCGTTTGCGATGGTCCCCGATGTAAGAGGGCAGCCGGCCATCGGGGAGCGCAACCGGCGCGGCCTCGTCGGGGTCACCGAAGAGCGGCAGGGGCATTTCGTGAAAGGCTGAGGGTGGCTTCATGCGGCGATCTTGCCGCAGGCTTGGTGAAGAAAGCGTTAAGAAAATGGAAAGGGCGCCCGAAGGCGCCCGTTCAACCTTTCATGCCGTCCCAGAAGCTTTTGACCTTCTTGAAGAAGCTCGCCCCTTCGGGGTTGTTCTCGGCCTCGATCTTCTCGAACTCGCGCAGCAGTTCCTTCTGGCGGGTGGTCAGGTTGACCGGGGTTTCCACCGCCAGTTCGATCACCATGTCGCCGACGCCACCGCCGCGCAACGCGGGCATGCCCTTGGCACGCAGGCGCATCTGGCGGCCCGATTGCGAGCCCTGCGGGATTTTCACGCGCGAACGCCCGCCGTCGATCGTGGGCACCTCGACCTCACCGCCAAGCGCGGCCGAGGCCATGCTGACCGGCACGCGGCAGTATAGATGTACGCCCTCGCGCTGGAAGATCGCGTGCTCGCGCACTTCGATGAAGATGTAGAGATCGCCAGAGGGGCCGCCGCGCATTCCCGCCTCGCCCTCACCGGCAAGACGGATACGGGTGCCGGTCTCGACCCCCGCCGGAATGTTGACCGAGAGCGTGCGTTCCTTCTCGACCCGGCCAGCGCCGTGGCAGGCGCGGCAGGGGTTCTTGACCACCTGGCCTTGGCCGCCGCAGGTCGGGCAGGTCCGCTCAACCGTGAAGAAGCCGTTTTGCGCGCGCACCTTGCCCATGCCCGAGCAGGTCGGGCAGGTCTGCGGTTCGGCCCCGCCTTCGGCGCCGGTGCCGTTGCACGACGAACACTGGGTCGAGCCCGGCACGGTGATGGTCTTCTGTGCGCCTTTGAACGCCTCCTCCAGCGTCACACGCATGTTGTAGCGCAGGTCCGAACCTCGCGCCGCGCGCGAACGCCCGCCGCCGGGGCCGCCGCGCCCACCCATGAAATCGCCGAACAGATCCTCGAACACATCCGAGAATGCCGAGCCGAAATCGCCCTGCGCAAACCCGCCGCGCGGCCCGCCACCACCACCCATGCCGCCCTCGAAGGCCGCGTGACCGAAGCGGTCATAGGCCGCCTTCTTGTCGGCGTCCTTGAGCACGTCATAGGCCTCGTTCGCTTCCTTGAACTGGGCCTCGGCCTCGGGATTGTCCTGGTTGCGGTCGGGGTGAAGCTCTTTTGCCTTCTTGCGATAGGCCTTCTTGATCTCTTCGGCCGAGGCACCTTTGGCGATGCCCAGAACCTCGTAGAAATCACGCTTTGCCATTGCAGAATCCCCTTGGGGGAACAAGGGAACGGGCCCCGCAGGGCCCGTTCCTCAGGTTCCTGCGCTTACTTGCGCTTGTCTTCGCCCATGTCCTCGAAATCGGCATCGACGATGTCGTCGTCCACGCCGCGCGGGCCATCCTCGTCTGCATCGGCATTGCCGCCTTCGGCAGCCTGCGCCTTGTAGATCGCCTCGCCCAGTTTCATCGCGGCGTCGGTCAGGTTGCTGATGCCACCCTTGATCTTGCCGGCGTCGTCGGACTTGAGCGCCTCTTCAAGCGCGTTGGCAGCCAGTTCGATCGCCTCGACGGTCGAGCCATCCACCTTGTCGCCATGCTCTTCGAGCGACTTGCGGGTCGAGTGCAGCAGGCTTTCGGCCTGGTTCTTGGTCTCGACCAGTTCCTTGCGCTTCTTGTCGGCTTCGGCATTGGCCTCGGCGTCGCGCACCATCTTGTCGATGTCCTCATCCGACAGACCGCCCGAGGCCTGGATCGTGATGTTCTGCGACTTGCCGGTACCCTTGTCCTTGGCCGAAACCGAGACGATGCCGTTGGCGTCGATGTCGAAGGTCACCTCAATCTGCGGCATACCGCGCGGTGCGGGCGGGATGTCTTCAAGGTTGAACATGCCGAGGATCTTGTTGTCGGCCGCCATCTCGCGCTCGCCCTGGAACACGCGGATCGTCACCGCGTTCTGGTTGTCCTCGGCGGTCGAGAAGATCTGCGACTTCTTGGTCGGGATCGTGGTGTTGCGGTCGATCAGGCGGGTGAACACGCCACCGAGCGTTTCAATACCAAGCGACAGCGGCGTCACGTCGAGCAGGACGACGTCTTTCACGTCACCTTGCAGAACGCCGGCCTGAATCGCCGCGCCAAGCGCCACGACCTCGTCGGGGTTCACGCCCTTGTGGGGCTCCTTGCCGAAGAACTTGGTCACTTCCTCGACCACTTTCGGCATACGGGTCATACCGCCGACCAGAACGACCTCGTCGATCTCGTCCTTCGAGACGCCCGCATCCTTCAGCGCCGCCTGGCAGGGCTTGAGCGAGGCCTTGATCAGGTCGCCCACAAGGCTTTCCAGCTTGGCACGGGTCAGCTTCATCACCATGTGCAGCGGCGTGCCGGTCGAGGCATCCATCGAGATGAACGGCTGGTTGATCTCGGTCTGCTGGCTCGACGAAAGCTCGATCTTGGCCTTTTCCGCCGCCTCTTTCAGGCGCTGGAGGGCCATCTTGTCCTTGGTCAGATCGGCGCCATGCTCCTTTTTGAACTCCTCGGCGAGGTAGTTCACGATGCGCATGTCAAAGTCTTCGCCACCCAGGAAGGTGTCGCCGTTGGTGGATTTCACCTCAAACAGGCCGTCGTCGATCTCAAGGATGGTGATGTCGAAGGTGCCGCCGCCAAGGTCATAAACCGCGATGGTTTTCGATTCTTTCTTGTCGAGACCATAGGCAAGCGCGGCCGCCGTCGGCTCGTTGATGATGCGCAGCACCTCAAGGCCCGCGATCTTGCCGGCGTCCTTGGTGGCCTGACGCTGAGCGTCGTTGAAATAGGCCGGCACGGTGATGACGGCCTGCGTCACGGTCTCGCCCAGATAGCTCTCGGCGGTTTCCTTCATCTTCTGCAGGATGACGGCCGAGACCTGCGCGGGCGAGAATTTCTCACCCTTCACTTCGACCCAGGCGTCGCCATTGCCGCCATCGACGATCGAGTAGGGAACCAGCTTGCGGTCCTTCTCGACCTCGGCGTCGGTCACGCGGCGACCGATCAGGCGCTTGACGGCGAAAACGGTGTTGGTGGGGTTGGTGACAGCCTGACGCTTGGCGGGCTGGCCCACAAGGCGTTCGTTGTCGGTATAGGCGACGATCGAGGGCGTGGTGCGCGCCCCTTCCGAGTTCTCGATCACGCGGGGTTGCGAGCCGTCCATGATGGCGACGCAGCTGTTGGTCGTCCCAAGGTCGATCCCGATCACTTTGGCCATGTCTTTACCTCTTCTTTCGGCGATTTGGCGGGTTCGGGTCCCGTAAGGCCCCCGATCCCAATCCCAGGGTTTCGGTTCAAATGTCGGCGAACGGCGCATGTCCGTTTCCGGCTTCCCGGCGTATATAAGGAGGGTAAAAAGCCCCTGCAAGAACCGCGACCCGGGAAGATCGCAACAAATGAACGATTCCGCCGAAAGCGCGCCCAAACGCCCCGATCCGCAAGAAATCCGAGGATTTCAGCACTTTCCGGGCTGGCTGACAGCGCCAGAACAGCAAGCGCTTGTCGCGCAGATCCGCGCGGTGGTTGCCGCTGCCCCGTTTTTCTCGCCGATGACGCCCTATGGCAAGCCGATGTCGGTGCGCATGACCTCGGCGGGGCGCTTCGGCTGGGTCTCCGATCGGCGCGGCTACCGCTATTCGGAAACCCACCCCTCGGGCACACCGTGGCCCGCGATTCCGCCCATGCTGACCACCATTTGGAATGCGGTCTCCGGCACCGATCGCCAACCCGAATGCTGCCTGATCAACTTCTACCCCGAGGGTGCGCACATGGGCCTGCATCAGGATCGCGACGAGGCAGATTTCACCCAGCCGGTCGTCTCGGTCAGTCTGGGCGATGACGGTCTTTTCCGCATCGGCAACCAGACGCGCGGCGGTTCCACCCAAAGCCTCTGGCTGCGCTCGGGCGATGTGCTGGTCATGGGCGGGCCCGCGCGCCTCACCTACCACGGCATCGACCGCGTCGCGCCGGGCACCTCGACCCTTCTGCCCAAAGGCGGACGTATCAACCTGACGATGCGGGTCGTCACCTGATCCTCTTCAATGTGGTGAAAATATCCCGCGGGGGTCCGGGGGCGCGAAGGCCCCGGCGCTCAGACCGAGCCGCGCGGCATCGGGTTTGCGCCCCTGTTGTAGGGCTTCCAATCCGCAACCTCCGGGTAATGCTGCCGTCGCCAGGCGCGTACACGGGGGTTCATGCGCCGCCGCCACAGCGGCGGAACCATCGCCATCAGTGCCATCAGCGGATAACCAAGCGGCAGCTGCGGCGCCTCGTTCTCGGTATAGGTCTGCAGCAGCGGGAAGCGGCGATCAGGCTTGGTATGATGATCCGAATGGCGCTGAAGATTGATCAGGAGCCAATTCGTCGCCCGATGATCGGCGTTCCACGAATGATGCGGCCGCACCGGTTCATACCGCCCCTCGCCGCGATAGGCGCGGGTTAGCCCGTAATGCTCAACGTAATTCGTCAGCTCCAGCTGCCACACGGCGATGAACGCCTGATAGAGGAACAGCCCGAGCCCGATCCAGCCGCCGATCGCATATGCCAGCGCCAGCGCCGCCAGTTGAAGCGCGCCATAGCGCCAGAACGGATTGCTGCGGTGCCAGGAAAAACGCCCCGCTCGTGCCAGCCGCAGCATCTCGGCCCGCCAGGCCGATCCGGGGCAGGCGCGCAGCACGCGCAGGAAATAGCGATAGAAACCCTCATTATAGCGCGCGCTGACCGCATCGCGCGGCGTGCCGACCCAGAGGTGATGAACCTGCAAATGCTCGGATCGGAAATGTGAATAAAGCACCATCGCCAGCAGCAGATCCCCCAGCCAGCGCTCAAGCTGCGGCTTCTGGTGCATCAGCTCATGCGCATAGACAATCCCGATCGTCCCCGAGATCACACCCAGACCGAAGAACAGCCCCACCGTTTCGGAGGGGCTCAGATGATCGCTGCGGGTGACATACCAGATCGCGCCATAGATCACCGCGAACTGGATCGGGAACCAGATCAGCGTGATCAGCCGATACCAGAACAGATCTGCCTCGGGCGTCGAGACATCGGGCTGGTCAGTATTGCGGCCCAGAAGCTGGTCGAGCAGGCTCACCAGCCACCACGCATAGGCGGGCAGCAACAGCAGCGTCCAGCCGCCGAAACGCGCCTCGATCACCGCCAGAGGCACGGTGCCAAGCGACAGCCAGAAAGGCAGCGCGCGGATCGGTTTGCGGATTTCCTCGGGGCTCGACATTGGGGCCTCATGCATACGGGGCGATCATAGCGCGCCCGGCCTGCGCCGCAATCGTTGCCGCTACGGCGTCATGGCGCTTTGCGCCGCGTCCCAGACCTTGCGCATCAGCGTGGGCAGGTCTGCGGGCCGGAACGCCGCGCGCGGGGTGAATCCCTCACCTTCGGCGCGCGCCACCATCACCCGCAGGCGCAGGTGGAAATGGGTAAAGGTGTGGCGCACCTCGGCGGGTGCTTCGATCCATTCGGCGGTCAGCGGCGGGTTGGGGTGTGGCGCCTCGACCCAGTCCGAGCCAGGAAAACCGAGCGTGCCGCCCAGAAGCCCTTTGTCGGGTCGCCGCTCCAGCAGCACTCCGCCCGATGGATCGAGCGCGACATAGGCAAAGCCTGCGCGGGTCGGCTTCTCGGGCTTCGGGGCCTTGCGCGGCAGGGTCTCGGCGACACCCTGCGCTGCCGCAGCGCAAAAGCCGCGCAACGGGCAGAGCGCGCAGACCGGCTTGCGCGGCGTGCAGATCGTGGCGCCCAAATCCATCATCGCTTGCGCATGATCGCCGGGCCGTGTGCGCGGGGTCAGCCGCGCGGCCAGTGCGGTCAGCTCGGGCTTGGCGACTGGCAGGGGCGTCTCGACCGCCCAGAGGCGCGCAACCACACGCTCGACATTGCCATCGACGACGGTCGCGGGCTCGTCATGGGCAATGGAGGCAATGGCGGCGGCGGTATAAGGGCCGATCCCGGGCAGGGCGCGCAGCCCGTCGGCTGTGTCGGGGAAGTGCCCGCCGTGATCCTGTGCGACCGCGCGGGCGCATTTGAGCAAGTTGCGGGCCCGCGCGTAATAGCCGAGCCCCGCCCATTCGGCCATCACATCGGCGTCCTCGGCCCCGGCCAGCTCCTCGACCCGTGGCCAGCGTTCGGTGAAGCGTCGGAAATAGTCGCGCACGGCGGCAACGGTGGTCTGTTGCAACATGACTTCTGAGAGCCATACGCGATAGGGATCGGGGCGCGCGCCCGCCGCGCGCTCGGCCGGGCCGACACGCCATGGCATCACGCGCGCCGCGCGGTCATACCACGCCAGCAGCGCCGCGCCGGCTGCGCTCTCGTCCTCGTCACGCAATCTTTATGCCTCCGCCTTGACCATTGTGCTGGCAAAGCCCCGCAGGGCGCATAAGATAACCGCGAAAATCGGGAATGACAGGGATGGCACCGAAAAAACCGCCGCAGATCAGCGACACGCCCGACCGCCGGATGCGCGGCTTCGAGCCCGCCGGGCGGCTCCTGCGCGAGCGGATTCGCGTGGCCGGTGAAAGCCGGGGGTTTGCGGTGTCGCGCCTTCTGACCCATTGGGCCGAAATCGTCGGCGAGGACATCGCCGCACAGACCCGCCCGGTCAAGATCGGCTATGCCAAGGGCGGGTTCGGTGCCACGCTGAGCCTGCTGACCCTTGGCGCCTCGGCGCCCATGTTGCAGATGCAGCTGCCGCAGATCCGCGAGAAGGTGAACGCCTGCTACGGCTACAACGCGATCTCGCGCATCGTGCTGACCCAAACGGCCCCCATCGGCTTCGCCGAAGGGCAGGCGCAGTTCACCCCCGCGCCCAAGGCCGAGAAACCGCCGCCATCGCCCGAATTGCGCGCCCGCGCCCATGAAACCGCCGAGGGCTTTGGAGATCCCACATTGCGCGCCGCGCTTGAAAAGCTGGCGCAAAACGTCCTATCGAGGTCCGAGAGCCGGGCCAAACTGAAGAAAGGCTGACTGATGAACCGACGCACCCTCCTTCTGGGAATTTCCGGGGCCGCCGCGATCGCCGTGACCGGCGGCTGGATCGCAAGCCGCAATGCCGGCACCCAGACCTCCTTTGTGCTGCCCGCCGCCGCCGATGAGAGCGCCGAGATCCTGCCCGATATCCCGCTGGGGGATGCGAATGCGCCGATCACGCTGATCGAATACGCCTCGTATACCTGCCCGCATTGCGCGACGTTCCATGACACGGTCTTTGCGCAGCTCAAGAAGGATTACATTGACACGGGCAAGGTGAAGTTCATCCACCGCGAGGTCTATTTCGACAAATATGGCCTTTGGGCCGGGCTGATCGCGCAATGCGGTGGCGCGCCGAAATACCACGCGCTGTCGGGTATGATCTACGAGACGCAGAAGGACTGGATCGGCGACGGCAAGGACGCCACCATCGCGGACAACCTGCGCAAGATCGGTCTCAAGGCCGGGCTGAGCAAAGAACAGATCGACACCTGCATGGCCGATCAGGAGCGCGTGGGCGCGATGATCGCGACCTACCAGAAGAACGCGACGGCGGACGATATCAACTCGACCCCGACGCTGGTGATCGACGGCGTGAAGCACTCGAACATGAGCTACGAGGAGCTCAAGGCCATTCTGGACGCGAAGCTCTGAGATGACGCCACTTGCAGGTCTGAAAGTCGTCGAACTGGCGCGGATTCTGGCTGGCCCCTGGGCGGGCCAGATCCTCGCCGATCTGGGTGCGGATGTGATCAAGGTCGAGGCCCCCGAGGGTGACGATACCCGTCGCTGGGGTCCGCCCTTCATCGAGCATGAGGGTGAGAAGAGCGCGGCCTATTTCCACGGCGCGAACCGGGGAAAACGCTCGGTCACGGCGGATTTCCGCACCCCAGAGGGGCAGGAGTTCGTGCGCCGTCTGGTCGCTGATGCCGATGTGCTGATCGAGAATTTCAAGGTCGGTGGTCTGGCGAAATACGGGCTCGATTACGAGAGCCTGCGCAAGGTGAACCCGCGGCTGATCTATTGCTCGGTCACGGGCTTCGGTCAGGACGGGCCCTATGCACACCGGGCGGGCTACGATTACATCATCCAGGGCATGTCGGGCCTGATGAGCGTAACCGGCCCGGCGGATGGCGAGCCGCAAAAGGTGGGCGTCGCGGTGACCGATGTCTTCACCGGCGTCTATGCAGCGGTCGGCATTCTGGCGGCCGTGCATCAGCGCAACACGACCGGCGAGGGGCAGATGGTCGATCTGTCGCTGCTGGACGTGGCGACCTCGATCATGGCCAATCAGGCGATGAACTTCCTCGCCACCGGCACCTCGCCCAAGCGGATGGGCAATGCGCATCCGAACCTGGTGCCCTACGCAGTCTTCCCGTGTTCGGACGGTTACGTGATCCTGGCGACGGGCAATGACGGGCAGTATCGCAAGCTCTGCGGCATTCTCGATCTCGAGGATCTGGCCGAGGCGCCACAATACCTGACCAACGCCGACCGCATCGCCAACCGCGAGGCGCTGACCGCGCTGATCTCGGAGCGCAGCCGCGGCTTTACCCGCGCCGATCTGCTGGCGGCCTGCGAGGCCAAGGGCGTTCCGGCCGGGCCGATCAACGAGATGGCGGATGTTTTCGCCGATCCGCAGATCGTCGCGCGCAAGATGCAGATCGCGCCCGAAGGCGTGCCCGGCGTGCGCCTGCCGATCGCCTTCTCGGGGGCGGATCTGTCGGTTGCAAAACCCTCGCCGCGTCTTGGCCAGCATCAGGCCGAGGTCGAGGCGGAGATGAACGCAAAGTAAGGGGGCACTGCCCCCTTACCGCACCAGCGCCTGCTTGTAGGCAGGGCGCGCGCGCATCCGGTCGAGATACTCGGTCAGGCGGTGCTCGACGATCGGGAACTTGGCGGCCAGGGCCCAGCTGAGGCAATGGCTCAGGATGATGTCGGGTACGGTCATCTCGTCACCCATGACGAAATCCCCATCGCCCATGCGCTGCACCAGCACATGCTGCGAGCGTTCGAATTCCCACCGCAGGGTGTTCTTGATGCCCGAAAGGCGCAGCTCCTCGGGCAGGATAAAGCTGTGCCGCGCGGCCATCCACAGCGCCGCGTCGAATTCATCGAGCAGGAATTGCGTCAGGCTGTCTTGCCGCGCGCGGGCCAGAGTTCCCGCCGGATGGGTCATCGCGCCGTGGCGGTCGGCAAGGAACTGGATGATCGCGGTCGAGTCGGTCACCGGTGTGCCATCGACGATCAGCACCGGCACCTTGCCTGCCGGGTTGAAGGCCACGACCCCTTCAGAGCGCGGCGCTGCCTTCACATGTTCATAGCTTTGGCCAAGCTCTTCGAGCATCCAAAGCACCCGCAGCGCGCGCGAGGCGACAGGACCGATAACGGTATACATGGGCTCCTCCGTTTTGCGCCATTGGGTCACGGGGCGCGGGGCAGCGCAAGGCGATTGTTCGGGACACAATCGCGCGATTGACGCAGTTGCAGCCGCATGGCGAAATGCGTCTTCGCGCGAAGGGAGACACCCATGACCAAAGCCCCCCTGTTAACCCCCGTCCTGATCGGCGGGGCGATCATCCTGATGCTGAATTTCTCGGTGCGGGCCTCGTTTGGCGTCTTCCAGATCCCGATCGCGACCGAGTTCGGCTGGCCGCGGGCCGAGTTCAGTCTGGCCATCGCGATCCAGAACCTCGCCTGGGGCATCGGGCAGCCGATCTTCGGCGCGCTGGCGGAACGTTTTGGCGACCGGCGCGCGATCATTGTCGGCGCGCTGATGTATGCCGCAGGTCTTGTGCTGTCTGCCTTCGCCACGGCGCCCTGGCAGCATGACCTGCTTGAGATCGCGGTGGGCTTCGGGATCGCGGGCACGGGGTTTGGCGTGATCCTCGCGGTCGTGGGCCGCGCGAGTTCCGACGAGAACCGCTCGCTCGCGCTTGGCATCGCCACCGCGGCGGGATCGGCCGGACAGGTCATTGGCGCGCCGATGGCCGAGGCGCTTCTGGCCTATTTCACCTGGCAGAGCGTGTTCATGATATTCGCGGTCGTGATCCTCGCGAGCCTTTTCGCGCTGCCGATGCTGCGCGCCCCGCAGCGCGCCACCCGGGCCGAGCTTGAGGAAAGCATGGGCACCGTGCTCAAGCGCGCCTTCAAGGACCCGTCCTATACGCTAATCTTCCTGGGCTTCTTTTCCTGCGGCTATCAGCTGGCCTTCATCACCGCCCACTTCCCCGCCATGGTGACCGAGATGTGCGGCGCCGTGGATCCGACGGGGATGCTGGCGGCCATTGGCATCGAGACGCAATCGGCACTGGGTGCCATCGCCATCTCGGTCATCGGTCTGGCGAATATCGCGGGTTCGATCTACGCCGGTTGGGCGGGCAAGCGCTGGTCCAAGAAGAAGCTTCTGGCACTGATCTATCTGGGCCGCACCATCGCGGCGGCGGCGTTCATCTTGGTGCCGATGACGCCCGCGACGGTGCTGATCTTCTCGCTGGTGATGGGCGCGCTGTGGCTGGCCACGGTGCCGCTGACCTCGGGGCTGGTCGCCTATATCTACGGGCTGCGCTACATGGGCACGCTTTATGGCTTTGTCTTCCTCAGCCACCAGATCGGCGCATTCCTTGGCGTGTGGCTCGGCGGTAAGCTGTATGACATCTACGGCGACTACACGATGGTGTGGTGGGTCGGCGTGGGCGTCGGTGCCTTCTCGGCCATCGTGCACCTGCCGGTGCGCGAACGGCCGATGCAGGCTCAGCCCGCCTGAAGCAGCGCCGCAAGCCCGGCGCGGTAATCGGGGTAGAGCAGGCTAACGCCAAGCTCCTGCTTGATCCGGTCGTTCCGGCAGCGCTTCGATTCCGCGTAGAAGCTGCGGGCCATCGGGCTCATGGTGGCCTCGTCATAGGGCACCATGGGCGGCTCGGGCAGGTTCAGCATCGCGGCGGCTAGGCTGAGCACGTCTTCGGGCGGCGCGGGTTCATCGTCGCAGACGTTGTAGATGCGCCCCGGATTGGGTCGCGCGATCGAGGCTGCCAGCACCCGTGCGATGTCAGTGACATGGATGCGCGAGAAGACCTGACCCGGTTTGACGATGCGCCGCGCGGTGCCGGCGCGCACCTTGGCGAAGGGGCCGCGGCCGGGGCCATAGATGCCCGCAAGGCGGAAGATATGCGGGTTGAGGCCGGGCACCGCAAGCCATTCGGCCTCGGCCAGAACACGCGCCTGACCGCGCTTGGTGGCGGGGGTGAGGGCGGTGTCCTCATCGACCCACTCGCCGCCATGATCACCATAGACGCCCACGGTCGACAGATACCCGGTCCATTGCAGATGCGGCGCGGCGGCGGCGATCTCGGCACCATGGGCGCGCAGCACCGGGTCGCCATCGTCATCGGGGGCGACCGAGGTCAGAAGATGCGTGACCTCGGACAGGGGCAGCGGCTGGCCCGGCCAGATCAGGGCCTCGATGCCCGTCGCGCGCAGGGCTGCGGCCTTTTCGGCACTGCGGGTGGTGCCGATGATGCGCCAGCCCTGCGGCAGCAGGATCTTGGCCAGTTCCTGCGCGGAATAGCCGTGGCCGATGCTCAGAAGGGTTTTCATGCGCCGCTCCGGTCGATGTGGCCCAGGTCGCGGTCGGGTTCGATCACGTCGCGCAGGCGTTTCTTGAGTTCTTTCGCATCGGGAAAACCGCCGTCGCGCTTGCGCTCCCACAGCAGCGTGCCATCGACCGAGACCTCGAAGGCGCCGCCATGGCCGGGGACAATGGTCACTCCGCCAAGGTCTTCGCCGAAGGTCGAGAGCAGCTCCTGCGCCATCCAGCCGGCGCGTAAAAGCCAGTTGCAACCGGTGCAATACGTGATCGTGACGAGCGGTTTCGATGCATGTTCCATGGCCTACTGATAGCGCGCCAAGCCGGTCATAACAACGTCACTTGCAAGCCTTCGAACTCGGTGGCACCCTGAGCCATGGAACATAAAAACACTTTGAAAACATGGCCCGAGGCCGCGCCGCGTCTGATTGCCGTCGCCGCGGGTCGGGAGGCCGCCGACCTTGTGATCCGGGGCGGCAAATGGGTCAACGTCCATACGCGAGAGGTTCTGGAGGGCTACGACATCGCCGTGGCCGAGGGACGCTTTGCCGCCATCGCGCCTGATCTGTCGGTCAATATCGGCCCGCAGACCGAGGTGATCGAGGCCAATGGCCGCTACATGATCCCCGGCCTTGTCGATGGGCATATGCATATCGAGAGCGGGATGCTCACCCCCGCCGAATTTGCCGCCGCCGTGATCCCGCATGGCACCACCACCATGTTCACCGACCCGCATGAGATCGCCAATGTGCTTGGCCTTGCGGGCGTGCGGATGATGCATGACGAGGCGTTGAAGCAGCCCGTCAACATTTTCACCCAGATGCCCTCCTGCGCGCCTTCGGCGCCGGGGCTGGAAACAACGGGCTACGAGATCACCCCCGAGGATGTCGCCGAGGCGATGACATGGCCCGGCATCATCGGTCTGGGCGAGATGATGAACTTCCCCGGCGTGATCCAAGCCGATCCGAAGATGCTGGCCGAGATCGCGGCGACGCAAAACGCGGGGAAAACCGTCGGCGGGCATTACGCCAGCCCCGATCTGGGTGGGCCGTTCCGGGCCTATGTCGCGGGCGGCCCGGCGGATGACCACGAGGGCACCTGCGAGGCCGATGCGATTGCGCGGGTGCGGATGGGCATGCGCTCGATGATGCGGCTGGGGTCCGCTTGGTATGACGTGAAGACGCAGATCACGGCGGTGACCGAGAAAGGCCTTGATCCGCGCAACTTCATCCTGTGCACCGATGATTGCCACTCGGGCACGCTGGTCAATGACGGGCATATGAACCGCGTCTATCGCCATGCGGTTGACTGCGGCGCTGACCCGCTGGTGGCGCTGCAGATGTGCACGATCAACACCGCCACCCATTTCGGGCTGGAGCGGGAGTTGGGCTCTGTCGCGCCGGGGCGGCGGGCCGATCTGATCCTGACCTCGGATCTTGTCACCCTGCCGGTCGAGCAGGTGATCGCACGCGGGCGCACCGTGGCGATGGGTGGCAAGATCACCGTCGACTGTCCGCATTACAACTGGCCCGAGGCCGCGCGTCAGACCGTGCATCTGGGCAAGGAACTCGCGACCGATGATTTCGTCATCGCTGCCCCCGAGGGCGCCAATACCGTCACCGCCCGCGTGATCGGCGTGGTCGAGAACCAGGCCCCCACCAAGGCGCTGACCGCCGAGCTTTCGGTGCTCGATGGCCGCGTCAATGGCGACCCCGCGCAGGACATCGCGCAGATCGCGCTGGTCGAGCGGCATCGCGGCACCGGCGGCGTGGTCAATGGTTTTGTCTCGGGCTTTGGTTACAAGGGCCGCATGGCCATGGGCTCGACCGTGGCGCATGACAGCCATCACATGATCGTTGTTGGCACCGACCGCGAGATGATGGCTGCCTGCGCCAATCGTCTGGGCGAGATGGGCGGCGGGATTAGCGTCTGGAAGGACGGGGCCGAGATTGCCTCGGTTCCGCTGCCGATCGCGGGGTTGATGTCGGACGACCCGGCCGCCACCGTGGCCGAACGTGCCTCGCGCATGGTCGAGGCGATGGCCGAATGCGGCTGCACGCTGAACAATGCCTATATGCAGCACTCGCTTCTGGCGCTGGTGGTGATCCCGGAGATTCGCATCTCCGACCTCGGGCTCGTCGATGTGACGCGGTTCGAACTGACGGAGCTTTTCGAATGAATGAACCGCTGACTACCCTGACCCCGCATACGCATGAGCCCGAGCTGTTCACCGACGCCGCTGAGGCCGTGGCGCGTCTTGAGGCGCTTTATGCCGAGGCGACCGGCTTCTTGCTGCAAAAGTTCAACGAGACGTTGAACGCGGGCCGCCCAAGTGCGCGCTTCCGCGCCTTCTACCCAGAGGTGCGGGTTTCAGTGGCCTCTCATACCAAGGCCGACAGCCGCCTGAGTTTCGGCCATGTCGCGCTGCCGGGAACATTTGCGGCCACGATCACCCGGCCCGACCTGTTCCGCAACTACCTGACCCAGCAGCTGGGCCTGTTGATCCGTAACCACGGCGTGCCGGTGCATGTGGGTATCTCGGCCACGCCGATCCCGGTGCATTTCGCGGTGGCCGCCCACCCCGAGGTGAGCGTACCGCAGGAGGGCGTTCTGGATTTCAGCCTGCGCGATGTCTTCGATGTGCCGGATCTGGCCAATATGAACGACGACATCGTCAACGGTATGGCCGGGCCGAACCCGGACGGCTCGGGGCATCTGGCGCCCTTCACCGCGCAGCGGGTCGATTACTCGCTCGCGCGGTTGCAGCACTATACCTCGACCGCGGCCGAGCATTTCCAGAACCACGTGCTGTTCACGAACTATCAGTTCTATGTCGATGAGTTCGAGAAGGTCGCGCGCAACATGCTGGCCGATCCGACCTCGGGCTATGAGGCTTTCGTAGCGCCGGGCAATGCGCAGATCACGGCGCCCGACGGGGTCATCCCGCATCTTGCGAAGATGCCGCAGATGCCCGCCTATCACCTCAAGCGCGCCGATGGGAACGGGATCACGCTGGTCAATATCGGGGTGGGGCCGTCGAACGCCAAGACCGCGACAGACCATATCGCCGTGCTGCGGCCCCATGCCTGGCTGATGGTTGGTCACTGCGCGGGGCTGCGCAATTCGCAATCCCTGGGCGATTTCGTCCTGGCGCACGCCTATCTGCGCGAGGATCACGTTCTCGACGATGACCTGCCCGTCTGGGTGCCGATCCCGGCGCTGGCTGAGATCCAGATCGCCTTGCAGGAAGCTGTGGCCGAGGTCACCCGGCTGGAGGGATATGAGCTCAAGCGCATCATGCGCACCGGCACCGTGGCCACCATCGACAACCGCAACTGGGAGCTGCGCGACCAGTCCGGCCCGGTGCATCGCCTCAGCCAGAGCCGGGCTGTCGCGCTCGATATGGAAAGCGCCACGATCGCGGCGAACGGGTTTCGGTTCCGTGTGCCCTACGGCACGCTACTGTGCGTTTCTGACAAGCCGTTGCATGGCGAATTGAAGCTGCCCGGCATGGCGACCGAGTTCTATCGCACCCAGGTGGCCAATCATTTGCAGATTGGCATAAGGGCGATGGAAAAGCTGCGACAGATGCCGCTGGAGCGTATTCACAGCCGGAAATTGCGTAGCTTCGAGGAAACAGCCTTCCTGTGACGCAACGCCGCCTTTGCCGGAAAACCCGTGGATAAAGGCGAAAAAGGCTTGCCTTGCCCTGAAAAAGCGTGTGTTAGGGGCGAACGAAGCCGTGTAACGCGGCCTGAAATTGACCCCGCAACAATCGGGGCGCATGAGAGGAAAAGCAATGTCGAAACCGCTGACCAAGACCCAGCTGGTGGCCGCTCTGGCCGAAGTCATGGGCTCGGACAAGAAAACCGCCTCGGCCGCGCTGGACGCTGTTGCCGAAGTCGTCACCAAGGAAGTCGCCCAAGGCGGCGCCGTGACCCTGCCGGGTATCGGCAAGGTCTATTGCAAGGCCCGCCCCGAGCGTCAGGTCCGCAATCCGGCCACCGGTGAGACCAAGACCAAGGAAGCTGATAAGCAGGTCAAAGTCACCATCGCGAAGGCGCTGAAAGACAGCGTCAACGCCTGATCGGTTCGCTCCCCCTTGCGGGGGCCGCGCCATCCGATAGGGTCGCCCTGCGAGCAGGGCGGCCTTTTTCTTTGGCCGGGAAAGGAAGTTGATGGATCTTCGCGCAATCGCAATGGGTCTGGCCTTCGCGCTGATGTGGTCCTCGGCCTTTACCTCTGCGCGGATGATCGTGGCCGATGCGCCGCCGCTGGCCTCGCTGGCGCTGCGCTTCATGATCTCTGGCCTGATCGGGGTGGGGATCGCACTTGCTGCCGGGCAAAGCTGGCGGTTAAGCCGCGCGCAATGGCGCGCGACGCTGATCTTCGGGTTATGTCAGAACGCGCTCTATCTGGGCCTCAACTTCGTAGCGATGCAATGGGTCGAGGCCTCTGTCGCCTCGATCATCGCCTCGACGATGCCCTTGATGGTTGCGGCCCTCGGCTGGGTCGTGTTCCGCGACCGGGTACGGCCCTTGGGCGTTCTGGGCTTGGCGGCTGGCGTCGTGGGGGTCGCGATCATCATGGGCGCGCGCCTGTCTGGGGGCGTCGATCCGGTCGGCATGGCACTGTGCTTCGTTGCGGCGCTGGCGCTGTCGATTGCCACGCTCAGCGTGCGTGGCGCGGCTTCGGGCGGCAATGTGATGATGATCGTGGGCTTGCAGATGTTCGTGGGTTCAGCAGTGCTGGCCGTGGCCTCTGTCGGGCTGGAGACCTGGGAGGTCAACTGGACCCCGCGCCTTCTGGGCGCCTTCGCCTATACCACGCTGGTGCCGGGGGTTCTGGCAACCTGGATCTGGTTCCGTCTGGTCGGGCGGATCGGCGCGGTCAAGGCCGCGACCTTCCACTTCCTCAACCCGTTCTTCGGCGTGGCCATCGCCGCAGCCGTTCTGGGTGAACGGCTGGGCTGGCTCGATCTTGTCGGGGTCGCGGTGATCGCGGGCGGTATTCTCGCGGTGCAGCTGTCGAAACAGGCCTAGTCGCGGAACGCGGTGGCGAAGGGTTCGGGCAGGTCGAACTCGGCCAGCGCACGGGCGCGGCCCTCGGGCGACATCTTGCGCGCGGTCTTCTGCACGATTTTCAGCAGTGCCCCGGGTTCTTGCGAGGGGGCGAAGGGGGCGAAGTAGTGCCGCACGAAGACAAAGCAGATCACGTCCTCAAGCGCCTGGACTTCGGCGTCGCGCTTGATGCCTTCCTTGCGCAGCATCTTCGCGGCCTGTTCGACGGCCTCCTCGTCATAGCCCGCTTCGCGCATGATGCCGGCCACGCGTTCGGCGTGGCGCCGGCCCTGTTCGCGGCGCCAGTTCAGGTAGCCCTCGCGCCCTTCGGGAAAGTCCGCGCGCGGCAGCAGCCAGCGTTCGATATGCTGGCCGCGCGCTGCTATTTGCAGCGGTTCGGACGCATCGGGGAACAGCCGCGTCAGCTCGGCCGACATGCGCTGACCGTAAAGCAGCGCGGCTGGCTGGCTGGCCTCGATCGTCGGATCGGCGGAATTGGCGGTGTCGATGGCGCGAAGTGCGCGGGCGAGGGGCGTTGTCATGGCGTTCCGGGGCTGATTTTCGTCAAGGCAAGGTTGCATGAATTCGTGGCAGGGTCCACGGCAAGAAGGAGAGGCATATGACAGGCTGGGCCGAGTTTCTGATCGCGGGCCTTATTTTCATGGCATCCCACGCGGTGCCTGCCAATCCACGCATCAAGGGGCGGATCGTGGCGCTGCTGGGCCCGCGCGGTTGGGTCTGGGGATTCAGCCTGCTCTCGACCGGGCTTTTGTTCTGGGTGATCTTCGCCGCCGGTCGCGCGCCGTTTGTCGAGCTTTGGCCGCAGGCGGGCTGGATGCGTTGGTTGCTCAACATCGCCATGCCGCTTGCGGTCGTGCTGGGAACATTCGGCGTTGCCGCGCCCAACCCCTTTGCGTTCGAGGGGCGGGCCGATGGCTTCGACCCTGACCGCCCCGGCATCGCGGGCGTGGTGCGCCAGCCGCTTTTGTGGGCGCTGATCCTGTGGTCGGGCGCGCATCTGATCGCCAATGGCGATCTGTCCCATGCGATCCTGTTTGGCGTGTTCCTGGCCTTCTCGCTGATGGGCATGCGCGCGATGGAGGCCCGCAAGCGCCGCCTTTGGGGTGAGGCCGAGTGGGCGCGGCTGGCGGCAAACACCTCCGACTGGCCGTTTCAGGCGCTGATCGCGGGGCGCTGGCGGCCCCGGCGGGGGCCGTCGCTCATGCGTCTTGGGCTGGCCGTGGTGCTCTGGGCGGGGATCTTTCACCTGCACGCGCCGGTCATCGGGTTCTCGCCGCTGCCTTAACGCAGGGCGAGCAGCACCTCCATCGAGGCGTAACCGTCGGGCGCTTTGCCATTGGCACGCTGCCAGGCCATGATCGCGGCGATGGTGTTGGGGCCGATCTTGCCATCGGTGCCCTGCGTATCGAAGCCGCGCGCGGTCAGACGCTCTTGCAGCTCCTGCCGCTCGGCCGCGTTTAGCGCGCGCCCGTCGCGCGGCCAGGCCTGTGCGAAGGGGCCGTGGCCCTTCAGCCGGTCCGACAGATGGCCCACGCCGATCACATAGGCATTGGCGTTGTTGTAGCGCGAGATCGCGGTGAAATTGCCAAAGATCATCAGCGCCGGCCCCTGCGCGCCCGCAGGCAGCAGGATTGAGGCCGACCCGTAATTCGGCACCCGTCCGCCATTCACAGACCGCACCCCAAGCGCCGCCCATTCGTCGGGCGATTTCTTCACCGTCTTGCCCGCGAGGTTGTAGTTGAAGCCCTGCGGCAGGCGCACCTCGACCCCCCAAGGCTGCCCTTTCGACCAGCCCGACCGCGCGAGATAGGCGGCGGTCGAGGCCAGCGCATCGGCCGGGTTCTCCGACCAGATATCGCGCTTGCCGTCGCCGGTGAAATCGACTGCGAAGGCAAGGTAGGACGTGGGGATGAACTGGGTATGGCCCATCGCCCCGGCCCAGGAGCCGGTCATGCGCCGCGCGTCGGTGTCGCCCGACTGGATGATCTGCAGTGCCGCGATGAACTGCTGCGCAAAGAAATTCCCGCGCCGCCCGTCATAGGCCAGCGTCGCCAGCGCCGGGATGATCAGCGTGCTGCCCCGGTTCTTGCCGAAGTTCGATTCCATCCCCCAGACCGCAACGACGACCTCCTTCTCGACGCCGTAGCGCGCCTCGATCTGGCGCAGCAGCGCTGCGTTTTCGGCCAGAGCCGCACGGCCGTTCTCGATGCGCGTGTCCGAGACCGCGCTGTCGAGATATTCCCAGATCGTCTTGGTGAACTCGGCCTGATTGCGGTCGCGTTCGATGACCTTGGGATTGTAGCGGATGTCTTGCGTGGCGCGCGCCCATGTTGCGTCTGAGATACCCGCCGCCTTTGCGCGGGGTTTGAACCCCTCCAGCCAGTTTTCGAAACCGCGCTGCACGGCGGGGTCAACGGGGGGGATCTCGTCGATCATCTGGGCTCCTGCGCGCATCGCCGGGCGGGGCGAGGTCTCCAGCGGGCCGGCACAGGCCGACAGGGTGCTGAAGGCCAAAGCGGTGACGGTGGCAAGATTGACTGCTCGTTTCATGGCCTGCCTGCTATTGGTTGTTTTCAGGCAGTCTAGCAAATGCCGCGGCAGGCGCAAATCGGCTTCGCGGCAAACCGCCTATTCGTTCTCGCCGTAGAAGGGCGTCATCTGCACGACGATGACCGAGTTTTCCTCAAGCGCGCGATCCATCAGGGCGCGTTCCTCGGGGTCGATCTCGTCGCCCTGTTTTTCGCGCTCGGCCAGCGTGCCGTAGCCGGTGACATCGAGCGGTGCCATGTCGGCCAGCTTGAGGATCGCCACGGTCTCGCGCACGGCCTCGGCCTCGTCTACGCCCGAGGCGTAGCACAGGATGCCCGCACCGGTCGCGCCCTTGGGCAGACCATCGCCCGCCTTGCGGCCAACCTCGACCAGCAGCGTGTAGACCTGCTGCGGGCGCTTTTCCTTGACGGGTTTTTCGGGCGTGTCGGTCATGGCGGTCTCCGGGGGTTCTGCCTGTCCGGGGTCACCCGCCGGGCCGGTCATGTCAAGTTCTTCCGCGCCCTTCACGCAAAAGGCCCGCCGCGAGGGCGGGCCTTGCACAGGGCGCGATCTGTGATCAGTCGCGCAGCAGCTCGTTGATCGAGGTTTTCGAGCGGGTCTTAGCGTCGACGCGCTTCACGATCACTGCGCAGTAAAGGTTGATGCCGTTCTTCGAGGGCATCGAGCCCGAGACGACGACCGAACCGGCCGGAACCTCGCCATACATGACCTCGCCGGTCTCGCGGTCGACGATCTTGGTGGACTGGCCGATATAGACGCCCATCCCCAGGACTGAGCCTTCGCGGACGATGCAGCCCTCGACCACCTCGGAGCGCGCGCCGATGAAGCAGTTGTCCTCGATGATGGTGGGGCCCGCCTGCATGGGCTCAAGCACGCCGCCGATGCCGACGCCGCCCGACAGGTGGACGTTCTTGCCGATCTGCGCGCAGGAACCCACGGTGGCCCAGGTGTCGACCATGGTGCCTTCATCGACGAAGGCACCGAGGTTCACGAACGAGGGCATCAGCACCACGCCCTTGCCGATATAGGCCGAGCGGCGCACGATGCAGTTCGGCACGGCGCGGAAGCCCGCGGCCTTCCACTGCGCCTCGCCCCAATGGGCGAACTTGCTGTCGACCTTGTCCCACCACGAACCGCCCTGCGGGCCGCCCGTCTGCACTTCCATGTCCTTCAGGCGGAAGCCGAGCAGAACGGCCTTCTTGGCCCATTGGTTGACGTGCCAGTTGCCATCGGCCTGACGCTCGGCCACGCGCAGCTGGCCCTGGTCAAGCGCATGCAGCGTCGACTCGATCGCGTCGCGGACCTCGCCCTTGGTGTGCGGGGTGATCGTATCGCGCGCCTCCCAGGCGGCTTCGATGGCGGTTTCCAGGGCGGCGTTCGACATGGTGTCCCCTTTGCAGATTGGCGCGTTGTCTATGGTCTTGTCAGGGAACAGCCTATAGTTGGAAGGCAGCCCCCGCGCAATGCAGCGCTTGGATCAACGCGCGAAAGGATCATTCCGATGGACGACGCACGCAGCCATCCGTTTCGTCATAGCCTCCAGGACGCCAAGGCGGCGAAACTCGTTCCCGATACGGCGCAAACCCGCGCTCCGGCCTATCGGCTGGCCTTCAGCGACACCGATTTCATGATGCGCGAAGAGCTGCGTCCGGTGCGGTTGCAGCTGGAACTCCTCAAGCCGCAGATGATCCTTGATGAGCGCGGTGTGAACTCGACCGTGGTGCTGATGGGCTCGGCGCGCATCCCAGAGCCGGGCGCCGAGGGTAAGGCCGCCGCGCTGTCGAACTGGTACGAGGAGGCGCGCAATCTCGCGCGGCTGATCACCGAGCGCAGCATGAAGACCTATGGCCGCGAGGATGTCGTGGTGACCGGTGGCGGGCCGGGCATCATGGAGGCGGGGAACCGCGGCGCGCATGAGGCGGGCGGGCATTCCATCGGCCTCAATATCGTACTGCCGCACGAGCAGGCGCCGAACCCCTATGTGACGCCCGACCTGTGCTTCAACTTTCACTACTTCGCGATCCGCAAGATGCATTTCCTGATGCGCGCCAAGGCGATCTGCATCTTCCCCGGCGGCTTCGGCACGCTTGACGAGATGTTCGAAAGCCTCACGCTGATTCAGACCGGGCGCATGCGGAAGATCCCGTTCATCCTCTTCGGTCGCGCCTTCTGGGAAGAGGTCGTGAACTGGCGGGCTCTGGCCAATGCCGGGACCATCTCGCCCGAGGATCTGGACCTGATCAGCTTTGTCGATAGCGCCGAGGAGGCGCTCGAGATCATCGACGGCTGGGAGTATGGCTGCGACTGAAACGGGGCCCTCGGCCCCGGGGGCGAAGCACGCCAATTTCTGCACCGCCGATTGGTGTCAGTGCAAATGCAGCACCGGGTGAGGCGGGCTTAGAGCCCCGCCTCCGAGGCGATCTGGGCCTTTGACTTGCGTGCGCGCTCGGTTGCGGATTTCAGCTGACCGCAGGCGGCCATGATATCCTCGCCACGCGGCGTGCGGATCGGGCTGGCATAGCCCGCTTTGTAGATGATGTCGGCGAAAGCCTCGATCCGCTCCCAGTCCGAGCGCTGATAGGGCGCGCCGGGCCATTCGTTGAACGGGATCAGGTTGATCTTGGCCGGAATGCCACGGATCAGCTTGACCAGGCGCTTGGCGTCGGCGTCGCTGTCATTGACGTCCTTGAGCATGACGTATTCGAACGTGATGCGCTCGGAGTTCGACAGCCGCGGATAGTCGCGCAGCGTGTTCAAGAGCGTCTCGATGTTCCACTTCTTGTTCACCGGCACCAGTCTGTCGCGCACCTCGTCGGTGGTGGCGTGGAAGCTGATCGCCAGCAGGCAGCCGATTTCTTCGGCTGTCTTGGCGATCTCGGGGACGATGCCCGAGGTAGACAGGGTGATGCGGCGGCGCGAGAGAGAGATCCCCTCGCCATCCATCACCACTTTCATCGCGTCGCGGACGTTGTCGAAATTGTAAAGCGGCTCGCCCATGCCCATCAGCACGACGTTCGACACAAGGCGGGTTTCGTCCTTGGGTGCGCCCTGTTGGGGCCACTCGTCCAGATCGTCGCGCGCGACCATGACCTGGCCGACGATCTCGCCCGCCGTCAGGTTGCGCACCAGCTTCTGCGTGCCGGTGTGACAGAACGAGCAGGTCAGCGTGCAGCCCACCTGCGAGCTGATGCACAGCGTGCCGCGGTTTTCCTCGGGGATATAGACGACCTCGACCTCATGCCCGCCCGCGATGCGCAGCAGGTACTTGCGGGTGCCGTCCATCGAGACCTGCTTGGTCACCACCTCGGGGACCGAGATCTCGAACTTCTCGTCCAGCAGGGCGCGGTAATCCTTGGCCAGGTTCGTCATCTGCGCGAAGTCGCGCACGCCCCAGTGATAGACCCATTGCCAGATCTGACCCACGCGCATCTTGGCCTGCTTTTCGGGCGTGCCCGCCTCGATCAGCGCATCGCGCAACTGCTCGCGGGTCAGACCCACAAGGTTGACCTTGCCGCCCTCGGGCAGCTTGCGCGGGATCGTATGCACGTCTTGCGTGATGGGTGCGGAGGGCGTGTTCATTGCGGTATCCTGGCTGGGCAAGCGCCTCATATAGGGGATTCGCTGCCAAACGTGTAGTGCAAATGCAAAAGCCCCGGCCAAGCCGGGGCCCTGGCGCGATGCGCGGGGTTTACTTGCAGCGCTTGGCGGCTTCGTCCATCGCGGCGGTGAACCCCATCAGCGAGAACTTGTCTTGCGTCTGTGTGCCGCGACCCGAACGGCCCGTCACGGTTACATCGGCGCCACCCTTGAGGGCTGCGATGATCTTGGCGTCTTCCTCGGCCGAGCCCGCCCAGGCACCTTCGCCGCTGGTGAAGAGCGAGAACTTCTGACCGTTGTTGACCGACATCTCGACCTTGGAGTCGGTCGCGAACGGGTAGCCGCCCATGAACGAGATCTCACCCGGCTTGCCCGGGCGGAAGGTCACGAACAGCAGGATATCGCCGCGGCGAACCTCGACCTTCTTGCCGTCCTTGGTGTTCACCGTCTCGGTGGGGGCCGAGACGCCCCAGCACTCTTTCGGGCTTTCTTCGACGAAAACGCTCCAGTCGGTGTTCGCGGCGACGCGGTTGCTGGTAGCCTGAGCCTGCGCCGCGCCGTGGAACAGGACCGAAGCGGAAAGGATCGCAGCGCCGCGCAGAACGGAATTCTTCATGGTTACAGCCTCCAGCTGCCAGATGCCTCTGCCCCGCCAAGCGGGCTTTCAGCCCTTTTTTCCAATGGCGGAAGTGATTTCAACTCGATATCCCACAGATAACGTAAAAGTGCCAATCGGGGAAAGCCCCAATGGCGGGAATTCGCGCATGCGTGAACGGGAGAGGGTGATGACGGCAGTACCGATGATCGAGTTGTGGCGCGGCGGGATGCTGGAATCGGCGCATGCGGGCCATGCTGTTATCTTTGGTCCCGGCGGGATCGAGGCCGCCTGGGGAGACCCGGCTGCGGTGATCTATCCGCGCTCGTCGTGCAAGATGGTGCAGGCGCTGCCGCTGATCGAGAGCGGCGCGGCCCATGCGGCGGGTCTGACCGATCGGCAACTGGCGCTGTCCTGCGCCTCGCATTCGGGGGGCGCCATGCATGTGCAAGGTGTGCAGGCGTGGCTTGCGACGCTTGGCTTGGCCGAGCCTGACCTGCGCTGCGGCCCGCAGATGCCGCGCGACCGTGCCGAGATGAAGCAGGTGATCTGTTCGGAGAGCGCGCCCTGCCAGTTGCATAACAACTGCTCGGGCAAGCATGCGGGTTTCCTGACGCTTGGCCGTCATCTGGGCGCGGGCCCCGAGTATGTCGAGATTGACCACCCCGTGCAGCGCGCGGTCAGGGCCGCCTTCGAAGAGGTAACGCAAGAGGCCTCTCCGCGCTTCGGGATCGACGGCTGTTCGGCCCCTAACTTCGCCTGCACGATCTCCGGGCTTGCACGCTCCATGCAGTTCTTTGCCGCCGCAAACCCCGAAGGCCCGATACGCGAGGCTGCTGCTGCGCGCCTGACCCGCGCGATGATGGCCTTCCCCGAGCTGGTCGCGGGCGAGGGTCGGGCCTGCACCGCGCTCATGCGTGCGCTGAACGGCAAGGGTGCGGTCAAGACCGGGGCCGAGGGCGTCTTCGTCGCCATCCTGCCAGAGCAGCGTCGGGGCATTGCCGTCAAGATTGCCGATGGCGCGACCCGCGCGGCCGAAGCTGCGATCACCGCGCTTTTGGTGCGGATCGGGGCGCTCGATGCCGCAGATCCGGTGGTTGAGCAGTATATCCCGCGCGCCATGACCAATCGGCGCGGGCTGGTGGTGGGCGAGATGCGCCTGGCGCCAGGTTTCGCTTAAATCATCTGCCAGATCAGCCGCAGCGCAAGCGCCGTCGAGGTCACGACCAGAAGCGGCTTGATCACCTTGGCGCCCACCCGCATCGCAAGGCGCGAGCCAAGCCGCGCGCCCGCGACCTGCGCCAGCCCCATGGCGAGCCCGGTAACCCACCAGGGCGCACCCACGGCCGCAAAGGCTACGAGCCCCCCGATATTCGAGGCGAAGTTCAGCAGTTTCGTATGCGCGGTCGCGCGCAGCACGCCGTAACCCGCCAGCGAGACAAAGCCGATCATGTAGAAGGCCCCCGCACCGGGGCCGATCAGCCCGTCATAGAACCCGATCAGCGGCACCACGAAGGCGGTGAATGTCGCAGGGCGAATCCGCTCGGCCCGGTCGGTGTCATCGAGGCCTTTCTTGAGCGCGAAAAACGCCGCGATCCCGATCAGCACGACGGGCAGCGCAAGCCGCAACCCCTCGGTCGGGATGACGGATACCAGAAGCGCGCCCACCAAACCCGCGACAAAGGCCAGCCCCGCGGCGCGGATCTGGCGGCGCAGGTTCACATGCCCCGAGGCCGCATAGGACAGCGCCGCCGTGGCCGCCCCGAATGAGCCCTGCACCTTGTTGGTTGAAAGCGCCTGCAGGGGCGTGGCACCGGCCAGCAGCAGCACGGGCAGGGTGATCAGCCCGCCTCCCCCTGCGATACTGTCCACAAAGCCCGCAGCAAAAGCCGCGGCAATCAGCATCAGGGCAAGCTCCAGCGAGACTTCGAACATGCGGCACCAAGGGGTCAGACTGTCTTTCATCGGCTGCCCTCCTCCCAAAGTAAAGAGAGCCGATTGCTTGCGGCGCTGAGGTGCGCGTATTACCGTTCGGCACCTGCGGGGACCCAAGGCCAATGCAACGCTCGACCACGATCATCCACTATGCCCCCGCCAAGCTGGTCGTGGTTCTCGTTCCCAAATGCGGATCGACGACAATGATCGCGGCGTTCCTGACCCTTGCGGGCCTTGGCGCGCATGTTCCAACCGCGCGCAACTTCATTCGCTCGGATGAGGGCAGGGCGCAGATGCACGCCGCCGGGTTGGAGGTACGGCCCGTCCGGTTCGAGGAGCTGGCGCAGATGCAGCAGCGCGATCCCGGCTATCGTTTCCTGACCGTCCTGCGCGACCCGACCGAGCGTTTCGTCTCGGGGTATTTCAGCAAGATCAACCGCTATGCCAAGCGATTTGCCCGCCGTGCCTATCTGTGGGGCAAGCTACGCCAGGCCCTGAGCGGCCCGCGCGCCTGGCCCCATATCGAGCAGGCGAACCGCCACATCCGCAAACTGATCCCGTTCGAGCAGTTTGTCTCGGGGATGGAGCGGCACGGTACCGAATGGGATTCGCATTTCCGTCCGCAGGGCCAGACCGTTGGGCACGAGCTGATTCGATATGATCGCGTGCTGATGCTTGAGACGCTCGATGCGGCGCTGATCCCGACGCTGCAAGACCTTGGCTTCGACACGGCAGAGTTGGCGTTGTTGAAGACGCTCCCACGCAAGAACCCGACACAGACGCCGCAGACCACGCGCGGGCAGCTTCTGACACCCGATCTGCGGGCCCGCATCGCGCGGCTCTATCACGACGATCTCAGATTCCTCGGACAGATGCAGTGATCCCTGTGGCCCCCTATCCGCGCCTTTCCCAGTTCAGCGCCCCGGCCCGCGACAGCGCCGAGATCTGGCGCACCTTCGCCGGTGTGATCGGCATCGCGGTGCTCTACATGGCCTTCGTCTTTGGCGCGCTCAGCGCCATCGCCAAGATGATGAGCGAGTTCGAATTCGCACGCCTCGTGGCGGGCATGGTCGGCGCCTCGACCCCGATCGGGCTGTCGATGACGCTTGCCACCTTCATCCCGATGCTGATGGCGGCGTTGCTCGTGGCCAAGATCTTGCATGGGCGTGACTTCTCTACGCTGATCGGGCGCGGGGCGCTGCATGACTTCCTGCGGGTCTCCGCGCCCCTTTTGTTGCTGGTATTCCTGATGATGCCGCTGTCGCTGCTCAACCCCGACGTGGGTGCGGCGACACCATTCTCGGTTCTGCTGCGCTGGCTTCCGGCGGCGTTGCCGCTCCTGCTGCTTCAGATCACCGCTGAAGAGGTCGTCTTTCGCGGCTACCTGCTGCAGCAACTCGGTGCGCGCAGCACGCGTCCGCTGGCCTGGATGGTGCTTCCCTCGGTTCTGTTCGGGGTGCTGCATTACGCGCCGGGCGATTTCGGGGCGAATGCCATCTGGCCCGCGCTCTGGGCCTTTGTCTTCGGCTGCCTTGCTGCCGATCTGACGGCGCGCACCGGAAACCTTGGCGCGGCGCTGGCAATGCATTTCGCCACGAATTTCTCGTCGATCTTCCTCGTGGGGCTTTACGGCAATCTCGACGGTCTGGCGCTCTATACGCTGGTGATCAACAGCCGGGACTTCGCCTCGCTCGCCCCCTATCTTGCAACCGACTTCGCCGCGATGCTCGTCTCGTGGCTTCTGGCGCGGCTGATGCTGCGCGTCTGATTGCATTTCCCGCGCGTCGGGCTTATCTGGGGCGGACGTGACGGAAGGCGCATTGCAGAAGGACACAGGCAGATGAACTGGATCTCGAACTACGTCCGACCCAAGATCAACTCGCTGTTCTCGCGCCGTGAGGTGCCTGAGAACCTTTGGACCAAATGCCCCGAATGCGGAACCATGCTGTTCCATCGCGAACTGGCGGACAATCAGAACGTCTGCACGAACTGCGATCACCACATGGCGATCACCCCGCGCGAGCGCTTCACCGCGCTTTTTGACGGCGGCATCTTCTCCGAGGTCAAGGTCCCCGATCCGATCACCGATCCGCTGCAGTTCAAGGATCAGAAGAAATACCCCGACCGGATGAAATCCGCGCAGAAATCGACGGGCGAGAAAGAAGCCATGCTGGTCGCCGAGGGCGAGATCGGCCGCACCCCGATCGTCGCCGCCGCACAGGACTTTTCGTTCATGGGCGGCTCGATGGGCATGTATGTCGGCAACGCGATCATCGCGGCGGCCGAACGTGCGGTGAAACTCAAGCGCCCGCTCGTGCTGTTCTCGGCTGCTGGCGGCGCGCGGATGCAAGAAGGCATCCTGTCGCTCATGCAGATGCCGCGCACCACGGTCGCGGTGCAGATGCTCAAGGAAGCCAACCTGCCCTATATCGTCGTGCTGACCCACCCGACCACGGGCGGGGTGACGGCCTCCTACGCGATGCTGGGCGATGTGCAGATCGCTGAACCCAATGCGCTGATCTGCTTTGCCGGCCCGCGCGTCATCGAACAGACCATCCGCGAGAAACTCCCCGAAGGCTTCCAGCGCGCCGAATACCTGCTCGATCACGGCATGCTCGACCGCGTGACCCACCGGATGAAACTGCGCGAGGAACTGATCACCATCCTGCGCATGCTGATGGGGCTGCCTCCAGCCGTCGCGGGCGATCTTCCGGCACCGGGCAAATCGGCCGAAACGACCAAGGCCTGATCTTCAACGTGGCATAAATATCCCGGGGGTCCGGGGGCAGCGCCCCCGGCCCGGCTCGATCGGGTGACCCAGATGACCCAGCCCTCCGACCAGATCCTGACGCGGCTGATGTCGCTGCATCCCAAGGTGATCGACCTCACGCTTGACCGGATGCACCGCATCCTCGCCGCGCTCGACCACCCCGAGCGCGCCATCCCTCCCGCGATCCATATCGCGGGCACGAATGGCAAGGGTTCGACCCAGGCGATGATCCGCGCGGGGCTCGAGGCCGAGGGCAAGCGCGTCCACGCCTATACCTCGCCCCACCTCGCGCGCTTCCATGAACGTATCCGGCTTGCGGGCGATCTGATTTCGGAACCTGCGCTCGCTGCGCTGCTCGATGAATGTGAAGCCAAGAACGGCGGCGTTCAGATCACCTTTTTCGAGATCACCACGGCGGCGGCCTTCCTGGCCTTTGCCCGCACCCCGGCCGATTTCACCTTGCTCGAGGTCGGCCTTGGCGGGCGACTTGATGCAACGAACGTGATCGACCGCCCCGCGCTCAGCATCATCACCCCGGTCTCGATCGACCATCAGCAATTCCTGGGCGAAACTCTGCCCGAGATCGCGGGCGAGAAAGCCGGGATCATCAAGCGCGGCGTGCCTGTGGTGGTCGGCCCGCAAAACCCCGAAGGCCTGGCCGTGATCGAGGCGCGTGCCGAGCGCCTCGGCGCACCGATTTTCGCTTACGGCCAGCACTGGCACGCTTTCGAGGAGCGCGGCCGCCTGATCTATCAAGACGAGAACGGCCTGATGGACCTGCCATTGCCGAACCTGCCGGGGCCGCATCAGATCCAGAATGCGGGCGCGGCCATCGCGGCTTTGCGCACGCTCGGCTATGGTGAGACCGCCTGCGAGGCCGCCGTGACCCGCGCCAAATGGCCCGCGCGGATGCAGCGCCTGCGCCGTGGCCCGCTGGTCGAACAGGCCCCGGGGATCGAGCTTTGGCTCGACGGCGGGCACAACCCGGCGGGGGGTGAGGCCGTGGCCGCGACGCTGGCGCGTATGCCCGCGCGCCCCACGCATCTGATCTGCGGGATGCTCAATACCAAGGATGTCGCGGGCTACATGCGCCCGCTGGCGGCGCATGCGCAAAGCCTGACCGCCGTCGCGATCCCCGGTGAGCCGAACACCCTGCCTGCCGAAACCACGGCCGAGGCCGCCGCCCGCGCGGGTTTCGCGCGCAGCGGCATGGCGGCGTCGGTGGCCGAGGCGCTTGCGGCAATCGCCGCGCAGGACGCGCAGGCCCGCGTGCTGATCTGCGGCTCGCTCTACCTTGCCGGGCAGGTTCTGCGCGACAACGGCTAGGCCTTCCGCGCGCCCATGTAGCAAGCATTGTGCGTAATGTGCGCTATACGCGCCTGCGCGCTGACCCTATCCTGCATCGCAACAGCAGGAGCGCATCATGAGCCTTGAATTCGGCCTCGACACCTTTGGCGACATTACCCGCGATTCGGGCGGCAACCGCTCGGGCGCGCAGGTCATCCGCGACACCCTGGCCGAGGGGATCCTGGCCGATCAGGTGGGCCTCGATTATTTCGGTCTGGGCGAACATCACCGCCCCGATTTCGCGATTTCCTCGCCCGAGCCGATCCTGGCGGCGATCCTTGCCCGAACCGAACGGATCAAGGCGGGCACCTCGGTCACGGTGCTCTCGTCGGATGATCCCATTCGCCTCTTTCAGCGATTCGCCACGCTCGACGCCATCGCTCCGGGCCGGGCCGAGATCACCATCGGGCGCGGCTCGTTCACGGAAAGCTTCCCGCTTTTCGGCTACAAGCTTGATGATTACGAGACGTTGTTCGAGGAGAAATCCCAACTTCTGCACCTGCTGACGACGCAGGACAAGGTGACCTATCAGGGCAATCACCTGCCCGATCTGCGCGGCGTGACCGTCTATCCGCGCCCCGAACAACCGCTGCGCGTCTGGCGCGGCGTGGGCGGCAGCCCGCAATCGGTGGTCGAGGCCGCGGCGATGAATATGCCGCTGGTGATGGCGATCATCGGAGGCAGCCCCTCGCGTTTCGCGCCGCTGGTTGATCTTTATCACCGTGCGCATGCGCAGATCGGCACGCCCGTGCAGCCCATCGGCGTGCATTCGCCCGGTCATGTCGCCCATACCGATACCGAGGCCAAGGAAGAGTTCTTCCCCGCCTATGCCGAGATGCATGACCTGATAGGGCGCACGCGCGGCTGGCCGCGCCTGACCCGCGAGGCCTTCGAATCCGAGATCGCGCATGGCTCGCTCTATGTCGGCTCGCCCGAGACGGTGGCGCGCAAGATCGCCAATACAGTCAAGACGCTTGGCCTTGCGCGCTTCACGCTGAAATACAGCGCAGGCCCGCAGGCGCCGGAAAACCTGCTCAAGACGATCGAGCTTTACGGCACCCGCGTCGCGCCCATGGTGCGCGAGTTGCTGGCCTAGGCCTCGGCGCCCCAGTCGGCGCCCTGCATCTCGCGCAGGCGGCTGGCGGTGCGCTCGAATTCAAAGGTGCCCTCGCCCTCGATATAAAGCCGCTCGGGCACATCGGCGGCCGAGCAGATCAGGCGCACCTTGGCCTCATAAAGCGCGTCGATCAGGATGACGAAGCGTTTGGCCTCGTTGAAGTTCGAGGCGGATAGCAGCGGGATATCGTCGATCATCAGCACCCGCACCGCTTCGCCGATGGCGAGGTAGTCGGCAGGCCCCAGCATCGCGGCGCACAGATCCCAGAAGGACGCGCGCCCGACGCCGTTGTGGAAATGCTCGATCACCACCTGACGGCCCTTGACGGTCAGCACAAGGCGCGAAGCCTCGTCATGGCCGGTCAACTCATCCCACAGCGCATCCATCCGGGTGCGCGCGGTCTGGCCGAGCGGCTGGAAATAAACCTCTGCACCCGCCAGCCGGTGCTGGCGATAGTCGGTCTCGCTTTCGATCTCATGCACGTCAAGCTGGGTGCGCAGGACGCCGATGAAGGGCAGGAAGAGCTCGCGGTTGAGGCCGTTCTTGTACAGATCCTCGGGCACCCGGTTCGAGGTGGTCACCACGGTGACGCCCAGATTGAACAGCGTCTCGAACAGGCGGCCCACGATCATCGCATCGGCGATATCGGTGATCTGCATCTCGTCAAAGCACAACAGCCGCAGCGAGGCCGCGATCTCCTTGGCCGCGGGCATCAGCGCGTCTTCCACCTTGGCGCGGCGGGCGACGTCGATCTTGGCCTGAACCTCCTGCATGAAGGCGTGGAAGTGGACGCGCCGCTTGGGCACATCGACCGCGTCGCAAAACAGATCCATCAGCATCGACTTGCCGCGCCCGACCCCGCCCCAGAGGTAAAGGCCGCGCACCGCCTCGGGCGGCTTGGCAAAGAGCCCGAAGATCCCCGCCTTCTTGGCCGGGGCCTCCAGTTGCTCGCGTACCTGTTCGAGCATGGGCAGCACCGCGCGCTGCGCCGCATCGGCATGAAGCGTTCCGGCGGCGACCCGCGCGTCGTAGATTTCGGTCAGCGTCTGTTTCATCTGGACTAGGTATCGCGTGGCGCGGGCTTTGAAAAGAAGGCGTTTGCGCGGTTTTCGTAACCAGTCGCCGCAACGCGGCGCTTGTGACATTGCTGCCCTTGCACTAGTGTCCCGCAGCGCAGCATTACCCGACAGGAGGCCCCATGTCCAAACCGAGCCCTCAGCGCCTTCACCTCGTTTTCGGCGGTGAACTGGTCGATCCGCAGCGCAGCGAATTCAAGGATGTGGACAAGATCCACGTCGTCGGTATCTTCCCGAACTACGCCAGTGCCTATGCCGCCTGGAAGGCCGAGGCGCAGCGCACCGTCGATGACGCCCATACCCGCTACTTCATCGCGCACCTGCACCGCCTGCGCGACGAGGAAGCCGCCGCGTCCTCGACCGAAGAACTCGGCAACTAATAGCCGAACGCCGGTCATGCAGCGCTCTTTCCTGCTCTGGCTACGCCTTGCGCTGGCCGGTTTGCGCCGGCCGGGGCCGGAAGCGCGCCGCATCGCCGCCGAGACGCGCCCGGAAGGCGCGCTGATCTGGCTGGTCCTGAACGACAGCGCCGAGGCGGCCGCCGATGCGGCGCTTCTGGCGCGCCGTCTGAACCGGCTGCGCCCGCAGCTGAACCTGATCGTCACGACCCGAGGCCCCATCGCGGACAGCATCACCTGGCCGCAGCGCACCCGGATTGAGGCGATGCCGGAAAACACCCCCGCCTCAATGCGCATGGTGCTGGATGGCTGGCGCCCCGATCTGATCGTGCTGATCGGCAATGACCTGCCCGCCGCGCTGATCTGTGCTGCGCGCAGCGTGCCGATCCTGCTCGTCGATGTGCATCTGGCCGGTGGCACCATCCGCAACCCGTTGCTGCGCAATGAGGCGCGTTCGCTCTTGCGGCGGGTGCGGCGGGTTCTGGTGCGCGACTCCGAAACCTCCGCGACGCTTCTGGCACTTGGCGTCGATCAGGCGCGCGTCGAGATTGGCGGGGTGATCTCGGACCCGCCCGATCCGCTGCCCTGTTCCGATGCCGAGCGGTCCTCGATCGCGCAGCAGATGCGCGCGCGCCCGATCTGGCTGGCGGCCAGCGTCCCCGAGGATGAGATTGCCACCGTCATTGCAGCCCATGCCCATGCGCTGCGCCTTGCGCATCGGATGCTGCTGATCCTGGCGCCCGATGCGACTGGGGACGCGACCGAGCTGGCCGACAAGCTGGACGCCGAGGGCTGGGTGGTCGGGCGCCGCTCGCTTGAGGGTGAGCCGGACGAAGAGATGCAGATTTTCCTAGCCGACGATGCGGGCGATTACGGGCTGTGGTATCGGCTGGCGCCAGTCACCTATATGGGCGGCACGCTTGGCGAGGGGGCGCAGGCGCCGCGCTCGCCGCTGGAGCCCGCGGCGCTTGGCTCCGCCATCGTGCATGGTCCGAAAACCGCCCCCCATGCCGCCGAATTCGCCCGGTTGAGCGAGGCCCGTGCCGCGCGCGCCGTGATGGCGCCCGGCCAGCTTGGCGAGGCCGTGGCCGAGCTGATCGCCCCCGATCGTGCCGCGATTCTGGCGCATAACGCCTGGGCCGTGACCTCGGGCGGGGCAGGGGCCGTGGAGGCCACCGCGCGCGCCATCGTGACCGAGCTTGACCGCGCCGCCATTGCGAGGGTCGTTTGATGGGCGCGCCGCTGTTTTGGTTCACGTCTCCCGACACCCCCGCGCCGCTGGCACGGCTGCTGGCGCCGCTTGGGCGGCTTTATGCAGCGGCGACCGCGCGGCGGTTGCGGCAGACCGGGCAGGCGGTCGGCGTGCCGGTGATCTGCGTGGGCAATATCAACGCGGGCGGCACCGGCAAGACGCCCACGGTCATCGCGCTGGTGCAGCACCTCGCCGCGCGCGGGATTGTCGCGCATGTCGTCAGCCGTGGCCATGGCGGCAGTCTGACCGGCCCCGTGCGCGTGGATGAACGCACCCATGCCGCAGATGGAACCGGGGATGAGCCGCTTCTGATTTCCGCCTTCGCGCCGACCTGGGTCGCCAAGGACCGTGCGGCGGGGGCGCGGGCGGCCGTTGCGGCCGGGGCGCAGGCCATCGTTCTGGATGACGGGCACCAGAACCCGGCGCTGATCAAGGATCTGTCGATCGTCGTGGTCGATGCGGTCAAGGGCTTCGGCAATGGCCGCTGCCTGCCCGCAGGCCCGTTGCGCGAGCCGGTCGAGGCGGGGCTGAGCCGCGCTGATCTGTTGCTGTCTATCGGCCCGCCCGCCGCGCAGGAGGCTTTCGCAGCAAGTTTGGGGGGGGGCAAGATCAGCGTTCAGCATCTGACCGGCGCACTCGCGCCCCTGCAGACCGGGATGGACTGGGAGGGGCTGCGCGTTCTGGCTTTTGCGGGCATCGGTCACCCCGAGAAATTCTTTGCCACCCTGCGCGGCCTTGGCGCCGAGGTGATCCGGGGCGAGGCGCTGGAAGATCACCAGCCCTTCACCCCGCGCCTGCTGACCCGGCTTGAGACCGAGGCGCGGCTGCTTGGTGCGCAGATGGTCACGACCGAAAAGGACGCCGTGCGCCTGCCCGCGGCCTTCCGCCCCAATGTGCTGGCGCTTCCCGTGCGGCTTGAGATTGCCGATACCGCTCCGCTGGATGCGGCACTGGCGCGGCTTGGGCTGTAAACGCCGCGCCTAAGCGGCCAGATGGCGCGCGGCCGCCAGCCCGGCATGATGCCCGGTGGCAAGGCAGGCGGTCAGCAGATAGCCCCCCGTCGGGGCCTCCCAATCCAGCATCTCACCCGCCGCAAAGACGCCGGGCAGGGCGCGCAGTTCCAGATCGGGGCTCAGCGCGGCGCGGGCGATACCCCCGGCGGAAGAAATCGCTTCGGCAATCGGGCGCGGCCCGGCGTGGTGAACGGGCAGCAATTTGATCAGCGCCGCCAGCGCGGCAGGGTCTTGCGGCAGCGGGCGGCCCCATTCGTTCAGCAGCGCGATGCGCAGCGCGTCGAAATGCAGCGCCTTGCGCAGCCGGTTCGTCAGGCTGTCCTTGGCGGGCAGCCGGGCCAGACGCTCGGCGATCTGATCCGCGCCCAGATCCGGCGCGAGGTCGAGCGCAAGCGGGCTGCCATCGCGCATCTCCGCCGAGACGGCATAGATCCCCCCGCCCTCGATCCCGCGCGCCGAGATGACGAACTCGCCCCGCGTCACGCCGCTGTCGGTGATCAGCGCAGCACCTTTCACGGGCGTGCCGAAATGGCGCTGCATATGGGGCGACCAGTGCACCACAAAACCCATATTCGCGGGGCGGAACGGGGCGATCTGCACGCCCTTGTCCGCCAGCCACGGCACCCATGCCGCGTCCGAGCCCAAGCGCGGCCAGCTTGCCCCGCCGAGCGCCAGAACGGTGACGCGCGGGCGCAGGGTGGTCTGCCCCTGCGGCGTGTCGAAGAGGAAATCATCGCCCGCAAAGCCGCTCCAGCGCCAGCGGGTGCGGATCTCGACGCCCAGACCCACAAGGCGCCCGATCCAGGCGCGCAGCATGGGCGAGGCCTTCATGCCAACGGGAAAGACCCGCCCGGTCGAGCCGGTGAAAAGTTCGATCCCCAGGCCGCGCGCGAAATCCTGCACCGCCTCGGGGCCAAAGGCATCGACGTAGCCTGTGATCCAGTCGTCGCGATAGGCGGCGGTGAAATCCGCCTCGACCTTGGTCAGGTTCAGCCCCGACTTGCCCGCCATCAGGAACTTGCGCGCCAGCGTCGGCTTGGCCTCGGCCAAGTGCACGCGATAGCCCGCCCGCCCGATCTGTTCCGCCGCCATAAGGCCCGCCGGACCGCCGCCGATGACAAGCGCGTCGAGGGTCATGCCGGCAACGTGCCCCGGATCTCGACCACGCGATGGGGGTAGGGCATGGCGATCCCGGCGGCGGTCAGCGCGCGCCAGACCTCCATCCGGACCTGGCTTGCGTATTTGTTCTTGCCGTCGTCGATGCCGTTCACCCAGTACTCCAGGCTGAAATCGACCCCGCTTTCGCCAAATCCCGCAAGCTCGCAATCTGGGCCCTCGGGCGCCTTCAGCACAAAGGGCAGCGCCGCGACGGCGGGCACGACAACATCGGCCACGCGCTCCAGATCCGTCTCATAGGTGACCTGAAAGCTGACTTCGTAGCGGTTGGCCGAGCCCTGATCCGAGTAGTTCACCACGCGCGAGGTGATGAAATGCTCGTTCGGGACGACGATCCACTTGCCGTCGAAGGTCTCCAGAATGCAGGCACGCGCGGTCATGCGCACGATGGTGCCCTTCTCTCCGCCGTCCAGCTCGACATAGTCGCCAACGGTGGTCTGGCCCTCGATCAGCAGGATGATCCCCGAGACGAAGTTGGCCGCGATCTGTTGCAGGCCAAGCCCGACACCAACGCCAAGCGCGCCGCCCAGAACCGCCACGGCGGTCAGGTTGATACCCATGATCGACATCAAAAGCAGGAAGGCCGCGCCGAAAATGGCGATCTCGGTCGCTTTGGCGGCAAGCTCGCGCGTGGCCGGGCGCAGGTCTTTCTGGGCCTTGATGTAGCTCGCGCTCTGCCGGTTCGACCAGGCGCCCATCCAGAACAGAAGGCTGCCCGCGATCACCCCGCGGATCAGCGCCATGACCGAGAAATGAATATTGCCCAACTCGATCGTCAGGCTTTCCAGCCAGGTGACGATCGGCCCAAGCGCGCCAAGCGCGTAAAGCGCGGCGGCGGGTACCAGAACGTAGCGCCCCAGAAGGCGTAGGAAGGGCTCGCGCAGGATGTCTTGCGCAAAGGCGCGGGCGGCCATGAACAGAAACACGCGCTTGCCAAAGGCGATCACCGCGCCGGAGCCAAAGAGCGAGCGGGTGAAGGCCTCGCCCACCGCCGTCAGCCCGTAGGCCAGCAATGGCACCAGCAGCGGCAAAAGCAGAAGCGACCAGCGCCGGATCATCGCGAAGGGGCCGCTGGCGCCCTCGGGCGGGGTGATCAGCGCGCTGAGTTGCGTGCGGAACCGCCGCCCGAGCAGATGCGCCATCACCCAGGCCATGCCGAGCAGCACGAATTGCGACCATGCGGCGGGGCTGGCCGCCCAGTCCTGCGCCGTTGCGAGCCAGGGCGCGAGACGGTCCTGCAATGAGTCGATAAGCGGGCTTAGCTGTTCCATGATCTCATCCGGTCGGGTTTGGCCACAGATCGCATGGCAGGCCCGGCATCACAAGCTGCGCCTAGCGTCGCGCCATCATCGCCAGACGCAGCAGCGCGCGCTCCATCACCGCCATTTGCGGCGCCTTCGAGGTCGAGCGCAGCGTCAGGTCGGTCTCGATCAGCAGCTTGAGCGCCTCTTCGAGCCGGAACATGCCCCAGGCCTGTGCCTGCCGCTGCATCCGGTCGCGGCGCGGCCCGAAGACCGGCGGGCGCATCCGTTGCAGCCCCGCGCCCGGCCCGCCGGGGTCGGAGGCGGCGAAATGCAGCGCCCGGAAATGGCGCAGCGCGGCAATGGCCATCTGAACGGGCTGGACGCCCTGCCCCTCGATCCGGCGCATGGTCTGGCCGAGTTCACCGGTGCGGCCCTCGGCCACGATATTGAGCACGTCATCCACCTCGGCCTCGATCGTGGCGGGGGCGCAGGCGGCAACATCGGCCGGGGCCAGCGGGGTCGTGTCGCCGAACTTGTACAGCGCGATCTTCTCGACCGTCTGGCGGAAATCGCCGGGATCGAGCGCCTTGGCCAGTGCAAGCAGATCGGTCATCGCCTCGGGCGCGATATGGTGCAGACCGGCGCGCTTGAGCGTATCCTCGATCTCTTCGCGCGACGGCGGATCGTCATAGATGCCAATGGCATAGGCGTTGGAATGGCCCTCGAAAATCTTGCGAAGCGCGGATTTCGCGGTCAGCGAGCCTGCGGTGACGACGATCTGGGCATCGCCCTCGCGCCAGTCCTTGACGGCTTCGGCGATAACCGGGGCGAGTGTGTCGGTCGCATCCTCGACAAAGGCCACGCGCGGGCCGGGGAAAAAGCCCACGGCCTTCATCGCATCCATCAGCGCCGCGCCGTCCTTGCGCAGCTCGGCCGCGGGAATGCGGGTCAGGCGCATTTCGGCCTCGCCCTCAGGGCCGATCAGGGCGGCGATCACCTCTTGCCGGCGCAGGGCCACGCGCATCGCGTCGGCGCCGAAGATCAGAAGGCCGGTGCGATCAGCGTCGGGGCGCGCGAAGTAACGGGTCGCTGCGACACCGGCCAGCTTCATTGCGGCAGCGATCCGGCCTGCGCGAGCAACCGGGTCACGATCTGGTCCGCCAGCATCCGCATCAGGCGCTCATGCGCATCGATTTCGGCGGCCTGGGTCGAGACGATCGAGCCCGTCGCAGACCAGGAGGTGAAGGAGCTTACCCGCCCGGTCAGCAGCACCGCATCCGAGGCGCGATCATGCAGCCGGTATTCCGTCGAGCCGGTCAGCGAATAGCGTGTGGTCGCGTTGTCGGGCGTAATCGCCTGGCCGATGGTTTCGGTGTTGAGCTTGTAGGCCAGCCGGTAGCGCGCCGCGCCCGCCGGACCAAGCCGTTCGCTCAGCCGCCGCACCAGCGCGAATTCGTCGCGGGTCTTGGGGGCATCGGCCTCGACCCCGCCGAGAAGCGCCGTGCCACCACCCTGCGGCCCGTAGGCCGGGGTGAAACCGCAGGCGCCGAGGGCCAGGGCCCCCGCAAGCACAAGAAATTTCCGACGGTCAGATGACCACATTGACGATGCGCCCCGGCACGACGATGAGTTTCTTCGGCTGACCACCGGCCAGCGCCTTGAGCACAGCTTCGTCCGCCAGCACCAGCTTTTCAACCTCTTCCTTCGGCATCTCCTTGGGAACGGTGATCTCGCCGCGGCGCTTGCCGTTGATCTGGATCGGCAGGGTCACCGAATCCTCGGCCAAGAGCGCGGGATCGGCCTTGGGCCAGGGCGCGGTAACAACGAAACCCTCGCCGCCAAGCGCGGCCCAGATGTCCTCGGCCAGGTGCGGCACCATCGGCCCCATCAGCTGCGCCATCAGCTTCATCGCCTCGCGCTTGACCGGGTTCGAGGCACCCGATTTCGACAGCGTGTTGGTCAGGCCGTAAAGTGCTGCGACCGCCTTGTTGAAGGCAAAGCCCTCGATCGAGCGGGTGATCTCGTCGACCGCCTTGTGGGCGGCGCGCAAAAGCGCCTCATCCTCGGCCCCGCCTGCACCGCCCACGCCTTCCGCGATCTCGGCGGCGATGCGCCAGACGCGGGCAAGGAACTTGGCCGTCGCTTCGGCGCCCGAGGCGGTCCATTCCACGTCGCGCTCGGGCGGGCTGTCGGACATCACGAAGAAGCGCGCCGTATCGGCCCCGAAGGAGGCGATGATATTCATCGGATCAACGACATTCTTCTTGGATTTCGACATCTTGGCCGAGGGGATGATCTCGAGCTTTTCGCCCGTGGCCTTCACCACGCCGGCCTCGCGGTCGATGTCTTCGGGCAGGTGGTAGACCGGTCGGCCCGCGCTGTCGCGCGTCATGTAGATCTCATGCGTGACCATGCCCTGGGTGAAGAGCGCGTTGAACGGCTCGATCGCCTTGGCGGGTAGGTGGCCGGTGCGGTGCATCGCGCGGGCGAAGAAGCGCGAGTAGAGCAGGTGCAGAATCGCGTGCTCGATGCCGCCGATATACTGATCGACGTTCATCCAGTAATCGACATCCTCGGCCACGGTCGGCGTGGCGGCGTGGGGCGCGGTGAAGCGCGCGTAATACCACGACGAATCGACGAAGGTATCCATAGTGTCGGTTTCGCGCTTGGCGGGCGCGCCGCAGCTTGGGCAGGTGCAATCGCGCCAGGTCGGATGCCGGTCGAGCGGGTTGCCCGGCTTGTCGAAGGACACGTCATCGGGCAGCTGGACGGGCAGGTTTTCCTTCTTCTCGGGCACCACGCCGCAGGTCGCGCAATGGACGACCGGAATCGGGCAGCCCCAGTAGCGCTGGCGCGACAGGCCCCAGTCGCGCAGGCGATAGTTCGTCACGCCCCGGCCGATGCCGTTTTCCTCGCAGAATGCGATGGCCGCGGCGACAGCCTCTTCGCCGGTCTGCACGGTCTCGCCCGCGAAGCCGCGGATATAGCGCACGCGCTCGGACTTGAGCGGCACGAATTCCTCGGTGGGCACAAGATCGGCCTCGGCGGTGTCGTCCGCCTCGGGGCGGAAGACCGAGTGGATCGGCAACTCGTATTTGGTGGCGAATTCAAAGTCGCGCGCGTCATGGGCCGGGCAGCCGAAGATCGCGCCGGTGCCGTAATCCATCAAGATGAAGTTGGCGATATAGACCGGCATCTCCCAGGCCTCGTCGAGCGGGTGACGCACGCGGATGCCGGTGTCCATGCCCAGTTTCTCGGCGGTTTCGATGGCCTCTTCGGTGGTGCCACCCTTGCGGCATTCGGCGACAAAAGCGGCGATCTCGGGGTTGTGACGCTCAAGATGCTTGGCCAGCGGGTGATCGGGCGAGATCGCGGCAAAACTGGCGCCCATCAGCGTGTCGGGGCGGGTCGTATAGACCTCGATCCGGTCGAAACCTTCCGGCGCGTCGATGGTCGAGAAGGCAAATTGCAGACCGCGCGACTGGCCGATCCAGTTCGCCTGCATGAGGCGCACCTTCTCGGGCCAGTCCTTGAGGCCGTCGAGAGCGCCCAACAGCTCACCGGCGAAATCCGAGATGCGGAAGAACCACTGCGTGAGTTCCTTGCGCTCGACCAGCGCGCCCGAGCGCCAGCCGCGCCCGTCGATCACCTGCTCGTTGGCCAGAACGGTCATGTCGACCGGGTCCCAGTTCACCACGGCGTTCTTGCGATACACGAGCCCCGCGTCGAGCATGTCGATGAACATCGCCTGCTGCTGGCCGTAGTACTCCGGGTCGCAGGTCGCGAATTCGCGGCTCCAGTCGATCGACAGGCCAAGCGGCTTCATCTGCCCGCGCATGTCGGCGATATTGCCGTAGGTCCAGTCCTTGGGGTGGCCGCCCCGCTCCATCGCGGCGTTTTCGGCGGGCATCCCGAAGGCGTCCCAGCCCATCGGGTGCAGCACCGAGAAGCCCTGCGCCATCTTGTAGCGCGCGACCACGTCGCCCATCGTGTAGTTGCGCACATGGCCCATGTGGATGCGGCCCGAGGGGTAGGGGAACATCTCGAGCACGTAGTATTTCGGCTTGGCCGGGTCGCGCTTGGCGGTGAAGACGCCGGCCTCATCCCAGGCGGCTTGCCATTTCTGTTCGGTCTGGCTCGGTTCGTAGCGCGACATTTCGGCCCCTCATGCGGAATTCTGCGTGCCGTAGCTACACCGTGAGGGGCGACAACGTCCAGACTGCCAAGGGAGCAAGGCAAAAAATACTCCCGCCGCGGAGACCGGGGCGGGAGCGCATCTTGCCTGTCTGCGGCGCCTTAGAGGTTGGCGTCGCGGATCCGGATCTGCCGGGCGCGGGTGAGAATCGCATCCTCGACCGCGCGCACCGTCTCGGCCGAGACAACGCCGCCGCGGCTTTCGAGCGAGACCTTGAGGCTGCGCGCATCCAGCGCCGGGTCGGTGACGTAAACGGTGGCCTTATAGGCGCGGCCGCCGCCGGGCGGGGTGCCGTAGCCCGTCACGATCACGCCCGAGAAGGGGTCGACCGATTGAATCGGCAGGAAGTTCAGCACTTCAAGCGATGCCTGCCACAGATATTTGTTGACCTCGACCGTCACGTTCGGGTCGTCGGCATTCCCGAACAGCTCCCAGATCGTATCGGTCTTGTCGCGACCTTCCTCGACCTGCGGGGCGACCTGGGCATCGGGGCCGGTATTGTCGCCGAACAGGTTGCCGCTGCTGATGCCGCCGCAGCCCGAGACCGCAAGCACGAGGCCGCAAATCGCGCTGGCGCGCAGAAAGTCACGCATGTTCATCGGCTACTGCCTCCGTCCGCCTAGGTTTTCAGACTTGTGCCCGTACTATGCCTGTCTCTAGCCCAAGGCCCCAAGCCCGACAAGGATTTTCCCGCGTATTACATCGTGCTTCGCCGCGCTGGCCGGTTTGCAGACTGTGGCAAGAGTGCACCATGCACGGCGGCAATTCCGGGAAGGGGGAGGTTTGCGTTGCATTGCAGGGGCCAAGGCGTGAAATAGCACCATACCCAAATCGGAGTGACCCGAGTTGGGGTTTACCTTTGACACAATGAGGGAAAACGATGAAAAAGGTTCTTCTCGCGACGACCGCTCTGGTGTTCTCGGCTGGCTACGCTGCCGCTGAAGTCACCATCGCTGGCTCGGCCAACATGGGCTTCAAGTACAACGAAGCCGGCCTCGGCTACGCTGGCAAGGACACCGCCGGCTGGTACGAAATCGACATGACCGTCACCGGCACCATGGAATCGGACGCTGGCCTGACCTTCGGCGCTACCGTCGATCTGGACTCGGTCTACGGCAACGACAACCAGGACTACGGCGGCACCGTGTTCGCCTCGGGCGCCTTCGGCACCTTCACCGTCGGCATGGTTGACCCGGTCGCTGACGACTACGGCATGTCCGACATCGGCTTCGACGGCATCGGTATCGATGACGTCGCCGAAATCGGCAACTACTCGTTCGGTCTGACGACGCTCGAAGGCCTGACCGGCATCGACTTCGGCGATGTTGACTGGGGTGTGACCGCTGACGCTCGCTGGGACTACTCGGTTGGCGCCATCACCCTCGGCGCCTCGATCGACACCATCAACGAAGACTACTCGATCGCTGCCGCCTATGACTTCGGCGTCGTCAAAGCGGCTCTGGCCTACTCGAAAGACGATCTGAGCGGCTACGACTCGACCCAGTTCAAGCTGAGCGGTTCGCAGAACGGCTTTGGCGGTGAGTTCTTCTACGCCACCAGCGACCTGGCCGACTCGTACGGCGTCTACGGTTCGTACAAGACCGGCGCTCTGATGCTGGAAGCCGCGTACTCGAAAGCTGAGCTGGACAACTCGTTCGGCGGCGGCAGCGGCGACGCTTGGGGTCTCGGCGCCAAGTACGACCTCGGCGGCGGTGCCAAGGTTGCTGGCGGTATCGGCGACATCGAAGGCAACACCGTTGCCGACCTCGGTGTGACCTTCTCGTTCTAATCCTTACGGATCTGAATGACGGAAGAGCGGGCTTCGGCCCGCTCTTTTCGTTTTCTGGCGGTTTTTTTGTAGCGCCGATGCCGCAGTTGCGCGGAAAGATCGTGCGCTGTTACCGGCTCGATTGAAGCGGCCCTCGTTTGCGCGCATTGTCTCCTCAGCACACGGCGAGGTTTCATCGCCGTTCTCGAATGAAGGGGCAGATTATGAAGAACGTTCTTCTTGCGACCACCGCGCTGGTTTTCTCGGCGGGCTTTGCGGCGGCCGAAGTGACCATGAGCGGCGAAGCCAACATGGGCTTCAAATACAGCGAGTTTGGTCTTGACTATGCGGACAAGAAAACCGCTGGCTGGTATTCTATTGAACTCGATATCACCGGTACGATGGAGACGGATACGGGCCTGACGTTCGGTGCCTCGGTGACCCTCGAGTCGGACTACGAAGACGGCGACAATCAGGACTATAGCGGCGTGGTTTTCGCGTCGGGCGCGTTCGGCACCATCTCGGTTGGTGTGATCGACCCGATCGCAGACGATTACGGCCTTCAGGATATCGGTTTCGACGGAATCGGCATCGACGACATCGCCGAAGACGCTGGCTTCCTCGGTGAGGCCGATGTGCGTTGGGATTACGCGACCGGCGACTTCACCTTCGGCGTTTCGGTGCACACCATCTATGAAGATTACGGTCTGGGTGTCGGCTACGATCAGGGCGCGTTCAACTTCGGCCTGACCTACGATCACTACGAGGACGGCTCGTTCGACGTGAACACGACCTCGCTGCTGCTTGGCTATGAGGCGAATGGCTTTGCCGGCCATATCTATGTCACCGATGCCACCGATAATGGCACTTCCTATGGCATCTACGGCTCCTACGTGACCGGCCCGTGGCTGTTCGAAGCCGCCTACGCCAAGGCGGATGACGATTCGCTCACCGCGCCCGGCGTGGATGCTTACGGTATCGGCGCGAAATACGAGCTCGGCGGCGGCGCCCAGCTGGCGGGTGGTATCGGCGCGATCGATAGCGACACCGTTGCCGATCTCGGTGTGACCTTCTCGTTCTGATCCCAACGGACAGTACGATGCGAGAGCGGGCCTTGGCCCGCTCTTTTCTTTTATGCGCTGACGTGGTGTCTTGTGCCAAAAGGATGGTTCCATGGGATTGAGCGAGATCACTGCGAAGATTGCGCAGGCTGAGGCGGCAGCGGGTCGCGCTGCGGGGGCTGTCGCGCTGATTGCCGTCTCCAAGGTACAACCGGCCGAGCGGGTCGAGGCAGTTCTGCGCGAGGGGCATCGCCTCTTTGGTGAGAATTACGTGCAGGAGGCCGCAGGCAAGTGGCCCGCATGGCGTGCGGCCTTTCCGGGTGCGCAGGTTCATATGATTGGCCCTTTGCAGACCAACAAGGCCAAGCTGGCGGTGGAGTTGTTCGAGGCGATCCACACGCTCGATCGCCCCTCTCTTGCCGTCAAGCTGGCCAATCTTGCGCAGGCGCGCGGCACGAGCCCCGAGTTATTCGTTCAGGTCAACACCGGCGCCGAGCCTCAGAAGGCGGGCGTGCTGCCGGACGGGGTGGATGCTTTCGTGGCCGAGGCGCGCGCGATGGATCTGCCGGTCGTGGGCCTGATGTGCATTCCGCCCGAAGACGAGGACGCCGCGCCGCATTTTCAGATGCTTGCGCAGATGGCGGCGCGGAACGGGCTAAGCGGCTTGTCGATGGGAATGAGCAGTGATTTCGAGGCGGCGATTGCCGCCGGGGCGACGCATGTGCGCGTGGGTTCGGCCATCTTCGGCGCGCGGGATTACGGTGCGCGGTAGGGCTTAAACCTTGTCATGCGGCAGGCCCCGGGGCGCTGCCCCGGACCCCGAGGTATTTTGCTCCAGGAGAAAGCAGGCGAGCGGCGGGATCTCGATCTCGGCGCCGGGTTCAAGGCGTTGGGCGAGCCAGAGCAGATCCGCGCGTCTGAACGCGAGGCAGCCTGCGGTCGGGTAGCCCGCGCGTCGGCGCTGATGCAGGAAGATGGCCGAGCCATGGTCGGGCATCGCCGTCGGATAGTTCCAGTCGGTGACGAGGACGATGTCGTAGAGCGGGTCTGCGCGGCGCAGGGTTTCGTGGCTGGCGTGGAATGGTGCGCGGACGCGTTGGTTGTAGTGTGGGTGATCGACGGCATCGCACCACAGATCATGTGGACCGATCGGGCGTGCCCAGGGCGCGGGGCGGGGCAGGCGGTCTGCGCGCCAGAACATTTCGAGGATGCGCAGGCGACCGATCGGGGTTGCGCCGTCGCCTTCGCGTTTGTCGCGCCGCAGACCGCCGCGGCCGATCTCGAGGGGGAGCGTCCGGTTGCCGACCCGCAGCCCGGTGGGCGTGAGGCGCATCACAGGATATGCCCCGATTTTTCCGCCTTGGTGGCAAGGTAGGCCGCGTTATGACGGCTGACACCGACACGCAGCGGCACGCGCTCGATGACCTTGATCCCGTTTGCCTCAAGCATCCGCACCTTGGCGGGATTGTTGGTCAGCAGGCGCACGGCGTGAAAGCCGAGTTTCTTCAGCAGGGCCGCGCCGATGCGGAAGTCACGCTCGTCATCCTCGAAGCCGAGGCGGTGGTTCGCCTCGACCGTATCGAAGCCCTGATCTTGCAGCGAATAGGCGCGCATCTTGTTGGCCAGGCCGATGCCGCGCCCCTCCTGGTTGAGGTAGAGCAGGATGCCTGTGCCTTCATGCCCCATCTGCGTCAGCGCGGCGTCAAGCTGCGGCCCGCAGTCACATTTCAGCGACCCAAGCACATCGCCGGTGAAGCAGGCCGAGTGCAGCCGCGCCAACACGGGTTTGTCGCGCGCGGGGGAGCCGATCTCGATGGCGTAGTGTTCCTCGCCGCCGTCATCGGGGCGAAAGATGTGCAGTCGGCCCTTCTCTGCTGCGCGCATCGGCACACGGGCGGCGGCAACGGGGGCGAGGACCGTCTCGGCGGCGATCTCGCGCAGCGCATCATTGGCGTCGAGCGCCGTCAGCCCCTCGGTCGGGGGCGAGGGCAGCGGTGCGAGGATCGCGGCGGGCAGCAGATGCGCGGATTTCGTCAGCGCAATGGCGGCCCGGGCAAGGGTTGCGTCTCCGCCCCGCTCGGCGCTGAGCGGGCCTTTCATCGGCATGGCCAGATCGTCCGCCGGGTCGGCCAATGCCTGAAGCCAGTCAAGCTCGGCATCGGCGGGCACGCGGATGCGGGCCAGATCGGTATCATAGATCCGCGCCTTCAGCGTCTCGGCGCGGCGCGCGGTCAGCACCAGTACCAGTGGCCCGAGGGTACGCAGCGCCGCAAGCCGCGCGGGGCTGAGCGTCTCGACGGCGACCGCAAGGCAGCTGTCGGACAGCACAACAGGCAGCCCCATGCGCAGATCGGCGCGCGCGCGGTTGAGCCGTTCGGCAGGGGTCGGGCCAAGGGAAAGGGCGGTATCCATAGCTCGTGACATAATCGTTTGTGCAACAAATTGAAACATATCCCGCGCTGGCGTCACCTCCGCGTGAGAAAGATTTCACACCCCTTGCCGTGCACGTGATCGGGCCTCAGCTTGGCCCCAACGAACAGAGCTGACGAAAGGGAGGCACCCATGGCTGGTCTGAAAAAGATCCTTCTGGTTGACGACGATACCGATCTGCGCGAGGCGCTGGCCGAGCAACTGATCGCCACCGACGATTTCGAAGTGTTCGAGGCAGGCTCGGGCGTGGAAGGGGTAGAGAAGGCGAAGGTCGCACTATACGACCTCGTGGTTCTTGACGTCGGTCTGCCCGATACCGACGGGCGTGAGCTGTGCAAGAAGCTGCGCAAGCTGGGCGTGAAATGCCCGATCGTCATGTTGACCGGCCATGATACCGATGCCGACACGATCCTGGGGCTCGACTCGGGGGCGAACGACTACATCACCAAGCCGTTCAAGTTCCCGGTCCTTCTGGCGCGTCTGCGCGCGCAGCTGCGCACCCATGAGCAATCCGAGGACGCGGTGTTCCAGCTTGGGCCGTATACGTTCAAGCCCGCGATGAAGATGCTGATCGACGCGAAAGAGCGCAAGATCCGGCTGACCGAGAAGGAAACCAACATCCTCAAGTTCCTTTATCGCGCGACCGATGGCGTGGTGCCGCGCGACGTGCTGCTGCATGAGGTCTGGGGCTACAATGCGGGCGTTACCACGCATACGCTGGAAACGCACATCTACCGCCTGCGCCAGAAGATCGAGCCCGATCCCTCGAACGCGCGGTTGCTGGTGACCGAATCCGGCGGCTACCGTCTGGTGGCGTGAATTGGAAAGGCGGCCTCAGGGCCGCCTTTTTCATACCGAGGGATAGGCCTCCTGCTCGGCGTCTTCGGGGTCTATGCCAAGCGCGCTCAGCCCGTCTTCGAGGTAATCGGCCAGCATCGGCACACCCATGAGGTAATCCTCGGTCGGGGCCGTAGCCTCGGCGCGGGCGGTGTTGAAGGCCTCGTCGAATTCGCTCGCATCAAAGGTTTCGCGCCCGACCCACATGATCGCGGTCAGCGCGGCCTGCTCTTCCTCGTTCAACGCGGCGATAAAGGCGCGCAATTCGCGGCCTTGCCCCGAGCCCGGCAGATCGGCGTCGAACTTGCGGGCGCGAACGATGACATGGGCGACTTTGGCGGGGCTGATCGGTAGCATAACGTCCTCCGTATGGCGCCAGTTTCGCGCCAGTTACGGCCCTGCGCAAGCGCAATCGCTCAGGGTTTGATCTGGACGATGCGCGGGTCGTCGGGTTCGGGGGTAAGTTCCTCGAAATCGAAATTATCAAGGCGATGCGCGCGCTTACCGGCCTTCTCGGCCGAGATCTTGATTTCCTCGATATCCTTGGCGGCCTGGGTGAAATGCCGGTCAAGATTGCCCACACGGGTGCCCAAACGATCGACGTCCTGGTAAAGCGCGGCCAGCTCCTTGCGGATCGCCCCGGCCTGCTCGCGCATCCGCGCGTCTTTCAGCACGGCGCGCATGGTGTTGAGCGTGGCCATGCAGGTCGTGGGGCTGACGATCCAGACCTTGGCGGTGAAGCCTTCGCGCACCAGTTCCGGGAAATTGGCGTGCAACTCGGCATAGACGGCCTCGGAGGGCAGGAACATCAGCGCCCCGTCGGCGGTTTCGCCCTCAAGGATGTATTTCTCAGAAATCGCCTTGATATGGCTGCGTACGGCAATACGCATCATCCGCTGCGCCTCGATCAGCTGGCTCTGGTTCTCGGCGCGGCGCAGGGCCTCATAGGCCTCCAGCGGGAATTTCGAGTCGATCACGATGGGGCCGGGCGGGTTGGGCAGATGGATCAGACAGTCCGCCCGCCGTCCGTTTGAAAGCGTCGCCTGCATCGTGTAGCTGTCCGAGGGCAGCGCCTTGTGCACGATGTCATTGAGCTGGATCTCGCCAAAGGCGCCACGGGTCTGCTTGTTCGACAGGATGTCCTGCAGCCCCAGCACATCGCCCGAGAGCTTCTCGATATTGGCCTGAGCCTTGTCGATGGCCTCAAGCCGCTGGTGCAGATCGCCTAGCGAGCGTGCCGTGCGCGTGGCGGTGCCGTGCAGGCTTTCGGTCATCGAGCGGTTCACATCGGCCAGGCGCTGCTCCATCAGGGCCAGCACCTTGGTCTGGCTCATGGCCTGCGCCTCGGAGACGTGATGCAGCCCCCCGGCAAGCTGGTGCTGCCCGTCCGAGAGCGCCTGCACACGCTGCGAAAGCTGCACCATATGGCCCGCCAGCGGGTCGATCGCCTGGGCTGAACGCCCCGCCGCGCGCAGCACCATGATCAGCAAAAGCACGATCAGCCCGCCGCCGATCAGCAGCGCCAGAACAAGCGGGTCGCCAAGGTCGATCTGATGGGTGCCGATGGTGATCATGTCCGTCCGAAAAGCCGTTCGATATCGCCAAGCCGTAGCTCGACATAGGTGGGGCGGCCGTGGTTGCACTGGCCGGAATGGGGGGTGGCCTCCATCTCGCGCAGGAGGGCGTTCATCTCTTCGACGCGCATCTGACGGCCCGAGCGGATCGAGCCATGGCAGGCCATACGGCTCAGCACCGCTTCGATGCGGGCCTGCACAAGCTGGCTGTCGCCAAGGTCCGCAAGCTCATCCAGCACATCGCGCAGAAGCGCCGCAGCGTTGATCTCGCCCAATATCGCCGGGGTTTCGCGCACCGCGACGGTGCCGCCGCCGAAGGGCTCGATGCCAAGGCCGAGACGCGCGAGATCGTCGGCCAGATCCAGCAGTCGCGCGGCATCGCCGGGCGAGAGTTCAACGATCTCGGGGATCAGCAGCGCCTGTGCGGCGACGCCCTTTTCGGCCATCTGCCGCTTGAGGCGCTCATAAACCAGCCGCTCATGTGCCGCGTGCTGATCGACGATGACGATCCCGGTCTCGGTCTGGGCGATGATGTAATTCTCATGCACCTGTGCGCGGGCGGCACCCAAGGGCTTGGCCGTCAGTTCGGGCTGCGGCGCCGGGTCTGCCACGCGGGCCGAGGGGGCAATGGGCGCGTCGAACACCGGCGAGGCCTCGGCGAAGCTTGGCTGGTTCAGTGGGGCCTGCGCGCTATAGGCGCTGCGGATCGCGCCAAGGCTCGGGCGGTCCATCTGGTAGATGCGCGGGGACACGGGTTCCTCGGGGCGCATTGCGCCAAGCGTCGCGCTCGCCACGGTGCTTGAGGCCCGATGCCCCGCCTGCGACAGCGCATGGCGCAGCCCACCCACGATCAGCCCGCGCGCCACGCCGGATTCGCGAAAGCGCACCTCGGCCTTGGCGGGGTGGACGTTGACGTCCACGCGCTCGGGTTCGCAGCTGAGGAACAGCACCGCTGCAGGGTGCCGGTCGCGCGAGAGGAAATCCATATAGGCCGCGCGCAGGGCCCCGATCAGCATCTTGTCGCGCACCGGGCGGCCGTTCACGAAGAGGAACTGCTCGACCGCAGCGCCGCGCGAATAGGTGGGCAGGGCGGCGTATCCGGTCAGGCGGATGCCCTCGCGCTCGGCGTCGATGGGCAGGGCGTTGTCGGCGAAGTCGCGGCCAAGCACACGCGCGAGCCGCCCCGACAGCGCACCGAACAGCTCGCCCTGTTCGGCATCGGCGCGGAAGATCTCGCGCTCATTGCCGCCCGAGGTGTCGATCAGGCGAAAGCTGACATAGGGCTCGGCCATGGCGAGACGCTTGACCACATCAGCGATGGCCTGCGCCTCGGCGCGGTCGGTGCGCAGGAACTTGAGCCGCGCGGGCGTCGCGTAGAACAGATCGCGCAGCTCGACCACGGTGCCCCGGTTGAGCGCGGCGGGTTTGACCGGCCCGATCTGCCCGCCCGCAACGGTGATTTGCGCGGCGTCGAACCCTTCGGCGCGCGAGGTGATGGTCAGCCGCCCGACCGCGCCAAGCGAGGGCAGCGCCTCGCCGCGAAAGCCGAAGGTGTGGATGTTGAGCAGGTCCGATCCGTCGATCTTCGAGGTGGCATGGCGGCTCATCGCCAGCGGCAGATCCTCGGCGGTCATGCCGCAGCCGTCGTCGGTGATGCGGATCAGCGTTTTGCCGCCATCGGCATAGGCGATCTCGATGCGCGAGGCCCCGGCATCAAGCGCGTTCTCGATCAGCTCTTTCACCGCCGAGGCCGGACGCTCCACCACCTCGCCCGCCGCGATGCGGTTGGCGGCGGCATCGTCAAGTTGCCGGATGACGGGGCGATTTGCGCCTATATTGGGGGGCTGTGCATTCATCCTACAAGGGATAGCACAGCCCTCGGCCAAGCCCAACAGATTCGGGATCGCTTAGTTCGAGGCGCTCGTGTCGAGCCCCTCGGGCTTGCCAACCACGACAAAGCGCAGCGCATCGGCATCGAGCAACCGCTGCGCGACGCGTTTGATGTCTTCCTTGGTGACCGCCTCGACCTTGGCATTGCGGGTGTTCACATAGTCGATCGGCATGTGATTGAGCTGCATCCCCGCCAGAATCCCGGCGATCTGCCCGTTGCCGTCGAAGCGCAGCGGATAGGCGCCGGTCAGGTAGGTCTTGGCGTCGTTCAGTTCCTGATCGGTGACCTCGCCCGTCGCCATGCGCGCCCATTCGGCGCGGGTCACGGCGATGGCCTCGGCGACCTTGCCATTGGCCGAGGCGAACGAGCCCTGCCAGGTCTCGGCCAGATCCTTGGGCGCGAGGTAGGTATAGATCCCGTAGGTCAGGCCGCGCTTCTCGCGCACCTCTTCCATCAGGCGCGAGGCAAAGCCGCCCTCGCCCAGGATCTGGTTGATCACATAGGCCGCGAAGAAATCCGGGTCATCCATCGGCAGCCCTTGCTGACCGAAGATCACCACCGATTGCGGCGTGTCGTAATCGACCACGCTCACGCCCCCGGCCAGGCCAAGCTCGGCCCGCGGCGGCATCGGTGCGCCTGTTTCGGGCAGGTCCCCCAGCAGATGGTCAAGCAGCACGCCCAGTTCCGCCGGCGTGATGTCGCCCACGGCCGAGATCACCAACCGGTCGCGCGCCATCACGCGGGCTTTCGCGTCGAAGATATCCTCACGCGAGAGGGCCTTGACGCTTTCCGCCGTGCCGTTGAGCGAGGAGCCATAGGGATGATCGCCATAGGCCAGCTGGCGAAAGGTCCGCCCGGCGATGGCGTTGGGATCTTCCTCATCCGAGGCGATGATCGACAGCACCTGCCCGCGCACGCGGTCCACCGCCACCTGATCGAAGCGCGGGTTGGTCAGCGCCTCGCGCAGCAGGTCGACCGCCTTGTCGCGATTCTCGGTCAGCATCCGCGCCGAGATCTTCAGCGTGTCGTCATCCACGTCGAAGCTGAACTGCGCGGCCAGCGACTCGGTCGCCTCGGCGAAGGCCTGCGCATCCATCTGGCCCGCGCCCTCTTCAAGCGTCGCGGCCATCAGGGTGATCGCGCCGCGCTTTTCCGGCGCATCAAGGCTTGCGCCGCCGCGAAAGCGGATCTCGAGCGCGGTGAAGGGGATGTCATGGGCCTCGACCAGCCAGGCATTGAGCCCGCCGGGCGAGGTGACCTGCTGAATATCGAGCGCGCGGGCGGGCAGCGTCAGGCTAAGCACGGTCAGGGTGGCCAGAACGAAGCGGATCATTGGGTGGCCTCCACGGCGGGGCGGGTCAGGTATCCGGTCACGGCCTGACGGCGGTCAAAGACGGAACGGGCGGCCTGCATCACCTCTTCCTCGGTGACGGACATCAGCACATCGGGCCAGCTTTGGACATCTTCGACCGAAAAGCCCGAGGTCAGCGCCTCGCCATAACGGCGGGCGAGCGCCTGCGTGTTGTCCTGCGCGTAGATTTCCGAGGCGCGGATCTGGGTGCGGATACGCTCGAACTGTGCGGGGTCGATGCCCTCGTGCAGGAACTCGGCCAACGCGGTGTCGATCGCGGCCTCGGTTTCTTCGAGCGACATGTCGGCGGCGGGGATCGCGGCGAGGCCAAAGGTCGTGTCGTCGATCGCCATGCCATCGTAGAAGGCCGAGACATAGATCGCCGTGCCGCTGCCATAGACCAGCTTGCGCGCCAGCACAGAGGTCTGCGGATTGCCGCCCAGAACCTCGGCCAGAATCGTCAGCGCGGCGGCCTCTTTCTGATTGCCGGGGTCACGCTCGGGCGCGAGGTAGCTGCGCGAGACATAGGGCTGTGCCACGCGCGGATCGGGGAACACGAGGCGCCGTTCGGCCAGTTGCGGCGGCTCTTGCGGGCGGACACGGGGCGGAATGTCGGCCGAGGGTTCAAGCGGGCCGTAATAGGTCTGCGCCAGCGCCTTGACCTGCTCGGGGGTCACATCGCCCGCCACCACCAGAACGGCATTGTTGGGCGCGTAATAGCGGCGATACCATTCCAGCGCATCGTCGCGGGTCAGGGCCTCCATCTCCTGCCGCCAGCCGATGACCGGCGTGCCATAGGGATGGTTGAGATATTGCGCGGCGTTGCGTTGTTCGCCGAAGAGAGCGCCGGGGTCGCTGTCGGTGCGTTGCGCGCGCTCTTCAAGGATCACGTCGCGCTCGGTCTGCCAGTCGTCGGGCGAGATCTTGAGATGCCGCATCCGGTCGGCTTCCATCTTCATCACCAGCTCCAGCCGGTCGGCGGCGATGCGCTGGTAATAGGCGGTATAGTCATAGGAGGTGAATGCATTGTCCGACCCGCCATTGGCCGAGACGGTTTTCGACAACTCCCCCGCGGCCATCGAGTCGGTGCCCTTGAACATCAGGTGCTCAAGGTAATGGGCGATTCCCGACTTGCCGCGCCGTTCATCCGCCGATCCGGCCTTGTACCAGACCATATGCACCACGACCGGGGCGCGGTGATCTTCGATCACCACGGCCTCAAGGCCGTTGTCGAGCGTGAAATGGGTGACGTTTTCGGCCCAGACGGGCCAGGCAGCCAGCCATGCAACAGCCGCAGCGAAAAAGGCGCGCACCAATGATCCCTCCGTTATGTGGGATCAACTTACGGGCTGGGTGGCCGGTGGCAACCCGCCTGACGGGATATTGATCAGTTACCCGATGCCGCTTGGGCGATGCCGCCGGGCGGGGCCGCCGGGGTGCGCAGGCCCAGCTTGCGCCAACGCTCCAACTCGGCCTCCTGATCGAGGCTCATGGGTTCGTAGGCATGGTAATAGACGTTCACGCTGAACAGGCGTTCGAGCAGGCGACCGTCATTGGCGCGGCGATACTCAAGGTCTTCGGCGGCCAGCTGCTCGCGGATATTGGCCGAGGTGCCAAAACGCGCCGCTTGGGCAACAAGTGCGCTGTCCGAGGCCGGGATGCCGCCTGCCTTGAGGCGCGCGGGGTTGCCGCCGAGGGCGGCAATGGCGTCCGCTCCGGGCGTCGGGTCGGTAATGTTGGTGCCGCCCGGCGTGGGTGCGGGCAGCGCGGCGAGGTCTTGCGGCATCTGCAGCGGTTTGGTCGGCAGGATGCCGAATTCGTCCGGGCCCTGCGTGGCCGAACGCAGATGCATCAGCCGGGGCTCATCATCGCCGCCGCCACAGGCCGACAGCACGAGGACGGTCGCAAATGCGATCCCGAGCTTGCCGATGGTTGCCTGCATGGGCCACTCCCTCACCTGTTTCCCCATCCTCTTAGCCTATCGCTTTGGCCGCGTCACGCCAGAAAGGCGTCAGGACTTTTGCTGAGCCGAGTCGTTGCCGGTGAACAGCATCAGCCCGGCCGCGCCAAGGAAAACCGCGATATCGGCGACGTTGAACGAATAGGGATTCCTCCAGATCGGCAGCGACATGTTCAGAAAGTCGGCCACCGCGCCATAGGCCACACGGTCGATCACGTTGCCAAGCGCCCCGCCGATCAGCAGACCGGCCGAAATCTTGACCTGCGCCGAATGCTGGTCGCGCGCGATCCAGATCCAGACCCAGGCCGAGATCGCCAGCGCCACGGCGATCAGAACCCACCGCGACCAGCTTGCCTCGCCCGAGAACAGGCCGAAGTTGATGCCCTGGTTCCAGGCCATCCGAAGATTGAGCCATGGCGGAAGCACATCGATCGCGCCGACGCGGTCGAGTTCGAGATAATGCACGACCAGGTATTTGGTCATCTGGTCGAGCATCAGGATGATTGCCGCAATCTTGACGGTCAGCCGCATCCCAACCCCTAAACAAACATAAAAAAATCGTAGAGCGGCCCGCGCCCGTGACGCGGGCCGCTCGAGCTATTAATGACGGAAGTGACGCATCCCCGTAAAGACCATTGCGAGGCCGCGTTCATTCGCCGCGTCGATGACCTCCTGGTCACGCATCGAGCCGCCGGGCTGGATGATTGCCGTCGCGCCCGCCTCGGCTGCGGTGATCAGCCCGTCCGCGAAGGGGAAGAAGGCGTCCGACGCCACGACCGAGCCCTTGGTCAGCGGCTCGGCCAGACCCATGACCTCGGCCATGTCCTGCGCCTTGCGCGCCGCGATGCGGGTCGAATCGACGCGGCTCATCTGGCCCGCGCCGACGCCCACGGTGGCGCCATCCTTGACGTAGATGATCGCGTTCGACTTGACGTGCTTGGCGACCTTCCAGGCAAACAGCAGATCGCGCAGTTCCTGCTCGGTCGGCTGGCGCTCGGTCACGACCTTGAGGTCGTCCATCGAGATCGCGCCATTGTCCTTGCCCTGCACGAGGAAGCCACCGGCGACCTGACGATAGGTGGTGATGGTCGATTTCGGATCGGGCAGCGCGCCGGTGGTCAGCAGGCGCAGGTTTTTCTTGGCGGCAAAGATCGCCTTGGCCTCGTCGGTCGCCTCGGGGGCGATGACAACCTCGGTGAAGATCTTGCAGATCTCTTCGGCGGTGGCACCGTCCAGCGTCTGGTTCAGTGCGATGATGCCGCCGAAGGCCGAGGTGCGGTCGCAGTCGAAGGCGCGGCCGTAGGCTTCGGTCAGGCTCGCGCCCGAGGCCACGCCGCAAGGGTTGGCGTGCTTGATGATCGCGCAGGCGGGCTTGTCGGTGCCGAATTCGGCCACCAGCTCGAAGGCCGCGTCGGTGTCGTTGATGTTGTTGTAGGACAGCTCCTTGCCCTGATGCTGCTTGGCCGTCGAAACGCCGGGGCGGTTCGAGCCGTCAAGGTAGAAGGCCGCCGACTGGTGCGGGTTCTCGCCGTAGCGCAGGGTCTGGGCCAGTGTGCCGGCGAAAGCGCGGCGGCGCGGGGTTTCCTCGCCGATGGCCTGCGCCATCCAGGTCGAGACAGCCGCGTCATAGGCCGCGGTGCGGGCATAGGCGATCTGCGCAAGACGCTGGCGGAAAGCATAGGTGGTCGCGCCGTCATTGGCGTCGAGTTCCGCCAGAACCGCGCCGTAATCCTCCACATCGACCACCGTCGCCACGAAGGCGTGGTTCTTCGAGGCCGCGCGGATCATCGCCGGGCCGCCGATGTCGATATTCTCGATGCAATCCTCGTGATCGGCGCCTTTCGCGACGGTGGCCTCGAACGGGTAGAGGTTCACCACCAGCAGGTCGATCGGCTCGATCCCATGGGCGGCCATGGCCACCAGATGCTCGTCATTGTCGCGCAGCGCCAGCAGGCCGCCATGGACCTTGGGGTGCAGAGTCTTGACGCGGCCATCCATCATCTCGGGGAAGCCGGTCACCTCGGCCACGTCGCGCACGCTCAGCCCGGCCTCGCGCAGCGCCTTCGCCGTGCCGCCCGTCGAGAGCAGCTCGACACCGCGCGCCGAGAGCGAGCGGGCAAAGTCGATCAGCCCGGTCTTGTCGGAAACAGAGATCAGGGCGCGGAGGAGGGGGACGGGTCTGGTCACGGCTGGCAGTCCTTTGTCAGAGGTCGGATTCGGGGCGATCCGGGTCGGTATCCCGGATTGACGCGGGGGTATCCTGTGCTTTGGAGAAGGTCCAGCCAATCTGGCACGCATAGTCCAGAACACGGGCAGAAAGCACGATTTGCTGGCTTGGGCGCGGGCGCAAACGGCCCGATTCCAGATAGACCGAGGGCTCCAGCGTCATTTCCGCGACGCCGTCGTGGCGGAAGATCCAGATCTCGCCCGATTTCAGCGCGACCGACACGGCGGTGCCGCCAAGGTCGAGCGTGGCGTCGGCCTCGGGGTGCAGGTGGAAGCGGATCTGGAACGGGATGCCGCGCAGGCCGACGCGGGCGAAGATCGTCTCGAAGCGGCGGCGGTCCTCCGGGGTCATGGCGCCAAGCGTGTCCTGCCCCTTCAGCACCGCGCCATCGGGCGACAGGGTCAGCTCGCGTACATGGGTCATGCCATGGGTCGGGGCGTAGCCGTTGTGTCCGGCCATGACGTGGTCGCCCTCATCACCATCGCGGCGGGCCCAGACCTCGGCCGGAGTTTCGTCAAGCCAGAGCGAGGGCACGCGGCCCAGAACCGGCGCGGGCGCAAGGCGCGAGGAGGAGAACCCCTCGATCGCGAGGGTCGAGTGGCTGGCGGTGGCGCGCCCGGCGCGGTGCCACTCGCGTCCGAAGATCGCGCCCGAGCCGCAACTGACCACCAGCGGGCGGCGGCCCGAGGTCAGCTCGAAGGCCAGGGTCGCGGCATGGCCATTGGCAGAGGCAGGCCCAAGCGGCGGGCGCGCGGCATCGAGGATCACGCTGGTGCGGCCGCCATGCATCCGCGCGAAACCCATCGCCAGCCCCTCGGGCATCGGGCCGCGCACCGCCGAGGCCGCCAGCGCCTGATCGAGCCGCCCTTCAAGCCCGCGTCCGCCGCCGTGAAAGCGCGCAAGCCCCCCGTCGGAATGGCGCAGTGCGCGCAGCGTGGGCACGATACGCTCGATCGCGGCGATATGCTCGGGGGCGGCCTTGCGCCCGGCGGCCTCCAGCGCGGCCTTGGCCCAGGTCAGCAGGGTCAGAACGTCAAGCAGCTCTTCGGGGTTGCGGGTGGGAATGCCGCCCTCGGCGTCGATCTGCTCGGCGCATTCGCGCGCCAAGGCCTCGGTCGCGCCGCTGGCCAGACGCTCCATCCCGGTCAGCGAGAGGCCCGCGTAGATCAGCCCGGTCAGCGCCTCGAAGCGCGGCAGCCCCGGCGAGGCCGAGCGCCAGCGTTTCGACAGGAACAGCGTTTGCTGCCCGAGCGAGCGGAAGAACCCGTCGGCGGCGGCGCGCTCTTGCCCGTTGAGCAGCAAGATCGCGTGGTTGATCCAGCGGATCAGGCGGCGTCCGGTCAGATCGGGCGTCCAGCCCGGCCCCGAGCCCGCTCCGTAGCGCGCGATCCAGCCAAAGACCCAGTCCTGCGCCCGCTCGCGCGCGGCGCGATCGCCCACGGCGGCAAGGTCATCAAGCCAGATGCAGCCGTGCAGCGCCTCTTCGAAGGCCGGGTCGGGCATCGGCAGATCCCAGATCGCCACCCCGGGGCCCTCGATCAGGAAGCCCGCGAACAGGAAGTTGCCGGCGATCAACTGGCGACCGCGTGCGAACGATCCGATGGTGCGCGGCTCGGGCTGGCTGACGAATCCGGTAGCGGGGCGGGCGCGGGCGGCGCGCAGGGCCGCGAGGCGATTGAGCGCAACGCCCAATCGAGCCCGTTTCTGGCCTTTTGCCGCTCGTCCTGTCATCTGCCTGCCCGATTTTCGGGTCACCGACCCGCCCGCCCGGTTTTGCGGGCAACATAGTGAAGGGGGGCGGCGCTGTCACCGCCCGATTTCGGCTCAGGCGGTCAGGGTGGCCATGTAGAACCCGTCCATTCCGCCGCGCTCGGGCCAGTAATCGGGGCGCAGGCGCAGCCCGCCCTCGGGGGTGATCCAGCCCGAATCGATGCCGTCGAGGTGCGGCGGGATGGTGCGCAGGCCGGGGTGACGTTCCAGTGCGGCGCGGATCTGCGCTTCGCCCTCTTCCGGCAGGAGCGAGCATGTGCAAAACACCAGCCGCCCGCCGGGCTTGAGCCAGCCGAGCGCCCGGTCGAGGAGCGCGGCTTGCAGGCCGAACAGTTCCTTGATGCTTTGGGCGTCCTTGATCTGCGGCAGGTCGGGGTGGCGACGGATTGTGCCGGTGGCCGAGCAGGGAGCGTCGAGCAGGATCGCGTCGAAGGGCGCCTCGGGTTGCCAGTCGAGCGCATCGGCCACGACGATTCGCGCCTTCAGACCGGTGCGGGCAAGGTTCTCCTCGATCCGCGCCGCGCGGTTTTCCGAGATGTCGAGCGCGGTCACATCGGCGCCCGCAGCCGCCAGTTGCAGCGTCTTGCCGCCGGGTGCCGCGCAGAGGTCGAGCACCTTTTCGCCGGTCGCGGGGGCAAGCAGGCGGGCCGCCAGCGCGGCGGCGGCGTCCTGCACCCACCATGCGCCCTCAGTGAAGCCTGCCAGTTCCGAGACATGGGCGCCCGTGGGCAGGCGCAGCGAACCGGTGGGGAGGGCTTCTGCGCCAAGCCTCTCGGCCCAGTCGGCGGGTGCGCCCTTGATCGACAGGTCGATGGGCGCGCCCGCGAGATGCGCGGCCTCCATCTTTTGCACCGAGGCCTTGCCCCAGGCCGACATGAGCCGCCCGCGCAGCCAGCCCGGAAGCTCGGGCGCGGGCAGGGTGGGCCAGCGTTCGGTCTCGGCCGCGACCTTGCGCAGCACGGCGTTGACGAGGCCCGCGAAGGTCTCGGTCTTGCGGCCGCCCGAGCGGATCAGGGTGACGGCGGCATTGACCACGCCATGCGCGGCGCCGTGATCCTCGCAAAGCTCGACCGTGGCGAGGCGCAGGAGCGCCAGCACATCCCCCGGCGGGCGTTTGCGCAGATGGGGCTTGAGCATCGCATCGGCGCGGGCAAGGTGGCGCAGGGTCTGCGTGGCCAGCCGCTGCGCGCGGGCGCGGTCGGAGGGCGGCAGTTCGATCAGCGCCCCGGCGTTGATCTGGTCGGCGAGCGACTCGCGCGCCTCGGTAACGCCGGTGATCAGCCCGAGAGCTGCGCGTCGTGCCGGATCGGGGTTGCTCATGCCTGCGGCCCTTCGTCTTGTTCCGAATTCCCTTGCGGCCTATATCATGCCCTGACCCGAGACAAGGAAAGCGCCATGTCCGAAGAGATCCGCAAAGACCTGCCCCCCGCCGCGCAACGCGCGCTGGCCGAGGCCGAGGAACGCCGCCGCGCCGCGAAAGCGGAAGACCTGCCGGTGGAACTGGGTGGGCGCGATGGCCCCGAGCCCGTGCGGTTCGGCGATTGGGAGAAAAAGGGCATCGCCATTGACTTCTGAGTGAAGCCGGGGGCGCTGCCCCCGGACCCCCGAGGCATTTTTGCCAAGAAGAAAAGGCGGGTTCAGAGCCCGAGCACGTCCATCATGTCATATTGGCCAGGCTTCTTGTCCTGACCCCAGAGCGCGGCCTTGAGCGCGCCGCGCGCGAAGATGGCACGGTCGGTGGCGATGTGACGCAGCACGATCCGCTCGCCCGCCGTGGCGAAGAGCACGTCATGTTCGCCCACGATGTCGCCGCCACGAATGGCCGAGAAGCCGATGGCGCCGTGCTTGCGTGCGCCGGTGATGCCGTCGCGGCCCGATTCGGTGTTTTCCTCAAGATCAATCCCGCGGCCCTCGGCGGCGGCGCGGCCGAGCATGAGCGCGGTGCCAGAGGGGGCATCGACTTTCTTGTTGTGATGGGCCTCGATCACCTCGATGTCCCAGTCGGCATCGAGCGCCTGGGCGACCTTGCGGGTGAGCTGGGTGAGCAGGTTGACGCCGAGGCTCATGTTGCCCGCGCGCACGATCACCGCATGGCGGGCACAGGGCTCGAGTGCGTCGAGATGGGTTTTCTCGAAGCCGGTTGTGCCGATGACATGTACGCAGCGGGCCTGGGCGGCGATGCGGGCGAACTCGACGGTGGCCGAGGGTGCGGTGAAGTCAATCACTGCCTGCGCCTTGGAAAACGCATCGAGCGGGTCGTCGGTGACGATGACGCCATTGGGCTGGCCGCCCGAGACCTCGCCCAGATCGCGGCCGATCCAGGGGTGGCCCGAACGCTCGACCGCGCCGACCAGACGTGCCTTCTCGGAGGCCGCCACGGTTGCGCACAGCATCTGGCCCATGCGGCCCGAGGCCCCGGTAATCACGATTCCCGGCAGGTCGGTCATGTCATCGCTCCCAATCTTTAATGGCGGTTTCTTACAGCGGGACGGGCGGCTTGGCAAAGCCTCGGTTGCGCGGCGCGCGGCAAAGCACTATGTGCGGGCCATGGCAAAGAACCGCTTTCATTCGGGCGATGGCCCTTCGCAACGTCAGCTGCGCGTCGGCGAGCTGATCCGGCGCACCCTTTCGGATGTGCTGATCCGGGGAGATGTGCATGATCCGGACCTGGGCCGGATGTATATCACCGTGGGCGAAGTGCGCACCTCGCCCGATCTGAAGGTCGCCACCGTCTATGTCGCGCCGCTTGGCGGGACGCTGGGTGGCGAGGATGCCGAGGTCATGCTGAAGGCGCTGCGCCGCAACACGGCCGAGCTGCGCCATCTGGTGTCGCGTGAACTCACGCTGAAATTCGCGCCCGAGCTGCGGTTTCGCATCGACGAGACCTTCGATCGTCTCGACGAGACGCGGCGGATGTTCTCGGACGAGACCGTGCAGCGCGATATCGCGCATCGCGACGACGGTGAAGACGACGAGGCGTAAGCGCGCGTTGACCTGTCCGCGCGGCTTTGCTAGCAGGCGCGCTCTCGCACGAAGGAGGCAGGCATGGCCCGCAAGAAGGGACGCGACATTTCCGGCTGGATCATCGTGGACAAGCCCGCGGGCGTGACCTCGACCGCCGTGGTGGGCAAGGTCCGCTGGGCGCTGGATGCGAAGAAGGCGGGCCACGCGGGCACGCTCGATCCGGCGGCGACGGGGGTGCTGGCGATCGCGCTTGGCGAGGCCACGAAGACCGTGCCCTACATCACCGATGCGATGAAGTGTTACCGCTTCCAGGTACGTCTGGGGGCTGCGACCAATACCGACGATGCCGAGGGTGAGGTGATCGCCACCCGCGATACGCGTCCGAGCGATGCCGAGATCGCGACCGCGCTGACCGTCTTTGAGGGCGACATCATGCAGGTGCCGCCGCAGTTTTCCGCCGTGAAGGTCGAGGGTGAGCGCGCCTATGATCTGGCGCGCGAGGGCGAGGTGATGGAACTGGCCGCGCGCCCGCTGTTCGTCGAAAGCCTGACGCTGATCGCGCGCCCCGATGCCGATACGGTCGAGCTCGAGATGGTCTGCGGCAAGGGCGGCTATGTGCGTTCGATCGCGCGGGATCTGGGCGAGAAGCTGGGCTGCCTTGGGCATGTGCTCTGGCTGCGGCGGGAATGGTCGGGTCCGTTCGAGGCGGGCGAGGGGCTGAGCCTTGAGGATATCGACCGCATGGCCCGCACGCCGGAACTTGAAGCCTGCATCAAGCCGCTCGAGATGGGGCTGGCCGATCTGCCTGAGGTGCGCGCGACGGCGGAGGGTGCGGTGCGTCTGCGCCATGGAAACCCCGGCATGGTCATCGGCAGTGCCGAGTATGGCAGCGAGGTCTGGGCGAGTTTCGACGGCCAGCCCGTCGCCGTCGGCCGCCTGATGGGCAGCGAGCTGCACCCGAGCCGGGTGTTCAATCTTTAGGCCCGCCGCTACTCTGCGCCTGTCCGGGGGAGGGGTCATGATCAGCCGTTCGCATCTCAAGGGCGATGCCCAATCCGTCGCGGTCTATTCTGATTGCGAGAAATACCGTTACCTGCTGACCCGCATCTGGCAGGAGGGCGCGCCGAAGGCGCTGTTCATCATGCTCAACCCCTCGACCGCGACCGAGGTGCAGAACGACCCGACCGTCGAGCGGTGCGAGCGGCGCGCACGGGCGCTTGGCTTTGGCGGCTTCCGGGTGACCAATATCTTTGCCTATCGCGCGACTGACCCCAAGGTGATGCGCGCGCAACCCGATCCGGTGGGGCCGGGCAATGACGCCGCGATTCGCGAGAGCCTCGATTGGGCCTCGGGGGTGGGGGATCGGGTGATTTGTGCGTGGGGCAGCCATGGCGCGCATCTTGACCGCGGGGCGGCGGTCGAGCGCCTGCTGCGGGCGTCGGGTCGCGATCTGCATCACCTTGGGCTGACCAAATCGGGCGCGCCGAAGCACCCGCTTTACATCGGTTACGACCGCCAGCCCGAGCCCTGGGCGCTGTAATCGCGGTGTTAACCAACTGACAAAATAGCTGGCGGCGTTGGCGCTTTTGCAGGGAATTTTGCGCTAAGCAGTCCCTGTGAATGAAGGGGGCACGTCATGCTGTTTCTGACTGGAATCATGGGGCTGCTGGTCGCCGGCGCGTCCTTTGCGCTGCTGCCCGACGATGTGACCTCGGATGAGGATGAGGACGAGTCGCCCGAGGAGGCCGAGGACGAGGCCGGGGCCGATTTGCTGGAAGGTGGCGATACCGTCACCACGATGCCCGGCGTCGAAACGCCCGAGCGCGCGGCGTCGCCCGAGGCCACGGAGGGCAACGATATCCTGTGGGGCGAAGCGGGGGATGACGTCATCGACGGCCAGGGCGGCAACGATCAGATCAACGGCTATGAGGGCGACGATCTGATCCTGGGCGGCGAAGGCGACGACCGTTTGACCGGCGGCACGGGCGCCGACCAGTTGGAGGGCGGCACGGGCGACGATGTGCTGGCGGGCGAGGACGGCGATGACCGGCTCGACGGTGGCGCGGGGAACGACGTGCTGGCGGGCGGTTTTGGGGACGATACGCTTGCGGGGGCGGAGGGCGCCGACCGGCTGATCGGTGGTGCGGGTCAGGACCTGCTGCTTGGCGGCGCAGGGGATGATGCGCTTGAGGGCTGCGATGGCAACGATGTGCTGATCGGCGGCGCAGGCCAGGACGAGCTGTTCGGCGGGGCGGGCAGCGACCTGCTCGACGGGCGCGACGCGGAGACCGACTATCTGAATGGCGGCTCCGGGGAGGATCGGTTGCTGGCAGGCTCGGGCGATTGGGTGTCGGGCAATGAAGAGGGCGATCTCTTCGCGCTTGGCGACTGGATCGACCCGGAGAACCCTGCCGTTCTGGCGGATTTTGAACCCGGCCTCGACCGGATCGCCCTGTTGCGCGACCCCGATGACGACGAGGCCGAGCTGCGTATCGAGCCCTCGCAGGACACGCCCGGTGCGGTTGCGATTTACCTGGGCGCGCAGCGACTGGCCGAGGTGCTGAACGCCGAGGGCCTCTCGCCCGCTGATATCTTGCTGCTCAGCCCCGAGGAATTCGCCAATCTTTAAAGGGCCTCGCGCGGCCAGTGCGGCCAATTTTGGCTTCCCTTCAGGGTCGATTTTCCGTATATGCGCGCATCTGCCGAATCTGGCGGAGACCTATGGACCTTGCTGGACGACATCCCGGCTACGGCCCCAACCCTTTGACCAAAGGAGATCCCGATGTCGATCACCGTTGAAGACAAGAACGCCCTGATCAAGGAATACGCGACCAAGGAAGGCGACACCGGTTCGCCGGAAGTCCAGGTTGCGATCCTGACCAAGCGTATCTCGAACCTCACCGAGCACTTCAAAGAGCACAAGAAGGACAACCACTCGCGTCGTGGCCTTCTGATGCTGGTCGCTCAGCGCCGCAAGCTGCTGGACTACCTGAAGAAGAAAGAAGAAGCGCGTTACCAGTCGCTGATCCAGCGCCTCGGCATCCGCCGCTAAGAATTCCCGCAAGGGATGAAGACGCCCGTCTCGCAAGAGGCGGGCGTTTTGTTTTGGCTGCCCTCGTGTCACGATTGACAGATGGATGCCGTTAGGTAGCGTGACTGGGTATCATCCATTCAGGTATTCAAATGACACCCACACGTATTGTTGTTTCTGCGGCGGCGGTACTCGGCGCGGCCTTCACCTTGGCAGGAGCTGCCGTTGCGGACGAGGCGCCGCTTCCCAAGCTTGGCCCCGACGCGGTCTCGGTGACCGAGGATTACGCCTTTTTGCGCACCGCCCCGGCGCCCGACTACTGGGCTTTTGCGCCCTTCGTGAAGCCGCAGTTTACCACCTCGGCCTGTTCGATCGCGGCGGTGACGGCTGCGGTGAACGGGTTGCGCGGGCTTCCGGCGAATTCGGAGGACACCGTGACCACGCAGCCCGAGATGCTTGATCTTGTCGCGAGCGCGGACTGGTCGGCGCTTTCAGCTGAGGGCGGGGACGGGGTCAAGTTCGACCAGCTGGCCGAGTTCACGCAGGCCGCCGTTACTGCGGCGGGGCTTGAGGGCGCGACGGTCGAGACCTTCAAGCCCGCCGACAACTCCGCCGCATCGCTTGACGCGGTGCGCCAGATGCTTGCGGCAAACGAGGAAAGCGCCTCGGATGCGCTTCTGCTCTACTTCAACCAGGGTGTGGTCACCGGCGACTGGGATGGCCCGCATGTCTCGCTGATCGGGGCCTATGACGCGGCGCAGGATCGCGTCCTGATCCTTGAGGTCGATCAGGAATGGTATGTGCCCTACTGGACGCCGACGCCCGTCCTGCTTGAGGCGATGCTCAAGCCCACCTCCGCCGAACATGGCCCGCTTGAGGGCGAGACCGGCGGATTTGTGCATATCACGCGCTGATGCGCGCCACGAGGTAGCCAAACCCCGCCCGAAAGCGTTTCGGGCGGGGTTTGGCCTTGCACAGAACGCTTTCCAAATGGGCGTGTTTCCTGTATGGCCCGCGCATCTGCGACGTGAGGCCGTGCCCCGGGCCACATGCAAAGGATAGGGGCGGCGGCAATGGGGCCGCCACGCAAACGGGAGACACGGGAAGGGCCCGTGGGTGCTCCCAGATAGGATACGCTGATGTTCAACGTTACGAAAAAATCGATCCAGTGGGGCGAAGAGACGCTGACCCTGGAAACGGGCAAGGTTGCCCGCCAGGCGGACGGCTCGGTCATCGCCACTCTGGGCGAGACCTCGGTCATGGCCAACGTGACCTTCGCCAAGGAAGCGAAGCCGGGGCAGGACTTCTTCCCGCTGACCGTGCACTACCAAGAAAAATACTACGCCGCCGGCAAGATCCCGGGCGGCTTCTTCAAGCGCGAGGCGCGCCCGTCGGAAAAAGAGACGCTGACCTCGCGTCTGATCGACCGCCCGTGCCGTCCGCTCTTCGTTCCGGGCTTCAAGCATGAAGTTCTGGTCATGGCGACCGTGCTGTCGTGCGATCTGGTCAATGACCCCGATGTCGTTGCGATGATCGCGGCCTCGGCGGCGCTGACCATCTCGGGCGTTCCGTTCATGGGCCCGATCGGTGCGGCGCGCGTCGGCTTCGTCGATGGCGAATACGTGCTGAACCCGGCCATGGACGACATGACCAAGCTGCGCGACAACCCCGAGCAGCGCCTTGACCTCGTCGTCGCTGGCACCAAGGACGCCGTGATGATGGTGGAATCGGAAGCCTACGAGCTGACCGAGGCCGAGATGCTGGGCGCGGTGAAATTCGGTCACGAGCAGATGCAGCCGGTCATCGACCTGATCATCGCGCTGGCCGAAGACGCCGCCAAAGAGCCTTTCGACTTCTCGGCCCCGGATTACTCGGAGCTGTATGGCAAGGTCAAAGCCGCGGGCGAGGCCGAAATGCGCGCCGCCTTCGCGATCAAGGACAAGCAAGAGCGCACCAATGCGATCTCAGCTGCCCGTGACCTGATCAAGTCGAAGCTGACCGAAGAAGATCTGGCCGATGCCAACCTCGGCTCGGCGTTCAAGAAGCTTGAATCGAGCATCCTGCGCGGTGACATCATCAACGGTGGTGCCCGTATCGACGGCCGCGACACCAAGACCGTGCGTCCGATCGTGTCGGAAGTGGGCTTTCTGCCGCGCACCCACGGCTCGGCGCTGTTCACCCGTGGCGAGACGCAGGGCCTCGTGGTTACCACGCTTGGCACCGGCGATGACGAACAGATCATCGACGCGCTGAACGGCAACTACCGCTCGAACTTCCTGCTGCACTACAACTTCCCGCCCTACTCGGTCGGCGAAGTGGGCCGCGTGGGTTCGCCCGGCCGTCGCGAGATCGGCCACGGCAAGCTGGCATGGCGCGCGCTGCAGGCGGTTCTGCCGGCGGCGACCGACTTCCCCTACACGATCCGCGTCGTCTCGGAGATCACCGAGTCGAACGGTTCGTCCTCGATGGCCTCGGTCTGCGGCGGTTCGCTGTCGATGATGGATGCGGGCGTTCCGCTGAAGGCTCCGGTGGCGGGTGTCGCCATGGGTCTGATCCTGGAAGACGACGGCAAATACGCCGTTCTGACCGACATCCTTGGCGACGAGGATCACCTCGGCGACATGGACTTCAAGGTTGCGGGCACCGAAGCGGGCATCACCTCGCTGCAGATGGACATCAAGGTTGCCGGCATCACGCCCGCGATCATGGAGCAGGCCCTGGCGCAAGCCAAGGACGGCCGGATGCACATCCTGGGTGAAATGGCCAAGGCCCTCTCGGCCGGCCGCCAGGAGTTCTCGGCCCATGCCCCGCGCATCGAGACCATGCAGATCCCGACCGACAAGATCCGCGAAGTGATCGGCTCGGGCGGCAAGGTCATCCGCGAGATCGTCGAGGTTTCGGGTGCCAAGGTCGACATCAACGACGACGGCATCATCAAGATCGCGTCGGCCAATGGCGACTCGATCAAGAAGGCCTACGACATGATCTACTCGATCGTGGCCGAACCGGAAGAGGGCAAGATCTACACCGGTAAGGTGGTGAAGCTGGTCGATTTCGGCGCCTTCGTGAACTTCTTCGGCAAGCGTGACGGTCTGGTCCACGTGTCCCAGATCGCCAACAAACGCCTGAACCACCCCAACGAGGTGCTCAAGGAAGGTCAGGAAGTGAAGGTCAAGCTGCTCGGCTTCGACGACCGCGGCAAGGTGCGCCTCGGCATGAAGATGGTCGATCAGGAAACGGGCGAGGAAATCGCGCCCGAGAAGAAAGACGAAAAGGCAGAGTAAGTCTCTCTGGACCCTGCAAACCGCCCCGCTATCATAGCGGGGCGGTTTTTTGTTGTTGTGCGCCATGGGAGTTTGGGTGGGTATGCGGACTCGCGATGCACATCTTAAGGTTGTTGTCGCCTCATTGACGCGTGGTCGGCCACGGATGCTCGCCGAACTGATTCGTTCCTGGGGGCAGATGGACCTGCCGGAAAACTGCGATGTCCGGTTCCTGATCGTCGAGAATGATTCTCAGCCCGCTTCGCGTGGGGTTGTGGAGGCGGCCGAACCGCTCGGGAATGGTGCGCGGATCGATTACGTCCTTGAAACCGAACCCGGCATTCCGTTCGGGCGCAACCGCGCCGCACGAGAAGCGATCGCGCAGGGCGCCGATCTACTGGCTTTCGTGGACGATGACGAGACGGTGGCGCGGGATTGGCTCGTGCGAATGATCGACGGCTATCGGCGTAGCGAGGCTGTCTTGCTGGGCGCGCCGCTAAGGATCGATCCGTCAGTCGAGGGGCTTAGCTTCTGGGAGCGGCTGATGCACGACAATGTCGGCGCACGCTACCGTAAGAAAGAGGAGCGCGCAGCCGCCCGCGCGACGCTGCACGCGACGAATGGCACTACGATTGTCACGAATAACTGGTTGGGCGAAACGTCGCTGTTTTCCCGCGAAGGAATCTGGTTCGACGAGGCAACGCGCTACTCCGGGGGTGAGGATTCGAAATTCTACGACGAAGTGCGGCAGAAAGACTTCAGGACGGGCTGGGTCAAGGATGCCTATGTTTATGAGACCGTGCCGAAGGCGCGGCTGACGTTCGGCTATCAATATGGCCGTGCCCGGGATCAGGCGATCACCCACTTCGTTCGCAAGATCGAGGAGCAGCCGACGAAGCGTTGGGGGCTGCTCGTGTCGGTTCCTGCGAAGATGGTCGGCGCGTTGATTCTGGCGGTTGCGCTTCCGCTCACGCGCGGTGGAACGCTGCTGGAATTCGCGCGGACCGCGGGCTGGATTGCAGGGCGGTTGGGGGCGCTGATGGGGCGGCGTTCCAAGCATTATTTCAATACTACGGGCCACTGAGCACTGCAGTGTCGCGGCCTTTGTGCCGTACCGTAAACGGAAGCAAGGTGTTGCAAAGTTAGCTTAGAGAAGGGGTTGTGTGATGCGGCGCCTACCCGCGCTGTCGCGGTATTGGTAGAACTGGAAGCTTAGGCTTCGGCTATTACGGGCACGATCCGAGTTACGCCGTCGCGTCGCAATCGGAGCTTCTCGGCTGTCGTCGCATGGGTTGAACCGTCGCCTTGTTGTCTCACTGACCAGCTATCCAAAGCGCTTCGAAACGCCTGCGCGGATTTGTAGTGCCTCTTGTTTCAAGCGTTGTCCCGCGGCGAGATCATCTTGTAGCTCGCATGGGGGGATCGCGCGACCCTGCGGGACGAGGTGCTGAATCTGGAGCGGTTCGGACTTGTCATCCGAGAGACCGACGATACCCGCTCGTTCAGGAACATCATTCCGACGCTTGAGCTGTACCCAGACGCGGTGGTTTGTCATCGGGCGCACCGGATCATGATTAGCCCCGAGGATTGCTCTGCGCGGCTGTTTCCGCCCTAGGGGCACTCTGTGATGCGCGCGTTCTGACGACTGTAGCCCGATGCGGATGAAGTCTGGCTCTGCTGGATGCACCGGCTGAACGGTAGCGCTCCGTGTCTGCTCGGGCGCCGAGGACGAATCGTGAAATGGCCCGGCACGCAGGGCGAGGCGCTGAAGCTGCATAACGTTGGGGCGGGGCCGCAACGACCTTGTCATCGCCGCGAGGATCGCGCGCTATCGGGTTCCCACGCCCCTCAGCCCTTAGCCAGCGCGCGGCGCCGCAATTCGATCATCGAGGTGGTCATACGCGGATTGGTGGGCTCAACCGCGCCGCCAGGCTGCCAGATGCCATAGGTCTGACGGAAGTAGTCGATTGCGGCTAGGTCGGCCATGACGCGATCATGCCCCTGCTCGACCAGATCGAGCAGGGCATGACGATTGCCGCTCTCGCGCATTAGCGGGAACCTGCCTTTGGCGTTCAGCCATATCGGGATGCCGCGCCGCTCCAGGTGACCCGAAAGCCAGGGATCATCGACCGTCCAGATAATATCGGGGATGTCGAACACCGCTTCGTCGAACCAGTCGGGGCGCAGCAGAACACCTGCATAGCCCGAAAGTTGGTCGACATAGCCGCTCTGAGTGAAGAAATGGGGCTTGTACCACCCAAGACTGAGCAGCCGCTTGAGGCGATAGCCGATCCCCTTGCGTGCGAGCCGGCGCCCGCGCGGCAGGCGGTCAGGGGCGCGGTGCGTCTCGGCGATATCGGGAAAGGTCTCGCCGACCTCCACGATGCAGGTGCCCGGCCTTTTGCGCGCCTGCTCCTTGAAGCGACGATGCCAGTCGCGGTCATAGATCTTGTCGTCATCGCAAAGCAGAAGGTCGACCTCGTGTCCCCTGAGCACTCGAACGGCGGGCAGGATCTTTGTGGCCGGGCCCAGATCTTCGGCGCAGCGATGGATCGTCACGCCCGCTGGAACCTGAGGCAGCGTCCCGTCCCAGTCGGGAAAGCGGCGGTAGCGCTCGGGGATGTGAAGCCGGATCTCCTGCACCGGCAGGCTTTGGGTCAGAAGCGATTCCAGCGTTTCGCCCAACTCGGAAAAGCGCGGGGGGATCGAACTCAGGGTAACGATTGTCGGGGTCATGGCTCGTTGCGAATGCGAAAAATATGGAACGGAACTTGTGCCTTGTGCCCGGAACGGTCAATCGCAAAGCGCGTGAACGTGAATCTTCGCCCGTCTGCGCAAAACGAAAGCCCGGCCAAATGGCCGGGCTTTGCAATTCATGGCGGGCAGTGCCCCTGTCAGGCAGACCGCTTCACAAAACGCAGGTAGGGCAGTTTGACGTCCACCTCGCCGAATTTCGCCTTGGCGTCGTCGGTCGAGAGCGAGAGCGCGACGATGACATCCTGGCCCGGGACCCAGTTGGCCGGGGTGGCGAAGGGCACGCCATCGGTCGCCTGAACGGCGTCGAGCGCACGCAGGATCTCGGCGAAGTTGCGGCCCACCGACATCGGGTAGATCATCATCAGGCGGATCTTCTTGTCGGGGCCGACGATGAACACGGTGCGCACGGTGGCCGAGTCTGCCGGGGTGCGGCCATCGGGCAGATAGGCGTCGGCGGGCAGCATGTCATAGGCTTTGGACACGGCGAGCGAGGTATCGTCGATGATCGGGAAGTTCGCCGGAGCGCCCGCGAAAGCCTCGATATCGGCTTTCCATTTCACGTGCTCTTCGACCGAGTCCACCGACACGCCGATGACCTTGGTGTTGCGCTTCTCGAACTCGGCGGCAAGCTGCGCGACGGCGCCGAATTCGGTGGTGCAGACCGGGGTAAAGTCTTTCGGGTGCGAAAACAGGATCGCGTAGCTGTCGCCGATCCAGTCGTGGAAGTTCAGCTCGCCGGCAGTGGAGTCAGCGGTAAAATTCGGGGCAATATCGTTAATGCGCAGGGCCATTTCATTCTCCGGTCGGTAACTATGTCGATCAGCCATATAGGCGCTTTGGTCAGGCCTTGCCAGACGGGTGCGCCATTTTGCGCAGGGCTTTTCCAATGCGTCGCCTTGCCCTTACCGCAGCACGATGCCACGCTGCGCGCCAACAGGAGGTTTCCATGATCGAAAAGCGCGATTTCTACATCAACGGCGCATGGGTCGCCCCGGCTGCGGCACGTGACTATCAGGTCATCGACCCGGCCACCGAAGATCCCTGCGCGGTGATCTCGCTAGGCGCGCGCGCCGACACCGAGGCGGCGGTTGCCGCCGCCAAAGCTGCCCTTCCCGCCTGGCGCGCGACCGCGCCCGAGACCCGTCTGGCCTATGTCGAGAAGATCCTCGCGATCTACGAGGAGCGGTTCGAGGAAATGGCCCAGGCCATCAGCCTTGAGATGGGCGCACCCATTGATCTGGCCCGCAAGGAGCAGGCCTCCTCCGGCACTTGGCACGTCTCGAACTTCATCAAGGCGGCGAAGGATTTCGAATGGGTTCACCCGCTCGGCGATGGCACCCCCGGCGCGATGATCGCCTATGAGCCGATTGGTGTTGTCGGCCTGATCACGCCGTGGAACTGGCCGATGAACCAGGTCACGCTCAAGGTCATTCCGGCGCTGATCGCGGGCTGCACGATGGTGCTCAAGCCCTCGGAAGAGGCGCCGCTGTCCTCGATGCTGTTTGCCGAGTTCATCGATCAGGCGGGCGTGCCCGCAGGCGTGTTCAATCTGGTGAATGGCGACGGCATGGGCGTGGGCTCGCAGCTTTCGTCGCACCCCGATATCGCGATGATCTCCTTCACCGGCTCGACCCGCGCGGGCAAGGCGATCTCGGTTGCCGCCGCCGAGACGCTCAAGCGCGTCTGTCTTGAACTGGGGGGCAAGGGTGCGAACCTGATTTTCGCCGATTGCGACGAAAAGGCCGTCAAGCGCGGTGTGCGCCACATGTTCGAGAACACCGGGCAGTCGTGCAACGCCCCGAGCCGGATGCTGGTCGAGCGCAGCTATTACGAGAAGGCGCTTGAGATCGCCGCGCAGACCGCTGCCGAGACCCGCGTGGCCAACCCGCGCGAGGAAGGCCGCCACATCGGCCCGGTGATCAACAAGGCGCAGTTCGAAAAGATCCAGGGCCTGATCGAGTCCGGTATCAAAGAAGGTGCGCGGCTGATCGCGGGCGGTCTTGGCCGCCCCGAGGGGCTGAACAAGGGCTACTACGTCCGCCCGACGATCTTCGCCGATTGCACCCCCGAGATGACCATCGTGCGCGAGGAAATCTTTGGTCCGGTGCTGTCGATCATGCCTTTCGACAATGAGGAAGAGGCCGTCGCGCTGGCCAATGACACGCCTTACGGTCTGACGAACTATGTCCAGAGCATGGACGGTGCGCGCCGCAACCGTCTGGCGCGGTCGCTCAATGCCGGTATGGTGCAGATGAACGGAAAAAGCCGTGGCGCGGGCGCGCCCTTCGGCGGCATCGGCGCCTCGGGCCTTGCGCGCGAGGGTGGCCGCTGGGGCATCGAAGAGTTCTGCTGCGTCAAGTCGATCGGCGGTTGGGCCGAGTAAGCAGGCCGAAAACCTTGAAACGGCGGTGGCAGGCTCCACCGCCGTTTTCGTTTCGGGCAGGCTTCGGGTTGCCCTTTGGCGGGGGCCGGGCCAGTATCGCGCCGATCAAAGGAGACGCCCATGACCTTCACCCTCGCCACCTGGAACATCAACTCGGTCCGCCTGCGCGAGTCGCTGGTGTGCAAGCTGATGGAAGAGGAGGCGCCCGACGTCCTTTGCCTTCAGGAATGCAAGAGCCCGGTCGAGAAGATCCCGCTCGAGCGGTTCCGCGCGCTTGGCTACAACTGGATCGTGGCGCGGGGGCAGAAGGGCTACAACGGCGTGGCGATCCTGTCGAAACTGCCCCTGACCGAGGTGGGCGGCGAAGATTACGCCAATCTGGGCCATGCCCGCCATGTCGCGGGCCGGCTTGAGAATGGCGTGACGATTCACAACTTCTACGTCCCGGCAGGCGGCGATATTCCCGACCGCACGCAGAACGAGAAGTTCGGCCAGAAGCTCGATTTCCTTACCCATATGCGTGACGATTTCCACGCGGCCAAGCCGCAGAAGTCGATCCTTGTCGGCGATCTGAACATCGCCCCGCGCGAGGATGACGTTTGGAACCACAAGCAGCTGCTCAAGATCGTCTCGCACACGCCGATCGAGATCGAACATCTGGCGCAAACGCAGGATGCGGGCGCCTGGGTCGATGTGACCCGCAAGGACATTCCCGAGGGGCTTTTGTATTCCTGGTGGTCCTATCGCGCGGCGGATTGGGACGCGGCGGACAAGGGCCGCAGGCTCGATCACGTCTGGGCCACGCCCGATATCGCCAACGCCTCTCATGGCAGCCGTGTGTTGCGCGCCGCCCGCGGGTGGGAGCAACCCTCGGACCATGCGCCGGTCTTTGCGACCTTCGATCTGTGAGACAATTCCGCCCGGCCCCTTGGCGCGGCGCCCTTGCGCGCGCATATAGGGGACAACCGAATCCGAGAGGATAAGCATATGTTTGGAACCGACACGAAGCCCGCCCAACCCGAACTCGTCAAGGACGTGACCGAAGCCAACTTCATGGCCGAGGTCGTGGACAAGTCGATGACCGTCCCGGTGATCGTCGATTTCTGGGCGCCCTGGTGCGGCCCCTGCCGTCAGCTTGGCCCGGCGCTTGAGGCGGCGGTGAATGACGCCAAGGGCAAGGTTGTCATGGCCAAGGTCAATGTCGATGAAAACCAGATGATCGCGGGCCAGATGCGGGTCCAGTCGATCCCGACGGTCTATGCCTTCTGGCAGGGCCAGCCGGTCGATGGTTTCCAGGGTGCGCTGCCGGCCTCGGAGCTGAAGAAATTCGTTGAGAAGCTGTCGGCCATGGCCGGTGATGGCGGTCTGGCCGATGCCGTTGCCGCCGCCGAGGAAATGCTGGCCGAAGGCGCCGCCGTCGATGCCGCCGAGACCTTCGCTGCGATCCTTGAGGAAGACGCCGAGAATGCCGAGGCCTATGGCGGGCTGATGCGCGCGCATCTGGCGCTTGGCAATCTTGAGCAGGCCGAACAACTGCTGGCCGCCGTGCCCACCAAGATCGCCTCTGCCGCCCCGGTCGAGGCCGTGCGCGCGCAGATCGCGCTGACGCGGCAGGCGGAAAAGGCAGGCCCGCTCGATATCCTCAAGGCGGCAGTCGAAGCCGATCCCAACGATCATCAGGCGCGCTTCGACTATGCGCAGGCGCTCCATGCGGCAGGGCAGGTTGAAGAGGCGGTCGAGCAGTTGCTCGAACTGTTCCGTCGCGATCGTGAGTGGAACGAGGGCGCCGCCAAGACGCAGCTTTTCACCGTTTTCGACGCGCTCAAGCCCAATGACCCGATCGCGGCCAAGGGCCGTCGTCGGCTGTCGTCGATGATATTTGCCTGAACGGAACGGCGGGCTATGTGATGCGCATGATCAAGCCCGGCGACCTGCCCGATACCATTCCCCTTTTCCCGCTGACCGGGGCGCTCTTGCTGCCCCGGGGACGCCTGCCGCTACATATCTTCGAGCCGCGCTACCTGCAGATGCTTGAAGACTGCATGAAAACGCGCGAGCGGCTGATCGGCATGATCCAGCCCTGCCGCTGTCCCGGCGGGGCCACGCGGCTCAGCACCATCGGTTGCGCCGGGCGGCTTACGGGGTTCTCCGAGACCGAGGACGGGCGCTACATGATCACCTTGTCGGGGATCTCGCGCTTCAAGCTCAGCGAGGAGCAGGAGGGTTTCACCCCCTACATCCGCGCGCGGGTGAACTGGGCGCCCTTCGCGCGCGACATCGGCCTGGCAGAACATGACCCGGGCTTCGACCGCCCGCCCTTCATGGATCTGCTGTGCCGCTATTTCACCGCGCAGGGTCTCGATACCGACTGGGATTCGCTGAAGGATGCAGAGGATGAGTTGTTGCTCAACACGCTCTCGATGCTTCTGCCGCTGGACCCCGAGGACAAGCAGGCGCTGCTTGAGGCGCCCGACCTGACCACGCGGCGCGAAACCCTTGTGACGCTGATGGAGTTTTCGCTGCGTGGCTGCGGCGAGGAGGGCCTGCAATGAGCGATCAAAAACCCCTGTTCGAGCGCCGGATGCTTGAGGCGCTGGTCTGCCCGCTGACCCATACCACCCTGCATTACGATGCCGAGCGGCAGGAGCTGGTCTCGAAGGCCGCGCGGCTGGCCTTTCCGATCCGCGGCGGTATCCCGATCATGCTGGTGGATGAGGCGCGCGCGCTCGACTAAAGCGCGCGGCCCTGAAGCAGGCGTGGCAGCGGCCCCGACAGGCCGGCCGCCTGCCGCATGAAGCCCTGACGCAGGCCGGGAATGGCCTGCACGATCCCCATGCCAAGGTCGCGCCCCGCGCGCAGGATCGGGTTGTCGTTCGAGAAAAGCTTGTTCACCGCATCCATGCCAAGCGCGAGCGCAGTCGAGTCGAACCGCCGCCAGCCCTGGTAACGCTCAAGCACGTCGATGGCGCCGATATCCTCGCCGCGCCGCGTGGCCTCGACCAGCACTTCGGCCAGGGCACCGACATCACGCAGCCCAAGGTTCAGGCCCTGCCCGGCGATCGGATGCACGCCATGCGCCGCATCCCCGATCAACGCCACGCGCGGCGCCACATAGGCACGCGCCAGCGTCAGGTTCAGCGGATAGCTGAAGCGCGGCCCGGCCAGTTCGATCTTGCCAAGGAAATCGCCAAAACGGGGGCGCAGCACCGCCAGGAAATCCTCGTCCGAGAGCGCGGCGATGGTGCGCGCGTTCTCGTCGCTCTCGCTCCAGACGATCGATGAGCGGTTCCCCGTCAGCGGCAGGATCGCCAGCGGCCCACCGGTCATAAAGAACTGATGGGCGATGCCGTGATGCGGCTTTTCATGGGCGATGGCGGCGACCAGTGCGGTTTGGCCGTAACCCCAGCCCTCACGTGTGATGCCCGCGCGCTCGGCCACGCCCGAGCGGCGCCCGTCCGCGCCGACCAGCAGACGTGCGGTCATCACCCGTCCGTCGGACAGTGTGACGGCGATGCCGCCGGGCTGCACCTCTTGCGCGGTGACCGAGGTGGCCGGGATCAGCGTGATCTGCGGCGAAGCCTCCATCGCATCCAGAAAGGCGCGGTAGAGGAAGCGATCCTCAAGCATGTAGCCCACGGGGGACTGGTCAAGCTCTCGCGCGTCGAAATGCAAGAAGAGCGGCGCGGCGCCCTCGCCGGGGCGGCCGTCGGCCGCCTTGACCTCCATCATCGGCTGCGCCTGTGCCGCGACCGCAGGCCAGACGCCAATCGCGCGCAGAAGCTTGTGCGAGGCCAGCGCCAGCGCATAGGCGCGCCCGTCAAAGGCGTCCTCGGCGCGCTGGCGCGCGGGGGCTGCGTCGATGACGGTGACACGAAGGCCGGTCTGGGCCAGTGCAAGCGCTAGGGCCGGGCCGTTCAGCCCGCCGCCCGAGATGATGATGTCTGAATCGTATTTCATGCCCGTTACTATGGCGTGACGCGCGGGATTGTCCATGCGCAGCCTAGTCGCTAGCCTCGCTGAAAACGGAGGTCGGCATGGATCGGTTCGCAAGCGCAGTTGAGCAGGGGCAGGCCATCGGGGCGGGCAAGCTTTGCCCCGTCGATCTGACCGAGGCCTATCTGGAGGCCGCCGCGGGCGCGCCCGATGTCTATGCGAGGCTCACGCCCAAACGCGCCCGGGCCGAGGCGATGGCCGCGCGTTCGCGCGCCAAGAACGGCACCCGGCGCGGGCTGCTCGATGGTGTCAGCCTGAGTTGGAAGGATCTTTTCGACAGCGCGGGCGTGGCGACCGAGGCGGGCTCGCGCCTGCTGGAAGGCCGTATCCCCGAGGAAGACGCCGAGGTGCTGGCCCGCGCGACGCTTGCCGGGTCGGTCTGTCTGGGCAAGACGCATATGACTGAACTGGCCTTTTCCGGCCTTGGCGTGAACCCGATGACGGCGACGCCGCCCAATGCGATCCGCCCTGAACTGGCGCCGGGGGGCTCAAGCTCGGGCGCGGCGGTGTCGGTCAAGCTGGGGCTGGCGGCGGGGGCGATCGGCTCGGATACCGGGGGATCGGTGCGTATTCCCTCCGCATGGAACGATCTTGTTGGCCTCAAGACCACGCACGGCCGGGTTTCGGCCCGTGGGGTGGTGCCGCTCTGCCGCCGGTTCGACACGGTGGGGCCACTGGCGCGTACGGTGGCCGATTGCGCCGCGCTCTTGGCGCTGATCGAGGGGGGTAAGGCCGCCGATCTGCGTGGCGCCGATCTGAAAGGCGCGCGGCTTCTGGTGCTGGAGGGTCTGCCCTTCGATGCCGCGCGCGAGGCGCCGGTTCGCGGCTTCGAGGCGGCGGTGGAGCGTTTGGCCCGTGCGGGCGCGCGGATCGAGCGGCGCGCCCTGCCGATGGTCAAACCCGCCATGGATCTGTCCGGCATCCTTTTCGCGCCCGAGGCTTACGGCATCTGGAAGGACGTGATCGAGGCCGCCCCCGCCAAGATGTATCCGCTCATCCTAGAGCGTTTCCGCTCCGGGGCTGCGGCGTTGGCGGCGAATTACATCGCCGCGTGGGAGGCGCTCGACGCCTATCGCGCCGCCTATCTGGCCGAGACTGCCGAATATGACGCCGTGCTGGTCCCGACCGCGCCGATCCTGCCGCCCGATGCCAAGCGCCTGCTTACCGATCCGGCCTATTTCGCCGCCGAGAACCTTCTGGCGCTGCGCAACACGCGTATCGGCAATATCTTTGGCCTCTGTGCGCTGACCCTGCCCACGGGCGAGCCGATGTGTGGCATATCGCTGATGGCCGCACCCATGGCCGAGGAACGCCTGCTGCGTCTTGGTGCCGCCGCCGAAGCCGCGCTTGGCTGAAAAGACACAATTGCGAATCCCCTCCCGCACCGACCCCGCGCTTTTTCTGGACGGATCGGGCGCGGTTTTGTAACCTGTTGATCAAACGGGGCGAAACGACCCCGATACATGAGGCAAATATGGCGTTTCCCGAGCGGTTCTCGAACCTGCCCGAATATGCGTTTCCGCGTTTGCGGACGCTTCTCGATTCGCACGCTCCGGGCGGCGAACCCATCGCCATGACCATTGGCGAGCCGCGCCACGCCATGCCTGATTTCGTCGGCCCGATCCTCGCGCAAAACCTTGCGGAGTTTGGCAAATACCCGGCCAATGACGGCACGCCCGAGCTGCTTTCGGCGATTTCGGCCTGGCTCAAGAACCGCTACCGCGCCGATGTCGCGCCCGAGCGGATCATGGCGCTGAACGGCACGCGCGAGGGGCTGTTCAACGCGGCCGTGGCGCTTTGCCCGGAAACCAAGAACGGCGCGAAGCCCGTCGTGCTGATCCCGAACCCGTTCTATCAGGTTTACGCCGTTGCCACCGCCACCGTGGGCGCCGAGGCAGTGTTCGTTCCCTCGACCGAATCCACGGGTTTCCTGCCCGATTACGCGGGCCTGCCCGCCGAGGTGCTTGACCGCACCGCCATCGCCTATCTGTGCTCGCCCGCCAATCCGCAGGGCGCGGTTGCCTCGCGCGAGTATCTCAAGACGTTGCTCGCGCTGGCCGAGAAGCACGATTTCCGCATCTTCGCCGACGAATGCTATTCGGAACTCTGGCGGACCGCGCCGCCGCCCGGCGCGCTCGAAGTGGCCAATGACGAGGGTTTCGACCCCGAGCGCGTGATGGTCTTCCACTCGCTCTCGAAACGCTCGAACCTGCCGGGGTTGCGGTCTGGCTTTTGCGCGGGCGGGGTCGAGTGCATCCGCCGCATCCGCCAGCTGCGCGCCTATGCCGGTGCGCCGCTGCCGCTGCCGATCCAGCGCGTCTCGGAAGCCGCCTGGGCCGATGAGGCGCATGTGATCGAGAACCGCGCGCTTTACGCCGAGAAATACGCGATCGCCGAAGAGATTTTCCAGGGCGTGAACAGCTTCCGCCTGCCAGAGGGCGGGTTCTTCCTGTGGCTTCCCGTCGAGGATGGCGAGGAAGCGGCACTGAAACTGTGGCGCGAGACGGGAGTGCGGGTTCTGCCCGGCGCATACCTTTCGCGTGAGGTCGAGGGGTTCAACCCCGGCAAGGGATATATCCGGGTGGCCCTGGTCGCCCCAAAAGAAGAAACGCGGCGCGGGCTGATCAAGCTGCGCGACTGCCTCTATGCGTGAGGACAGGTAAAGATGGCATCCTATCAGGTGAGACAGCGCGACCCCCTACTGGACCAGAACACGCAGGCGATCCTCGAGCGCCGCGGCAAGGAGCTGGTCGGCGCGGTGCTGATTTTTGCCGGGGTTCTCGTGGCGATGCTGCTGGGCAGCTACTCACCCGAAGATCCGAGCTGGATGGCCGCCTCGGAAGAGCCGGTGCAGAACTGGCTTGGCCGGATCGGTGCGGGCATCGCCTCGCCGCTGGTGGTGATCGTCGGGCGCGGGGCGTGGCTCTTGCCGCTTGGCCTGTGGGTTTGGGGGGCGCGTTTCGTCACCCATCGCGGCGAGGAACGCCTGAGCCAGCGCGCCGTTTTGCTGCCGATCGCGGTGGCTGTCGCCTCGGTCTATGCGGCGCTGCTGGTGCCGGGTGCTGACTGGGGTCAGACTTTCGGTCTGGGCGGGCATTTCGGCGACATGATCGCAGGCTCGCTTCTGGGGATCTCGCCGGTGTCGGGGACGGTCGGGTTGAAGCTGCTTTCGCTGGTGCTGGCGGTCCTGACCATCGCCGTGTCGTCCTTCGTGCTGGGTTTCGACCGCGAAGAATGGGGCCTGATCGCGCGTTTTCTGATGCTGGGGACGGTGGCGGCCTATGCCGGGCTGATGACCCTGCTGGGCAAGGGCGCTTCGGCCTCGGTCCGCGCTGCGCAGACGGCAAGCGAACGCGCGCGTCAGCGCCGGGCTGCGGCTGCCGAGCGTGCCGACGACTACGCTACCTGGTCCGCGCAACAGGCCTGGGTGGCCGAGCCGCCGCTGGCCGCGCAGCCCGAGCGCGGCTCGCTTCTGTCGCGCATTCGTCGTGCGCAGGACAATGAGCCGCTGATCGACCCGGACGATCTGGAACCCGAACTGTTTGAGCGTCAGCGCGACTGGCAAAGCGCCGGGGCCGCGCCTTCCGAAGACCGTATTCGCGCCCGCATCGCCGAGGCGGTGAAGACCCGCGCGGCGACCGCCGCGCCCATCCCTGCCGCGCCCGCGGCACCGCTGCGCGCCGAGGTGCGCGTCGAAGAGGCGCCCGCCGCGCCGCCCGCGCCCGCCTCGGTTCTGGCCGCGGTGGCCGCGCGCCTTGCACGCGGGCCCAAGCCGCTTGTGGCCGCAAGTCGCCCGACGGCGCATGCGCTGCGCGCGGAACCCCCGCTGCAAGCCAAGCCCCGCTTCATGCCGGGCAAGGTGCAGGTGCCGGAGCCGAGCCTGATGCAGGCCGACAGCCCGATCCTGACGCTGGACGCGCCCGCCGCGCCACAGTTCGAGCCCTTCGATATCGACCTCGACATGGATGAGGCGCATTTCTCGGCCCCCGAGATGGATGCCGAGACCCAGGATTGGGACGAGACCGCCGATTACGACGACGGTTTCGCCGAGATCGACGGTGAAATCCCGCCCGCTCCGCGGATGGAACTGAACCGCCAGGTGATCCCGCAGGCGCCCGAACGGCGCGTGGTGATGCCGGTCAAGAAGGCGCCCGCGCCCTCGAAGCAGGCGATGGCCGAAGCTCAGCCCACGCTGCGTTTCGAGGCGCCCCAGCACCCCGCCTATGAGGTGCCGCCGCTGTCGCTGCTGACCAACCCGACGACGATCCAGCGTCATTCGCTGTCCGACGAGGCGTTGGAGGAAAACGCCCGGATGCTGGAAAACGTGCTCGACGATTACGGCGTGAAGGGTGAGATCGTCTCGGTCCGCCCTGGTCCCGTCGTCACGATGTACGAACTTGAACCCGCACCGGGCCTGAAAGCCAGCCGCGTGATCGGCTTGGCCGATGATATCGCACGCTCGATGTCGGCGCTGTCGGCGCGTGTCTCGACGGTGCCGGGCCGCTCGGTCATCGGGATCGAACTGCCCAATGCCCACCGCGAGAAGGTTGTGCTGCGCGAGATCCTCGCCGCGCGCGATTTCGGCGACTCGAACCTGCGCCTGCCGCTCGCGCTCGGCAAGGACATCGGCGGCGAGGCAGTCATCGCCAACCTCGCCAAGATGCCGCACCTGCTGATCGCCGGGACCACCGGTTCGGGTAAGTCGGTGGCGATCAACACCATGATCTTGTCGCTGCTTTACAAGCTTTCCCCCGAGGAATGCCGGTTGATCATGATCGACCCGAAGATGTTGGAACTCTCCGTTTATGACGGCATCCCGCATCTGCTGAGCCCCGTTGTGACCGATCCCAAGAAAGCCGTCGTCGCGCTGAAATGGGTCGTGGGCGAGATGGAAGAGCGCTATCGCAAGATGTCCAAGATGGGCGTGCGCAACATCGAGGGCTACAACGGCCGCGTCAAAGAGGCGCTGGCCAAGGGCGAGCTGTTCAAGCGCACCGTCCAGACCGGCTTTGACGAGGAAACCGGCGAGCCGATCTTTGAGACCGACGAGTTCCAGCCGCAACCCTTCCCCTATATCGTCGTCATCGTCGACGAGATGGCCGACCTGATGATGGTCGCGGGCAAGGAGATCGAAGCCTGTATCCAGCGTCTGGCGCAGATGGCACGGGCCTCGGGCATCCACCTGATCATGGCCACGCAGCGCCCCTCGGTCGACGTCATCACCGGCACGATCAAGGCGAACTTCCCCACCCGGATCTCGTTCCAGGTGACCTCGAAGATCGACAGCCGCACCATCCTGGGCGAGCAGGGCGCCGAGCAGCTTCTGGGCATGGGCGACATGCTCTACATGGGCGCCGGCTCGCGCATCACCCGGATCCACGGGCCCTTCGTCAGCGACGAAGAGGTCGAGGAGATCGTGAATCACCTCAAGTCCTTCGGGCCGCCGGAGTACATGTCGGGCGTGGTCGATGGGCCGGATGACGAGATCGCCAGCGATATCGACCAGGTGCTTGGCCTTGGCGGCAATACCGATGGCGAGGATGCGCTCTACGATCAGGCCGTCGCGATCGTCATCAAGGATCGTAAATGCTCGACCTCGTACATCCAGCGCAAGCTGGGGATCGGCTATAACAAGGCCGCGCGACTGGTCGAGCAGATGGAGGATCAGGGCGTTGTCAGCTCGGCCAACCATGTCGGTAAGCGCGAGATCCTTGTGCCCGAGCAATGATCCCGCAGGAACGTGATGAAAGCCCCGCCGATCGTGATCCGGCGGGGCTTTTTCATTTGGCGTGGTGCGGATAAATTCAGGCCCATGAACATGCTTCGCCTTGCCCTTGCGCCCGTTCTCGCCCTCGCATTCGCGGCCCCCGCGTTTGCCGAGAAAATCCCGCTGAACGAGATCTCGCGCTATCTGAACGCGCTGCAAACCGCGCAGGCCGATTTCACGCAGGTGAACTCGGACGGCACGATCTCGACCGGCAAGATCTTCATCAAGCGGCCGGGGCGGGTGCGCTTCGAATATACCTCGGACAAGACGCTGGTTCTGGCAAGCGCGGGGCAGGTGGCCATCTTCGACCCCAAGTCGAACTCGGGCCCCGAGCAATACCCGCTGTCGAAGACGCCGCTGAACCTGATTCTGGCCGCCAATGTCGATCTGGCGCGTGAAAAGATGGTGGTGGGGCATAGCTCTGACGACAAGACCACGCGCGTCGTGGCGCAGGACCCCGAGCACCCGGAATATGGCTCGATCACGCTGGTCTTCACCGAAAAGCCGACGGAACTGCGTCAGTGGATCATCACCGATGACAGCGGCGCCCAGACCACGGTTATCCTCGGCGATCTGACCAAGGGCGTCGATCTGGGCTCGGCGATGTTCAACATCGTGGTTGAAAGCAGCCGCCGGCAGTAAGCCTTACCGGCCGCAGGCGTCCAACTGCGCGCGGTACATCTGCGCGCGGGCCTCGACCTGATCGGACACCGCCAGCAGCCAGCCTTTCGACCGGTAGCTGCCGCTGGCATAGCCCGAGCGCCCCTCGTGATAAGCCAGATACTGGTTGCGCGCGTCGTATTTCGAGATCCCGAGACGCTCGGTGGTACCGTCCATGTACCAGCCCATGAAGTCGCTCGCGTCCTGAAACTTGTTGCGTCTGGCGCTGCGGCGGTTCGTGGCCTCGCGATAATCATCCCAGGTGCTGTCGATCGCCTGGCTGTAACCATAGGCCGAACTTTGGCGTCCGAGCGGGATGATTCCCAAGGCGAAGCGATGCGGCGTCTTGGCATTGCCGATGAACTTCGATTCCTGGTAAATCGTCGCCATCTGAACATGAACGGGCACGCCCCAGCGGGACTCGGTCTTGCGCATGGCCGCAAAATACGAAGGCTTCTCGCGCGCCAGCAGGCATGCGTTGTCCAGATTTCGCGGTGCCCGCGAGTCGCCGCCACCACATGCCGCGACAAGCAGCACGATGGCCAGTTTCAGGATGTTCTTCATGACTGCTCTTTTGCCGTTTGGCTTATTTGTCGATATTTTACGGGATTTCGTCGAAAGGGGAAATCACAAAGCGCCACGAGGGCCGCAAAAGCGGACTGTCGGGCAGCGGGCCACAGATTGTTTCCAGCCAAATTGTGGCGAAATTGTGGACATAAGATGGAGTTAGGCGTTAGGTGGAGCTATGGGTGCCATCATGTACAAGACTCACGCCAAGTATCATATCGGCCAGATCGTCCGTCACCGGAAGCATCCGTTCCGGGGCGTGATCTTCGATGTGGACGCGATGTTCTCGAACACGCAGGAATGGTATGACGCCATTCCCGAAGACAGCCGCCCGTCCAAGGAACAGCCCTTTTATCACCTTCTGGCCGAGAACGACGACAGCTACTACGTCGCCTATGTCTCGGAGCAGAACCTGATGGCCGATTACTCGGGGGAGCCGGTCGAGCATCCCGATCTGCCCGACCTTTTCGGCGATTTCACGGATGGCCGCTATCCGCTTCAGTTTCATCTGAACTGAACGCCTGCAGCGGCAGACGGAAGGCCAGAAGGTTGCGCCCGCCCTCGCGGTGGTAGCCCAGATCCTCGGCCAGATCCCGGATCAGAAACCAGCCAAAACCACCCTCAGGCAGATCCTCTGGCGCCGGGCGTGACGGTGCGCCGTCCCAAAGGTGATCGAGGCAGCGCGCGGGCAGTTCGACGCCGTCGTCGCTGACCGAACAGATCATGCTGCACCTGTCGCGCACCATCGAGAGGGTGATCGTGCCGGTCTCATCGGCGCCATAGCCATGCTCGACGATATTGTTGAGCACCTCTGCCAGAACAAGCTCCAGCGTCCCGGTTTCATCCTCGCTCATCTGCCGGGCGAAGCGCGCACGTGTGGCGCAAAGCGCCGCGCGGACCGACAGCGGGTCGGCCAGAAAACTCAGGTGAAAGACCTGTGCGGTGCCGCGTTTCGGCCGCGCCTCGGTCAGGCCTCGACGTTCAGCCAGCATCCCGCAGCCCCTCTGCCAGCGCGGCATCGGCGTTGGCATGAATGGGGAAAACGGTATCCATCCGCGTCAGGCGAAAGACCTTCTCGACATTGGGCGTAAGGCCGGCCAGTTCCAGCCGCCGCTCTGGCGCGAGCGATTTCATCACCGCCACCACGGCGCCAAGCCCCGAGCTGTCCAGGAATACCACGCGCGACAGATCCAGCACGACCCGCGCCGAGGCGGGGGCGGTTTCCTCGCGCATCCGGTCCTTGAAACGGATCGCCACGGCCGCGTCCAGCCGGTCTTCCTCGACCCGAATAATCAAAGTGTCGCTACGTAACTTTGTAGTCAGGTTCATTTGGGCCTCCGGCACAGGTGCAGTTGTGGCAACACTATCGGCGAATGCTTACCATTCCGTATTCGGAGTACGGGTTTCTTGAGGGAGAAAAGAATGACCGAAGTCGTGATCGTCGGGGCCGCGCGGACACCCATGGGCGGAATGCAGGGAGCGTTCTCCGGTTTGACCGCACCCGAGCTTGGCGGGGCGGCGATCGCGGCCGCGCTGAGTCGTGCAGGCGTCGCACCCGAGCGGGTCGAGGAATTGCTGATGGGCTGCGTGCTGCCCGCAGGGCAGGGGCAGGCCCCGGCGCGCCAGGCGGGTTTTGCCGCCGGATTGCCGCAGGACGTTCCGGCAACGACGCTCAACAAGATGTGCGGCTCCGGGATGAAGGCCGCGATGATGGGCTATGACCAGATCCGTGCTGGCGGGGCCGGGCTGATGGTTGCGGGCGGCATGGAGAGCATGACCAATGCGCCCTACCTGCTGCCCAAGATGCGCGGCGGCGCGCGCCTCGGCCATGCGCAGGTCATCGACCACATGTTCCTCGACGGGCTTGAGGATGCCTATGACAAGGGCCGCCTGATGGGCACCTTCGCCGAGGATTGCGCGCAGGCCTTCCAGTTCACGCGTGAAGAGCAGGACAGCTACGCTCTCGCCTCGCTGACCCGCGCGCTTGAGGCGCAGAAATCGGGCGCTTTCGAGGCCGAAATCATTGCGGTCTCGGTTCCGGGCAAAGGGGGTGCGACCGATGTCGGCATCGACGAACAGCCCGGCAATGCCCGCCCCGACAAGATCCCGCATCTCAAGCCCGCCTTCCGCAAGGACGGTACGGTGACTGCGGCCAACTCTTCCTCGATCTCGGATGGAGCCGCAGCGCTGGTCCTTGCCTCGGCCGAACTGGCCGCCGCCGAAGGCCTGCCCGTGCGCGCCCGCATCCTGGGTCACGCCAGCCACGCCCAAGCCCCGGCCGAGTTCCCCACCGCCCCCGTGCCCGCCGCCGAAAAGCTGCTCAGACGGCTCGGCTGGACGGTCGAGGACGTGGATCTGTGGGAGGTGAACGAGGCCTTCGCCGTCGTGCCCATGGCCTTCATGCGCCGCATGGGCCTGCCGCATGACAAGGTCAACGTGAACGGCGGTGCCTGCGCGCTTGGCCACCCGATCGGTGCCTCGGGCGCGCGGATCATCGTCACCCTCCTGCACGCGCTCGAAACGCGCGGCCTCAAGCGCGGGATCGCCGCAATCTGCATCGGCGGCGGCGAAGGCACGGCCATCGCCATCGAGCGGCCTTGACCTTTTCAACGTGGTCGAAATATCCCACGGGGGTCCGGGGGTGTGAAACCCCCGGCCTTCCTTTGAGGGTAAGATGCGCGTTGATTATGATCAGCTCGAACAGCAGATAGCCGCACTCAGCCATGGCGAGACCGACGAGGTCGCGCTGATGGCAACGCTTGCCTGTGAGATCCATCATGCGGACGATCGCTTTGACTGGACCGGGTTTTACCGCGTGACCGGACCGGAACTCCTCAAGATCGGCCCTTATCAGGGCGGCCATGGTTGCCTTGTCATCCCCTTCTCCAAGGGGGTCTGCGGCGCCGCGGCGCGCACGCGTGAAACCCAGCTCGTGCCGGATGTCGACGCCTTCCCCGGGCACATCGCCTGCTCCTCCTCGACCCGGTCCGAGATCGTGCTTCCCGTCTTCGGGCAAGGCGGACGGCTGATCGGTGTGCTCGACATCGACAGCAACCAGCCCGACGCCTTCACGCCGGAGGACGCTGCACGACTTGGGCGGATCCTCGCCGCGACCTTCGCTGGCGTCTGACGCAAAATCCCGCGTGACGACGCCGCCGCGCTGATCTAGCGTGCCGCAAACAGATGCCCGGAGCGCGCTATGTGGGATACGTTTATGGCCTTTCCGGCCGGAACCTTGGCGGCCTTCATGGTGGGCGCGCTGGTGCTGAACTTCACTCCCGGATCGGATGTGCTTTTCGCCACGGCCTCGGGCATTCAGGGCGGGCCCAAGGCGGGCGCGGCGGCGGGCCTTGGCGTCGGTATCGGTGGTATCGCCCATGTGCTGGCCACGGCCTTCGGGCTTGGCGCGTTGGTCGCGGCGCATCCCGGCGTGCTGGATGTCGTGCGCTGGTTCGGGGCGGGCTATCTGCTCTGGGTCGCCTGGCGCTGTTGGCGCGCGCCGGCGCCCTCGACCAGCTCGATCCAGGGCGCGCTACGCCCCTCAGTGGCCTTTCGCCGCGCGATCATCACCAACCTGCTCAACCCAAAGGTCATGCTCTTCATGCTGGCCTACCTGCCGCAGTTCACCAATCCCTCGGTCGGCCCGATCTGGCAGCAGATCCTGATCCTGGGCACGCTCGTGATGACCACCGGCACTATCGTCACGGCGGGCTACGGGGCAACGGCAGGCTGGCTTGGCGCGCGGCTCGCGCGTCGGATGGGGGTGCTTAACCGTGTCGCGGCGGTCATGTTCGGGGGCCTTGCCGCCAAGCTCGTCCTCGACTGAGCTTGATTTCGCCGCCCCGCCGGGCCATTTGGGCCGCATGAGCGATTTCGTCTATACCCCGACCGCCGAGCAGCCCCGCGTGCTCCACGCCGATCACGAGATCCTGGTGGTGGACAAGCCCGCGGGTCTTCTGTCCGTGCCGGGCAAGGGCGAGAACCGCGCCGATTGCCTGATCAATCGGCTGCGAACGGCTTTTCCCACGATCTTGCTGGTGCATCGGCTGGATATGGATACTTCGGGCGTGATGATCTTTGGCCTGACGCCCCATGCGCAGCGCCACCTCGGCCTGCAATTCGAGAACCGTCAGACGAAGAAACACTACCTTGCGCGGCTCTGGGGGCATCTGGAGCCGAAAGAGGGCACCGTCGATCTGCCGTTGATCGTGGATTGGCCGAACCGCCCGAAGCAGCATGTGAACCATGAAACCGGCAAGCCCGCGCAGACCGGTTGGCGGGTGTTGCGACATGATCCCGACGGCACGACCCGCGCGCGCCTCAACCCGCTGACCGGGCGCAGCCACCAGTTGCGGGTGCATATGCTCTCGCTTGGGCACCCGATCCTGGGCGATCCGCTTTATGCCGAAGGCGCCGCGCGCGATTTTCCGCGCCTGATGCTGCATGCCGAGAGCCTGCGTATCCGCCATCCCGACGGCGGCAAGCACATGACCTTTACGGCGCCCCGCCCGTTCTGAACGTCAGGCCAGATGGTCAATTCGGGCGAGATACTGCGCCTGGCTTTCGAGCGCCCCGAGCCAGCCCTTGACCAGTTTGGGGTCATGCGGCGCCGAATGCACCCCGGCGGGGATCTCGTGGCGCAAGATCGCCTCAACCGCGAGCGAGACCGTGCCCGACACCAGCCGCGCCATGGCCGAGCCGCGCGCGTCGCCCTGAGCATCCAGCATCCAGCTTCGATGCCAGACCGGCCGCCCGTCGTGCTTGGCCTCAAGCGAGACGACCAGCACGACCCGGTCGGGCTCGTCCTTGTGATAGGCGTTCTCGCGCCAGAGCGTGTCGGCCATGTCCGCCAGCCGCTCCTCGGCCTCGGGGCCATCGCGTTCGAGCGCGGCGAAAACCGGCGCCCAGGCATCGGACCAGCCCAGAAGGCGGATCGTGCCGCGCACGAAATCCTCGATCCGCCAGGCGGGGTCGAAGCGATATTCCTCGACGAAGGGCAGGCTGTCGCGATTGGGGTAGACCTCGAAGGTCTCGGGGTGCGGCAGGGGCGCGTCGAAGCGCGAGACCGCCTCCCACGGGTGGCGCACTTTCAACTCGGTGAAATGCCGGATCGAGCGTGCGGGCGTGCGCAGTGCGCGCAGCACGCCAAGCGGCGACCAGCTGAACTTGTAGCGAAACGCGTTCGGATGGGCCGGGATGCCACCGCAGTAGCTGTGAAACGATAGGGTGTTGCCCGCCGCCACCTTCCCCGAGGCGCGATAGCCCGCCACAAGATCATGCGCCATCAGGTGGTCGATGCCGGGGTCAAGCCCGACCTCGGCCAGGATCGTCACGCCCGCCTCGCGCGCAGGGCCATCGAGATCGCGCAACTGCTTCGACAGGTAGGACGAGCAGGCGAAATGCGCGCCCCGGCGCACCGCGATCTGCGCGAGATCACCATGCAGATCGGGCGGCAGCATCGAGACGATCACCTCGCCCGGCTGCACGGTAGCCTCAAGCGCCTGCTGCGAGAAGCCGCTGATCTCAGCCTCGCGCCCGGCCAGAAGGGCGTAGGCGGCAGGCTCGTCGATGGTCCAGACCGTCACCGCGTGTCCGGCGTCGATCAGGCGCCGCAGGCCCGGCCCCGAACTCAGCCCCGTTCCGCACCAGTGAATACGCCCCATCGCCGCCCCTTAGCCTTGCGCGGCGCGGCGTTCGGTCAGCCGATAGCCGCGCCGGATCGCGCGTCCGCGCCAGCGGTCGGCGGCCCGAGCGGCCTCGCGCAGGTTGGAAAACCAGTTCACCCGCATCCCCGCGCGGCGCCCCTGACGGCCCCATTCGCGCAGCACCGAATATTCGCCAAAGAGATTGTCGGCGATCTCGACGCGGTAGAAGGCGCGAGCGGTGGGGCGGTGCAGCAGCAGGCTGAGCATGGCGGGGCCTTGGGTTGGTCTTGTTCCTTCAGGGAATCAGAACCGGGCGGCTGACGCCAGTGCAAAATCACTCCCACCGGACCTCGCCGAGGAAGATATAGCCCGCACCGTAGATCGTCTTGATCAGGCGCGGGTTCTTGGGGTCTTCGCCCAGCTTGGTGCGCAGCCGCGAGATGCGCACATCCATCGCCCGGTCAAAGCTTTCGCCCGCCACGCCGCCAAGGTGTTCTTGCATCTGCGCGCGGGTCAGCAGCCGGTTGGGGCTGTCTAGGAAGAGCCGCAACACCTCGCCCTCGGCATGGGAAAACGGGGTTTCGCGGCCATCTGCGTCGGTCAGCACGTAACGGTCGAAATGGGCGCGCCAGCCCGCGAAATGCGCGATCTGGGCGCTCGTGCTGGCCTCGGTGCGGGACTTGCGCAGGCGCGCACGGATGCGCGCCACGACCTCGGCCGGGTCGAAGGGTTTGATGATGTAGTCATCCGCGCCAAGCTCCAGCCCGGTGACGCGGTCCTGCACCTGCGCGCGGCCCGAGATGATGATGATCGCCGCGCCGGATTCGAGCGCGAGCCGATGCACCAGTGCCAGCCCGTCGCGGTCGGGCAGGCCGAGGTCTACGAGGCAAACATCAAAGGCCGTGCGTTTCAGCGCCGCCTCGAACTCGGTCGCGCGGGAATAGGCCGTGGTACGAAACCCCGCCTCTTCGAGCGTGTCGGCCAGCATCCGGCGGATCTCGGGTTCGTCGTCGAGGATGGCGACATGCGGGGCGGTCATCGGCGTGCTCCGGCGAGTGTGGCGGCGAGGGTTACCGCGTTAAAAGGTTTTTGCAGAACCGGGCAGGGGGCAGAGGCGCGCAGCGCGTCGCCCGGCGGCAGCGAGGTCATCAAAACGACGGGCAGGCGCTCGGCGATGCGGTTGGCAAGATCCACGCCCGAGCCCTCGCCGGGAAGCTGGATGTCCGAGAGCACCATGCCGATATCTGGCAGCGCGAGCAATGCCTCCGCCTCGGCGACGCTGCTGGCCTCGACGACGGTGTGCTCCATGCTGCGCAGCATTTCGCGGGTATGGGCGCGAATCTCTTCATTGTCCTCGACCAGAAGCACCAGCATTGGCGCGGTCTCGGCCTGGGCGGGGCGCAACGGCAGGCGCAGCGCCACGAGCGCGCCTTCGGGGGTGTTTTCCAGCCGCACCGTGCCGCCGGCAAGCTTGGTCTGATCATAGACCATCGACAGGCCCAGCCCCGAGCCCTCACCGCCCTTGGTGGTGAAGAACGGATCGAGCGCGCGGCTCAGCGCCTCTTCGGAGAAGCCCGGGCCGGTGTCGCTGACCGAGATCTCGACCCAGGTGTCGCGCACGGGATGCACCTCAACCCGGATTGTGCCGCCGTGCGGCCCCATCGCATCGCGGGCATTCAGGAGCAGGTTCAATACGCTGTCCTGCAATTGCCCCGGATCGAGCAGCACCGGCCCCTCGATCCCGCCGACGAAGGTTTCCAGTTGCACCGCTTCGCCAAGGGTTGGGCGCGCCATCGCGGCGATATCCTCGATCATCGGGCGCAGCTCGACCGCTTGCGGGCGCAACTCGCGCTTGCCCGAGATCGCGGCGATCCGGTCGAGCAGGGCGCCGCCCCGCCGTGCGGCGGCCAGCGTTGCGCGCACGGCCTCCTGCGCGTCGGGCGACAGGTCCGGCATCCGCTCAAGTCGCCCCTGAAGCCCCAGAATGATCGTCAGGAGGTTGGCGAAATCATGCGCCAGCCCCGAGGTCAGCTGTGCCGCCAGCTCGCGTTTGGAGGATTGCGCCAGTGCTGCGCGGGCCTGCGTTTCGTGGGTGACGTCGGTCGAGAGGATATAGACCCCCTGCACCTGTCCCGAGGCGCCCCGGTCGGGCGTCAGCGCGATGCGGATGCGCCGCCCCGAGGGTTCGTGCGTGATCTCGAGCACGTTGGCCTGACCCGCCAGCGCCTTGACGAAGCCGGGCTCGATCCGCGCAAAAGTGTCGGGCCCGAGCACCGCATCCGCATGTTTCCCGACCGGATCGTCAAGCGAGCCGGGCATGACAGCCGTCAGCTTCCGGTTCGAGAAGGTATAGATGAAGTCGCGGCCCATATGCGCGATATGGGCGGGCATCATTTCGGTCACCTGCCGGGTGCGCGCCTCGATCGCGGTCAGTTCGCGCTGCGCCTCTTCCAGCGCGGCGTTGGTTGCGGCCAGCGCGCGGTTGGCGCCCGCCAGCCGCTCGGCGTTTTCCAGCACCTGCTCGGACAGCTCGGCCGAGCGCGCCCGCAGCAATGCTTCCTGGCGCTTGATCTCGGTGATGTCGGTATAGACGGTCACCCAGCCACCCTGCGGCAGTGGCGCGCCCTCGACCGCGATGGTGCGGCCATTGGTGCGGGTGCGCTCCAGGTAATGCGGCTCGAAGGCGCGGGCCTGTTCGGCGCGCAGCCGCACCGCTTCCTCGATGTCGCCGATGTGGCCGTATTCTCCGCGCAGCGCCAGCAGGCGGATCGTGTCCTCGAACAGGGTGCCGGGGCGCGTATATTCCTCGGGAAGGTCGAACATGCGCTGGTACTGGCGGTTCGAAACGGCCAGCCGCAGATCGCTGTCGAAGATCGACAGAGCCTGTCCGATCAGGTTCAGCCCCGCCTGTGTCAGACGCTCGCGTGGGTCTTCTGCGCTCATCGGTTCCTCCCCTTCCATCGCTAACACTCCGGGGCCGGATGAAAAAGGGGCCTGTTGCTCCGGTAAGAATTCGTTAGATTCAAGAAAAAATCAGGAAAACTTTGACCGCGAGGGTGTCACTGTGCCGCTATGGGGCGCAGGAGGAATCGCCCCTGCGGCGAGAACGCCGGGTAACTGGCGCGAGGGAGGAACAATGGCTGACGCAGTTGCGGCAGAGGGATCTGCGCATTCGATTCCTGCGCTCTTGGCGCGGAACGTGCAGCGATACGGCGGATACCCCGCCTATCGTGAAAAAGAATTCGGCATCTGGCAGAGCTGGACCTGGGCGCAGGCTTCCGAGGAAATCCGCGCCATGGCGATGGGCTTCCTGAGCCTTGGCGTCGAGCGTGGCGACCACATTGCCATCATCGGGCGCAACCGCCCTGCCCATTACTGGGCGATGGTTGCGGCGCAGATGTGCGGGGCCGTGCCGGTGCCGCTCTACCAGGACGCCGTGGCCGAAGAGATGGCCTATGTGCTGGGCCATTGCGGCGCGCGCTTCGTGGTCTGCGGCGACCAGGAGCAGGTCGACAAGGTCGTCGAGGTCGAAGACCAGATCCACTCGATCAAGCATGTCATGTATACCGACAAGCGCGGTATGCGGAAATACGACCACACCCGCATGAACGCGCTGGAGGATGTCGTTTCCGAAGGCCGCGCGGGCCACTACCGCTATGAGGAAGAGCTCAACCACCGCATCGCCGAGTTGAACTACGACTCGACCTGCGTGATGCTCTATACCTCGGGCACCACCGGCAAGCCCAAGGGCGTGGTGCTGTCGAACCGCAACATCATCGAGACCGCCAAGAATTCCTGCGCCTTCGACAAGCTGACCCGGAACGAGGAAGTTCTGGCCTACCTGCCGATGGCCTGGGTGGGCGACTTCATCTTCTCGGTCGGGCAGGCCTATTGGGCGGGCTTCACCGTGAACTGCCCCGAGAACGCCTCGACCATGATGACCGACCTGCGCGAGATCGGGCCGACCTATTTCTTCGCCCCGCCGCGCGTGTTCGAAGGTCAGCTGACCAACGTCATGATCCGCATGGAAGACGCGGGCAAGTTCAAGAAATGGCTGTTCGACCGCTATATGGCGCTGGCGCGCAAGGTGGGACCGGCGATCCTTGACGGCAAGCCGGTCAGCGGCGCGGACCGGCTGGGCTATGCGCTTGGCAATCTCTTTATCTACGGCCCGCTGAAGAACACGCTCGGGTTCACGAATATCCGCGTGGGCTATACCGCGGGCGAGGCCATCGGCCCCGAGATCTTCGATTTCTACCGCTCTTTGGGGATCAACCTCAAACAGCTCTACGGCCAGACCGAGGCGAGCGTTTTCATCACCCAGCAGCCCGATGGCGAAGTGCGCTCCGATACCGTCGGCGTGCCCTCGCCCGGCGTCGAGGTGAAGATCGCCGACAACGGGGAGGTGTTCTACCGCAGCCCCGGCACCTTCGTCGAATACTATAACAACCCCGAAAGCACCGCCTCGACGAAAGATCCCGAGGGCTGGGTGGCAACGGGGGACGCAGGCTTCTTCGAGGAAGGCTCGGGTCACCTGCGTATCATCGACCGCGCCAAGGACGTGGGCAAGATGGCCGACGGGCGGCTGTTCGCACCCAAATACGTTGAAAACAAGCTGAAGTTCTACCCCAACATCCTAGAGGCTGTCGTCTTTGGTGCGGGCAAGGACCGCTGCACGGCCTTCATCAACATCGACCTGAACGCGGTCGGCAACTGGGCCGAGCGCAACAACATCGCCTATGCCTCCTATCAGGAACTGGCGGGTCACCCGAAGGTCTATGAGATGATCAAGAGCCATGTGAACGAGGTGAACGCCTCGGTCGCGCTCGATCCGATGCTGTCGGGCTGCCAGATCCACCGCTTCCTGATCCTGCACAAGGAACTGGATGCCGACGACGGCGAGATGACCCGGACCCGCAAGGTGCGCCGCAATATCGTCGCCGAGAAATTCGCCGACCTTATCGAGGCGCTCTATGACGGGCGTACCAGCATCTACACCGAGACCGAGGTCACCTACGAGGATGGCCGCAAGGGCGCGATCAAGGCGACGCTGAACATCGCCGACGCCGAAGTCGCCCCCGAACAGAGGATGGCCGCGGAATGAACGACATGAGCGACGGTTACATCACCGCAGACGGCCGCCAGATCGGTGGCGTTCTGATGGAGCTGAAGAACATCACCCTCAAGTTCGGTGGGGTTACGGCGATCAGCGACATCTCGTTCGACATCCGTCAGGGCGAGATCCGCGCGATCATCGGCCCCAACGGGGCGGGCAAGTCCTCCATGCTGAACGTCATCTCGGGTTTCTACATCCCGACCGAGGGCGAAGTCTGGTTCAAGGGCTACAAGCGCGGGCCGATGCGCCCCTACGAGATCGCGGGCCTTGGTATCGCGCGTACCTTCCAGAACATCGCGCTGTTTGATGGCATGTCGGTTCTCGACAACATCATGACCGGCCGCCTGACCCTGATGAAATCGGGTCTGCTGAGCCAGGCGATGTGGTGGGGCGGGGCCTCGAAGGAAGAGGACGCGCACCGCGAGAAGGTCGAGAAGATCATCGACTTCCTCGAGATCCAGCCGATCCGCAAGACCCCGGTGGGCCGACTGCCCTACGGTCTGAAGAAGCGGGTCGAACTGGCGCGCGCACTGGCCGCTGAGCCCAAGATCCTGCTTCTGGACGAGCCGATGGCCGGCATGAACGTCGAGGAAAAAGAGGACATGTGCCGCTTCATCCTCGATGTGAACGACGAGTTCGGCACCACCACCGTGCTGATCGAGCATGACATGGGCGTCGTCATGGACCTGTCCGACCGCGTGGTCGTCATGGACTATGGCCGCAAGATCGGCGACGGCCCGCCCGATGAGGTGCGCAACAACCAGGACGTTATCGACGCCTATCTGGGGGTGGCCCATGACTGAGCTTCAGGGCCGCAAACCGGACATGCACACATCCTGCATCCTTGATGCAGACATCATGCAGACGACGCCGACGGGAGGGCACCATGCCTGATCAACTTCTCTTTGCGATGGAAGTGACGCTGAACGGCCTGATGGCCGGCGTCATGTATGCGCTGGTCGCCCTTGGCTTCGTGCTGATTTACAAGGCGTCGGGCATCTTCAACTACGCGCAGGGCGTGCTGGCGCTGTTCGCGGCGCTGACGCTGGTGGGCATCCAGCAGGGTCAGGTGCCCTTCGCCCACCTGATCAACGCGATGACAGGGATGCATGTCAGCCACTTCGGCTGGACCGTCCCCTCTATTCTGGCCATCATCCTGACCGCTGGCGTGATGGTCGGCCTTGCGATCGTCATCGAGAAGCTGGTGCTCAAACACCTCGTCAACCAGGCGCCGATCATCCTGTTCATGGCGACCATCGGTCTGGCTTATTTCCTTGAAGGTTTCGGCGACGTCATGTGGGGCGCCGATATCAAGAAGCTCGACGTCGGCCTGCCGCAGGGTATCTCGGAGACCGTGGAGAGCGTGACCGACAGCCTGTTCGGCTATGGTTTCTTCATCGACAACCTCGACATCGTGGCCACCGTCGTGGCGGTGCTGCTGGTGACCGCGCTGACGCTGTTCAGCCAGTACTCCAAACAGGGCCGCGCGCTGCGCGCCGTGGCAGACGACCACCAGGCCGCGCTGTCGGTAGGCATCTCGCTGCGCTTCATCTGGATCCTCGTGTGGTCGATCGCAGGCTTTGTGGCGCTGGTCGCAGGGATCATGTGGGGCTCGAAGTCGGGCGTGCAGTTCTCGCTGTCGCTGATCGCGCTCAAGGCGCTGCCGGTGCTGATGCTGGGCGGTTTCACCTCGATCCCGGGCGCCATCGTGGGCGGTCTGATCATCGGTGTGGGCGAGAAGCTGTTCGAATTCACCATCGGTCCGATGATCGGCGGCGCGACCGAGAACTGGTTCGCCTATGTGCTGGCGCTGATCTTCCTCGTGTTCCGGCCGCAGGGTCTGTTCGGCGAAAAGATCATCGAGCGGGTGTGATCGATATGGCTAACATTCACGGAAAGAAATCTGTTGATCAGGGCGCCGCGCTGCGACATCCTGCCGCAGATTCGGCAGCAAACGGGCAGGGAGGCCTGAGCCGAAGGGAAGGGAGCCATATGCGGCCCCAGATGGCCGCGACAAGGATTGGGAGGTCCTTCGGTCATGAAAACCTGCGCGACTGTCTTCACTATCGGATGGGCTGCAGCACTAGCCTTCGGCTGGATCGCGCTTGCCGCGCCGAGTTCGGAACCGATGGGGCTGCAGGTCACCAACATGCTGCTCGCAGCCGCCGGAGCGGCGGTCGGGCTCTGGTCCTGGCTGCGGTTGCGCCGGGGCTGCTGATCGGGGGCGGAACGACCTTCCCCCGCAACAATGACGGGGGGAGGCTCTGATGTTCTACCGCGAGGCCGGTGATTTCAAAACGTCCTATCGGGAGGACAGCCAAACCTTCCCGATCAAGTTCGACCGCCTGCGCTACTACGCGGTGCTGGCAGTCGCCTTCGGGGTGATCCCGCTATTCATCAACGATTACTGGGCGAACGCTGTGTTCGTGCCGTTCCTGATCTACTCGATCGCGGCGATCGGGCTGAATATTCTGGTCGGCTTTGCCGGACAGGTCAGCCTGGGTACCGGCGGCTTCATGGCCGTGGGCGCCTATGCCGTCTACAAGCTGATGACCGCCTTTCCTGAGGTGTCGATCTTCTTCCACGTGCTGATCGCGGGCGGCATCACCGCCGCCGTGGGGGTTCTGTTCGGCCTTCCGTCGCTGCGCATCAAGGGCTTCTACCTTGCGGTGGCAACGCTGGCGGCGCAGTTCTTCCTTGTGTGGCTCTTCAACAAGGTTCCGTGGTTCTACAACTACTCGGCCTCGGGTCAGATCAACGCGCCCGACCGCACGATCTTCGGTGTCTTTGTCACCGGTGCGCAGACCTCGGCTACCGCGAAGTACATGTTCTGCCTGGTCATGCTGACGATCGTCGCGGTGATCGCGCGCAACCTGACGCGCGGCACCGTGGGGCGCAAGTGGATGGCGATCCGCGACATGGATATCGCCGCCGAGATCATCGGGGTGAACCCGCTGAGCACCAAGATCACCGCCTTTGCCGTCAGCTCGTTCTTCATTGGCATCGCCGGGGCGCTGTTCTTCGCGGTCTATCTGGGCGCGGCCGAGGTGGGCGAAGCCTTCGGTATCCAGAAGTCCTTCCTGATCCTCTTCATGGTGATCATCGGGGGTCTGGGGTCGATCTTCGGCAGCTTCGCAGGCGCGGCCTTCCTGGTCCTGTTGCCGGTGCTTCTGAAGAACGTGCTCGTGGGGACGCTGGGTTGGCCGACCGACTTGGCGGCGCATATCGAGCTGATGATCGTGGGCGGTCTGATCGTGATCTTCCTGATCGCGGAACCGCATGGCCTGGCGCAACTGTGGCGCGTGGCGAAAGAAAAACTGAGACTCTGGCCCTTCCCGCACTGAGGGGCCAGCCAAGAACCGGGCAACCGGCAACCGACACCTGAATACGTTCTGGGAGGATTGACGTATGAAGAAGACTTTTGCAGCACTTGCGGCCGCGACCATCGCCGCCACCGCCGCTCCGGCAATGGCCGACCTGGTTGTGCCGAACATGAGCTACCGCACCGGGGCCTATGCCGCCAACGGCATCCCCTACGCGGATGGCTTCAACGACTATTTCACGCTGCTCAACGAGCGTGACGGCGGCATCGGCGGCGAGAAGGTCGTCGTTCCGGAATGCGAGACCGCCTACAACACCGAAAAGGGTGTGGAATGCTACGAGTCGACCAAGGGCATGGGCGCGCTTGTCTATAACCCGCTCTCGACCGGTATCACCTATCAGCTGATCCCGAAGGTCTCGGCCGACGGCATCACGCTTTACACCCCGGGCTACGGCCGTACCTCGGCCGCCAACGGCAAGGTGTTTGAATGGGTGTTCAACTACCCGGCGAACTACTGGGACGGCGCCAGCGTTGCGGTCAAGCACCTGCTCGACGTCAACGGCGGCGATCTGAACGGCAAGAAAATCGCGCTCGTCTATCACAACTCGGCCTATGGTAAGGAACCGATCCGCACCCTGACCGAGCTGTCGAAGAAGCACGGCTTCACGCTGGTCGAACTGCCGGTCGATCACCCTGGCCAGGAACAGAAGTCGCAGTGGCTGCAGATCCGCCGTGACAAGCCCGATTACGTCCTGATGTGGGGCTGGGGTGTCATGAACCAGGTCGCGATTCAGGAAGCCGTGAACATCAAGTTCCCGATGGAGAACTTCATCGGCATCTGGTGGTCGGGTTCGGAGAACGACGTGGGTCCGGCCGGTGACGGCGCCAATGGCTACAAGACCATCAGCTTCCACGGCACGGGCGCGAACTTCCCGATCAACGACGACCTGAAGAAGTACGTTCTCGACGCCGGCAAGGGCTCGGGTGCGGGCGATCAGGTGGGCACGGTGCTCTATTCGCGCGGCATGTACGCGGCGATGACCATCTCGGAAGCGATCCGCAAGGCGCAGGAAATCGCCGGCACCTCGGCGGTGAACGCGGCACAGGTGCGCGAGGGCTTCGAGAACCTCAACCTGACCGAAGAGCGTCTGACCGAGCTTGGCCTGCCCGATTTCGCCCAGCCGATCACGGCGAACTGCGCCGATCACGGTGGCCCGGGTTCGGCCCGCATCTACCAGTGGGATGCCGGTGGCAAGACCTGGAACGCGGTGTCGGACTGGATCACCTCGGACGCCGACGTGCTTGACCCGCTGGTCGCCGAAGACTCGGCTGCCTTCGCGGCTGAAGCCGGCATCACCGAGCGCTGCAACTAAGCTGACCTCCCCCCGGCCGTTCGCGGCCGGGGGCCTCATTCACGGAGAATGCCATGCTCGACGCCGGGAAAACCGAGACCCTTCTCGAGGTCAACAACATCGAGGTGATCTACAACCACGTCATCCTCGTTCTGAAAGGCGTAAGCCTGAGCGTGCCCAAGGGCGGTATCACCGCGCTTCTGGGCGGCAACGGCGCGGGCAAGACGACGACGCTCAAGGCTGTTTCCAACCTGCTCAAATCCGAGCGCGGCGAGGTGACCAAAGGATCGATCATCTATCGCGGCGAGCGCGTGCAGGAACTGTCCCCGGCCGATCTGGTGCGCAAGGGCGTGATCCAGGTGATGGAGGGCCGCCACTGCTTTGAGCACCTCACCGTCGAGGAAAACCTGCTGACCGGCGCCTATACCCGCACCGACGGGCGCGCCGAGATCCAGAAGGACCTCGAGATGGTCTATAACTACTTCCCGCGCCTGAAAGAGCGCCGCAAGAGTCAGGCGGGCTATACGTCGGGCGGGGAGCAGCAGATGGTCGCCATGGGCCGCGCACTGATGTCGCGCCCCGAGACGATCCTGCTCGACGAACCCTCGATGGGCCTAGCGCCGCAGCTGGTTGAGCAGATCTTTGAGATCGTGAAAGCGGTCAACGAAGGCGAAGGCGTGACCTTCCTGCTGGCCGAGCAGAACACCAACGTCGCGCTGCGCTACGCGCATTACGGCTATATTCTGGAATCCGGCCGCGTCGTGATGGACGGCCCTGCCAAGGCGCTGCGCGAGAACCCGGATGTGAAGGAATTCTACCTGGGCGTCTCGGACGATGGGCGCAAGAGCTTCCGCGAAGTACGCAGCTATCGCCGTCGTAAGCGCTGGCTGGCGTAACGCAACTGACTGAATTCAAACGATTGCTGCGCAGAATGCTGCTGCGCAGAAAGATGACTTATACCCCGATGGAGGGTCCGACATGAGCCGCTACTACGACGATCTCGAAACCCGCTCGGTCGATGAGCGCGCGGCTGCGCTGGCTCGGGATCTGCCGCAGGTGATCGCGCGGGCGCTGAGCGCGCCGGGTATGGCGGCGCATCTGGGCCCGGTCGAGGCGGGGCAGATCACCTCTCGTGCGGCGCTGGCCCGCTTGCCGGTGCTGCGCAAGTCGGACCTGGGCGCCGCGCAGAAGGCGCAGGCGCCCTTCGGCGGGCTGACCAGCAAACCAGCCCATGCCTTTGCCCATATCTTCCAGAGCCCCGGTCCGATCTACGAGCCGGGCGATGTGAGCCATGACTGGTGGCGCATGGGCCGCTTCCTGCATGCCTGTGGTGTGGGCCAGGGCGATATCGTGCAGAACTGCTTTGGCTATCACCTGACGCCCGCAGGGATGATCTTTGAATCCGGGGCGCGGGCCGTTGGCGCAGCGGTGCTGCCCGCCGGGACCGGGCAGACCGAGTTGCAGGTGCGCGCCGCGGTGGATATCGGCACGACGGTCTATTCGGGCACGCCTGACTATCTCAAGATCATTCTCGACAAGGCCGAGGAGATGGGGGAACGCCTGGGCATTACCCGCGCGGCCGTGGGCGGGGGGGCGCTGTTCCCGAGCCTGCGCAAGGAATACGCGGATCGCGGCATCCAGTGCCTTCAGTGCTACGCCACGGCGGATCTGGGCAATATTGCCTACGAATCCGACGCGATGGAGGGGATGATCCTCGACGAGGGTGTGATCGTCGAGATCGTGCGCCCCGGCACCGGCGATCCGGTGCCCGATGGCGAGGTCGGCGAAGTCATCGTCACCACGCTCAACCCCGATTACCCGCTAGTGCGTTTCGCCACCGGCGATCTGAGCGCGATCATGCCCGGCATCTCGCCCTGCGGACGCACCAATCAGCGCATCAAGGGCTGGATGGGACGGGCCGATCAGACCACCAAGATCAAGGGTATGTTCGTGCGCCCCGAGCAAGTCGCGGCCTTTGTCGCGGCTCATCCGGAGGTCGCGCGTGCGCGCGTGATCGCCACGCGCGACGGCGAGATGGACGTCATGACGGTTCAGATCGAGACCGAAGCCTCGGACCCGGCGCGCTTCAATGGCGGCGTTGTCGAGGCGCTGAAGATGAAAGGTGTGATCGAACTGGTCGCGCCGGGCAGCCTGCCGAACGACGGCAAGGTGATCGACGATCTGCGCAAATACGACTGAGGGGAGGGGGCGCTGCCCCCTCGCGGCCCTGCCGCTCACCCCCGAGGTATTTTCTCCAAGAAGAATGGGCATGGGCGCGAACCCTTGATCGGGTGCGGCGTTGCTTTGCGTCCAGCATGGAAAAGGCCGCGCGGGTTGCCCCTGCGCGGCCTTGAAATTCCGTGGCTCTGCGCCTCAGCCCTGACGGGCCTTGAAGCGCTTCTGCGTCTTGTTGATCACGTAGACGCGGCCTTTACGGCGCACGACCTGGCAATCGCGGTGACGCTGCTTGAGCGAGCGGAGCGAGTTACGGACCTTCATTGGCCATCTCCTTTTCGCGGCGCGCGTGCGCCTTAAGCTTAAACCCCCGAGGGAGCGGCGAATGGTGGGCGGTACTGGGATCGAACCAGTGACCACTACGATGTCAACGTAGTGCTCTACCGCTGAGCTAACCGCCCACAGCCTAAGTGATTCTGCCGCTGCATCCCTTTCAGATGAAAAGGACGCGGGGCGGAACCGCGTCGGTCTGCGGGTCTATAAAAGGAGTCGGGGCGGCTTGCAAGAGGGTTTTGGCGGGAAATCAATTCGGTGTAGGCTGCTCAGGTAACGAGGAGAGACGATGCCAGAAACGCTGCCCTATCGGCTGACGCGGCCCGCGCGACTGACGACCTCGGTCATCTTCGCGTCGCCGCATTCCGGGCGCGACTATCCGCAGGCGTTGCTTGAGCGCACGGGGCTCGACGAGGCCAGACTACGTTCCTCCGAGGATGCATTTGTCGAGGATCTGCTGCAGCGCGCGCCGCAGGAGGGTGCCGCGCTTCTGGCGGCGCGTTTGCCGCGCGCCTGGGTCGATCTGAATCGGGCGGCGGATGAGTTGGACCCTGCGCTGATCGAAGGGCTGGGGCGGCGCGCGCCGGTCTCGCCGCGTGTGGCGGCGGGGCTTGGGGTGATTCCGCGGGTGGTGGCAAGCGGGCGGGCGATTTATGCAGGCAAGATTAGCTGTGCAGAGGCGCAGGCGCGAATCGATGCGGTCTGGCGCCCCTATCACGCGGCGCTTGCGGAACTGATCGAGGAGGTGCGTGGCCAGTTCGGGCGCGCGATCCTGATCGACATGCATTCGATGCCGAGTGAGGCGCTGGATGCCTTCGGTGTGCAGCGCCCCGATATCGTTCTGGGCGATCGCCACGGCAACACGGCGCGGGCGAGTACGGTTGCGGCGGTCGAGGCTGTGCTGCGTGGGCTGGGGTTGCGGGTGGCGCGCAACCGCCCCTTTGCGGGCGCCTATATTGCGCAGCGCTATGGGCGGCCCGCTGAGGGTGTGGAGGTCATCCAGCTGGAGATCTGCCGCAGCCTTTACATGGATGAGCGGCTGGTGCGCCGTGCGCCGCAGTTCGATGCCTTCGCCGGGGTGATGGGGCGTGCGGTCGCACAGATCGCGGAACTGGGCCGGGCGCAGGGGCGCATCGCGGCCGAGTGATCAGTCCTCCCCGCGCAGGCTGCGGCCCGTGCGGATCGCGTCGCTGCCGAATTTCGCGCGGATCTTGTCAGTGGCGCGTTCGGCGCCTGCGCGGGCGCGGGCCTGCGGGTCTAGTAGATCGCCTACCGGGTCGCGGCCGCTGGCGGTGGTGAGGTCGGAATAGCCTATGCCGATCAGCCGGAAGGGACCGCGTTCGGGCAGAGCGTCGAGGAGGCGGGTGCCTTCGCGATAGAGCGTGTCGGCGAGTTGCGAGGGTTCCTCAAGCTGCATCTGGCGCGAGAGGGCCGAGAAATCGGCGCGGCGCAGCTTGAGCGTGACGGTGCGGCCCTCAAGCCCCTTGGCCTTCATCCGCGCGGCGGCTTTCTCGGCCATGATCCAGAGCTGGGTCTTGAGCTCTTCGCGGTCCTCGATGTCCTGCGCGAAGGTGGTTTCGTTCGAGACGGATTTGATCGGCTCATTGGGGTTCACGCGGCGGTGGTCCTCGCCATGGGCGAGGTGCCATAGGCGCGTGCCTTGGGTGCCGAAGCGGCGCAGCATCTGATCGCGGCCGGTGCGGCGGATGTCGGCCAGGGTGCGCAGGCCCGCGCGGCCGAGTGCGACGCGGGTGGCGGCGCCAACGCCCCAGAGCAGCGAGACCGGCTTGTCGCGCAGGAAGCCTTCCGTCTCGGCGCGGCCGATCACGGAAAAGCCGCGCGGTTTGTCGAGGTCGGAGGCGATCTTGGCGAGGAACTTGTTATGCGAAAGGCCCACCGAGGCGGTGACGCCGATCTCGGTCTCGATCTGCCGGGCGAGGCGGGCCATCAGGAGCGCGGGCGGGGCGTTGTGGAGGCGCTCGGTGCCGGTGAGGTCTAGGAATGCCTCGTCGAGCGAGAGGGGTTCAATGAGCGGGGTGAGCGCGGCCATGAGTGCGCGGATGCGGGCCGAGACCTCGGCGTAATGTGCCATGCGCGGGCGGAGGACCACGGCCTCGGGGCAGAGTTTGAGGGCCTGGAACATGGGCATGGCCGAACGCACGCCCGAGATGCGGGCGACATAGCAGCAGGTAGAGACGACGCCGCGCGTGCCGCCGCCGACGATGACCGGGCGGGAGGAGAGCGCGGGGTTGTCGCGCTTCTCGACCGAGGCATAGAAGCTGTCGCAGTCGATATGCGCGATGGGGAGCGAGAAGAGCTCGGGGTGCGAAAGGATGCGCGGGCGGCCGCAGCGCGGGCAGCGTGCGGGGGCGGTGTCGAAAGTGGTGAGACAATCGCGGCAAAGGGCGGGCATGGGGCACCGAGGTTTGCCCCATTCTAGCGCCTTGGCGGGGCCGGAGCGAGGGGGCGCTGCCCCCTCTTTCGCCCGGGCGGGCGAAATTCACCCCCGAGGTATTTGACCCAAGAAGAAGGGAAGGGGGCCGGAGCCCCCTTCGCCGGATCAGTTCAGAATGGCATCGGCCGGGGCGCGGCGGGACGAGGCCGAGACCTTGCCTCCGACCACGAGGCCGTTTTCATTGGCGGTGATCGTGACGGTGGCGCCGTCAAGAATTTCACCGCCCAGGATGAGTTCGGCCAGCGGGTCTTGCAGCGAGCGCTGGATCACCCGTTTGAGCGGGCGCGCGCCATAGACCGGGTCGTAGCCTTCGTCGGCGAGCCACATCTTGGCGGCCTCATCAAGCGCGAGCGCGATCTTGCGTTGCGCGAGGCGCTTTTCGAGCCGGGCGAGCTGGATTGCGACGATGCCGTCCATGTTGCCACGGGTCAGGCGGTCGAAGATCACCATTTCATCGAGGCGGTTCAGGAACTCGGGGCGGAAATGGGCCCGTACTGCCTCCATAACCTCGGCCTTGGCCTGATCGCTGGACGAGCCCTCGGGCAGGATGCTGAGCGCATGGCTGCCGAGGTTCGAGGTCAGCACGATCAGCGTCTGCTTGAAGTCCACCGTGCGGCCCTGGCCATCGGTCAGCACGCCATCGTCGAGCACCTGAAGGAGCACGTTGAAGACGTCAGGGTGGGCCTTTTCGACCTCGTCGAAGAGCACGACCTGATAGGGGCGACGGCGCACGGCCTCGGTCAGCACGCCGCCCTCATCGTAGCCGACATAGCCGGGCGGGGCGCCGATCAGCCGGGCGACGGAGTGTTTCTCCATGAACTCGGACATGTCGATGCGCACCATCGCGGTGTCGTCGTCGAAGAGGTATTCGGCGACGGCCTTGGTCAGTTCGGTCTTGCCGACGCCGGTCGGGCCGAGGAACAGGAAGGAACCGAGCGGGCGGTTTTCGTCGTTCAGACCCGCGCGGGCGCGGCGCACGGCGTTCGACACGGCGGTGATCGCCGTATCCTGGCCGATGACGCGCTTGTGCAGCTCCTCTTCCATCTTCAGCAGCTTTTCGCGCTCGCCCTCAAGCATCTTCGAGGTCGGGATGCCGGTCCAGCGTTCCACCACCTCGGCGATCTGTTCGGGGCGCACGGCCTCTTCGACCATCTGGCCGTCTTCCTTGCCTTCGGCTTCCGAGAGGCGTTTTTCCAGCTCGGGGATGGTGCCGTATTGCAGCTCGCCCGCCTTGGCGAAGTTGCCTTCGCGTTTGGCCTGGTCAAGCTGGGCGCGGGCATGGTCGAGCTTTTCCTTGACGTCGCGCGAGGCTTCGAGCGCGTCGCGCTCGGCCTGCCATTTGGCGGTCATCGCGGCGGCGCGCTGTTGCAGCTCGGCCAGATCCTTCTCGAGTTTTTCGAGACGGTCCTTGGAGGCCACGTCATCCTCGCGCTTGAGGGCCTCGGCCTCGATCTGCATTTGCAGGATCTGGCGGTCGAGGGCGTCAAGCTCTTCGGGTTTGCTGTCCACTTCCATGCGCAGGCGGCTTGCGGCCTCATCCACGAGGTCGATCGCCTTGTCGGGCAGGAAGCGGTCGGTGATGTAGCGATGCGAAAGCGTCGCAGCCGCCACCAGCGCCGAGTCGGAGATGCGAACGCCGTGGTGCAGTTCATATTTCTCCTTGATGCCGCGCAGGATCGAGATCGTGTCCTCGACGGTCGGTTCCTCGACCATCACCGGCTGGAAGCGCCGCGCAAGGGCCGCGTCTTTCTCGACATATTTGCGGTATTCATCGAGCGTGGTCGCGCCGACGCAATGCAGCTCACCACGCGCAAGCGCCGGTTTGATCAGGTTCGCGGCGTCCATTGCGCCCTCGGATTTGCCCGCGCCCACCAGCGTGTGCATTTCGTCGATGAAAAGGATGATCTCGCCTGCGGCGGCCTCGATCTCCTTCAGGATTGCCTTGAGGCGCTCCTCGAATTCACCGCGGTATTTCGCCCCGGCGATCAGCGCGCCCATGTCGAGCGCCAGCAGCTTCTTGTTGCGCAGGCTTTCGGGCACGTCGCCGTTGATGATGCGCAGGGCAAGCCCCTCGGCGATGGCGGTTTTACCCACGCCGGGCTCGCCGATCAGGACGGGGTTGTTCTTGGTGCGGCGCGACAGCACCTGCATGGTGCGGCGGATCTCGTCGTCGCGGCCGATGATCGGGTCGATCTTGCCCTCTTCGGCGGCCTCAGTGAGGTCGCGGGCATATTTCTTGAGCGCGTCATAGCCCTCTTCGGCCGAGGCGGAGTCGGCCGTGCGGCCCTTGCGCAGATCGTTGATCGCGGTGTTGAGTTTTTGCGCGGTAACCGCGCCCGCATCCAGCGCGTCCTTGGCCTTGGTGTTGACCACGGCCAGCGCCATCAGCACCCGCTCGACCGGCACGAAGCTGTCGCCCGCCTTCTTGGCGATTTTCTCGGCCTCATCAAGCACACGCACCAGCGATTGCTCGACATAGACCTGACCGTCGCCGCCCGAGACCTTGGGCAGCTTCGAGACGAACAGATCGACGCTTTCCTGCACGCGCTTGGGTTCGCCCCCTGCGCGGCGGATGAGGTTGGCCGACAGCCCCTCTTCGTCATCCATGAGTGCCTTGAGCAGATGTTCGGGAACCACGCGCTGGTGTCCCTCGCGCATCGCGATGGTCTGGGCTGCCTGCAGGAAACCACGCGACCGTTCCGTGAACTTTTCCATGTTCATCGGGTATCTCCTTTCCTAAAGCCCCCGGTCCTTGAGGCGCCCAATTCTGGCGCGCCCCGCTCCGGGTCTTGAGACTGAGTTGGTTTTTGCGCGGCACCGGTTCAAGGGGGTGCGACCGGGTGTGCGGCAAAAAGTTGGCCCGGCGCGCGGGCGGCTTTTTCTTGACCGGCGCGCGGTTCGGGCGCAAAAGGCCACCGTTTGCCCTTCCCCCGGAGAATTGCCATGACCCAGATGCTGCCCGCCGACGACCGGCTGATTGTCGCCCTTGATGTGCCGAACGCCCTTGCCGGGTTGGAGCTGGCCAAGGCGCTTGGTGACAGCGTGTCGTTCTACAAGATCGGTCTGGGGATGCTGACGGGCGGGGGGTTGGCGCTGGCCAACGAACTCAAGCTCGAACTCGGCAAGAAGATCTTCCTCGACATGAAATTCTTCGACATCTGCGCGACGGTCGAGAAGGCCGTGAAGGGCATCGCGCAATACGATCTGGATTTCCTGACGGTGCATGGCGACCCCTATGTGGTGAAGGCCGCCAAAGAGGGCGCGTCGGGCAAGAACCTCAAGATCCTGGCGGTGACGATCCTGACCTCGCTCGACCGCAGCGATCTGGACGGGGCGCTGATCAAGCAAGGCGAGATCGCCGATCTGGTGACCGAACGCGCCGCGCGCGCGTTCGAGGCCGGGGCGGATGGCGTGATCGCTTCGCCGCGTGAGGCGGCGGTGATCCGCGCGCTGCCGCAGGCAGCGGGCAAGCTGATCGTGACGCCGGGCGTGCGCCCCGCGGGTGCGGCGCTCGGTGACCAGAAGCGGGTCGAGACGCCGGCGACGGCGCTGGCCGCCGGGGCCGATCATCTGGTGGTGGGTCGCCCGATCTGGGATGCGCCCGATCCGGTGGCCGCCGCGCAGGCGATCTTGTCAGAGATCCGCGCAGTCTGAATCAAGAACGGCGGCCCGAGGGCCGCCGTTTCTTCTTTCGCTGCATCAGTTCTCGTTGATGTCGCGATCCCAGATCTTGTTCTGGCCGCTGCGCACCCCGGCGATGCGCCGCGCGATCAGCCAGGCGGGCACGGCAGTGGCCGCCATCACGAGCAGCAATGCCGGCAGGCTGGAACCCATGAGGTCGAGCCAGACCAGAAAGCCCACAACCAGCGCGCCGATCGCGAAACCCAGCAGGAAGAAGCCGGGGATCAGCATCTCAAGCGCGCCCAGAACGACCCCGGCAGCGACCCAGAACCAGGCTTGTTGCCACAGCATCACGATTTCCCCTTCATCAGCGTGAACGCATTGGTGAAGGCCTCTAGCGCGGCGGCGGGCAGGATTACGGTCTGCTTGCCATTGCCGCTGGCGACCTCAGAGATTGCCTCGACTTGCTTGAGTGCGACCTGATACTGCGCGGCCTCAAGTCCGTTCTTGGCGATGGCCTCGGCGATGACGCCGGTAGCAAAAGCCTCTGCCTCGGCCAGAATGCGGCGGGCCTTGGCCTGTTGCTCGGCGGCGTAAAGCTCGCCGTCGGCATGCAGCTCGACCGCGCGCTTGCGGCCCTCCGCCTCGGTCACCTGGGCGCGACGGGCGCGTTCGGAGTTAAGCTGCTGCAGCATCGCGGCGCGGGTGGCCTCATCTAGGTTCACGTCGAGGATCTCGGCGCGGGTGACCTCGATCCCCCAGTCATCGACGACGTTGGCGAGGTTGTCCTGGATCGTGCCGATCAACCCCGCGCGGTTCGACTGCACGGTGTCCAGTTCCATCTTGCCGATCTCCGAGCGCACAATGCCCGCCACGGTGGTGGCGATGGCCGCGTCCACGTCGCGAATGCGGTAGACGGTCTTTTCCGGCTCGGTGATGCGGTAGAAGACCGAGGTTTCGACCTGCACCAGCACGTTGTCGGCGGTGATCGCATCCTGCCGCGTCGAGGGCAGCTGGCGTTCAAGGATCGAGATGCGATGCGCGACCCGGTCAAGGAAGGGGACGATGAAGTTGATGCCCGGCCCCAGAACGGCGCGCAACCGGCCGAAACGCTCGACCACGTGCTTTTCGGATTGCGGAACGATGCGGACGCCCAGAAATACCGCGAGGGCAATAAAGCCGGCAAGCGCCAGAAGTACGATATTGCCGCCGCTGATGGTCTCAAGTGGCATGGACTATGTCTCCCTCAAAATTCGCCCGGGATTATGCGGGCGCAGCAAAACTCTGAAAAGGCCTATTTCGCGGGCAGCAGCTTCACCCCCACCAGCGCCAGAACGGCCAGCACCGCCCAGCCACCGGGGCGGCTGATCAGCCAGATCGAGATGGCGATGATCCAGAGCACAAGGCGCGAGGCGCCGAGCCCGAGGATCGCAAGAAAGGCGGGCATCAGCGCGCCACGTAACGGCGCCAGAGCCAGATCAGCGCCATCGCCCCCAGCACAGCGCCCGCAAAGCCTGACATCCAGCCGGTGACCATCAGCAAGAAGCGCAGTGTCAGCCCGCCGATCAGCGCGCCGAAGATCCCGATCGCGATGGTCGTCGGGATATCGGTTTCCAGTTTCATGACGCGCGTGGCGATAAAGCCCGCCGCCGCGCCGATGATGATGAGAGCGATGATGTTCATGGGCGCCTCCGTTGGTCCGATCAATATGGGGCAGGGAGGGCCGCACGAAAAGGGGAGCGGGGGTCAGGATTTCCCCCGTTCCGGGCCGCTCAGAGCCGCGCGGGCAGGCTCAGACCCTTGAGAACCTCGGCCGCGGGCATCGGACGCTTGCCCTCGCGCTGCGCATCGAGCACCTCAAGCGCGTCTTGGCCGCAGGCGACGGTGAAGCCGCCCAGAACCTCACCCGGCGAGCCTTGGCCTGTGGTCGGTGCGGCGCGCAGGATCTTGACCCGCTCGCCCGCGATCTCGCACCAGGCGCCGGGGAAGGGCGAAAGGCCGTTGATCTGCCGCACCAGCTCGGACGCGGGGCGGGACCAGTCGATCCGAGCCTCGGCCTTGTCGATCTTCGACGCGTAGGTCACGCCCGCCTCGGGCTGCGGTTCGGGCGTCAAGGTCTCAAGGCGATCCAGTGCCTCAAGGATCATCCGCGCGCCCATGGTCGAAAGGCGATCATGCAGCGCGCCGGTGGTTTCGGTCTCGCCAATCGGCGTGGCCTCGCGCAGCAGGACCGGGCCGGTGTCGAGGCCCGCCTCCATCTGCATGATGCAGATGCCGGTCTCGGCGTCGCCCGCCATGATCGCGCGATGGATCGGCGCGGCTCCGCGCCAGCGCGGCAAGAGCGAGGCATGGATATTCAGGCAGCCACGGCGCGGCGCGTCCAGCACCGCCTGCGGCAGGATCAGCCCATAGGCCACGACGACGGCCACATCTGCGTGCAGCGCGGCGAAAGCGGCGCGGTCTTCCTCAGCCTTGAAGTTCAGCGGCGTGCGCACCGCGATGCCAAGCGCCTCGGCGCGGGCATGGACGGGCGAGGGGCGTTCCTTCTTACCCCGGCCCGCCGGGCGCGGAGGCTGCGAATAGACGGCGACAACCTCATGTTCGGCCGCCAGCGCCTCAAGCACGGGAACCGAGAAATCGGGAGTGCCCATGAAGATCACGCGCATGGCTTACCTTTTCGAAAGCTTGGCCGACTTCTGCACCAGCATCTTGCGCCGCAGGGGCGAGAGGTGATCGACAAAGGTCTTGCCGTTCAGATGGTCGATCTGGTGCTGCACCGAGGTTGCCCAGAGGCCGACGAAATCGCGGTCTTCGATCTCGCCCTGGTAGTTGAGGAAGCGCACGGTGACGGCACGGGGGCGCTCGATCGTGGCGAAGATGCCGGGCAGGTTGGGGCTGGCCTCATCATGGCGGCGCATCTGCACCGAGGCATGCAGCACCTCGGGGTTGGCCATACGCACGGCCTGGCCGCGCTTGTCCGAGGCATCGACGACGGCCAGACGCATCATGATGCCGATCTGCGGCGCGGCAAGGCCGACACCGGGCATCGCCTCCATCGTCTCGATCATGTCGTCCCAGATCATCCGCACGGTCTCGGTGATCTGCTCAACCGGTTCTGCGGCGGTGTGCAGGCGCTTGTCCTCGTAGGGGATGAAGGGGCGGACGGCCATCAGGCTTCCTTCACGCCGCGCGCCCGCTCGCGCTTGAGCTTTTCCATCTTGCGCGTGATCATCGAGCGCTTCATCGCGCCCAGATAGTCGATGAAGAGCTTGCCGTTGAGATGGTCGTTTTCATGCTGCGCGCAGGTTGCCCAGAGGCCGTCGAACTGTTCCTCGTGCATCTGCCCGTCAAGGCCCAGCCAGCGCATCCGCACCTCTTTCGGGCGGGTGACCTCGGCATATTGCTCGGGGATCGACAGGCAGCCTTCCTCATAGACGTTGGTCTCTTCCGAGGTCCAGGTGATCTCGGGGTTGATCAGCACCATGGGCTGCGGCGCGGCGGTGTTGTCCTTGACGCAATCCATCACGAAAACCCGCTTGAGCACGCCCACCTGCGGCGCGGCAAGGCCCACGCCGGGCGCGTCATACATGGTGGCCAGCATGTCGTCGGCAAGCTTGCGAATCTCGTCGTCCACGCAGGCGACGGGGTCGCAAAGCTTCTTGAGCCTCGGGTCGGGATGGATCAGGATCGGGCGAATGGTCATAGCCCGTGATTTAGGCGATGGGCGCCCATGGTGCAATGGTCGGGTTCGGATGGAATGATTTTCCATCATGGCTGGTGATATAGGAACAAAGTTCCAATAATTTATGATGCATTGGGAGGGTGTGCTATATTACCTAGCAAATCAGGAAAATCTTGCCTCTGGAAAGGTGGAGACATGAACCAGGCCCCGAATCGTGCCGCCCTGACGGCCGCCCCGAATTTCGACGAAGTGATCGACCGGGTGGGCACCCATTCGTCCAAATGGGACGGAATGCAAGGCATCTACGGCGTCAGCCCGCGCGAAGGGATCGCGATGTGGGTCGCCGACATGGACTTTCGCCCCCCCGCCTGCGTGCAGCGCGCGCTTGAGGGCATGACGGCGCACGGGGTCTATGGCTACTGGGGCGACAACCGCGCCTATCATGCCGCGATCCAGTGGTGGATGGCCAACCGCCACGGCTGGCATGTCGAGCCGGAGTGGATCTTTACCACCCATGGCCTCGTGAACGGCACCGCGCTTTGCGTCGATGCCTTCACCGCGCAGGGCGATGGGGTGGTGCTGATGACCCCGGTCTATCACGCCTTTGCACGCGTCATTCGCGCCGCCGGGCGCACCGTGGTGGAATGCCCGCTCAAGCGCGTCGATGGCCGCTACGAGATGGATTTCGACGCCTGGGACGCGCAGATGGACGGCTCGGCCAAGATGATGATCCTGTGCTCGCCGCATAACCCCGGTGGCCGGGTCTGGACCGAGGATGAGCTGCGCGCCGCCGCCGATTTCGCACGCCGCCACAACCTCGTGCTGGTCTCGGACGAGATCCACCATGACCTGGTGATGCCGGGCGGGCGCAAGCATATCCCGATGGCCGTGGTCGAGCCCGACATGCCGCTGGTGATGATGACCGCCACCACCAAGACCTTCAACATCGCGGGCGGTCTGACGGGCAATGTCATCATCGCCGACCCCGAACTGCGCAAGCGGTTCGGCGCGCGCATGATGGCGATGGGGATTTCGCCCAACAGCTTTGGTCTGGCGATGGCCACGGCGGCCTATTCGCCCGAGGGTGCGGCCTGGGTCGATGCGCTGCTGGCCTATATCGACGGCAATCGCAAGATCTTCGATGCTGGCGTGAACGCGATCCCTGGCCTGCGCTCGATGCCGCTTGAGGCGACCTATCTCGCCTGGGTTGATTTCGCCGATACCGGGATGGAACCGGCCGAGTTCATCGCGCGGGTTGAGAAAGATGCGAAGATCGCCGCCAACCATGGCGTCACCTTCGGTCTGGGCGGCGAGAATTTCCTGCGCTTCAACCTGGCGACGCCGCGCGCCCGTGTCGAAGAGGCCGTGGCGCGGCTGAAAGACGCCTTCGCCGACTTGCAGTGATGCTGCGGCGGCTGGCGCGGATCTTTTCAGCGTTCACGCTGGCGGTGTTATTGGCGGGCGTGGTGGCGATTGTGCTGCCGCGCCCGCAGCCGCCTTTGCCGCCGCTTGCGGGACCGGTCAGCCGTATTGTCGTTGAAAAGGCCGCGCGCCGGATGACGGTCTATACCGGCGATCAGGTGGCGCGGGTCTATCGCATTCGACTCGGCTTCGCGCCTGAGGGCGACAAGCTGCGCGAGGGCGACGGGCGCACACCCGAGGGCGTCTTCCGTATCGACCGGCGCAATGGCTCCAGCGCCTATCACCTGTCACTGGGCATCGACTACCCGCAGAAAGAAGACCGCGCCCGCGCCGCAGCGGCCGGGGTCGATCCGGGGGGCGATATCTTCTTTCACGGTCAGCCCAACATCCTGCCGCGCGGTATAACGCTTGGCCATGACTGGACGGCCGGTTGCATCGCGCTGGCCGATGCCGAGATCGAGGAGCTGTTCGCAGCAACCCCCGTGGGTGCGCGCGTCGAGATCCTGCCCTGAGCCCTCAGGCCGAGGGCAGATATCCAACCGGCGCATCGTCGGGGCGCACGAAATCCAGCGGCGCGCGGTCGGCCACCGGGGTTTCGCGCTTGACCGTGCAGATCAGCTCATCCCCGTCGATGTCCGAGGCCACGATCAGCGCGCTGGCGATATGCCGCCCGCCTTCGTACAGCTCGACATGCCCGCGCAGATGGGTCACCCGCGTCGCATCGAGCGCAAAGCCGCCACGCCAGCGGCGCAGCACCGGCAGCACCTCGTCGCCGGTGTGAATGCGCAAACGCGATTTGCGGCCCCCCTCGGGCCGGTAGGCGGCACGCAGAGCCGCCACGAGATCTTTCGGCAGAAACTCCATCTCCCCCTCCTACGACGAATCCCCCTAGGGGACATCCTGCGCCTGACTGTATAAAAATCAAGTTTATCAAAAGTATGACGCTGAGATCGGGGTGATGCGGGGTCTGAGCGCAACGCTGTTGCGATGCTGCCGCGCAGCGACTAGCCTTGAGCCATTCGACTACCGGAGGATTTCATGCGTCCCTTTGTTGCGGCCCTGATCTGGGGCCTTTGCCTGCCTTTACCCGTGGCCGCGCAATGCGGGGGCGATTTCGGCACCTTCGTGCAGGGCCTCAAGGCCGAGATCCGCGCTCAGGGGCTGAGCGAGGCGCAGGCGGACGCTTTTCTGCGTGGTGTGCGCCAGGATGCGCGCGTTCTGAAAGCCGATCGTGCGCAGGGCGTTTTTCGCAAGAATTTCATTGAGTTCTCACAATCTCTGATCAGCCAGAACCGACTGACGAACGGGGCGAAGAACAGCCAGAAGTACAAGGCGGTCTTCGACCGGATCGAGCGCGAATATGGCGTGTCACGCGGGGTGCTACTGGCGTTCTGGGCGCTTGAAACCGATTACGGCGCGGTGCAGGGCGATTTCAACACACGCGATGCGCTGGTCACGCTGGCCCATGATTGCCGCCGCCCCGAGTTGTTCCGGCCGCAGGTTCTGGCGGCCGCAGAGTTGTTCCGGCGCGGCGATTTCGACCCGCAGCGCACTATCGGTGCCTGGGCGGGCGAGATCGGGCAGGTGCAGATGCTGCCCGAAGATATCCTGCGCAACGGGGTCGATGGCGATGGCGACGGGCATGTAACGCTCAAGACCTCGGCGCCTGATGCACTGATGTCGGGGGCGCGGATGCTACGCGATCTGGGTTGGCGCAAGGGTGAGCCCTGGATGCAGGAGATCGTGGTGCCCGAGGGGCTCGACTGGTCGAAGACGGGAATGAAAGTCGCGCTCGATACATCCGAATGGGCGCGCATGGGTGTCAAGGCGCGCGCAGGCGCGCTGGCGTCGGGCAAGGGATCGGTGCTGCTTCCGATGGGGCGCAAGGGGCCGGCCTTTATGGTCTACCCGAATTTTCAGGTGTTGTTCGAGTGGAACAAGAGCTTCGTCTACGTCACCACCGCAGCCTATTTCGCGACGCGACTGGAGGGCGCCGCTCGATTCGATCCGGGCCGCCCCGAGGCTGGCCTGAGTGCCGAGCAGATGAAGGTCTTGCAGCAAAAGCTGGCTGCGCGCGGTCATGATGTCGGTGCGATCGACGGTATTCTGGGGGCCCGCACGCGCGACGCCGTGCAGCGCGAACAGACGCGCCTGGGGCTGCCCGCCGATGCCTGGCCGACTGCGGCGCTATTGTCTCGGTTGTGACGCTGGCACGCCTTGTTTCCGCCTATGCATAGACCTAACTTTAGAGGATAAGTTGAATTGGACTCCCGGCATTTGAATATTGACCGGCGGCGGCCGGGATGGGGGGTGAGATGCAGTTGCTGACCTTGCAGACCGGGGCGTTGGCCATGTGCGTCGTGCTGGCGGGCTGTGGCGGGACACCGCCGCATGAGGGTGAGTTCTGGGACCCCCATGAAGAGCAGAATCGCTCCACGCATGAGTTCAACAAGAAGCTCGACCGTGTTTTCGTGACGGCCATCAAGCCGATCGTGTTGCCCGAGCCGGTCTTCGACGGTTTGGCCAATGCGTCGCGCAACCTCGGATTGCCCAGCAAGGCGGTCAACTCGGTGCTACAGGGGCGCGCGGAACCGGCGGTCGAGAACAGTCTGCGCTTCGTGATCAACTCCACCATCGGGATCGGCGGTCTGTTCGACCCGGCGGGCGCTGTCTTCGGCCTGCACGAGACAGATACCGATTTCGGCGAGACGCTCTATGTCTGGGGCTGGAGCGAGGGCGCCTATGTCGTGCTGCCGGTTGTTGGTGCCTCGACCGAGCGCGATGCGATCGGCTGGCTCGTCGACTTCGTCCTCGACCCGGTGAACGTGGCATTCGAAGGGCAGGACGCCGTTGCCGTCACCGGCGTGCGGATCGCGGGCAAGATCGCGAATCGCAAGCGCTTTGGCGACACGGTGGATTCGGTGCTGCATGAAAGCGCCGATAGCTACGCCCAGACCCGGCTGCTTTACCTGCAAAGCCGCCGCTACCAGCTTTCCGGCAGGGAGGAAAACGATGCAGATGCCTATGACCCCTATGAGGACCCCTATGCGGAATGAACCGACCCGCCGCAGCCTGCTGGCGTTTGGCGTCGCGGGGGTTGCCGCCCTTGCGCTGCCCGCCCCGGCGCTGGCGCTGAACGATGCCGAGGCGAGCGCGCTGATCCAGCGCGCGGTCAACGATGTGAACGCGGCGATTGCCTCGGGCAAGAGCGGCGCGGCGCTTTACGCGGATTTCGAGAAGATCTTCACCCGTTACGCCGATGTGCCGGTCATCGCGCGCTCGGCGCTTGGAACGGCCGCGCGCTCGGCCAGTTCGGCGCAGATGTCGGCCTTCACCACCGCCTTCCGGGGGTATCTGTCGCGCAAGTATGGCAAGCGCTTCCGCGAGTTCTTCGGCTCTCGCTTCGAGGTGCAAGGCGCGCGGGCGGTCAAGACCTTCTACGAGGTCAAGACCATTGCCTATATGCCGGGTCAGGCGCCGTTCGAGGTGCTCTGGCATGTCTCGGACAAGTCGGGGCGCGATCTGTTCTTCAACCTCATCATCGAAGGGGTGAACATGCTGGCCTCCGAGCGCACCGAGATCGGCGCCATGCTTGATCGGCGCCGGGGTGATATCGACGCGCTGATTGCGGATCTCAAGACTGCTGGCTGAGCCCGCTTAGTAAAGCGAGCGCAGCAGATTCTCGATGGCCTGACCAAGGGTTTCGTTGCGGTCGGGCTGGGTGCTGCGGCGAACGAGCTCGCCGTTGATCACGGGCACGCCGCCCTCGGGGATCGGGTCGCCCGAAGACCAGACCTGACCGCCACTGTTGCGCCACTCGGACGGGTCCGCCATCGGCAGGGGCCGCGCGGGCAGGCCGTCTTCGACCCGCACCATGACCTCGCGCCAGATATCGGCAGGCAGGCCGCCCCCGGTCACGCCCGACAGCGGGCGGTTGTCGTCATAGCCCATCCAGACCCCGGTCACGTAATCGGCGGTGAAGCCGATGAACCAGGCGTCGCGCGCGGCCTGGGTGGTGCCGGTCTTGCCTGCGATCTGGCGCCCCTCGATCCGGGCGCGGCGGCCGGTGCCCTGCTCGATACCCTGATGCATCATCCACATCAGCTCGCGCGCGGCTCTTTCCGAGATCACCCGCTCGCCCATACCGCCGCCCGCGCCGAAAAGCGGCTCGGCATCGCCCTTGATGCGCAGCTCGTTCATGCCGAAGGGCTCAACCGAGCTGCCACCGTTCAGGATGCCCGCGAAGGCACCCGTCATCTCAAGCAGGGTGGATTCGGAAACGCCCAGCACAACGGCGGGGCCGGGGGCCAGATCCGAGGCAAAGCCGAAATCCGACGCGACCTTGCGCACCTGGTCAAAGCTGACCTCAAGCCCCACGCGCACCGTGGAGGTGTTGATCGAATGTGCCAGCGCCATCCAAAGCGGGATCGGCCCCAGGAATTCCTTGGTGTAGTTCTGTGGCGACCAGTGGCCCGATCCGCGCACGTTCACCGTCAGCGGGCCGTCCAGAACGGTCGTATCGGGCGTCATGCCCATGTCGAGACCAGCCGCATAGACGAAGGGTTTGAAGGTCGAGCCGGTCTGCCGCTTGGCCTGCGTTGCGCGGTTGAACGCGCCCGACACTTTCGTGGCTCGCCCGCCCACCATTGCGCGCACCGCGCCGTCTGCCGACATGACGACAATCGCGGCCTCGGCCTCGGAGCCTTCCTTGACCTTGGTTTCGAAGACGGATTTCAGCGCCTCTTCCGCCGCGCTCTGGATGCGCTGGTCGAGCGTGGTGTGGATGATCACGTCCTCGGTCGTATCCTTCGACAGGAAGTCGGGCGTCGTATCCATCACCCAGTCGGCAAAATAGCCGCCCGCGCGGGCCTGTGCGGCCTCGGACAGCGTTGCCGGGTTGGCGCGTGCGGCCTGCCATTCGCCGTCATCCAGGTAACCCTGCTCATGCATCAGCGCCAAAACCATACCCGCGCGCTCTTGCGAGCGGGTCAGATTGGTCGTGGGCGCATAGCGCGAGGGTGCCTTGAGCAGCCCTGCCAGCATCGCGGCCTGCTGCGGGTTCACATTCGCCGCCGAGATGCCGAAATAACGCTGCGCCGCGGCTTCGAAGCCGCGCGCCCCCGCGCCCAGATAGGCGCGGTTGAGGTAGATCGTCAGGATCTCCTCCTTGGAATATTTGACCTCCATCGCCAGTGCGTAGGGGATCTCCTTGATCTTGCGCTTGATCCCGCCCGAGCGGCAGTCGTCCTCATAGGCGGCCTCGGTCTTCCAGATCGCGGGGTCGTATTCGACGCCGAGGCAGAGCAGTTTCGCGACCTGCTGGGTGATGGTCGAGCCGCCGTTACCCTCAAGCGGGCCGCGCCCCTCGGACAGGTTGATCTTGATCGCGGAGGCGATGCCGCGCGGGCTGACGCCGAAATGGCGATAGAAGCGTCGGTCCTCGGTCGCGATGACGGCGTTCTTGAGATGCGGCGAGACGTTCTCGGCCGTGATCTGGCCGCCGAAGGTTTCGCCACGCCAGGCAAAGACCTGGTTGTTGCGGTCGAGCATGGTGACCGAGCCGCGATAACGCCCGTCGAGCAGCGCCGAGACGTCGGGCAGGCCAGCGTAGAAGTAGAAGGTGGCAAGGCCGACGACCATCGCAACCAGGGCTCCGGCGCGCCAGGTCATGCCCCAGATCGCGCGCCAGATCAGATGCAGGAGCCCCATGATCGGGCCGCGCTTGTGCGGTGCGCGCGGAGCCCTGCGGCGCTTGGCGGCTTTCTTGGGCGCAGCGGGCTGCGCCGCCGCTTTGTAGCGCTTGTCTGCCACCAACGGCCCCTGCCGCCCACCTGTTCCTGCCATTGCCGTGATCCGATGCCTGCCGTTTTTCGGGACACTACACGCTCTGCCTCGGCTTGTGGAGCAACAAGAGATCACGATTCGGTTTGCTTGGCGCCCAAAAAACGGGCGATGCGCACAATTTGTGCAGATAGGAGCGGCTTCAGGCTGTTTTGACGTGTTTCTGCGGGCGCGATTTCTTGTGCTGCAGATGCATATTCGCGCTTTTGAAGGGCATGGATGCCCTGCGTGGCATCGAAAGTTGCTGACAAAGGGAAGGGCGAACCAGTGAAACTGATCATTGCAGCAATCAAGCCGTTCAAGCTCGAGGAGGTGCGCGAGGCGCTCACTTCGATCGGCGTGCGCGGAATGATGGTGACCGAAATCAAGGGCTTTGGGGCGCAGTCGGGCCACACCGAGATCTATCGCGGTGCGGAATATGCTGTGAACTTCGTTCCCAAGGTCAAGCTCGAGATCGTCGTGGCCGACGCTCTGGCTGACGAAGTTGTCGACACGATCCTCAAGGCGGCGAAGACCGACAAGATCGGCGACGGCAAGATCTTCATTCTCGACGTCAACCAGGCGGTCCGCGTCCGCACCGGCGAAGCCGGCGATGACGCGCTCTAAGTAAAGCTCAGGGGAAGTGAATCAATGAAAAACCTCTCGAAAATCACGGGCCTGACGGCAGCGGCGCTGCTGGCTGCCCTGCCCGCCTTCGCGCAGGAAACCACGGCCGTCGCAGAAGCAGCCGTCGAGGCCGCTGCTCCGGTCGTGGACAAGGGCGACGTGGCCTGGATGATGACCTCGTCGCTGCTGGTGCTGTTCATGATCGTGCCGGGCCTCGCGCTGTTCTATGGCGGCCTCGTGCGCACCAAGAACATGCTGTCGGTGCTGATGCAGTGCACCATGATCGCCGCCGTGGCGATGGTGGTCTGGATCCTCTATGGCTATTCCTTCGCCTTCGGGGGCGGCACTTCGCCGTTCTGGGGCGGCCTGGGCAAGCTGTTCCTGTCCGGCGTGACGATCGACTCGGTCGCGGCGACCTTCTCGGATGGCTATGTGCTGCCTGAGTATGTCTTCATCGCGTTCCAGATGACCTTTGCCGCCATTACCCCGGCGCTTGTCGTCGGTGCTTTTGCAGAGCGCATCAAGTTCTCGGCGGTGATGCTGTTCACGGTGATGTGGCTGACCGTCGTCTACTTCCCGATCGCCCATATGGTCTGGGACGGCGCCGGCCTGATCTTCAACTGGAGCGCCATCGACTTTGCCGGCGGTACGGTCGTGCATATCAACGCTGGTGTCGCGGCCCTGGTCGCAGCCATCGTGATCGGCCCGCGGGTTGGCTTTGGCAAGGACATGATGGCTCCGCACTCGATGACGTTGACCATGGTTGGCGCGGCGATGCTGTGGGTTGGCTGGTTCGGCTTCAACGCCGGTTCGAACCTCGAAGCGACCGCCGGTGCGACGCTTGCCATGATCAACACCTTTGTCTGCACCGCCGCAGCGATCGTCAGCTGGGCTGCCATCGAAGCGATCTTCCGCGGCAAGGCCTCCGGGCTGGGTGCGGCGTCGGGTCTGGTCGCTGGTCTGGTTGCCATCACCCCTGCCTGCGGCACCACCGGCCCTGTCGGTGCGATCGTTCTGGGCCTGATGGTTTCGCCGGTCTGCTACTTCTTCGTGACCTCGGTGAAGTCGAAGTTCGGCTACGACGACTCGCTCGACGTGTTCGGTGTGCACGGCGTGGGTGGCATCGTCGGCGCGATCATGACCGGCGTGCTCTGCGCCCCGGCTCTGGGTGGCACGGGTTTCGTGGTCGAAGCTGGCACCATGGGGGCTCAGGTCGCGGCGCAGATCAAGGGTGTCGCCGTGACCATCGTGTGGTCGGGTGTTGCCTCGCTGGTGCTGCTCTACATCACCAAGTCGATTACCGGGCTGCGCGTCTCGACCGATGACGAGCGTCAGGGCCTCGACCTCTCGGCCCATGGCGAAAGCGCCTACCACTCGTAATCCGCAACACGTAAAAAATGAGAAGGCCCGGGGGTATCCGGGCCTTTTTGCGTTTCCCCCCCGACCTCCTCCACGGCGGACCCCAAAGGTATGGGGACAGCGCTTTGAGCATGCGGATTGCATTGCTGATGAGGACCGCAATGAAAAACGCGGGGGCGTTGCGGCCCCCGCGTTTCTTGTCGTTTCAATCCCTTGGCGGATCAGACGCCGGCGTCGATGATCGCGCGGGCCAGAAGCGGCACGGTCTTGGCGTTCAGGCCCGCGATATTCAGGCGCGAGTCGCCGACCATGTAGATGGCGTTGTCGAGGCGCATCTTCTCGACCTGCTCGGGGCTGGCGCCGATGCGCGAGAACATGCCGCGGTGCTGTGCCACGAAGTCGAACCGGTCCGAGTTCGACAGCTGGCGCAGCTCAGCCGCCAGCGCCTCGCGCAGGCCGAGCATACCGTTGCGAACCTCTTCGAGTTCGGCCTCCCAATCGGCACGCAGCGCCGGGTCGGTCAGCACCATGGTCACCAGGCGCGCGCCGTGATCGGGGGCGAACGAGTAGGTCTGGCGGTTCAGATAGGCCAGCGTGCCCTGCGTGACCTCTTTCGATGCGGCGTCGGACAGGACCATCAGGCAGCCGGTGCGCTCGCGGTAGATACCGAAGTTTTTCGAGCAGGAAGCCGCGATCATCACCTCGGGCAGGCGCGACGCGATCAGGCGGGTGCCCGCGGCGTCGGCCTCAAGCCCGTCGCCGAAGCCCTGATAGGCGAGGTCAATCATCGGGATCGCGCCCTTGGCCACGAGCAGGTCGGCGACGACGCCCCACTGCTCGATCGTCAGGTTGGCCCCGGTCGGGTTGTGGCAGCAGCCGTGCAGCAGGACAACATCGCCCGCCTTCACGCCCTCCAGGTCCGCCATCATCGCGTCGAAATCGACCGAGCGCGAAGCCGCGTCGAAGTAGCGATAGAGTTTGTAGTCCTGCTTCATGAAGGACAGGATCGACAGGTGGTTCGGCCAGGTCGGGTCCGACACCCAGATGGTGACATCCGGGTTGGCCATGCGCGCAAGCTCAAAGCCCATGCGGCAGGCGCCGGTGCCGCCCACGGTTTGCAGCGCGGAAAGACGATCCTGCGGATAGTCGGCGCCAAGCACCATGCCCGCCATCGCGGCGTGGAACTCGGGTTCGCCTGCCAGCGCGGTATAGGTCTTGGTGGTTTCCTTGTCCCAAAGCTGCTTCTCGGCGGCCTTGATCGCACGCATCACCGGCGTGCGGCCCTCGGCGTCCTTGTAGACACCGACGCCGAGATCGACCTTGTCCGTCCGGGGGTCGGCGCGGAACATGCCCATCAGCGCCAGGATCTTGTCCGGCGCCTGCGGCTTGAGAGAGTTGAACATCATGCTTCTCCGGTTGCGACCTTGAGGTCGTTATACATGCCCCACTCGGCCCAGGCCCCGTCATAGACCGACCAGTTGCGGTGGCCCAGACGTTCCAGCGCCAGCGCAAGGATCGCCGCATTCACGCCCGAGCCGCAGCTGCAGATCGCGGGCTTCGACAGATTGACCTTGGCGGCCTCGAAGGCGGCGCGCAGATCATCGGGGGATTTGAGCGTATTCGCCGGGGTCAGCAGATCCATCCACTGGACGTTCTTCGAGCCGGGAATATGGCCCTGGCGCAGGCCGGGGCGGGGTTCGGGATCGACGCCGATGAAGCGGCCATGGGCGCGCGCGTCGATGATCTCGTAATCGCCCAGCTTCGAGGCATGGGCGACCTGCGTGACGTCCTTGATCAGGCTGGCCTGACGCTGGACGGTGATGTGGCGATCGCGCATGACCGGGGGCAGATCCTCGATCTCGCGGCCCTCGGCCTGCCATTTCGGCAGACCGCCGTCGAGCACGGCGACATCGGTCTTGCCCATCAGGCGGAAGGTCCACCACACGCGGGGCGCCGAGAACACGCCCGCCTGATCATAGACCACGACCTGATGGCCGTCGCCGATGCCCATGGCCCGCATCCGCGAGACGAACTTCTCGACCGGAGGCGCCATATGCGGCAGTTCCGAGCGCGAATCGGCGATCTCGTCGATGTCGAAGAACCGCGCGCCGGGAATATGCGCGGCGTCATAGCCGGCCTTGGCATTGCGCGGATCGGTCGGCAGGAACCATGTGGCGTCAATAATCCGCAGATCCGGGTCGTGCAGATGTGCCTCGAGCCAGTCCGTGGAAACAAGGGTTTTAGGATCATCCATCGCCATTGCGCGCCCTCCGTTTGCTTCAACGTCCTTAGCCTCAGAGGGCCAAGGGAGGCAAGAGTTCTGGGCGGTCCGAGAGCGAAAAGCGGCCCGCAACTGTCTCTGGGTCAGCTATGCTGCTTGAGCAGGCGCTGTTTTTGCCGATTCCAGTCGCGCTTGGCCTCGGTTTCGCGCTTGTCGGCCACCTTCTTGCCCTTGGCGATGCCCAGGAGCAGCTTCACCCGCCCCTTGTCGTTGAAATACATCTTGAGCGGCACGATGGTCATCCCCTCGCGCCCGATTGCCTGCCACAGTCGCGACAGCTCGCGCTTGGAGACCAGCAGCTTGCGGTGGCGGCGCTCTTCGTGGCCGAAGACGCCCGCCTCCTTATAGGCGGCGATGTAGGAGTTGATCAGCCACAGCTCGCTATTCTCGACCGAGGCATAGCTTTCGGCGATGTTCGACTGTCCGGTGCGCAGCGATTTCACCTCGGAGCCGGTCAGCACGATGCCCGCCTCGAGCGTGTCCTCGACGGCATAGTGGTAACGCGCCTGCCGGTTTTCGGCGATCAGCTTGGAATTGGGATCGGACTTCTGGGCCATGGTCACACCGAGATAGGGCAGGGCAGGGCATCTGTCCAGTGCGACAGCGCGGACCTTGACCGCCGCGCCCCGCAACGTATAGGCGCGATTCAGGGAGAGATCGCATGTTTCTGCAGCTGTTCATCGGGTCGGTCATCATGGTGATGACCGTGATCATCGCCGCTCTCAGCGCCTGGGGGATGGAGTGGGCTTTTGCGCGCTCGCGTCCCTGGTTGCTGCGCGAGCCGCACCGGCCCAAGCTCATCCTGGTGGTGCTGGTCACCGCGCTTTGGGCGCTGGCCATGGTAACGGCGGGGGTCTGGCTCTGGGCCTTCTGTTTCCGCGCGCTCGGGATCTTCATCACCATGGAGGCCGCGGTCTATTTCGCGCTCGTGTCCTACACGACGCTTGGCTACGGCGACATCCTGCTGACCCATGAATGGCGCATCCTCGGGGGGATGGCGGCGGCCAATGGTCTGCTGAACATCGGCCTGCTGACGGCGCTTCTGGTCGAGGCGCTGCGTCAGGTGCGCCTGAGCCAGTTGCAGGCGCACCTTAAACGAGGCGAGGGTTGAGCTTACGGATCGAGCATCAGCGCCTCGGCGACGATGCCGCCGAGCATCTCCTCGACCATGTCCATCTCGCCCTCGGGGTAGTCCCGGAAACCCACGGTGATCACGCCGGGGCGCTCGGGGGTTTCATAGACGAAGATGTTGTAGGGGCAGAACTGCACATTCGTCGGATCGATCTCCATCACCGCGCGCGACACTTTGGCCGAGCAGAACGAGAACACATCGGCGGCGGTGAAGATCACCTTGTCCGAGCCGACATCGGCGCGCGTGCGCTCCAGCATCGCGCCGGTATGGCTGACGTGATCGACCACAAGGCCTGCGCCGATGATCGCGTTCTCGACCGCGAAGGCGACGCTGCCGAAATCGTCCTCGACGTCCCAGCTATGGGCATCTTGCGCCTGCGCGGCCCCCGCGAGGGCACAGGCCGCGACGGCGGCCAGTATCGGGTGTTTCATGATTTCTCCCTTTTCCCTGCCGCTGCGGCGGCTTTCGTATTCCATTTTTAATATATTTAAGCGCCGTGGGAAGAGGTAACAATCGCGCTAGCTGTGTAACGGCGGGCCTGTTGGGAACGTATTCCTTTTATAGTCCCGACAGGAGGAGTTCCGATGGCACATGAACGCGCGAAGCTGAGCTGGTCCGATGTGACCCCCAAGGCCCAATTCCTGCAGCGCAGGACGCTGCTGGCGGGGATCGGGGCAAGTGCGGTGCTCGGCGCGCTACCCGCGCAGGCCAAGATCGCGGCGCGACCCTCGGCCTATTCGACCGATGCCACGCCCAATACCTTCGAAGAGATCACCACCTATAATAACTTCTACGAGTTCGGTTGGGACAAGACTGACCCGGCCCGCCATGCGGGCAAGCTGCGCACCGATCCCTGGTCGGTCGAGATCGCCGGACTGGTCGAGCGCCCCGGCAGCTATGCGCTCGATGACATCCTGAAGAACGTGACCCTGGAAGAGCGGATCTACCGGCTGCGCTGCGTCGAGGCCTGGTCCATGGTGATCCCGTGGATCGGTTTCCCGCTGGCCGACCTGCTGAACCGCGCGGGCGTGCAGCCCGGTGCGAAATATGTGGCGTTCGAGACCTTGCTGCGCCCCGAGGAAATGCCCGGCCAGCGCGGCGGCGGGATCGACTGGCCCTATGTCGAGGGGCTACGCCTCGACGAGGCGATGCATCCGCTCACGATACTTGCCTCGGGGCTATATGGCGAAGAGCTGCCCAAGCAGAACGGCGCCCCGCTGCGACTGGTCGTGCCGTGGAAGTATGGCTTCAAGTCGATCAAGAGCATCGTCAGGATCACCCTGACCGATGCGATGCCGCGCACCACATGGAAAGCCCTGCAACCGCGCGAATACGGTTTCTACGCCAATGTGAACCCGGAGGTGGATCACCCCCGCTGGTCGCAGGCGACCGAGCGCCGGATCGGTGCGGGCCTCTTTGCCAAGCGCGAGCCGACGCTGATGTTCAACGGCTATGCCGATGAGGTCGCCGGCCTCTATGCCGGGATGGACCTGAGGGTGAACTATTGATGATGGCCGCAACGGTGAATGGCAGTCTGCGCAGGGTCTCGCCCGGCTGGATCTATCTGGCGGGGCTGATCCCTCTGGCTTGGATCGTCTGGCTTGGCCTGTCGAACGGGTTGGGCGTTGATCCGGTCAAGGAGATCGAGCACCGACTGGGCAAGGTGGCGCTGTGGTTCCTGATGGGCGGGCTGGCCATCACCCCCGCGCGCCGGTTTTTCGGTTTGAACCTGATCCGCTATCGCCGCGCGATCGGCCTGATCGCCTTCTTTTATCTCTGCCTGCACCTGACCGCCTGGGTTGTGCTCGATATGACGCTGTTGTGGGAGCAGGCCCTGCGCGATCTGGTCAAACGCCCCTATCTTTATCTTGGCCTCACCGGGTTTGCCGCGCTGATCCCGCTGGCGCTGACCTCGAACAATCGGTCCGTGCGCAAGCTGGGACGTAACTGGCGACGCCTGCACTGGCTGGTGTACCCGGCCGTGGGGCTGGGGGTGGTTCACTATCTGATGCAGATGAAGGTCGTCACGGCCGAGGGATGGGCCTGGGCCGCCGCTTTCACGGCGCTGATGGTGGCGCGAGTCGCCGCCCGGGCCTTGCCGACTCGCCGCTGATACCCCGATTCCGGCCCTCAGGCCCCTTGGGGGAGGGGGGGCGTACGGGCTGCGGATGACCCGAGCCATCTGACCCGGCTTTTTCTTTTCCCAACGAAACAAGGGATTTTTGTGATTTGAGAGAGAAAAGTTTGTGATTTTTGAAAAAGGGCCTTGCGGAGGTTGTCGGTGATCCGTAAATAGCCCCTCACCGACGCGGCAGACGCTGCAACGG
>NZ_JAOALJ010000006.1:0-269751 GCF_025154035.1 Sedimentimonas flavescens | reverse complement strand
TGGCAGCGGTTCGAGCGACCCCGAGGACGACACGCTGAGCTACAGTTGGGAAGAGACGAGCAGCACGGGCGTCAGCCTGAGCGGCGCGTCGACTGCGACGCCAAGCTTCACGGCGCCGACGCTCTCGTGGTCGGACAGCCCGGTTGATCTGGTGTTCAAGCTCGTGGTGAGCGACGGGGAGTTTTCGTCCGAAGCGAGCGTGACGGTGACGGTGAACCCGCCGACGCGGCCGAACACGGCGCCGACGGCGGATGCGGGGTCGAACCAGTCGGTGGAGTCCGGTGCGGGCGTGATGCTCGACGGCACGGGCTCTAGCGATCCGGAGGACGATCCGCTGAGCTATGAGTGGACCCAGACCGGAGGGCCGACGGTGACGCTCAGCTCGGGGTCTTCTGCGCAGCCCAGCTTCATCGCGCCAGATATCGCGATGAACGAACCGGCGGCAGAGCTGACCTTCCAGCTGGTTGTCTCGGATGATCAGGGCAATGACTCGGCGCCCGATACCGTCGTGATTACGGTGGCTCCGGTCAGGTTCGACGATGGCATCGCGCAGCAGGCCTTCGGCGAGGCGACCTCGCAGTTCATCGAGCGGCGCATCGAGCGGCTCATGGCGAGCGAGCCCAATGCCTATCTGCTTGATCGGCGGCGCAATGCCGAGAACAATCCGCGCTTCTCGATCCGCCCCTCTGAAACCTCGGGCGTGCGGTTCAGCGCCAGCAACGTCTCGGAGGACCGCGACTGGTATCTCTGGAGCGAGGGGATCTGGTCGGTCTACGAGGATGCCAGTGGCAGCTATGGAACGCGCGACGGTGAGTTCGGCCTGATCTCCTTTGGCGCGGACTTCCTGGCGAATGAGCGCCTGTCGCTTGGCCTCATGGCGCAGTTCGACAGTTCGGACGAAACCGCGGACAACGGGTTTGATATCTCGGGCAAGGGCTGGCTGCTTGGTCCCTATCTTTCGGCCGAGTTGTCGCGCAATCTGTTCATGAGCGCGCGGCTGTCCTGGGGGCAATCCTCCAACGATGCCGAGATTGATGTCTTCGGTCTGGGTGACATCTATTCGGGTGAGTTCGATACGTCGCGCTTCTACTCGACGGTGTCGCTCTATGGGAAGTATCAGGCGGGTGACGCCGTGCTGACGCCGTTGCTCAAGCTGCAACACCTGCGTGAATCGATGGATGCGTTCACTGTCAGCGGCCCGGAGGGTGCGACCGAGATCCCGAAAGGGGTGAGCAAGCGCACGCGCCTGTCTGCCTCGACCGAATGGGAATACCCGATCTCGCAAACCGGGTCCGAGTGGGCGGTCTTTGTCGAGCCCGAGTTGAACTGGACCCGCACGACCTCGACCGCCTCGGAAGATCGCAACGAGGTGGCCGGTGCCGTCGAGATCGGCGCGCGCACCTTGCCGGGCGCCGATTGGAGCGGCGAGGTGTCTCTGCGCTATGACGGCTTCGGCGGAGACGATACGCTTGAGGCATTGACGCTGCGCTCGCTCTTGCAGCTGAGGTTCTGATTGTTCCGCATCCCGCGGTCGCTCGCCGGCTGCGGGATGCGGACCACAGGCCTATCTTGCACCGTGCCCCCGAGCGGCTATGCTCCTTCCCAGGAGGTCCCATGGCCAAGAACCCGCCGCGCGACGCCGCGCCAAGCTTTGATGCCTCGAAACTGAGCGCTCTGCTGCCAAAGGCGGGCGGTGCGGGCGATGATGTGTGGTTCGACGTGCTGTCGGCGGTGGATCGGACCTACGCTGATCTTGTCGATTATCAGGAACGGCTTGAGCGGCAGAACCACGAGCTCGAGGAGTTGCGCTCGTTTCTTGGCTCGATCCTGGCCTCGGTTTCCGATGTGCTCATCGTGGTGTCGCGGGCCGGGTCAATCCTGGAGACCTCGGCCTCGGTGGCCAAACTGACAGGCAAGCCGCTGTGGGAATGGCATTCGCGCCCGCTGGCGGCCATGTTCGCTCCGGCGGATGTGGACGCTCTCGACCGCGCGCTGGCCGAAGCCACCAACGCGCGCGCCCCGGTGACGATCGAGGCTTCGCTGATCGGCCCCGAGGAACTCGCGCCGCTCGAGTTGTCGATCAGCCCACGGATGGATGATCGCGGGCGAGTCGCGGGATATGTGCTGACCGGGCGCCCCGTGGGCGAGTTGCGCAAGGCCTATTCCGCGCTGGAGAAGGGGCACGAAGCGCTGAAATCCACCCAGGCGCAATTGGTGCGCAACGAAAAGCTGGCATCCCTCGGGCGGCTGCTGGCGGGCGTGGCGCATGAGCTGAACAACCCCATCAGTTTCGTCTATGCGAACGCCCATGCGCTGGAGCGGTACGCGGGCAAGTTCGAAGCCTATTTCGAGCAGGTTCAGTCCGGTGCCAGTCGTGACGAACTGATCGCCCTGCGCGAAGACCTCAAACTCGACCGCGAGGTCCGCAATCTGCGCGAGGCCGTGAGGGGTGCTCGCGAGGGGGCCGAGCGGGTGCGCGATATCGTCGAAGACCTGCGCCGCCTTTCGGCCGATGGAACCGGCGAAATGGTCGTCTTCGATCTGGTGGAAACCGCACAGGTGGCGGCGAACTGGGTGTCGCGCGGCGCGCGCAAGTCTGTCGATGTCCGCTTCTCGGGGTTGCCCGCGCTACGGGTGCGCGGTCGGCCCGGCCATATCCAGCAGGTCGTGATGAACCTTGTGCAAAACGCCTTCGATGCGCTCGAAGGCCGCGAGGGCGCCTGTATCGAGATCGGCGCCGAGGTCGACGGGGGCCGCGCGCAGCTTTACGTTCGTGACAACGGGCCGGGGGTGCCGCCCGAGGTCGCTCAGACGATTTTTGACCCATTCTTCACCACCAAGCCTGTCGGGCGCGGCACCGGGCTTGGGCTGTCGATCAGCCACAAGATCGCCGAAGAGCATGGCGGGCGGCTGAGGCTATGCCCCGATGCGCAGGGCGGAGCCTGTTTCCGGATCGATCTTGAACTGGCGGAGGGCGTGCAATGAACGTGCTGTGGTTGCAGGCGTCGGGCTGCGGCGGCTGCACGATGTCGCTCTTGTGCGCCGAAGACCCCGACGTGTTTGAAACGCTCGGAGGGGCGGGGATCCGGTTCTTGTGGCACCCTTCGCTCTCGGTCGAGACCGGGGTCGAGGCGCTGCGCATCCTTGAGGCGGTCGAGCAGGGCGCGGTTGCGCTTGATGTCCTGGCCATCGAGGGTGCGATCGCGCGGGGGCCGCGCGGGACCGGCAGGTTCCAGATGCTTGCAGGCACGGGGCGCTCGATGCTCGATTGGGTGCGCGCCTTGGCGCCGCTGGCGCGCGACGTGGTGGCGGTGGGCACCTGTGCGGCCTATGGCGGGGTGACTTCGGCTGGCGGCAACCCCTCGGATGCGGTCGGTGTGCAATATGAAGGCGCTCATGCGGGCGGTGTGCTGCCCCCCGAATTCCGAGCAGCCTCGGGGCTTCCGGTCATCAATGTTGCAGGCTGCCCGACCCATCCGGGCTGGGTGACCGAGACGCTTTTGATGCTGAACGAGGGCGCCTTGGGCGCGCAGGATCTGGATGCTCTCGGGCGGCCGCTTTTCTACGCGCAGCACCTGGTGCATCACGGCTGCCCCAAGAACGAGTTCTACGAATACAAGGCCTCGGCGGTCGGTCTGTCGGATATGGGATGCATGATGGAGCATCTGGGCTGTATCGGCACCCAGGCGGTGGGCGACTGCAATATCCGCCCCTGGAACGGCGAGGGTAGCTGCACGCGCGGCGGCTATCCCTGCATCAACTGCACCGCGCCCGAGTTCGAAGAGCCGCGCCACCCGTTCACCCAGACGCCGAAGGTCGCGGGCATTCCGGTGGGGCTGCCGACCGACATGCCCAAGGCTTGGTTCATGGCGCTGGCCTCTCTGTCGAAGGCGGCTACCCCGCCGCGTATTGCCCGCAACGCGACCGCGCCGCGCATTGAAGTGCCGCCCACGCTGCGTAAGCCGAGGGGGGGCACATGAGCGACACGCCACGTCTGGTCGTTGGCCCGTTCAACCGGGTCGAGGGCGATCTTGAGGTGCATCTTGAGCTTGCCGAGGGGCACGTCGCATCTGCGCGGGTCAATGCGCCGCTCTACCGCGGGTTCGAGCGGATGCTGGAAGGCAAGGACCCGCGCGATGCGCTGACCATCACCCCCCGGATTTGCGGCATCTGCTCGATTTCGCAATCCGCCGCAGCGGCGCGGGCCCTGGGGGCAGCGATGGGGGTCGCACCCACGCCGCAGGGGGCGGCGATGGCCGCGCTCATCCATGCCGTCGAAAATGTCTCGGACCATCTGACCCATTTCAACCTGTTCTTCATGCCCGATTTCGCCCGCCCGGTGTATGCGGGGCATGTCTGGCATGATCGCGCGGTGGCGCGGTTCACCGCCATTGAGGGCTCGGCCATCCGGACTGCGGTCGAGGCGCGGGCGAAGCTGATGCATATCCTTGGGCTCATGGCGGGGAAGTGGCCGCATACGCTGGCCATTCAACCCGGCGGTGTCACGCGCGCGCCGGGGCCACGCGATAAGATCCGTATCGAAACGACGCTGCGGGCCTTCCGGCGCTACCTCGAAGAGGTGGTTTTCGGGGCCCCGCTTGAGGCTTTCGCGGCCCTGTCCAGCGCAGAGGAAATGATGCGCTGGCAGACCGGCGATGCAGGGCTGTTTCTGGAGATCGCGCAGGATCTGCGACTGAACGATCTGGGGCGCGGCGCGGGTCGCTACATGAGCCATGGCGCCTACCCGCTGGAAACGGGCCACGGTTTTGCGCCGGGGCTATGGGATGGCGGGCTGCGTCCGCTCGACCTTTCGGGGCTGACCGAGGATCTGTCGCATGCCTGGATGCTGGGCGCGGAGGCTCACCCTTTCGCAGGCGAGACCCGCCCCGACGAGGCTATGCGTGAGGGTGCCTATAGCTGGTGCAAGGCGCCGCGCCTGAATGGTCAGACGTTCGAGGTGGGCGCGCTGGCGCGTCAGGTGATCGACGGGCATGCGTTGGCGCGCGATCTGGCGGGTGGCGGGGTGCTGGCGCGGGTTGCCGGGCGCTTGCTGGAGATCGCGCGTACCCAGATATTCATGGAGGAGTTGGCGCGCGGCATCGACCCTGCCGCGCGGTTCATGATCCACGCTCAGATACCCGAGCATGCGCGCGGTGTCGGCCTGGTCGAGGCCGCGCGCGGCGCCCTTGGGCATTGGCTGCGGATCGAGCGTGGGCGCATCGCGGGCTATCAGATCATCGCGCCCACGACCTGGAACTTCAGCCCGCGCGATGGGCAAGGAGTGCCCGGTCCGCTCGAAGCCGCGCTGGTCGGTGCTCCGGTCGGGGAGGGGGAGACGACCCCGGTTAGCGTTCAGCATATCGTGCGCAGCTTCGATCCCTGCATGGTCTGTACGGTGCACTAGATGGCGGGGATGAACGGCGTTCAGATCCGGGTTCGAGGGCAGGTGCAAGGGGTGGGGTTTCGCCCCTTCATCTGGCGTCTTGCGAAGGGCCACGGCCTGGTGGGCGAAGTGTTGAACGACCCCGAGGGGGTGCTGATCCGTGTCCTGTCGGCTCCCGCTGGCTTCCTTGCCGATATTCGCAGCCTTGCGCCGCCCTTGGCGCGGGTAGATGCGGTTGAACTGGGCGAGTGCCGGTTTGAACTTGCACCCATCGGCTTCACGATTGCGGCCAGCGCGGGACAGGGCGCCGAGACGCGCGTTACCCCGGACGCCGCCACCTGCCCGGAGTGCCGGGCTGAAATTGCCGAACCCGGCCGCCGCAAGGGTTATGCCTTCACCAATTGCACCCACTGCGGGCCGCGCTTTTCGATCCTGCGGGGGCTGCCCTATGACCGGGCGCAGACGACCATGGCCCCGTTCGAGATGTGCCCGGCTTGCCGGGCAGAATACTCCGACCCGGCCGACCGGCGCTTTCACGCGCAGCCCGTTGCTTGCCCTGACTGTGGCCCCCGACTGTGGTTCGAGCGGGCCGGTGCCGAGATGCCCGGCGATCCGATCGCGCAGGCCGTGGAGGACTTGCGCGCGGGTCGGATCGTCGCGATCAAGGGGCTTGGCGGCTTTCATCTTGCCTGCGATGCGCGCAACCCCGAGGCGCTGGCGCTCTTGCGTTCGCGCAAGCGCCGCCCCGCAAAGCCTTTCGCGCTGATGGCACATGAGGAGGTGCTGCACGACGTGGCGCATCTGTCCGGCGCCGATCTCGTGGCGCTGCGTGCGCCCTCAGCGCCGGTGGTGCTGGTGTCCGGGCGGGGCGTCTTGCCCGAACTGATCGCCCCCGGAATGACGCAGCTGGGGTTGATGCTGCCCTATACGCCTCTGCATCACCTCTTGCTTTCGGCCTTCGACGGGGTGCTGGTGATGACCTCCGGCAATCTCTCGGGCGAGCCGCAGGTAATCGGCAATGACGAGGCGCGCGCGAAACTGAGCAATTTCGCCGATGGTTTCGTGATGCATGACCGCGATATTGCTCGGCGTCTTGATGACAGTGTCGTGCGGGCGGACCCACCCATGGTGCTGCGGCATGCGAGGGGCCGCGTGCCGGGAACCATTCCCATGCCGAAGGGGTTCGAGGATGCCCCGCAGGTTCTGGCGCTTGGCGGGCAGATGAAGGGTGCGATCTGTCTGATCAAGAACGGTCAGGCGCTCCTTTCCCACCATCTGGGCGATCTTGACGATGTGCTTTGCCTTGAAGAATTCCACAAGGCCGTGACGGATTACCGCGCGCTCTTCGATCACCGGGCCGAATGCATCGCCGTCGATGCCCATCCCGGCTACCGCGCCACGCAGGCGGGCCAGAACATGGGGCTGCCGCTGGAAGGGGTGTATCATCACCACGCGCATCTGGCCGCCTGTCTGGCGGAAAACGGCTGGCCGCGCGATGGGGGGCCGGTTGCGGGCATCATCCTCGACGGGACGGGCCTTGGGGCGGATGGCACGATCTGGGGCGGAGAACTGCTGTTGGGGGAATATGCCCGTGCCGAGCGTATCGCGCATCTGCGCCCCGTCGCACTGCCCGGCGCCGACCGTGCCGCGCGCGAGCCTTGGCGCAACCTGCTCGCGCAACTCGATGCGGCGGAGCTAGGCGTCGAGGCGGACCGAATTCTGGCGGACAAGCCGATTGGGCTGCTGCGCCAGGCCATCTCTGCGGGTCTGAACGCGCCGCTTTCGTCTTCGGCCGGGCGGCTGTTTGACGCTTTCGCGGCGGCTCTCGGGTTCCTCGGTCCGCAAAGCTATGAGGGCGAGGCTGCAGTGTGGCTCGAGGCGCTTGCGCTGACCGCACCCGGAGATGCGCAGGCCTATGCTCTCGGGCGCGCAGGCGCAGCGCTTGATCCCCTGCCCATGTGGCGGCAATGGCAGGCTGATCGCAACGCCGGGGTTTCAGCGCCGGTTATGGCGTACCGGTTTCACGCCGGTCTCGCGAGGAGCTTTGCCGATCGGGCCCGAGAACTGGTCGAGAGCGGGCAGGCCCAGGCGGTCGCGCTGTCGGGGGGCTGTTTTCAGAACGCCCTGCTGCATCGCCTGACACTGGACGCGCTTGCAGGGCTGCCCGTCCTGACCCATCGCGACGTACCCGCCAACGATGGCGGACTTGCACTCGGACAAGCGCTGGTTGCCGCAGCGCGGCAGAATCCTGGTATGCCATCGCATCCGGTTACTGGCTGACCGCTTGGGCGCGATACCGGTCAATGTGTTACCGCTCCGATAGTCAGGAAAATACTCTTACCAGTTGATTTATAACGGAAATGCCGACAAGTCGGCTTTCCAACTTTGTGGTCGTTTCGCCACGGAACCCCTGCCATGCCGGTAGAATAACGCGCGCACCCTGTTCGGGAGGGGGCGCGACCGGCACCGAAAGGGGGAGGCAAACCTTGTCGAACATCGAAACCTTCTATGACGTGATGCGGCGCCAGGGGATCACCCGGCGCAGCTTCATGAAATATTGTTCGCTCACAGCGGCGGCCCTCGGCCTTGGCCCCGCCTTTGTGCCCAAGATCGCCGAGGCAATGGAGACCAAGCCACGCACGCCGGTGATCTGGGTGCACGGGCTGGAATGCACCTGCTGTTCGGAAAGCTTCATCCGTTCAGCCCATCCGTTGGCCAAGGATGTCGTGCTGTCGATGATCTCGCTCGATTACGACGACACGCTGATGGCAGCGGCGGGTCACGCGGCCGAAGCGGCCTTCGAGGAGACGATCGAGAAATACCGCGGCAACTATATCCTCGCCGTCGAGGGTAACCCGCCGCTCAATGAAGACGGGATGTTCTGCATCACCGGCGGTCGGCCCTTCGTGGAAAAGCTGCGCCACGCAGCCGAAGGCGCCAAGGCGATCATCAGCTGGGGCGCCTGCGCCTCTTATGGCTGCGTGCAGGCCGCCGCGCCCAACCCGACCCGCGCGACGCCGGTGCACAAGGTCATCACCAACAAGCCGATCATCAAGGTTCCGGGCTGCCCGCCGATCGCAGAGGTGATGACCGGTGTCATCACCTACATGCTCACCTTCGACCGGTTGCCCGAACTGGATCGCCAGGGTCGCCCGGCAATGTTCTACAGCCAGCGCATCCACGACAAATGCTACCGTCGGCCGCATTTCGATGCCGGCCAGTTCGTCGAGAACTGGGACGATGAGAACGCGCGCAAGGGCTATTGCCTCTACAAGATGGGCTGCAAGGGGCCGACCACTTACAACGCCTGTTCGACCGTGCGTTGGAACGAGGGGGTAAGCTTCCCGATCCAGTCGGGCCATGGCTGTATCGGCTGCTCGGAGGACGGCTTCTGGGATCAAGGCTCGTTCTATGACCGGCTGACCAACATCAAGCAATTTGGGATCGAGGCCAATGCCGACAAGGTCGGCTTTGCTGCGGCGGGCGCCGTTGGTGGTGCCGTCGCGGTGCATGCAGCGGTTTCGGCCCTGCGCCGCGCCCAGAAAAAGAACGAGGAGGCGTAATCCATGACCACCCAAACGCCGAATGGCTATACTCTCGACACTTCCGGCAAGCGGATCGTCGTGGACCCTGTGACCCGGATCGAAGGGCACATGCGCTGTGAAGTGAACGTCAATGACGAGGGCATCATCACCAACGCGGTGTCCACCGGAACGATGTGGCGCGGGCTTGAGGTGATCCTCAAGGGCCGTGATCCGCGCGACGCCTGGGCCTTCACCGAGCGGATCTGCGGCGTCTGTACAGGCACCCATGCGCTGACCTCGGTCCGCGCGGTCGAAGACGCGCTCGGGATCTCGATCCCGGACAATGCGAACTCGATCCGCAACATCATGCAGTTGAACCTGCAAATTCACGATCATATCGTGCACTTCTATCACCTGCACGCGCTCGACTGGGTGAACCCGGTCAACGCGCTGCGCGCCGACCCCAAGGCTACGAGCGAGTTGCAACAGGCTGTCAGCCCCAGCCATCCGCTCTCCAGCCCCGGCTATTTTCGCGACGTGCAGAACCGGCTGAAGAAATTCGTCGAGAGTGGCCAGCTTGGCCTGTTCAAGAACGGCTATTGGGACAACCCGGCCTATCTGCTACCGCCCGAGGCGGACCTGATGGCGACGACGCACTATCTTGAAGCGCTCGATCTGCAAAAGGAGATCGTTAAGGTCCACACCATCTTCGGCGGCAAGAACCCGCACCCGAACTGGCTGGTGGGTGGCGTGCCGTGCCCGATCAACGTCGATGGCGTCGGTGCGGTCGGCGCGATCAACATGGAGCGCCTGAACCTTGTGTCCTCGATCATCGACAAATGCATCGAGTTCAACCGCAACGTCTACCTGCCCGATGTCGTCGCGATCGGCGGCTTCTACAAGAACTGGCTTTATGGCGGCGGGCTGTCGTCGAAAGCATGTCTGGCCTATGGCGACATCCCGGAAAATCCGAATGATTTCAGCGCCGAGCAGCTTCACCTGCCGCGCGGGGCGATCATCAACGGGAATCTCAACGAGGTCCATGACGTCGATCCACGCGACCCGGAGCAGGTGCAGGAATTCGTCGATCATTCGTGGTACACCTACGGTGAGCCGGGCAAGGGCCTGCACCCCTGGGATGGCGTGACCGAGCCGAAGTTCGAGCTTGGCCCCAACGCGAAGGGCACCAAGACCAACATCCAGGAACTCGACGAGGCCGCCAAGTACTCTTGGATCAAGGCGCCGCGCTGGCGTGGCAACGCGATGGAGGTCGGTCCCCTGGCCCGCTACGTGGTGGGCTATGCCAAGGGGCACGAGGATATCAAGAACCAGGTCGATGGATTGCTGCGCACCATGAACCTGCCGGTCTCGGCGCTGTTCTCGACGTTGGGGCGGACCGCGGCGCGGGCGCTGGAATCCGAGTACTGCGGCCGGCTGCAGAAGCACTTCTTCGACAAGCTTGTGCAGAACATCAAGAACGGCGACAGCAGCACCGCGAATGTCGAGAAATGGGATCCCTCGACCTGGCCGAAGGAGGCCAAAGGCGTCGGCATGACCGAGGCGCCGCGCGGCGCGCTTGGCCACTGGATCCGCATCAAGGACGGCCGCATCGAGAACTATCAATGCGTGGTGCCTACCACCTGGAACGGCAGCCCGCGCGATGCGGCAGGTAACATCGGTGCCTTCGAGGCCAGCCTGATGAACACCAAGATGGAGCGCCCCGAAGAACCCGTCGAGATCCTGCGCACGCTGCACAGCTTCGACCCCTGTCTGGCCTGCTCTACCCATGTCATGTCGCCCGATGGTCAGGAACTGACCACCGTCAAGGTTCGCTGAGGGAGGAAACCATGAAGAAACTTGCACTTATGTCTGCGCTCGTGGCGGCTCCGGCCTTCGCGCATGAGGGGCACCCCGAAGCCACCGGGCCCTTCGGGCACGAGATCGCGCACCTCGCCCTGGCGGCGGGGGCAATCGTCGCGGTCTATGTGGGCCTTGAGGCGCTGCGCAAGGTGGTGGCCTGGCTCCGGGAGCGCTGAGCCATGAGCGACAGCAACATTCACAGCTCGGCCCGCGCGCCCGACGAGATATTCGAGGCGGCGCGCCTGACCGGCGATGCCACGCTTGAGGATCTCGAGTCCATCCGTCGCCGCACCTCGGTCTATGTCTACGAGGCGCCGGTGCGCCTGTGGCACTGGGTCAACGCGCTGGCGATCACCGTTCTTTGCGTGACGGGTTTTCTGATAGGGAGCCCGTTGCCCTCGATGCAGATCGACGAGGCCTATAACCAGTTCGTCTTCGGCTACATCCGGTTTGCGCATTTCGCGGCCGCGATGATCCTGACCGTCGGGTTCTTCGGGCGTATCTACTGGGCGTTCGTGGGTAACCATCATGCCAAGCAGATGTTCTACATCCCCATCTTCAACCGCCGCTACTGGAGCGAGCTGTTCTTCGAGTTGCGCTGGTACTTCTTCCTCGAGAGTGAGCCGAAAAAATACGTGGGCCACAACCCGCTTGCGCAGATCGCCATGTTCTTCTTCATGACGCTCGGGCTCAGCTTCATGCTGGTTACCGGATGGGCGCTTTATGCCGAGGGCGCGGGGCAGGGCAGTCTTCCTGATACCGCGATGGGCTGGGTGTTGGGGATCGTGCAGAACAGCCAGCGGCTGCACACGCTGCATCACCTGGGCATGTGGGGCATCGTGGTCTTCATGATCATCCATATCTACGCTGCGATCCGCGAAGATATCATGAGCCGTCAGTCGATGGTTTCGACGATGATTTCCGGACACCGGACCTTCAAGGATGACCGTGTCGAGTGAGGCTCTTCGAAGCCGGGAGTATAGGGCGCGAGGGAAACCTCGCGCCTTTTTCTTGGTATGGACGCTTCCAATTTTTCCAAGATAGTGGAAAGCTACTTTCCTGTTTTGCTGTGTGGATGCTTCTTGGTGGAGGCGCAAAATATTGCAAAAACAGTCAGATACGCGAATTGCGATGAGGTTGGCGATTTTCGCGGTGAGGCGGCTCTGCAAAGTCTATTTTCGAATCCAATCGCGGGCGTAAAGCCTCTTGCCAGCATCCGGTCTTAGGGAGGGACCTCATGCCAGCCAGCCAACCTGAAAAGGTACTTATCCTCGGGATCGGAAACGTGCTGTGGGCCGATGAAGGCTTTGGCGTGCGCTGCGTCGAAACCATGGCGCAATCCCACGCCCTGCCAGAAGACGTGCGCATCATGGATGGCGGAACGCAGGGGCTCTACCTGCTGCCTTTCCTTGAGGAAGCCGATGCGCTTCTGGTCTTCGATGCAATCGATTTCGGGCTGGAGCCGGGTACGCTCCGGGTGCTGCGTGACGACGAGGTGCCCGCTTTCATGGGGGCCAAGAAGATGTCGCTGCATCAGACGGGCTTCCAGGACGTTCTGGCCACGGCTGCCCTTCTGGGTCGCGCGCCAGAGCGTTTGACGCTGATCGGTTGCCAGCCGGTCGAGCTTGAGGACTACGGCGGCGGGTTGCGCCCGGCGGTGGCCGCGCAGATCGCACCCGCCATCGACTACGCCGTCGCCGAGTTGACGCATTGGGGTTTCCCGATTGTCGCGGGCAGCACCGAAACCGGCGATCTGGCCGACAGTTCGATCCGCCGCGACGCCTATGAGGGCGGCCGCCCGGCGGCGCACGAAGCCTGCCGCACCGGGGATGAACGCTTTTTCCCGACGAGCGCGAAGGAGCCCGCCTGATGTGCGTAGGTGTTCCCGTTCAGCTGATCGCCTGCGACGGCATTCGTGGTGAGGTGCTCGAGGATGGCCAGCCGGGGCTGATCGACCTGTCACTGACCCCGGATGCACGCCCTGGCGACTGGCTGCTCGCGTTTCTCGGCAGCGCCAGAGAGATCATCGACGCGGATCAGGCAAGCAAGATCTCGGCGGCGCTTGAGGGGCTGCGCGCCGTAATGGCCGGAGGCGATCCGGGGTCGGCCTTTGCCGATCTGGAGGCCCGCGAGCCGCAACTTCCCGCCCACCTTCAGGCCGCGCTGGCCGCTGGCCGCTCTCACGGTTGAGATAAACGAGGACAAGATGCACGATCTGGTTTCCCCCGCCGCCCCTGCCGCCTCTGGCAAGACCCATCCGTTGGTTGCCCGATTGATGACTGAGCTAGGCTATCCGCGCCTTGCCGATTTCGAAGACCTGCGGCGCTTCATCAACCTTCCGGGCGCGCATTGCATCTTCGTGCCGGGCGATGCGGCGCGAAACCTTGAAACGCCGGACGCGGCGGTCATCCTGCCCGAGCTGCGAATGACCTTCCAGCATGCCTTCGACTGTGCCGTCGCCGATGACGCCATCGAGGCCAAGCTGCGCGAGGCAACGCGGGCGCTGAAGACACCCGCCTTTCTGTTCTACCGCGACGGTACCTTCCTGGGCGCGATCGAGAAGATCCGCGACTGGGACGACTACATGACCCGTGTGACCCATATACTCTCTGTGAAAGGCTGACCTGATGGTTTCGAACTTTCATCTGCCGCCCATTGGCTTTGGTCCCGGATCGCAGTCCGAGGAGGGCGAAGAGTTGCACTACATGCAGCTTCCCTCGGGGATGCGAACCTACTCGGCGCACATGCCGGAGATCGATGATCCCTCAGCGGTGACACCAGCCCTGAAGACGTTGGCCGATATCGCCTCGTCCGCCGAAGCTTGTGCGCGGGGCGGCATGGCGCGCTTCGATCTGGGTGGCCTCGATGCGGCCAATCGAGCTCTGATCGCCGAGGCCATGGGGCAGGGCGAGGTGGCGATGCGAATTCGCGGCATTCCGGCGCTGCGGGTGCAGGAGTCGGTCTTTGCCGGGGTCTGGATGATCGCCGGGGCCGGTGTTGACCAGATCGAGGTCGGCGCGGTGCCCTCGGCGGCGCTTGGCCGCGCGTTCGAACCCTTCCGCCCCGCGAAAGGAGCGCGCCATGCGCTATCGGCCGGGGTCGTGAATGCGCCCGCGCTGGCAGTTGAGTTGCTGGACAAGTCGGCCGCCTACATGGGCGGTGCGCCGCATGTGGTCAACCTGACCCTGTTGCCGCACACCGAAGAGGACCTGATCTGGCTCGATGAGGTACTCGGCGAAGGCGCTGTGACGATCTTGTCGCGCGGCTACGGCAACTGCCGCATTACCGCGACGGCCACTCCGCATGTCTGGCGGGTGCAGTTCTTCAACTCAATGGACACGCTCATCCTCGATACGTTCGAGGTGACGACGATGCCCGAGGTCGCCATGGCCGCGCCCGAGGATCTGGCCGACAGCGCCGAGCGCATCCAAGAAGTGCTGGAGGCGACCCGGTGATGCCGCGCGGGTTCGAAGGGTCCTACATGGGGGCGAACGACCGGATTTCGGATCGGGCCGTTATGGAATGCAAGATCTGCTGGACGCCCTATGACCCTGCCGAGGGCGACGACTTCCGCCAGATCCTGCCAGGGACACCGTTCTCGGCTCTGCCCGGGGACTGGAAATGCCCCAATTGCGATGCGCCAAAAGAGCAGTTCATGGTTCTGGAAGACCCCGGCGCCCCGGAGATGCTTGAGGCGCGCCGTATCGAGGAGGTGGTCGCCCGCCTGGTCGCCGACTTCCGAGAGGTCTGGCACGCGAAGATGCGCGATGTGCCTATGGTGAACAAGGCACTCTCCGTCGAGGCGGTCGGTTTTCGCAGCCATGAGGGGCGCCCGCTTGGGGTGCTGCTAAGCCCGTGGTTCATGAACCTGATCCTTCTGCCTCGCGCCGATGAGGATTGGTCGAGCCTGCTGCCCGGTGCGAAGGAGCAGATCGAGTTCCCCTCGGGCACTTATGAATTCCTGCACAACACGCGCGAGATGGTCGGGGGTTACAAGGCGTGTTCGCTGTTCTCGCCGATGGGGGATTTCCAGACCCAGATGCAGGCGACCGATGTCGCCCGCGCGGTCATGGACGAATTGTTCAAAGAGGAGAACCGCGCCGAGACCGACCGCAAGGCCGAGATCCGCGCCGCCCGTGAGGCCGAACTGGAGGCCGTCGCCGAGGCTGAATCGGAGCCGGAAGCCGCCCAACCCACGCGGCGCCGGCTGATATCGGCGGGCTTGGCCGACGCGGCGCACACGCGGGAAAGCGGGGCGGAATGAACGGGGCGCTCGGCATTCATCTTGCGGTGAGCGAGGGGCGTGTCTCGCCTGCGATCACCTCAGCCACGGCGGTGCCCGTGGCCACCATGATGATTGGCCGGGTACCGGAAGAGGTCGCGGCGCTGATGCCGCGCCTGTTCAATCTGTGCGGCGTCGCGCAGGGGCTTGCCGCCCGTCTGGCGCTTGGTTTGCCGCATGAGGGGGGCGGAGATCTTGGGCGCGAGATCTTGCGCGACCATCTTGCCAAGCTTTGCCTGCACTGGCCGCACCTGTTGGGGCTGGCGCCCGCGCCGTTGCCCGAGGGTTGGTCTGCGGGCGGCGCGCCGCTTGTTGCGGCCATCTGGGGTGGGGCGCGTCCCACTCATGCGGCGGATTGGCTCGCCTCGGGGCGTGGGGTCGCGCCGGTTCTTGCGGCGCTGGCGGCCAGTTTTTCGCCGGGCGAGGCAGTCGCGCAGGTGCCTGCCCTGACTGCGCCGCTCAGCGTCACGGCGCAGGAAAACTCGCCTGCGGGACGCAGTGCGGATGACCCGCTGATGGCTCAGATCGCGCGCGATTTCGGGCGCGGTCCGCTTTGGCGCGCGTTTGGTCGGTTGGTCGATCTGGCGCGGATGGCAGAGGCACCGCCGCAAGCGGAGCTGATTGCGGCGGGAACCGCTCTGGTTCCGGCGGCACGCGGCACCTACGCATTGACCGCGCACCAGAAGGACGGGCGCGTCACCGCCTTTACGCGCGTGACCCCGACCGATCACCTGACCGCGCCGGGTGGCGCATTGGAGCAATCTCTGGCCCGGCTACCTGCGGCAAAACTCTCGCTCGCGCGGCTGGTGGTCGATATCCTCGACCCCTGTGTGCCGGTAGAGATCGCGGAGGTGAGCCATGCATGAGATGTCGATCGCCGAGGGTATTCGCGGCATCATCGAACAATCCGCGCGGCAAAACGGGTTTGAGCGCGTGACGCGCGTGCGTCTTGAGATCGGCCGCTTCGCGGGCGTGGAAACCGGGGCGCTGAGCTTTGCCTTCGAGGTGGTGATGCGCGGCTGCGCGGCCGAGGGGGCCGCGCTTGAGATTATCGAACTGCCTGGGCGTGCGCTTTGCTACGACTGCGGCGAGACCGTCGAGATCGCCGACCGTCTCGACCCATGCCCCAACTGCGGCGGTGGCAAGTTGCTGGCGCGAGGCGGGGATGAGATGCGGATCAAGGATATGGAGGTGCTGTGATGTGCACGGTTTGCGGCTGTAGCGGGCATAGCGTGGAGGATCAGTTCCGCGCCCATCTGGAAAAGACCGGCCAGGCCAAGCCCGCGCCCTTCGCGATGATCGCTCCGAAGCACGCGGCACCGACAGGCCACAGCCACGATTTGCACATGGGTCTTGGCCCGGCGGGAACCGAGGTGCCGGGCATGAGCCAGGCGCGTCTGATCGAGATCGAGACGGACATCCTGAACAAGAACAACAGCTATGCCGCGCGCAACCGGACTGCTCTCTCGGCGAAAGGTATTCTGGCGGTCAATCTGGTCTCGTCTCCGGGGTCGGGCAAGACCACGCTTCTGTGCCGCACGATCGAGATGCTGGGCGCACAGCCGCTGGCGGTGATCGAGGGCGACCAGCAGACCAGCAACGACGCCGACCGCATCCGTGCCACCGGCGCTCCGGCGCTTCAGGTCAATACCGGCAAGGGCTGCCATCTGGACGGCAACATGGTCGAGCAGGCATTGGCGCGACTGGATCTGCCTGCGGGCGCGCTGCTTTTCATCGAGAATGTCGGCAACCTCGTGTGCCCGGCTGCGTTCGACCTGGGCGAGGATGCCAAGATCGCGATCCTGTCGGTGACCGAGGGCGAGGACAAGCCGCTCAAATACCCCGACATGTTCGCGGCCGCGCGGCTTGCTATCCTCAACAAGATAGACTTGGCGCCGCATTGCGATGTGGATCTTGATCTCTACGAGGCCAACCTGCGCCGCGTGAACCCCGAAATCGAAGTGCTGCGCCTGTCCGCCCGCACCGGTGAGGGGATGGCGGGCTGGATCGACTGGCTCAGACGCGGTCTGGCCGCGAAGGGGGCGTGATGGCTGGCTCGGCACGCCCCGCGATCCTGCTTGTCGATGACGAGCCGCATTCGCTCTCGGCGATGAAGATGGCGCTTGAGGATGAGTTCGAGATTCTGACCGCGACCGGCGCCGAGCAAGCCTCGCTCTTGCTTGAGGAAGAATGGGTCCAGGTGATCTTCTGCGACCAGCGGATGCCGGGCCGCTCGGGGGTCGAGTTCCTCTCGGAGGTGCGAGAGCGCTGGCCGGAGACCGTGCGGATCATCATCACCGGTTACACCGACACGCAGGCGATGGTCTCGGCGATCAATGACGCGGGCATCCATCAGTTCCTGACGAAGCCCTGGCATCCCGAACAGCTTCTTGCCGCCGCCCGGAACGCCGCGCGGATGTTCCAGCTGGCGCGCGAGAATGAGCGCATGGCACTGGAGATGCGTTTTCTCAACACCACCTCGGAAAGCCGCCTTGAGAAGCGCCGCCGCGCACTGCGCGAGGGGATGGGGTTCGAAACCATTCTGCGCGCGCCCTGCTCGGCGATGAATCTGGTTGTAGAAACGGCGCGGCAATATGCCAGTTTCGATGTTCCCGTCCTGATCCGTGGCGAGCCGGGCACCGGCAAGGCGCAAATGGCGCGGGCGATGCATTACAGCTCGTTGCGTTCGGACAAGCCCTATTACGAGTTGAATCTCGCGGGGATGCCCGAAGAGCTTGTGATGATTGAGCTGTTCGGCGCCAAGCGGGGGGTGTTGCCCGGTGGTGTCGCCAAGATCGGTCTGGCGCAGAAGGCCGATCGCGGCACTCTGTTTCTGGCGGGGATCGAGTCGGCCTCGCCCGCTTTGCAGCTTCAACTGTTGCGGATGCTGAGCGATGGGGCGATCTCGCCGCTCGGCGGACAGGAGACGATCTCGACCAACCTGCGGTTGATTTGCGGTGCGGCGGGCGATCTGCGGCAGGCCGTGGCCGATGGCCGTTTTCGCGCGGATCTTTATTTCGCGATCTCGGTGGGCGAGGTCGCGCTGCCGCCCCTGCGGGCCCGGCGCGGTGATGTGGCGCTGCTGGCGCAATCGGTTCTGGCGGATGTGGCGGCGGCGCATGGCAAGCAGCTTCTGGGCTTCGATGCCCCGGCGCTGGAGTTTCTGGAGAATTACGACTGGCCCGGCAATCTGCGCGAACTGACCAACGAGGTGACGCGGATGCTGATCTTCGCGCAGGAGAACGTGCTCGGGGCCGATGTGATCTCGCGCCATATCTTGCAGGCTCCGCCCTCAGAGGAGGGGGCTGATCGCGCGGCCGAGGGCGTGATGACTGCCGAGGGGACACTCAAGGATCGCGTCGAGCTGATTGAGATGCGGATCCTTCGCGAAACCCTGACGCGCTGTCGCTGGAACAAGAGCCGTGCGGCGGCGGAGCTTGGCCTGTCGCGCGTGGGGCTGCGCGCAAAACTTGACCGTTATGGCATCACCGATCCGTCGGCTGCCCATGAGGAGGAAGACTGATGTGCTTGGGAATACCGGGACAGATCGTTGCAATCACCGATGAAGGGCGCCTGCTGGCCATGGCCGAGGTGTCAGGTGTGCGCCGCGAGGTGAACGTGGCCTGTGTGGCCGAGGGGGCGCTTGAGGCGCTGGTCGGTCAGTGGGCTCTGATCCATGTCGGCTTTGCGATGAGCCTGATCGACGAGGACGAGGCGGCAAAGACGCTTGAGGCGCTGCGCGATCTGGGAGAGGCGCAGGAAACGTTGGAACAGATGGCCGCGGGGGCCGCCGCACTGGAGGAACGAGCATGAAATTCGCATCCGAATTCCGCGACCCCAAGGCCGCGAAGGTGCTTCTGGCCGAGATTGCGCGCGTGGCAGACGAGATCGGCGCCACCCGCGAAAAGCCGGTGCACATCATGGAAGTCTGCGGCGGACATACGCATTCGATCTTTCGCTACGGTCTGGACAAGCTGGTCCACGAGGGGATCGAGTTCATCCACGGACCCGGCTGCCCGGTCTGCGTGCTGCCGCGATCGCGCGTCGATGAATGCATCGAGATTGCCGAGAGGCCGGGGGTTATCTTCACCACCTTCGGTGATGCGATGCGGGTGCCGGGCTCCAAGCGATCATTGCTGCAATCCAAGGCTGACGGGGCGGATATCCGCATGGTCTACAGCCCGCTCGACGCACTGGAACTGGCGCGCCGCAACCCCGAACGCGAGGTGGTCTTCTTCGGTCTGGGGTTCGAGACTACAACACCCTCGACCGCGCTCGCGATCCAACAGGCGGCGCGCGAGGGGCTGACGAACTTCTCGGTCTTTTGCAATCACATCACAGTCCCCGAACCGATCAAAGCGTTGCTCGACGATCCGCATATGTGCCTGGACGGGTTCATCGGACCCGGTCATGTCAGCATGGTCATCGGTATCCACCCTTACGACTTCATCGCGCGCGACTATGGCAAGCCGCTGGTGGTGGCGGGGTTCGAACCGACGGACCTTCTGCAATCGGTGCTGATGGTGCTCAGCCAGATCGCGCAGGGTCGCGCGGAGGTTGAGAACCAATACGCTCGCGTCGTGCCGGAACATGGCAACCGCGTAAGTCTTGCCGCAATCGCCGATGTCTATGAGCGCCGCCCGAGCTTCGAGTGGCGCGGCCTGGGGGAGATTGATGCCTCGGGGCTGCGAATTCGCCCGGCCTATGCGGCGTTCGACGCCGAGGAGAAATTCGGCATTGGCTATGCGACGGGCCGGCGCGAGGTGGAGGAGGCCGAGGGCTGTGCCTGTGGCGCTGTGATGACCGGGCGCGTGAAGCCCGTGCAGTGCCCGCAGTTTGGCAAGGGATGCACGCCGGAAATGCCGCTTGGGGCTTTGATGGTCAGCTCCGAAGGGGCGTGCGCGGCCTACTGGCAATATGGCGGCGCCCGCGCGGCGGCCGAGTGAAGGAACCGGGGCTCTGCCCCGGACCCCGGGATATTTGGAGCAAAGACGAAATGGCACTGCGGGACGAACGGGTAACGCTGGCGCATGGTGGCGGCGGCAAGGCAATGCGGGATCTGATCGAGGAGGTGTTCACCTCGGTCTTCCAGCCGCCGGGCATGGAGGATCAGGCGCGCCTGAGCGCCGAGGCCCTCACGGAGCCGGGCGCGAAACTGGCCTTTACCACGGACAGTTTCGTTGTGACGCCGCTTGAATTTCCGGGCGGCGACATCGGCAAGATCGCGGTCTGCGGGACGGTCAACGATCTTGCGGTGGGCGGCGCGCGCCCGCTGTGGCTGTCTGCGGCCTTCATCATCGAAGAGGGTACCGAAATCGCACTTTTGCGGCGCATCGTGGCAACCATGGCACGCGAGGCCGAGGCTGCGGGGGTGCGTATCGTGACAGGCGATACAAAGGTCGTCGGTCGTGGCGGCTGCGATGGGGTTTTTGTCACGACGGCAGGCGTGGGCGTGATCCCTCCCGGGCGCGTGATGGGGGCTGAGCGGGTGCGCCCGGGCGATGTGGCGATCGTGAACGGTGTTCTTGGGGATCACGGCGCGACGATCCTAGCGGCGCGCGGCGATCTATCGATCAGTTCGGCGATCAAGAGCGATTGCGCCTCGCTCGGGCATCTGATGGAGGCCGTGATCGCCGCGGCTCCGCAGGCGCGTGCCGCGCGCGATCTGACACGCGGTGGCCTTGCCTCCGCGCTCAATGAGATTGCAGAAGCGGCCGGGTGCGGGATCGAGATATCCGAGGCCGATCTGCCCCTGCGGGCTGAGGTGGTGGGTACCTGCGAGATTCTAGGGCTCGATCCGCTTTACCTGGCGAATGAAGGGCGCGTCGTTGTTTTTGTTCCACCAGAAGAGGCGCAGGCCGCGCTGACGGCGATGCGGGCATTCGCTGAGGGTCGCGATGCTGTCGTCATCGGGCAGGCCGTGTCCGCGCACGCGGGCCAAGTGCGTATGAAGACCGCATTGGGCGGCGCACGTATCGTGGACATGCTGGTGGGCGAGCAACTGCCGCGGATCTGCTGAGCGGGCGAGTTTGGCCCTGTCCGATGCTCACCCGGATGATCGCCGCCGCACGGCGGTTTCGGGGGAATGGGCCATTGCGGTTGAGCAGTTTTGCGTGCTGTTGGCCATGTGGGCAGGGCAGGCGATACATATCTTTTTGCCGATGCATGACGGACGCTGCCCGGCTCTCGCCACGATTGTGACAAAATCTCCCGATTCTTGACCGTTTCGTCAGTTCCCGTGATGCGGTTCTATTGTTCGCATAACAGGAACTAACTGTTCAGCCCGGGCGTGTTATCTCGCCCGGCTTCTGCCGATAATTCAAAAAAACCACTGAAAATATAAGGTTACGTTTGGTCAACCGTGCCGTGTTGGAACGTTCTCGGTCCTGTTGGGCCCCGATCTCGCGGAGTTTATCGATGGTTCCAATTGGGGCGAAATCGTGGCATCATTATGGGGCAAATTGGTTCAGAAAGCGGCGCAAGACGGGCAGTACCTGTCGGGGTCGCGATGGTGGGGATGATTATGAAAAAGAAAAACTTGTTCTTACTGACGATTTCGGGTGCGGCAATTTCACTCGCAATCTCGTCGGGTTCGGCTGCCGCGCAGACGACCTGTGACCGCTCGACCGCGATCCAGTCGCTCTCTGCGGATACGCTTTGCGGGTGCGACGTGGTGACCCGCGACATGCTGAGATACATTCAGGGGCATGAGATGTTCGAGGAGGTCCTTCAGGCGACCTCGGCGCGCTGCCCCGGTTTTGCGGCAGTTCTGACTGACCAGCCGACAGCGTCGATCGCTGGCAATCCGAACGGGACCAACGGCGGCGGCAATACGGACGGCAACAACTTCGGCGGCTCCTCGGGCGGCGACGGCGGTTCCTCGGGTGGCGACGGCGGCTCCTCGGGCGGCGACGGCGGTAGCTCGGGCGGCGACGGCGGCTCCTCGGGCGGCGACGGCGGCTCCTCGGGCGGCGACGGCGGTTCCTCGGGCGGCGACGGCGGCTCCTCGGGTGGCGACGGCGGCTCCTCGGGCGGCGACGGCGGCTCCTCGGGTGGCGACGGCGGCTCCTCGGGTGGCGACGGCGGCTCCTCGGGCGGCGACGGGGGTTCCTCGGGTGGCGACGGCGGCTCCTCGGGCGGCGACGGCGGTAGCTCGGGTGGTTCCGGCGGTGGCGGCTGCAACAACGGCGGCGGTAACGGGTCCGATGGCTGTACCCCTGGCCGTGGCCGTGGCAAGCGCGCCGGTCAGGACGACTAAGGGCCGCGAAGGCTCTAAGGCTTCCGGCTTCGTGTCGGCTTCAGATATAGAAAACCGGAAAGCGCGCCCAAGAGGCGCGCTTTTTCTTTGGCTCAGGCTCCGCGTAAGACGTTCATCCAGCGGGAGGGCTTGGCCGGATCCTGCATTCGCAGAAAGAAGTAGCGCGTGCTTTTCCACGTCTTGACCTGGCTCGTGAGGTTGTCGAGCACGTAGTCGCCCTGATCCGAGCGATAGATCAGCACGGCGTGAGGGTTGCGCTTGCGGTCGAGGGCCGTGGCGATCAGCAGCCGCTGCGGATCGATGCCGCGACGGATCAGTTCGTATTTCTTCAGTAGCGCGAAATCTTCGCAATCCCCGCCGCGCTTGGTGGGTAGCGCCCAGTTCTCGGCCACGCCATATTGCCGCTTATCATCAATCGAGCGGACTGCGCGGTTGACCTGGCTGTTCACCGCCTTGATCAGCCGAAACTCATCGGCGACGCGCTGCACGGGGGCCTGGCTCGTGGCGCAGGCCCAGTCGTATTGCTGGCACAGTGCGCGGGCACCGGACGGGGCAGGGGCCGCGCCCCTCGATTGGAGGAAGGCGGTGCTCATGATGGCGTCGGCGCTTTGCGGTGTCAGCAGCAGCCCGAAACCCAGGCCAGCAAGGATCGCGCCCGACAGGGCTCGTCTAAGGTTCGCGCGGAAACTGGTGTCGGTCATTTTGCGCCTACTGATTATGCTCTGACAGGCGCGTAGCGGTAAACCCGGAAGGGTCGCACCGGCACGGCACGGGCAGAGCGGCCTGTCAGTCAGGCTGCGGGCCAAAATGGGCAAAACGGCGGCATGATCTGGGTAAGAGTCGGGTCATCCTGTGCCAAGGGGCGCGTTCTGCGCCCCAAGGCGGCGGGGTCAGCGCGCGAGCAGCTCGCCGATGACCTTCGGCTGCATCACGTCATTGGCGCAATCGGTGAAGTGGCGCGTCGCCTCGCAGGCGCGCCAGAGGGCGTTGATCGTGCGGCGGGTTGCCATCCCGTCGATCTTGCCTGAATAGCTTCCGTCCGCCGTCATCGCGCCTTGCAGCAGGTAGATCGCGAAGTTCGGGTTGGCTTTGTAGAGCTGCTCGCCGAACCAGTTCGATTTCAGTTCCGGACGGGCGAGGAAACGATCGCGCAGGGCAGGGTAGGCCGACAGAACGCGCACTTTAGCGGCGTCGATGCTCAGGGTGTATTGCGCGATCTCATCGGCGCTGAGAAGCGCCGCATAGCGTTCAAGATAACCCCGCGCGCGTTCGGGCTCCTTGCGGATGTTCAGGTGGTTGCCGTCGCGCACCAGCGGAATGAGGAAATGCAACGCGTCCTTGTTGCCCTCGTCCGCTGCCGCTTCCAGACCGGCTAACGTGGCCGGCCCGCTTGCGCGCATGCTGATGCCCCACATCTGACGTTCGGCTTGCAAGACAGCGATCCGGGTTTCGCCCGCCTCAACGGCCTTCTCGGCGAAATCGTCAAACTTGGCGCGTGAGCGGCCCGCGAGGTAGCCATACATCGCGCCTTCCGCCAGAGCGCTCCAAGCCGCGCCCTCGCCAAGTTCGCCCGCGCGTTTGAGGATGGTCTCCGAGCCCGCGCGGTCGCGCAGGCTCCACATCAGCATCGTGCCATAGTCTTTCAGCCCCGCGCCATTGCCGGTCTCGGCCGCGCTTTCCGACAGCATCAGGGCACGCGCCCGGTCGCGGGGCGCGCCGATACCATAGAGATAGAACGCGGCGAGGGTGACCTGCGCCTTGTCGTCACCCTCGGCGATGGCCTCTTCCAGCAGCGCAAGACCCTGATCGACGTCGCGCTCCAGCGCCCAACCGGCAATGAGTTGCTCCCCAAGGATGCGCCGCGCGTCCGGGTCACCCGCTTCGTGTGCAGTCGTCAAAAGCGACTTGGCGCGCGCGGGGTCGGCCTCGTGGCGGAACCCCCACAGGAGCGCCTCGGCCAGGGTAATCTGGGCATGTGTGCTGCCCGCTTCGGAGGCTGCTTCCAGCAGGGCAAAGGCGCGCTCGGGCTCCGGCGGGATGTAATAGCCATCAAGCAGAACCTTGCCGAGCGTGGCCTGTGCGGCGACATCCCCCGCCTCCGCGGCCTGACGCAACAAGGCGATGCCCGCGGGAATATCCTGCTTGGCACCTGAAATGCCGTATAGAAGCGCCTCGCCCAAGGTTCGGCCAGCCTCGGCATTGCCAGCCGTGGCCTCTGTGCGAAGGGCTTCCAGATCGAGGTCTTCCGCCTGCGCTATCCCGGCGGCGACCCCCAGAACTGCGGCTATGAATAGTGTCCGCAAAGGGCTGTTGCCACGGCGTCTCATCCGATCCTCCCGGTGATCAGTTCGCGCTTTCCCTATTGTGCGCCCCACGCGGGCTTGAGGCAATGACCCTGTGACATTACGTCTTGGACTTGAAGATGGCGCGTGGCACCCTCACGCCAATGATTTGATTGAAGGATGGTTCATGCGCTCCCTTGGCCTTTTTGCGTTCGTGGTTTCAACCTTTTGCGCCGGGGCGGCGGTGCAGGCGGCCTGCACCGGGCAAGACCTTTTCGCCGCCATGCCCGAGGCACGCCAGAATGCAATGCGCGAGGCTGCCCATGCCGCGCCCCACGCCCAGGGGCTTTTGTTCCGCGCGACGCGGGGCGACGAGACGGTGACCCTGCTGGGGACCTATCACCTTCCCGATCCGCGCCACGAGCCGCTGCTGGCCGAGGTGCGGCCAGCGCTCGATACCGCCGCGGCGGTTTTGGTTGAGGCCGGGCCCGTCGAGGAGGAAGCCCTGCAGGCCGAGATGGTGCGCAACCCGATGCTGATGTTCTCGGACGGGCCGACCCTGCCCGAGGTGCTGCCCGAGGAGTTGTGGCAAGAGGTGATGGCGCTTGGCTCCAGCCGCGGGGTGCCTTCGGTCCTGCTGGCCAAGATGCGGCCCGCCTTCCTTGCGACGACGCTGGCGATGCCGCCTTGCGCGACCGCCGAGATTGCTGCGGGTAAGCTTGGCCTCGACAAACAACTGATCGCCGAGGCCGAGGCGCGCAATGTCCCGGTGCAGGCGCTCGAGCCGTTCGACACGATCTTCCGCATCTTCGACCAGATCCCCGACAGCGAGACGGTCGATCTGCTGCGAAGCGCCGTCATCGGCGCCGAGCAGGCCGACGCGACCGCCGTGACCATGGGAGAGCTTTATTTCGCCCGCGAGCCGCGGCTGATCTGGGAGTTCTCGCGCGAGTTGTCGTTGCAAGGCGGCATGAGCGCGGAAACCATCGCCCGCCAGCTTGAAATGTCCGAGCGCCTGCTGATCACGCAGCGCAACCAGAACTGGGTGCCGGTGATCGAGGAGGCCCTTGCAAAAGGCCCCGTGATCGCTGCGGTCGGCGCGATGCACCTGTCAGGCGATCATGGCGTCTTGCATCTGCTTGAGCAGCGCGGCTTCACCGTCGAGCGTCTCGACTAGGCGTTAGCGCCAACTTGATGACAAGCATTGCTGCACCGCATATAAGGCGCGCGAAACCGTTCATACCCGAGGGATTCCATGACCACCAAGGTTTTCGGCCACAAGGCCCCCGACACCGACTCGACCGGCTCGCCCATCATCTGGGCCTGGTATCTGAACGAAGTCAAAGGCATCGCCGCCGAGCCGGTGCTGCTGGGCGAGCCCAACACCGAGGCGGCCTTCGTGCTCAAGCACTGGGATCTGCCGAAGCCCGCGATCATCGAAAGCGTGGCCGAGGGCGAGAAAGTCGTCATCGTTGACACCAACAACCCCGCCGAGCTGCCCGAGGGCATCAACAAGGCCGACATCACCGCGATCATCGACCACCACAAGCTGGTCGGCGGCCTGGAGACCAAGGGTCCGATCGACATCACGATCCGCCCGCTCGCCTGCACCGCGACCATCATGCATGACCTGATCGGCGACGCTCTGGCCAAGGCGCCCCGCGGGATCAAGGGCGCGATGCTGTCGTGCATCCTGTCGGACACGCTCGAATTCCGCTCGCCGACCACCACGGCGCATGACAAGGCGGTCTGCGAGGCGCTGGCCGCCGATCTGGGCGTCAGCATGAACGAACTGGCCACCGCGATGTTCGAAGCCAAGTCGGACGTCTCGGCCTTCTCGGATGCTGCGCTGCTGCGCATGGATTCCAAGGAATACAACGTCGATGGCACCGAACTGCGCGTCTCGGTTCTCGAAACCACCGCGCCCAAGCTGATCCTCGATCGCAAGGACAACCTGATGGCCTCGATGGTTGATGTGGCCAAGGAAGACGGCGCCGACCAGGTGCTGCTTTTCGTCATCGATATCCTGAAGGAAGAGGCGACGCTGCTGGTCCCGAACGATCTGGTCAAGAAGATCGCCGAGGCTTCGTTCGGCTGCACGGTCTCGGGCGACAGCGTCGTTCTGCCCGGAGTCATGTCGCGCAAGAAGCAGATCATCCCGGCGCTCAAGGTCTGAGATCGCTGAAACCGGATTGAAAAGGCGGGGAGTTTCCCCGCCTTTTTCATTGCGCGAAGGGGCAGGGCGCGGGCTTTGCCTTTCGTTGCCCGCGTGTCATATAACGCGGGTAGGAAACATGGCGCGGAGTTCCGCTTGGAACCACCGCCAATTCAAGAACTTGAGGCCCAGATGACCCGGATCGTCCAATCGCTTGCCGAAATCTCGGCATCCTATGATGCGTTGTTTTGTGATCTGTGGGGGTGTCTGCACAATGGCGTGGCGCCTTTCCCTGAGGCCGTTGCGGCGCTTCAGGCGTTTCGCGCCAAGGGCGGCAAGGTCGTGCTGCTGACCAACGCGCCGCGCCCGTCGAAATACGTTATCGCGACGCTTGATCGCATGGGTGTGCCCAAGGATGCCTACGATCTGGTCGTGAGTTCGGGCGATGCGGCGCAGGACGCGATGTTCGCCGGTGCCGTGGGCAGCAAGGTCTGGCAGCTTGGCCCCGAGAAGGACGACGGCTTTTTCACCGAGGTTCCGCCGGAATGGCAGGGGCAGAGCAGCATCGAGCGCGTGCCTTTCGAAGAGGCCGAAGGCATCGTCTGCACCGGCCCCTTCGATGAATTGAACGAGGTGCCCGAGGACTACCGCCCGAAATTCCTGTTGGCCAAGATGCGCGGCCTGCCGATGCTCTGCGCCAACCCCGATATTGTCGTCGATCTGGGCGAACAGCGGATCTACTGCGCCGGCGCGCTTGCCGCGCTCTATGAAGAGATGGGCGGCACGGCGCTTTACTTCGGCAAGCCGCATCCGCCGATCTATGACCTTGCGCGGCGCAAGCTGGCCGCCGTTGGTCTGCCAGAGGACGCGGGCATCCTGGCGATCGGCGACGGGATCAATACCGATGTCATGGGGGCGGCAGGCGAGGGGATCGACGCGCTGTTCGTGACGGGCGGCCTTGCGGTCGATCAGTTCGGCCCCGATCGCCGCAACCCGTCGCCTGAACTGCTGACCGCCTGGCTTGCGGCGCGCCAGCAGGACCCGACATACACTATCAGCACCCTGCGCTGAGGTCGTCCGGCAACATTCTTTCGAATGACGCGCCGAATGGGCAAATAAGTTGCGTGAGCGCTTGTGTTTCGTGCTGAGCCCGTGCTATGCCGCAGTGCAACATTTCTTCTGAGGGCAGGACCGATGAGCACCGAAACCATCACCCGCGGCACGATCTATCTTGAGGATCTGGAAATCGGGATGACCCGCACGGTGTGCAAGGTCATCACCGACCGCGACATCGAGATGTTCGCCGAGGTCTCGACCGACCACAACCCGGTTCACCTGAATGACGAGTATGCCGACGCGACCATGTTCAAGGGCCGCATCGCGCATGGGATGCTCAGCGCGGGCCTGATCTCGGCGGTGATCGGCGAGCAGCTTCCGGGCCATGGCACGATCTATCTGGGCCAGTCGCTCAAGTTCACTGCGCCGGTGCGTCCGGGCGAAGAGGTCTGCGCCGAGGTCAAGGTTGTCTCGATTGATCACGCGCGGCGTCGGGTGACCCTTGAAACCCGGTGTCTGGTGGGCGATACGGTGGTCATCAAGGGCGAGGCGCTGGTTCTGGCACCCTCGCGCGGCAACGACTGACCGGCGACCTCGCCGGAGAGGCGGGGACGATGCAGAAATACACCCACTGGACGGGTTTGCCGGAAACGGCCCGTGGCGCCTCTGTCGCCATGGGCAATTTCGATGGCGTCCATCTGGGGCATCAGTCGGTGATCGACCTCGCGCGCGGCAAGGGCCCGCTTGGCGTCGTGACCTTCGAACCCCATCCGCGTGAATTCTTCGCCCCCGACGCGCCGCCCTTCCGGCTGATGAATGCCGAGGCGCGCGGGCACCGCCTGCAAAAACTTGGCGTCGAGCGGCTGTTCGAACTGCCATTCTTGGGTGAGCTGTCGGGGATGGAGGCCGATGTCTTCGTGCGCGACGTGCTGGTCTCGGGTCTGGGTGTGGCCCATGTCGCGGTTGGCGGCGATTTCCGCTTCGGCAAGGGCCGCAAGGGCGATGCGCAGATGCTGGACGATCTGGGCCGCGAACACGGGTTCGATGTGACCATCGCACCACTGTTGCATATCGACGGGCTCGAGGTGTCCTCGACCGCGATCCGCAAGGCGCTGGCCGAGGGGCGCCCGGGTGACGCCGCCGCCATGCTGGGCCACCTGCACCGGATCGAGGGCGAGGTGATCCACGGCGAAAAGCGCGGTCGTGCGCTTGGCTATCCCACCGCGAATATGAGCGTGCATGGCCTGCACCTGCCGCGCCTTGGCGTCTATGCGGTCAAGGTCGATGTGCTCAGCGGCCCGCAGGCGGGCAGCTATCACGGCGCGGCCAGCCTTGGCGTACGCCCGATGTTCGGAGACAACACGCCGAACCTCGAGACCTTCATTTTCGATTTTGAAGGCGATCTTTACGGCAAGCACCTTTCGGTCGCGCTGGTCGAATACCTGCGCCCCGAGATGAAATTCGACGGGCTTGATGCGCTGATGGCGCAGATGGCCGAGGACTGCACCCGCGCCCGCGATATTCTCGCGCGGGCGTGATACGGCGCCCCTTCCCATTGGCGCGCGGTTGCGCCAATTTGCGCCGATGACCGACCTGCGCCCCGAATTCTGGACCCTGCCTCTGGCCAAGCTGACCCCCGATGAATGGGAGGCGCTTTGCGATGGCTGCGGCAAATGTTGCCTCAACAAGCTCGAATACGAGGATACGGGCGAGCTGGAGTTCACCCGCGTCTCCTGCCGCCTGCTCGATGGGGACAGCTGCCGCTGCATGTCTTACGAGAATCGCCGCGATTTCGTACCCGAATGCGTGCAGCTGACGCCTAAGTCGATCAAGAAGATCGCCTACTGGATGCCGCGCACCTGCGCCTATCGCCTGCGCTACGAAGGCAAGCCGCTGGAGCCGTGGCACTACCTCATCTCTGGGTCGCGCGAGACGATCCACGAGGCGGGCATCAGCGTGAAGGGTTGGGTCGTCTCGGAATCCGCGGTCCCCGAGGATGAGTGGGACCAATATGTGATTGAGGACTTGGGATGAACTTCGCCTCTGACAACACTTCCGGCGCGGCTCCGCAAATCATGGCGGCGCTGGCCCGTGCGAATGAAGGGCATCAGCCCTCTTACGGAAACGATCCGGTGACCCGCGCGGTCGAGGCGCGGATTCGCGAAATTTTCGAGGCGCCCGAGGCGCGCGTCTATCTGGTCGCGACCGGCACTGCCGCCAATGCGCTGTCCTGCGCGATCCTGACCGATCCTTGGGGTGCGGTTTTTTGCCACCGCAACGCCCATATTGAAGAGGACGAATGCGGTGCGCCCGAGTTCTACACCGGCGGCTCGAAGCTGATCCTGGTTGATGGCGCCCATGCCAAGATGGAGCCGCAGGCGCTGCGCCGTACCATTGCGCATACCGGGCAGGGCGGGGTCCATAACGTGCAGCGCGGAATGGTCTCGATCACCAACGCGACCGAGGCAGGGGCGGTCTATTCGCCTGCAGAAGTCAAGGCGCTCTGTGGCATCGCGCGCGATTTCCATCTGCCGGTGCATATGGACGGCGCGCGTTTCGCCAATGCGCTGGTCGCCGCCGGTTGTACGCCCGCAGAGATGACCTGGCGCGCGGGCGTCGATGTGCTCAGCTTCGGCGGCACCAAGAATGGCTGCCTGGGAGTCGAGGCGGTCGTGATCTTCGATCCCGCCTGCGCGCAGGAGTTCGAACTGCGCCGCAAGCGCGGTGGTCATCTGTTCTCGAAGCACCGCTTCCTTGCTGCGCAGATGCAGGCCTATCTAGAGGGCGACCTGTGGTTGCACCTTGCCCGCCACGCCAATGCGATGGCGGCGAAGCTTTCCGAAGGGGTGCGCGCCGCGCCGGGGGCAAAGCTTGTGCATCCGACTGAGGCGAACGCTGTCTTTGCGGCCTTCCCGCGTGCGGCCCATGCGCGCGCGCAGGCGGGCGGAGCGGCCTATTACCTCTGGCCCTTCGATCAGCCGCTCGGCGGTCCGGGCGAGGAACCTCTGGCCGCGCGACTTGTCTGTTCCTGGGCCACGACCGAGGCCGAGATCGACGCCTTCCTGTCGCTGATTTCATGAAAAAGGCGCGCACCCAACGGGTTGCGCGCCTTTTCTGTAGTTGTCTCTGAACTTACTTCAGGCCTTCGCAGAAGGTCTTGATGCGCGCGCAGGCCTCGGTCAGTTGCGCGTCCGAGGTCGCGTAGCTGATGCGGAAGTTCGGCGAAAGGCCGAAGGCCGAGCCGAAGACGACGGCCACGCCGGTCTCTTCCAACAGCGCCGTGGCGAACGCCTCGTCATCGGCGATTGCCGCGCCGCCCGCCGAGGTCTTGCCGATGCAACCCGCGATCGAGGGATAGACATAGAACGCGCCCTCGGGCGTCGGGCAGTTGATGCCGGGGCATTCGTTCAGCGCCTTGACCACCAGGTCGCGGCGACGCTCGAAGGCCACGCGGCTGTCGCGGATGTAATCCTGCGGGCCGTTCAGCGCCTCGACCGCCGCGTACTGGCTGACCGAGCAGGGGTTCGACGTCGATTGCGACTGCACCTTGCCGATTGCCTTGATGATCGACTCGGGGCCACCGGCATAGCCGATCCGCCAGCCGGTCATCGCATAGGCCTTCGACACGCCGTTGCAAGTCAGCGTGCGGTCGTAAAGGCCGGGCTCGACCTGCGCCGGGGTGACGAATTTGAAATCGCCGAAGACGAGGTGCTCATACATGTCGTCGGACATGATCCAGACCTGCGGATGACGCATTAGCACGTCGGTCAGCGCCTTCAGCTCTTCATGGCTGTAGCCCGCGCCAGAGGGGTTTGAGGGCGAGTTGAAGATGAACCACTTGGTCTTCGGGGTGATCGCGGCCTCAAGCTGTTCGGCGGTGATCTTGTAGCCGGTCTCCATCGGGCCAGTCACGAAGACCGGCGTGCCGCCTGCCAGCAGCACCATATCCGGGTAGCTGACCCAGTAGGGCGCGGGGATGATGACCTCGTCGCCGGGGTTCAGCGTGGCCACCAGCGCGTTGTAAAGCACCTGCTTGCCGCCCGAGCCCACGGTGATCTGCGAGGGGCTGTATTTCAGGCCGTTCTCGCGCTCGAACTTGGCGCAGATGGCTTTCTTCAGCTCGGGGATGCCGTCCACGGCGGTGTATTTGGTCTTGCCCGAGTTGATCGCGGCAATCGCGGCGGCCTTGATGTTGTCGGGCGTGTCAAAATCGGGCTCGCCCGCGCCAAGGCCGATCACGTCACGCCCAGCCTCCTTGAGCTCGCGCGCCTTGTTGGTCACCGCGATGGTGGGCGAGGGTTTGACGCGCGCCAGCGTGTCGGAAAGGAAAGCCATGAGGGGAACTCCGGTTTGTATCTGCCGGGTGCATGTCTTACGCTCGCGCCCGAAGCCGTTCAAGTGAAACAGGAGGCGAGATGAGCGACGATTGGTATGGGGCCGAACATGCGACCTTTGGGGATCGGCTGACCGGCGCGCGCGAAGCCGCCGGCATGAGTGTCGAGCAACTGGCCGAGAGGCTCGGGGTGCGACAGGAAACCCTGCAAAGCTGGGAGGATGACGCAGCCGATCCGCGCGCCAACCGGTTGCAGATGCTGGCGGGGATGCTGAATGTCTCGCTCATGTGGTTGCTGACCGGTAAGGGAGATGGGCTTGACGGCCCGCCCGAGGCAGTGGCACAGGCAGGTCAGGATCGTGCGCTTGTGCGCGAAATCCGGGCAATCCGCGATGTCATCGAGGAACTCGATGCGCGTCTGGGGCGGCTTGAGCGGAAACTGGTAGCGGGAGAGCTGGAATGAGCGAAACGGCAGAGGCGCGTCTCAAGCGGATGCGGATGCGGAGCTGGCGTCGCGGCACCAAGGAGATGGACCTGATCCTCGGCCCCTGGGCGGATGAGAAGCTGGCCATGATGGACGCTGACGCGCTCGATCTTTATGACGCGCTGCTCGAAGAGAACGATCAGGATCTCTATCCTTGGGTGTCGGGTGCGCAGCCTTGCCCGCCGCATTATCTCGATCTGCTGACCGAGATCGCGGGGTTCGCCAAGATGCGTCACACCCCGGCCGGGAACGCTTAACCGATCATTTGCGTTTTTCGTCCAGTCTCGGTCCAGCTTCCGAGACTTGCGGAGAAACGCATGACATTTCAGACCCCTTTGCCCGTCGCGCCGGGCCTGATGGCGGGCTACCTGGACAGCCTTGCGCTGGTCGAGCGGTTGCACCGCCTGCTGCTCGATGTGATCAAGGATGAGTTCGAGCGGTTGAACCTGCTGGAGATTAACCCGGTTCAGGCGCTCTTGCTGTTCAACATCGGCGATAACGAGGTGACGGCGGGCGAGTTGAAGACGCGCGGCTACTACCAGGGCTCGAACGTCTCCTATAACCTCAAGAAGCTGGTCGATGCGGGCTACATGCACCATCAGCGCAGCGAGATCGACCGCCGCTCGGTCCGGGTGCGGCTGACCGCGAAGGGGCGCCAGATGCGCGCGGCGGTGGGGGAGCTGTTTGAGCGCCACGCGACCGGGATGGAAGATCAGTCCGTCATCACCGCCGAGGCCATGGCCGATATGAACCGCACCCTGCGCCGGATGGAGCGCTACTGGTCCGAGCAGATCCGCTACATCTACTAGGCCCGCGTTACCCTGCGTTTCGCTTGCCCGACGCGGCCTTGGCGTGGTTGCCTTGCGGCATAGCGCATGGGGGAGGAACGGATGCGGCGATTTCTGCGGATCGGGCTGCGGATTCTTGTGGTGGTCGCGGCTCTGGCCGTTGCGCTCGCCGTGTGGAAACGCGAAGAGATCGCGCGGCTGATGGCGGTGAACAGCCTGTTCGCGGCGGAGCGCATCGTTCAGAACTTCTCGCACATGGATCGGCTGTTCCATTACCGCGTGCTGGATCGCGGCGACGGGCCCGTGTTGGCGCTTGCCCCTGGCGCGCCCGAGGCTCTGCCGCCCGACGCGGAAGACTGGATCGAGCGGCGATGGGTCACCGCGCTGATCGTTTTGCGCGACGGGAGCATGGTGCATGAAAGCTACCATCGCGGCACCGCGCCCGAGGATCTGCGGATCAGCTGGTCGATGGCGAAGTCGGTGCTCTCGGCGCTGTTTGGCACCTTGCAGGCCGATGGCACGATCCCCGATCTGGATCGGCAGGTGGTGGATTACGCGCCCTCACTGAAGGGCTCGGCCTATGATGGTGCGACGATCCGCGATGTGCTGACCATGTCTTCGGGCGTGGCTTTCAACGAGGATTATCTGGACTTCAACAGCGATATCAACCGGATGGGACGCGTTCTTGCGCTTGGTGGCTCGATGAACGAGTTCGCGGCCTCGCTGGCGGTGCGGGCCGCGGCGCCCGGCGCGCGGATGCATTACGTCTCGATCGATACGCATGTGCTGGGAATGGTGATCGCGGGGGCGACCGGGCGCGACCCGGCCGATTTGATGGCTGAACGCATCATCCGACCGATGGGACTTGAGGCCGCGCCCGAGATGCTGACCGATGGCGAGGGAACGGCCTTCGTGCTGGGCGGACTGAACCTGCGCACGCGCGACTATGCGCGGCTCGGGCAGATGTTCCTGCAAGAGGGGTTCTGGAACGGTCGGCAGATCGTGCCGGCAGACTGGGTGCGCGCCTCGACCACGCATCAGGCGCCGGGCGGGGCGGGCTACGGCTATCAGTGGTGGGTGCCGGTGGATAGTGCCGCGCATGGCAACGAGTACATGGCGCGCGGGATCTACGGCCAGCATATCTACGTCAATCCGGCGGCGCGCGTTGTCATCGCCGTCAATATGGCGGATCGCAACTTTGAGGAACCCGGCGTCGATGCCGACAACCTCGCCATGTTTCGCCGCATCGCCGGGGCGAACTGAGCGTTGACTTTGCCGGGGTGGGGCGAGACGCTGGCGGGCAGTGAAGTCAGACGGGGTGCGCGCATGGAAATGGAGCCTTCGGTGAATGTGCTGGGCGGCCCGCTCGAACCCTGCTCGATGGAGCCGCGCACGGGCTTTTTCCGCGATGGCCACTGCAACACCTGCTGGGAGGATGCCGGCGCGCATACCGTCTGCGTCGTGGTGAACGCGGAGTTCCTGGCCTGGTCGAGCTATGTCGGCAATGACCTGGTCACCCCGCGCCCCGAGTTCGCCTTTCCGGGGCTGAAACCCGGCGATCGCTGGTGCCTTTGCGCGGGCCGCTTCCTTGAGGCGCATGACGAGGGCTGCGCGCCCCAGGTCGTGCTGGAGGCTACGCACCGCCGCACGCTCGAGGTCGTGCCACTGGAGGTGTTGCGGCTTTACCGGCTGCTGTCGCCCTTTGGCTGAGGCTCGGCCACCGGGGTCCAGATTACATCGTCGATCTTCGGCGCTGAGGTGGCCAGCATCGCCAGCCGGTCAAAGCCAAGCGCGATCCCGGAGGCGGGTGGCATCAGGGCCAGCGCGGCCAGGAAATCCTCGTCGATCGGATAACGCTCGCCATAGATCGCCTGTTTCTCGTCCATCTCCAGCGCGAAGCGGCGGCGTTGCTCGGCGGGGTTTGTCAGCTCGCCAAAGCCATTCGCGAGTTCCACCCCGCAGGCATACAGCTCGAACCGCTCGGCCACGCGGGCGTCATCGGGGGCAGGGCGGGCCAGTGCAGCCTCGGCGGCCGGGTATCGATCAAGTACGGTCGGGCGGCCATGGCCCAGATGCGGCTCGACTTTTTCCACCAGCACCTTCGAGAGCAGGAAGGACCAGGTGTCATCCTCGCGCACCTTGATGCCCACGGCGCGGCACTGGGCGCGCAGCGCCTCGGCATCGGTCTCGGCGCCATCGCAGGTCGCCAGAAGATCGAGGCCTGCGTAACGCGAAAATGCCTCGGCTACGCTCATCCGTTCGGGTTCGGCGAAAGGGTCGCATTCGATACCGCGAAAGCGCAGGACCGTGCTGCCCGCCGCCTGCGCTGCCAGTCGCAGCATCGCCGCGCAGTCCTGCATCAGAACGGTGTAATCCTCGCCCACGCGATACCATTCGAGCATGGTGAACTCCGGGCTGTGCAGCGCGCCGCGCTCGCGGTTGCGCCAGACATGGGCGAAGGCGAAGATGCGTTGCTCGCCCGCCGCAAGCAGCTTTTTCATCGCGAACTCGGGGCTTGTATGCAGATACATCGGATGGGCGATGCCGTCATTGCCGATGGCGTGGGTCTCGAAGCCATGCAGATGCGCCTCGTTGCCGGGGCTGATTTGCAGCGCGACGGGATCGACCTCCAAGAAGTCCTGCTGTGCCAGCCATCCCCGGATCGCGTTCTGGATACGGTTGCGCGCCAAGAGCGCCGGTCGGCGGTCGGCGTGACGTTCGGGGCTCCACCACGGGGTCTGGCTCATGAGATCAGGCTTTTCGCTGGAAATCTGGTCCGGGATGGTTTAGGCGCTTCGCCATCCGGGCGCCAGAGCCTGTCTAATCTTATCAAGGACCCTTCCCATGGCAAAAGTGATCGCCTCTTCGATCCGCAAGGGCAACGTCATCGACATGAATGGCGTTCTCTACATCGTGCTCACCGCTGAAAACGTCCACCCGGGCAAGGGCAACTCGGTCACGCAGGTCGAAATGCGCCGCATCTCGGACGGCGTGAAGGTCCAGGAACGCTGGCGCACCGTCGACTCGGTCGAGAAGGCCCATGTGGACGAGAACGAATTCGACTTCCTCTATGAGGATGGCGAAGGCTACCACTTCATGAACCCCGAGACTTACGACCAGATCACCGTGTCGGAAGATGTCGTGGGCGACGCCAAGGTTCACCTGCGCGACGGTATCCGCGTGTGGATGCTGACCCATGAAGGCGTGGCGCTGTCGATCGAACTGCCGCAAAAGGTCACCGTCGAGGTCGAAGAGACCGAGCCGGTCGTGAAGGGTCAGACCGCCTCGTCGTCCTACAAGCCCGCCACCTGCACCGGCGGCATCCGCGTGATGGTACCGCCGCATATCGGCGTGGGCACCCGCATCGTGATCAACACGACCGACAACTCCTATGTCGAGCGCGCGAAGGACTGACCCTTCGCCGCTGCCGGCAAACGAAAGGCGCCCTCTGGGCGCCTTTTTCATTTCCGGGTGTTGTCGTGTTTCTCAGGCCTTGCGGACGCGGATGATCACATCGACGCGGGTGATCTCGGCACCCTCGGGCGGGGCGGGGATGCGGGCCAGTTCGAGTTCCTCCGCCGGGGCGTCCGACAGCAGGTTCTCGTCTTCCCAGAAGAAATGCGGATGATCGTCCATGCGCGTGTCGAAATAAGAGCGCGTGCCATCCACGGTGATCTCGTGCATCAGCCCGGCATCGCAGAAGGCGCGCAACGTATTGTAAACGGTCGCAAGCGAGACCTTCTCGCCGGACTCGAGGGCTGCGGCATAAAGACCCTCGGCGGTCACGTGCCGGTCATGGCCATCGCCCACCAGCAGCGAGGCAAGCGACAGGCGCTGCCGGGTGGGGCGCAGCCCGCCTTCGGTCAGCCATTTCTGGCCACGTTGCATCGCGATCGTTGTTATCAAGGTCATATCTCCCTTGCCGGTTTATATGTTGCCATGCGCCCTTATTTCAATGACTTTTCGTGATGTGAGCGTTATCGCTGCGCGTCCACGGCCCTTGCGCGCGCAGCTTTGCGGGTGCTAGAGGGATGAGGAAAGAGCAATGGGGGGAAAAAGCCGATGACAGGCTTTCCGACAAGCTTCGGTAAAGAAGACCTTTTGAAATGTGCGCGCGGCGAGCTGTTCGGGCCGGGTAATGCCCAGCTTCCTGCGCCGCCGATGCTGATGATGGACCGTATCACCGAGATCTCGGGCGACGGCGGTCTGCACGGCAAGGGTCACGTCGTGGCCGAATTCGACATCACCCCCGATCTGTGGTTCTTCGAGTGCCATTTCCCCGGCAACCCGATCATGCCCGGCTGCCTCGGCCTTGACGGCCTGTGGCAGCTGACCGGCTTCAACCTCGGCTGGCGCGGCTGGCAGGGGCGCGGCTATGCGCTCGGCGTGGGTGAGGTCAAGCTGACCGGCATGGTGCGCCCCGATCGCAAGATGCTGACCTACAAGGTCGATTTCACCAAAGCCATTCAGACCCGCCGCCTGACCATGGGCGTGGCCGACGGCATTGTCGAAGCCGATGGCGAGGTTATCTACCAGGTCAAGGACATGAAGGTGGCTCTCTCCGAGAGCTGATCCCTTTCTTACTACAGGAGGCCGCACATGCGCCGCGTCGTCATTACCGGGCTGGGGATCGTCTCGCCCATCGGCAACAATGCCGCCGAAGTCACCGCCAGCCTGCGTGCGGGCCGTTCGGGTATCGTCTTCGCCCCCGAATATGCCGAGCATGGCTTCCGCAGCCAGGTTCACGGCATGCCGCAGATCGTGCTGGAAGACCATATCGACAAGCGCAACCTGCGCTTCATGGGCGCGGGCGCGGCCTATAACTTCCTCGCCATGGAGCAGGCGATCGCTGACTCGGGGCTTGAGGATGGCGACATCTCGAACCCGCGCACGGGCCTCGTGATGGGCTCGGGCGGTCCCTCCACCCATAACGTCTTCGAGGCGCACCGGATCGTGCTGGAAAAGGGCAGCCCCAAGCGCATGGGTCCGTTCATGGTGACGCGCTGCATGTCCTCGACCAACTCGGCCTGCCTTGCCACGCCGTTCAAGATCAAGGGCGTGAACTACTCGATCACCTCGGCCTGCTCGACCTCGGCGCATTGCATCGGCAACGGTGCGGAGCTGATCCAGATGGGCAAGCAGGACGTTGTCTTTGCCGGTGGCGGCGAAGAGCTTGACTGGACGCTGTCGTGCCTGTTCGACGCGATGGGCGCCATGAGCTCGAAATACAACGATGCGCCGGCAACGGCTTCGCGCCCGTTCGATGCGACCCGCGACGGTTTCGTCATCGCGGGCGGTGCTGGTGTGGTGGTGCTGGAAGAGCTGGAGCACGCCAAGGCCCGCGGCGCCAAGATCTATGCCGAAGTGACCGGCTATGGCGCGACATCGGATGGCTACGACATGGTGGCCCCCTCGGGCGAGGGTGGCGAGCGTTCGATGCGTCTGGCTCTGTCCACGCTGCCCGAAGGCCGCAAGGTCAGCTATATCAACGCGCACGGCACCTCGACCCCCGCGGGTGACGTGACCGAAGTGCAGGCCGTCCGCCGCGTCTTCGGCGAGGGCAATGTGCCGCCGATCGCTTCGACCAAGTCGCTCACCGGGCACTCGCTCGGCGCGACTGGCGTGCATGAGGCGATCTATTCGCTGCTGATGATGGAGAACGGCTTCATCGCGGCCTCGGCCAACGTCACGCAGCTTGATCCGGCGATCAAGCCCGAAGAGATCGCCACGACGCTGCGCGATAACGTCGAATTCGACACGGTTCTGTCGAACAGCTTCGGCTTCGGTGGCACCAATGCCACCTTGGTCATGAGCAAGCTGAAGGACTGAGCCGATGGCCGATCTGATGAAGGGCAAGCGTGGCCTGGTGATGGGCGTCGCCAATGAACGCTCGATCGCTTGGGGGATTGCCTCGGCGCTGGCCGCCGAGGGCGCTGAACTGGCGTTTTCCTACCAGGGCGAGGCCTTTGGCAAGCGCGTCGAGCCGCTGGCGGCCTCGGTCGGCTCGTCCTTCCTGGTCGATGTCGATGTGAATGATGACGCCTCGATGGATGCGGCCTTCGCGCGGATCAAGGACGAATGGGGCAGCCTCGATTTCGTGGTCCATGCCATCGCCTATTCCGATAAGAACGAGCTGGCCGGGCGTTTCATCAATACCTCGCGCGACAACTTCAAGAACTCGCTGGCGATCTCGTGCTACTCGTTCATCGACGTGGCGCGTCGTGCGTCTGAGTTGATGCCCGAGGGCGGCTCGCTGATCACGCTGACCTATGGCGGGTCGAACCGGGTGACGCCGTTCTACAACGTGATGGGCGTGGCCAAGGCCGCGCTGGAAAGCGCCGTGCGCTATCTGGCGAACGATCTGGGGCCGCAGGGCATCCGCGTGAATGCGGTCTCGCCCGGTCCGATGAAGACGCTGGCAGGCGCGGCCATTGGCGGTGCGCGCAAGACCTACCGCCACACCGAAGCGAACGCGCCCCTGCGCCACAATGCGACGCTGGAATCGGTTGGTGGCGCGGCGGTGTTCCTGTGCTCGGACTACGGCGCCTGCACCACCGGCGACATCATCATGGTGGACAGCGGCTACCACGTTCTGGGCATGCCCCAATCCGAGAACATCTGACCCGATTGTCAGGATGTACCGAAGGGGCCTTTCGAGGCCCCTTTTTTCGTGCCAGCATCAGGGCAGGGAGGAACCGCAATGACCATCAAGCTTGCCGTTTTCGACGCCTATGGAACGCTGTTCGACGTGGATGCCGCCGCGCGAGAGCTTGCCATGCGCGATCCAAGGCTGACGCCGATCTGGCCGCAGCTTGCCTTCGACTGGCGCCGCAAGCAGCTGGAATACAGCTGGCTGCGCGAGGTCATGGGCGAATACGTGGATTTTTGGCAGCTTACCCGCGACGGGCTCGACTGGGCGATGGCGGCGCAAAGTGTGCAGGACCCGGACCTGGCCGAGGCGCTGATGGCGCTTTACCGCGAGCTGCCCGCCTATAAGGAGGTGCCCGCGATGCTTGCGGCGCTCAAGGCGCGCGGGGTGGGGCGGGCGATCTTGTCGAACGGCTCGCCTGAGATGCTCGACGCCGCGGTCCATGCCGCCGGGATCGACGGGCTTATCGACGAGGTCCTCTCGGTCGCCAGCATCCGCCGGTTCAAACCCGCGCAAGCGGTCTATGACCTTGTGGAAGAGCGGATGGGCGTGCGCCCGCATGAGGTTCTGTTTGTCTCGTCCAACGGCTGGGATGCGGCTGGTGCCGCGCGGGCCGGGTTTCGGGTGGCCTGGGTGAATCGCGCCGGTTTCCCGCGCGAGCGGCTGCCCTGGAAGCCTGCTGACATGCTCAAGGATCTGAGCGGGGTTCCCGACCTGCTCACTCCTCTTTCGTGACCTTGCGCAACTCGCGCCGGAAGCGGGGGGAGTTCTTCTCGAACCCTTCGGCATCGCCGAAGTCGCAGAACTCGCCGTAATAGGCATGTGCGCCCTTCACCCGGCGGGCATGCTTGATCGGGCACCAGTATTTCTCGGTCCGGGCCGAGACTTCTCGCACGTAAGACACGACCCCGTTGCCGTAACCGCAATACATGCAATTGAGTTTCTGGATCGCGTTCAGATAGGCGAGGTTCTGACGGTCGATGACGATGTGATCGCGGCGGCGCACCTTCTCGATGCCGTAGACCGGGAAGCAGACCCACTGATAGATCGTCACGAACAGATCGAGCAGCGCGAAGGGGATGACGACCGCATAGATCACCGGGACGGTCAGAAAGACCAGCGGGCGCGAGCGCCGCAGGAACAGCCAAAGATGCACGCGCGCCATGCGGTGCGCTTCCCTGACGCCTTCTTCGAACTCGATCTTGCCGCGCTCTATATGATAGCGCATCTGCTCGCGTTGGGCGTCCCATTCCTGCTCAATCTGAGTTTCCAGCTCGGCCAGCCGGGCCTGTAACTTTTCCAGCGTGTCGGACATGACGACCTCCGTCTTTGCCGTTAAGGTAGCCGCAAACAGCTTGGTTCCAAGAGGGGAAAATGTCGGATATCCAATATTTTACGGCGGAAGACGGGGCGCGGATCGCCTATCGCGACGAGGGCGAGGGGCTGCCGGTTCTGGCGCTGGCAGGGTTGACCCGGACTGGGCGGGATTTTGACTACGTAGCGCCATTCCTTAAGAATTATCGTTTGATCCGAATGGATTACCGCGGGCGCGGCGAAAGCCAGTGGACCGGGGCGCAGACCTATACCGTGCCGCAGGAGGGCGGGGACGCGCTGCGGCTGCTCGATCACCTCGGGTTGGAAAAGGCCGCGATTCTTGGAACCTCGCGGGGCGGGCTGATCGGGATGTTCCTTGCCGCGGTGGCGAAGGAGCGCCTGCTTGGGGTGTGCCTCAATGATGTCGGGCCGGTTCTGGAGCGCGGCGGGCTGGAGCGGATCTTCGACTATGTGGGCCGCGATCCGATTGCCAAGTCGTTGGCGGAACTGGCAGAAAAGCTGCCGAAGGTGATGCCGGGCTTCGCCAATGTGCCCGCCAGCCGTTGGGCCGAGGAGGTCTCGCACCACTACCTGCAGACCGACCACGGGGTGAAGATCAACTACGACCCGGAGCTGCGCGAGGCCTTCCTTGCGGCCTTCCAGGGCGATGCGCTCCCCGAGGCGTGGCCGCTGTTCGAAGCCTGCGCTGACCTGCCCATGTGTCTGCTTCGGGGTCAGAATTCCGATCTGCTGAGCCACGCGGCGGCGCTGGAAATGTGCGCGCGGCGGCCCGACATGGTCTTTGCCGAGGTGCCGGACCGGGCGCATGTGCCCTTCCTTGACGAGCCCGAGGCGGTCGCCGCGATCACGCGCTGGCTTGGGATAATCGCGGCCTGAGCGGCGCGTCAGCCCCCTGAACGGGCGATCTCGGCCAGGGTCAGGGGGCAGCGGGTGCCGCCGAAGAAGGTGTCGATCAGCGCGGTGAAGGGCGCGCGGGTGGCGGCGTCGGGGCTGGCGGCCTCGAACAGCGTCGCGCAGGAGCGCGGCTTGAGCGCATCGACGGGGCCCATGATCTGCTCGATCGGCGTGCCGGGGTGGGAGAGGACGGCCTGCGCCGCCTCGATCAGCCGGGCGCGCAGAAGCGGGTCGGCCAGATAGTCGCGCGCCTCATCCAGATCGCGCAGCCCGTATTCCACCGCCTGCGCACTGCGCCCGAGCACGGCCAGTTGCGGGAAGATCCACCAGATCCAATGCGTCAGCTTGCGCCCCTGCCGGAGTTCGCGCAGGGCGAGCGGGTAGTCTCGGGTCTGGGGTGCGTGGAAGCGTTGAGACATGGATTATATAATCTATGCTTCTACTTTTGCTGCCTCTATCAAGTCCAGATAGGTGTATCTGTTGGAGTTCTTTATTGGTGGAGTGCTGTACACCAACTTGATAAACTCCTGCCAATAAAGAGATCGTGTTTCAGAAATAACTTCGTCGAGAATCTTTTTCTCGTCGATAGACATTTTTTTGCCTTCTTCGCCGGTTCCAATGTAGTCGATGCTTTCTTTTCTATCGCCATACATGTTGGTCCCAGAGGTGACTTTAAGGCGTGGATCTGATCTGGCAGTGTCGATGACGTCGTCAACATACGGGCCAAAATTATGAAAAAACCATCGGATGTTTGATAGCTGTTTTTTATTTCTCTGTGCGGATTTCCAGTCGGCAAGATATACCATTTTGGTAATCCGCGCCTTCGACAACTCCGACTTAATTGGGTAGTTGTCCGTAAGATAGGCGATAATGTCTCCTAGCGATGCTGGCATGCCAACTCCTACCTAGTATCGTAAGGGTTAAGAACTTCATCTAACACACCGAGGTACTTTACAAGCCTTGAAATCGTTAGCGCTTCGTCAGTAAGCAATTTTTCGATCGCCACTGTCCGGAGTTTGCCCACATTCGTGCATTCGAAGACGATTACGCCAACTCTCACGTCGTCATCGTGATCACTCAAAGACTTCACGAAGAACTCCTTCGACTGCATTCTCAGCGAGCTGGGAGGAGTGGATGCGCCTCCGCCGTCAAGCTTGATGGCGAGGGCGTTTTTGAACTCTTCCGAGTCGCAACTGTGTTCACTGCTGAAATGTGCAGTTCCTGTTGTCTGCCATGCCAGGCCTATCAGACCTTCGCTGGCCGGCAGCGTGTCACGACCTGCTGCATTGTATCTTTGTTGAGGGGCGTAGCGAAATATGTTTCTAAAAAGAGAGTGGTTTTCGGAATCAATCTTAAAAATACTTACTCGACAGTCGTCATCAAATCCCGTGATGTTTTGGGTGAGCATGTACTTTAGTGATGCCTGAACGCTCTTGTAATAATTTTCTCTAGTATATCTGTGATCCTCGGATTCTTGTGAGAATTTTTCAGATATACGCGTCAGATCGACGTGCGCCTGCTCGCAATCAGAAGCTTTTTTGGAAAACTTTTCGCTCTTAATTAGAAGTAATATATATAATATAGATAATGCCGGAATCCAGGGTATAGGTGTTGCAAAATCTAGCAAGGAACTTTTTGCTATGTCTAGAATTCGCGTGCTAGTAATGTTCGCCTTCCAAGGTAACCACCAAGACGAATACGCGAGAATAACGCTGAATATGAATGTAGTAGCTTGGCTGAGAAGGAAGTAATTGTCTCTCACCCCCACACCTCCATAAACTCCCGCCACTCGCCCTTGGACATGCCCGAGGTTTCCTGCGTGACGGCCTCGCCACCCAGACGGCGCTTGAGCACTTCGACGGCTTTGCCCGACAGGTTCACCCCGCCGAGGCGGTAGTCCTCAAAGGCCGCGTAGGCCTGGGGCACCCAGTCGCGGACGATGTCGCACATCGTCTCGGCATAGACGCGGATCTCGTACTGCGCGTGGCTGTCGGCGCGCAGGCGCAGGAAGTGGAAGAGGTTGTGCAGGTCAATCTTCCAGTACCACTGGGTGTAGATGTTGGCGGGCAGGTTCATGCGTGCAAGCTCGCGCGCGAGGCCGAGCTTGCCGGTGTCCTCGTCGGGGGTGAGCATGTCCTCGTAATGGTCATAGCTGCGCATCGCGTCCTCGCGCAGCAGGTCGAGGACGCGGGCGGCCTCGGCGCCTTCGAGCACCTGGCCGCGGCCCTGGTTGTTGACCTTCGACTGGGCGGCGAGGGCCTCGGGGGCGGGGATGTAGAACTCGCGGTCGAGGATCGAGTAGCGGGCCGAGTATTCGTTGACGTTGGCGGTGCGGTGGCGGATCCACTGGCGGGCCACGAAGACCGGGAGTTTGACGTGGAACTTGACCTCGCACATCTCGAACGGGGTCGAGTGCCAGTGCCGCATGAGGTAGCGGATCAGGCCCTTGTCGTCGGACACGGCCTTGGTGCCCTTGCCGTAGCTGACGCGGGCGGCCTGACAAATGGCGGCGTCGTCGCCCATGTAGTCGATGACCCGCACGAGGCCGTGATCGAGCACCTCATGGGCGGTGTAGAGGCGGGCCTCCATCCCCGGCGAGGTGGCGCGCAGCGTGGTCTGGGGCTGGGCGCGCTGCGCCTCGATCTCGGCGAGCTGTTCGGGGGTAAGCGACATGAGGTTCCTCCGGCGAATAGAATCGGGACGACTATATATGCGATATGCGCTTCACGAAACCGCGAGATGATGTGGCTCGCGCGCGAGGTGTCGCAGCAGGGGCACGGCCCTCGCGCAAACGTGTTGAAGAATTGACTTTTGAGGGCGGTTTCGGCACCCTTGCCCTCAAGGCAGGAACACAGAAAGAAAACATAATGAGCAAGCATCTTTTTCCCCTGTTGGCAGTGCTGACTCTTGCGGCATGTGATGGGCCCGCAGTTGTTGGCGCCGGCGGTGGTGGCACGGACCCCGGCGACACGACCGGGTTGCCCGGTACCGAGAACCCGACCTCGTCGGCGTCGATCACGCGCTATGAGCCGGCTGATGGCGATGGCAGCGGCTATGCCGAGTCCTTCACCTACGACTCGGATACCGATACGTTCTCGGTCGACAACCTCGCGTTCGACGGCGACAACCAGTACACGCGCGTGACCGGCGGATCGTTCGATACCTTCCCCTACCGCGTCTACGAAGGCCCGGCGACCGAGCCCGATGGCGTGACCGGCACGCCGATCGGCCAGTTGGTCCACCGCTCGATCATGGGCGTCAGCGACACCGGTTCGGTTGAGTTCGCAATCGTTCGCGCGGGTTCCTACGTGAACTACGGCTTTGGCGGCTTCGTCTACTCGCGCAACGGCTCGGTCAAGATCACCATCCCGAGCACCGGGCAGGCGCATTATGCGGGCGACTACATGGCGCTGCGCGACTTCAAAGGCCGCGCCGATCTGGAATATGCGACCGGCGATATGGAAGTCGATATCGACTTTGAAGACTTCAACAACGGCGATGCGGTCAAGGGGTTTGTCTATAACCGCAGGATCTATGATATCGACGGCAACGATATCACCGCCGACGTCGTTACGGGGCTTCAGGATACCTATAGCAACACTGATATCACCGTATTGCCCGCTCTCAGCTTCGTCATTCAGGGCGGCACGATCGACAGCAACGGTGAAATGTCGGGTGAGCTGAGCAGCCACGTCATGAATGGCGATGGCGCGCTGGAGCAGCTGGAGTCGGGCAAGTACTACGCCGTCCTTTCGGGCAGCGACATGGAAGAGATCGTCGGCGTGATCGTCGTCAGCGGCGCTGATCCGCGCTACGATGGCGTTACGGTTCGTGAAACCGGCGGCTTCATCCTGACCCGCGAGTAACGATGTTCGGCTGGGCTCAACCCAGGGAACGCCAACTCCGCCTGTCGAAGATTTTGGGCGCAGCGCTTTTGGGGGTCGGCCTTCTGGTCGGCCCGCTGAGCGCAGAGGCGACTGCCGAGGTTCCTGCCGGCAAGGTCGCCCTGTCGCCCGACGATTTCTATCGGCTGGGGGAGGAGGCTCTGGACGCCGGGCGCCCCGATGTGGCGCGCGGCGTGGCCGAGCGTCTCTTGACGCGCGATCCGAATGATGTTCGGGCGCATATCCTGCTGTCGCGTGCGGCGCGCGACATGGGGGATTTTGACCTGGCCCGAAAGGCCGCGCAAACGGCCTACGAACTGGCCGGCAACGATCGCCAGAAATACGCCGCGGCGATGATGCGCGCGCAAGCCGAGGCTTCGGACGGGAACCGCACCATCGCGCAGTTCTGGTTGCGTCGCGCGGGCGAATTGGCGCCAGACGCGCGGGCATTGCAGACGGCCAAGCGGGACTTCCGATATGTGCGTTCCCGCAATCCGCTATCCACGCGGCTTAGCTTTGGAATAACGCCCACTTCGAACATCAACGGCGGATCTGAAAACGATACGCTCTGGCTTTATGGGCTACCCTTCACCATTTCCGACGACGCTCAGGCACTTTCGGGTCTCCAGACGCGGTTCAACTTTTCGCTTGAGCGCACGATCATCGAGAATCCGATGATGCGAACGTCGCTTGGATTCAACTGGAACACGCGTCTCTATACGCTTTCGTCCGAGGCCAAGGACAAGGCGCCCGACGCGCACGGATCGGATTACAATTTCGCTGCGGCCGAGGTCTTTCTTTGGCATCGGCAACGCCCCAAGGACCGCAAGGGCGAGTGGGATGCCCGCCTGACCTTGGGCCATAACACCTATGGTGGCGACCCGCTGTCGAACTATGTCCGCTTCGACGGTGGGCGGACCTTCGTCTTTCCAGACCGGAGCGAGCTGCGTCTTGGCGGCGGGCTTGAGCAGCAGTGGCGTCTGGACGATGAACGCAAGGACGCTTGGGTTCAGACCGTCGCGATGGACTATCGGCGCTTTTTGGATCAAGGCATCTTCTCGCTCGGTGTGGAGGCAAGCAGCGTCGACTCGGATTTCACCAGCATTGACCACAAGAGTGTTGCCTTCGAGCTCGGCTACGATCTGAGCAAGCCGGTGGCCGGGGCGCTTCTGGGCTTCGATATGCGCGTCGAGGGGCGTGATTACGAGCTCTCCCCCTATAGCGCTGACGGGCGAGAGGATGTGGAACTGAACCTCGGGATGTCGGTGTTCTTGCCACAGTATGACTATATGGGCTTTGCGCCCGAGGTGGGTCTACACGCGCGTCGCACCAATTCGAACGTCACGCTTTACGATGTCCGCGAGTTGGGCATGAGCGTGTCTTTGCGCTCGACCTTCTGAACTGGCGGGTTAGGTTCGGATCAGGCGAAGGAGGCCGCGATGAAGATCAGATATCTGCACACGATGGTCCGGGTTCTCGACCTGGACAAGAGCCTGGCGTTTTATGCGCTGCTGGGGCTGAAGGAGACGCGCCGCTACGAGAGCGAGCAGGGCCGCTTTACGCTGGTTTTCATGGCGCCAGAGGGGCAGGAGAAGTGCCCGGTCGAACTGACTTGGAATTGGGATGGCGATACGGGGTTGCCCTCGGACAGCCGGCATTTCGGGCATCTGGCCTATGAGGTCGAGGATATCTACGCGATGTGCCAGCACCTGATGGACAATGGTGTGACGATCAACCGTCCGCCGCGCGACGGGCGCATGGCCTTTGTGCGCTCGCCCGACAATGTTTCGATCGAGCTGTTGCAGGCGGGGGGGGCGCTGGCCCAGGCTGAGCCTTGGGTCAGCATGGAGAACACGGGTCACTGGTGATCAGCGTTTGAAGCGATCCGCGAGTTTCTGCAGCGGCGTCCGGGTATCTTCGGGCGCCGTTTGCGTGGCGGCGGGTTTCGGCTCGGGCGGTTTGGTGCCAGTCGAGGCGCGCGGGGGCGCGGTGCGCAGGCTGACGGCGTTCAGAAAACGTGGCCCGTCGCCTGCGGCGAGAGCGGGGGCGCCATCCGAGATGCCGCGCAGCAGGTCATCGAGCCAGTCCTGATCGGCCTTGGCGAAATCCGACAGCACATAGGGCGCGACGCGATCCTTGTGGCCGGGGTGGCCGATGCCAAGGCGAACGCGCGCATAGGCCTCGCCCAGATGCTGGTGGATCGAGCGCAGCCCGTTGTGGCCCGCGTGCCCGCCGCCCGATTTGAGGCGGATCTTGCCGGGGGCGAGGTCAAGCTCGTCATGAAAAACCGTGATGGCCTCGGGCGGGATCTTGTAGAAATCGGCGGTGGCGCGCACCGATTGGCCCGAGAGGTTCATGAAAGTTTCGGGCTTGAGCAGGATGACGCGGGCGGAGCCGAAGCGGCCCTCGGAGACGACGCCCTGGAAGGCCTTGCGCCAGGGGCCGAAGCCGTGATCGGCGGCGATGCGATCGAGCGCCATGAAGCCGATATTGTGCCGGTTGGCGGCGTATTTCGCGCCCGGATTCCCGAGGCCGACCCAAAGCTGCATGGCGCATCTCCTTTCGTCCGGGTTTTAGCGGGGGCGGGGGCGGGGGGCCAGCCCCCTCTTTGCGCGTACCGCGCAAATTCACCCCCGAGGTATCTCGGCCAAGAAGAAGGGTCAGGCGCTTGAGCGGGAAAAGCGGCGCCGCCAGGCCGAGGGGGAGAGGCCGTAGCGGGCGTGGAAATGGTGGCGCAGCAGGGCGGCGGAAGAAAAGCCCGAGGCCTCGGCCACAGCGTCGATGCTGTCGGTGCCGCCCTCAAGCAGTTCGGCGGCGCGGGACAGGCGGGCCTCGGCCAGGAAGCGGATCGGGGTGGTGCCGGTGGCCTCATTGAAGCGGCGCAGGAAGGTGCGTTCGGAGAGGCCCGCACGGGTGGCCAGCGATTTGACCGAGGGGGTTTCGGTCAGGTTGGCGCGCAGGCTCTCGATCAGCGGCGAGAGGCGGGCGGCCTCGTGATTGCGGGGGACGGGGCGGGGCAGGAACTGGGCCTGGCCACCTTCGCGGTGGGCGGGCATGACGAGGCGGCGGGCGACGGAATTGGCGGCCTCGGCGCCGAAGTCGCGGCGGATGATGTGGAGGCCAAGGTCCATGCCCGCGGCGGAACCCGCCGAGGTCAGGATCTGGCCTTCGTCGATATAGAGCACCTCGGGGCGCAGATCGACATTCGGGTAGCGGCGGGTGAAAGCCTCGGCGTAGCGCCAATGGGTGGTGGCGGCGCGGCGGTCCAGTAGCCCCGTGGCGGCCAGAACGAAGGCGCCTGAGCATATCGAAGCGAGGCGGGCGCCGCGGGTATGGGCGGCGCGCAGGGCCTGGATGAGTTCGGGCGGGACGGGCGCATCAGCGCCTTTCCAGCCGGGGACGACGATCAGCCCTGCCTCGGCCAGCAGTTCCATTCCGCCGCTGGAGGTGACGCTGAGACCTCCTTGGGCGCGCAGAGGCCCCGGCTCAATCGCGGCCGTGGCGAAGCGATACCAGTTCGGCCCCATCTCAGGGCGCGAAAGCCCGAAGATTTCCGCGACGATGCCAAATTCGAAGGTGCAAAGCCCGTCATAGGCCAGCGCCACGACCCGATTGTTGGGAATAGGTGGCAGGTCGAGGAATGGCAGAATGTATTCGTTCGTTGTCATTCTGCCAGCTTACGCGGTTTGCGGCCCTGCGGCAAGATGGGGTCATCGAAGCAATGGAGATGCCGATGAACGCCGTCCTGAAACGCCCTGCGCCCGCCGCCGAAGCGATTGTCGCGCCGCTTGAGGTGCAATGCGCGCTGCATACCGATTGCTCGGATGTCCATGCTGTATTCGCGGCGGGGGGCGATCCGGGGTTCGTGTTGCTGCACACGATGGGCACGCCCGAGACCTATGCTCGCCGCCACGTGCCCCGGTCGGTCTTCCTGCCGCATCGCTTTATCACCGAAGAGCGGATGGCCGAGTGGCCCGCCGAGACGCTGTTCGTCGTCTATTGCTCGGGGCCGCATTGCAACGCGGCCGAGCAGGCGGCGCTGGCGCTGGCCAAGTTGGGGCGGCCGGTGAAGATCATGCTGGGCGGCATCTTGGGCTGGGAATTCGAGGGCTACGGCTTCGACCACGGCGCCTGAAGCGCGAGACGCAAAAGAAAAACGCCGGGCCAAGGCCCGGCGTTTCGCATTCCGAGGAGTAACGAATTACTCTTCCGCAGCGGCTTCTTCGTTGTCCGACGAACGCAGGCCCGAGGGTGCAGCGATGTTGGCGATGACGAAGTTGCGGTCGATGGTCGGCTTGCAGCCTTCCGGCAGGGCGATGTCGTTGATGTGGATGACGTCGCCGATCTGCTTGCCGGTCAGGTCCACGGTGATGTGGTCCGGAATGTCACCGGCCTGAACTTCCAGTTCGACTTCCGGACGAACCACGGTCAGGGTGCCGCCGCGTTTGAGGCCGGGCGCCGCTTCGTGGTTCTCGAAGGTCACGTGGATGAACAGGTTGATGCGCGAGGCGCGGTGGGTACGCATGAAGTCGATATGCGTCGGCAGATCCTTGACCACGTCTTTCTGCACACCGCGGCAGATCACGCGCACGTCGTCCTGACCGGCAACCTGAAGGTTGAACAGGGTCGACATGAAGCGGCCCTTGCGCAGGCGGGTCAGCAGCTTGTTGTAGTCGAGGTTGATGGCGAGCGGGTCTTTACCGTCACCATAGACGATGCCGGGCACATAGCCCTCACGACGTGCTGCGCGAGCGGCCCCCTTGCCCGTCCCCGTGCGCACGACGGCTTCGATCGTTTCGATCTCTTTAGCCATTTTGCAATTCTCCAATTGGCGTTTCGGGCCCCCTCCAAGGGTGTGGGCCCATGAGCGTGCGCGCATACGCGCAAATGGCCTGAATGGCAAGAGGGCGCGGCGCATTTGTTGCGCGGGGCCAGGTTTCATCACGCTTTGGTAACAGCTTGCGCGGGGCTTTGCCAATCGGGCTGGGGGCGGGGCTTTCGGGGGCGTTGCGCGCGTGGTAGCGCAATCGCGAGTGAGAAGGGGAAGCGGATGAGCTTTGCGGCCGAAATACGCGCGAGCCGGGCGACCGGAGCGGCGCTGGCGATGCTGGGGGCGTATTGGGGCGGGTTCGTGCCTTGGCTGCCGGAGTACAAGGCGCGCATGGGCGTCAGTGACGCCGTTCTGGGGCAGATCCTGCTGGCCTCGGCGGCGGGCGGGATGCTGGCGATGGCGCTTGCGCCGCGTGTGGGGCGCTGGCTCGAGGCGCGACTTGGCGGGCGGGCGATGCTGCCGCTGGGGCTTCTTTTGGCACTGGCGTATCTGCTGCCGCTGACGGTTGGCGGGCCTTGGGGGATGGTCGTGGCGCTCTTGGGGATGGGGGCGGCGATGTCCTCGCTCGACATCGCGGCGAATGTGCATATCTCCGAGGCGGAGGAGCGCGAGGGGCTGCACCTGATGAACCTCAACCATGCGCTGTTCTCGCTGGCCTTCGCGGTTTCGGCGGTGGCCAACGGGCTCGCGCGCCGCGCCGGAGTGCCGCCCGAGCAGGCGCTGCCGGTCGTTGCACTTGTGCTGGCGGCGATGGCGCTCATTTTCCTCGGCCCGCGCGACGCGGTGCATCAGGCGTCTGTGGGAGAGGAGGCGCGGCCGCGCGGCGGGGCCGTGCCGCTGGCGCTGGTCATCGCGGGCGGCTCGGTGCTGTTTGCGGCCTTCGTGGCCGAGAACTCGGTCGAGACCTGGGCGACGTTTCATTTCGAGCGCAATCTGGGCGCGGCACCGGGCGAGGGCGCCTTTGGCCCGGCGATGTTTGCCTTCATGATGGGGGTGGGGCGGCTGTTCGGACAGGCGCTGGCAAGGGTGCTCGGCTCGGTGCGGCTTCTGGTTCTGTCGGCGGGTCTGGGGGTCTTCGGCGCGCTGGTCGTGGCGCTGAGCGGGATCTTATGGCTCTCGATCCTTGGGGTCGCGCTGATCGGGCTGGGGGCGGCGGTGGTCGTGCCCTCGGCCTCGTCACTGATCGGGCACGCGGCGCCGGTACAGGCACGGGCGCGCGCGATCTCGCTGACCTGGATGGTCGGCTTCACCGGTTTCTTCATCGGCCCGGTGGTCATGGGGCTGATTGCCCAGACCGTGGGGCTGTTCTGGGGCTTTGGCCTGATCGCGGTGCTGATGGGTAGCATCGTGCTGGCGCTCGGGCCGCTGCGGCAGCCCGAGGCCCGCGCCGCTCAGCTATAGGCGTTCAGGAACCCTTGCGGGATCAGCAGGTTCTCGCGCTTGAGGTCATGCACGTTGCGCTCGCCACACAGCGCCATCGAGATGTCGAGTTCCTTCTGGATCACCTCGAGCGCCTTGGTCACGCCGGGCTCCCCCATGGCGCCAAGACCATAGACGAAGGCGCGGCCGATCATCGTGCCCTTCGCGCCAAGTGCCAGCGCCTTGAGCACGTCCTGACCCGAGCGGATGCCGCTGTCGAGCCAGACCTCGGTCTTGTTGCCGACCGCCGAGACGATCTCGGGTAGCACCCGGATCGAGGACAGCGCGCCATCCAGCTGCCGCCCGCCGTGGTTCGACACCACGATCGCATCGGCGCCAACAGAGGCCGCCATCTCGGCATCCTCGACGTCAAGGATACCCTTCAGGATCACCTTGCCGCCCCACATATCCATCAGTTTCTTGATCTTGTCCCAGTTCAGGGTCGGATCGAATTTCTCGGCCGTCCAGGTGGACAGAGAGGAAGGGTCCGATACGCCCTCGACATGACCCACGATATTGCCGAAAAAGCGCCGCTTGGTGCCCAGCATCTCAAGGCCCCATTGCCACTTGGTGGCTAGGTCCATCAGCACCGGCAGGGTGAATTTCGGCGGCGCGGTCAGGCCGTTCTTGAGGTCTTTGTGGCGCTGCCCGAGGATTTGCAGATCGACCGTGATCACCAGCGCCGAGCAGCCCGCCGCCCGGGCGCGGTTGAGCACGTCGCGGTTAAACTTGTCGTCGTTGAGCGTGTAGATCTGGAACCAGAAGGGAGCCTGCGTCGCCTCGGCCACGTCTTCGATCGAGCAGATCGACATGGTCGAGAGCGTGAACGGAACCCCGAACTTGGCTGCGGCGCGCGCGGCCTTGATCTCGCCATCGGCGCGCTGCATCCCCGTCAGCCCGACCGGCGCCAGCGCCACCGGCATCGCTACCTTCTGCCCCACCATCGTGCTTTCGGTCGAGCGCCCCGACATATCCACGGCCACTTTCTGGCGCAGGCGGATCTGTGCAAAATCGGACGTATTCTCGCGGAAGGTCTGTTCGGAATACGAGCCGCTCTCGGCGTAATCGTAGAACATCTTGGGGGTGCGGCGCTTGTGCAGGCGCTTCAGATCGTCGATGCAGGTGATGACGGGCATGGTCCCTCCGCTGATTGGTTAGTTGACTTTACCAATTTTGCACGTTTTAGGCAATCCTGAACTTTAGCATCTTGCACTTTGTCAGCGGCTCGGGTGCATTGCGGCCGAAGGGAGCGCGTGATGGACAGTGTTCTTTACGGGTTGATGGGCGGCCTTGTTGCGGCTGCGGCAACCACGGCAGGGGCAATTCCGGCGCTGATCGGTAAGTCGATGTCGCAGCGCACAGCGGACACGATGCTGGGTTTCGCGGCGGGAGTGATGCTGTCGGCCTCCTATTTCTCGCTGATCCTGCCCGGAATCGCGGTGGCCGAAGAGATGTTCGGCGTGGTCTGGATCGCGGCCGGTGTCGCGGCGGTGGGGATCGCGCTTGGCGCGGGGTTCGTGGCCTGGCTCAACCGTATTCTGCCGCATGAGCATTTCACCTCGGGGCGCGAGGGGGCGGATGCGGCGCGACTGGCACGGATCTGGCTCTTCGTGCTGGCGATCACCATCCATAACTTCCCCGAGGGCCTGTCGATCGGCGTGGCCTTCGGTGCAGATCGCGCCAAGGGCCTTTCGGTGATGACCGGGATCTCGCTACAAGATATCCCCGAGGGGCTGGCTGTCGCGGTTGCGCTGGTGGGGCAGGGCTACACCCGCACGCGCGCCTTCTTCGTCACCATGCTGACAGGGTTGGTCGAACCGGTCGGCTCGGTGATCGGGGCGACAGCGGTGTCGATCTCGGGGACGTTGCTGCCTTGGGGGCTGACCTTCGCGGCAGGTGCGATGCTCTACATCATCAGTCACGAGATCCTGCCAGAAACGCACCGCAACGGCCATCAGAACCGCGCGACGGCGGGGTTGCTGTTCGGCCTGATCCTGATGATGTTCCTGGATGTGACACTGGGCTGAGGCCCGGCGGCAATGAAAAAGGGCGCCGCGCGGCGCCCTTTCCTTTGGCTCAGAGGCCGAGTTTCTTTGCGACGATCTCGTTCACCGCCGCCGGGTTGGCCTTGCCACCCGAGGCCTTGATGACCTGCCCGGTGAACCAGCCCGCAAGCTTCGGGTTCTGCTTGGCCTTCTCGACCTGCGCCGGGTTGGCGGCGATGATCTCGTCCACCGCGGTCTCGATCGCGCCGAGGTCGGTGACCTGCTTCATGCCGCGCGCCTCGACGATCTGGGCCGGGTCGCCGCCTTCGGTGTAGACGATCTCGAACACATCCTTGGCGATCTTGCCCGAGATGTCGCCCGCCTTGATCAGCTTGATGATGCCGCCAAGCTGCACTGGGTTGACCGGGCTGTCGGTGATCTCATGGCCTTCCTTCTTGAGGCGACCGAAAAGCTCGTTGATGACCCAGTTGGCCGCGAGCTTGCCGTCGCCGGCCTCGGCCACCACGGCCTCGAAGTAATCCGCGTTCTCGACCTCGGCGGTCAGCACCGAGGCGTCGTATTCCGACAGGCCCAGATCGGTGACGAAGCGCGCCTTCTTCTCGTCGGGCAATTCCGGCATGGTTGCGGCGATGTCGTCTACCCAGCCCTGCTCGATTTCCAGCGGCAGCAGGTCGGGGCAGGGGAAGTAGCGATAGTCATGCGCCTCTTCCTTCGAGCGCATCGAGCGCGTCTCGCCCTTGTCCGGGTCATACAGGCGGGTTTCCTGCACGATCTTGCCGCCATCCTCGATGATCGCGATCTGGCGGCGCGCCTCGAATTCGATGGCCTGCTGAATGAAGCGCATCGAGTTCATGTTCTTGATCTCGCAGCGGGTGCCGAGATGCGAGAAATCGCCGCTTTCCTGGAATTTCTCATAGGCGCCCGGCTTGCAGACCGAGACGTTCACGTCGCAGCGCAGGTTGCCGTTTTGCATGTTGCCGTCGCAGGTGCCCAGGTAGCGCAGGATCTGGCGCAGCTTGCCGACATAAGCGGCAGCCTCCTCGGGGCCGCGAATGTCGGGGCGCGAGACGATCTCCATCAGCGCGACGCCGGTGCGGTTGAGATCGACGAAGGACATGTTCGGATCCATGTCGTGGATCGACTTGCCCGCGTCCTGCTCAAGGTGAATACGCTCGATGCGTACACGGCGGGCGACGCCCGGCCCCATGTCGACGATGATCTCGCCCTCGCCCACGATCGGGTGGTAAAGCTGGCTGATCTGGTAGCCTTGCGGCAGGTCCGGGTAGAAGTAGTTCTTGCGGTCGAAGGCCGAGCGCAGGTTGATCTCTGCCTTCAGGCCAAGCCCGGTGCGCACGGCCTGAGCCACGCAGAACTCGTTGATCACCGGAAGCATCCCCGGCATGGCCGCGTCCACGAAGGCCACGTTCGAGTTGGGCTCCGCCCCGAAGGTGGTCGAGGCGCCCGAGAAGAGCTTGGCGTTCGAGCTGACCTGGGCGTGAACCTCAAGGCCGATCACCAGCTCCCAGTCAGATTTCGCGCCGGCAATGACTTTGGGTTCGGGGGCTTTAAAGGAAAGGTGGTCGAGCATGGTCCGCTTCCGTCATCCGTAGGTTACCTGCCTTCTAGGACAGGGGCGCGCGAGGGGCAAGCCTTGCTGCGCTGGCGAGAGGTGTAGAAGGGGGCGCTGCCCCCTCTTTCGGGCGAGCGCCCGAAATTCACCCCCGAGGTACTTGGGCCAAGAAGAATACCCATTTCTCCTTGTGCAAATACCTCAGGGGTGAGGCCCGGAGGGCCGAGGGGGCTGCGCCCCCTTCTTGTCCCTTATCCCAACAGACGTGCGGTCATTTCGGACAGGTCTCGGCTGAGGCCGTCGGTCGCGGCGATGCGTTCGAGCTCGGTGCGGACCAGGGCTTGGCGCGTCTTGTCATAGCGCGGCCAGGTTTCGAAGGCCGTCGACATGCGCGCCGCCGTTTGCGGGTTGAGCGGATCGAGGCGGATCAACCAGTCGGCATAGAACCGGTAGCCCGCGCCGTCTGCCCGATGGAAGCCCGCGTGGTTGGCGGAGAAGCCGCCGAGCAGGCTGCGGAAGCGGTTGGGGTTTTTCCACTCGAAGGCCGGATCGGTGGCGAGGGTGGTCACCCGTTCGGCCGCGGTTTGGGGGGGGCAGAGCGAGGCTTGGACTAGGAACCATTTGTCCATCACCAAGCGCACGTCTTTCCAGCGGCTGCGGAACTGCGCGAGCGCGCCTTCGGCCTTGCCTGCGGTAATCAGGTTGGACAGGGCACCCAGGCTTTCGGTCATGTTGTCGGCCGAGGCAAAGAGGGCCTCTGCCCGTCTGGCGCCGTCGATTTGTGACAGGAGCGCGAGAGCCGCGAGGCGCAGGGAGCGGCAACCTGCGGGGGCGGCGTCGGGCGTATAGGCGCCGGGGACGGCCATGGACTCATAGGTTGCACTCAGCGCGACCTCATGGCGTTGGGCGAGGGTCGTCATCAACGCGCCTCGGGCGGTGTGGATCGCCTCGGGGTCGGGGGTGGTGCCGCTGGCGTGGAGGGCCTGAGCGATCTCATCCTCGCCGGGTAGGCGCAGGATCAACGCGCGGAAGGCCGGATCGGCGGTGTCGTCGGCGAGCAGGCGGCCGATGGCGTCGAGATATTCGGCAGCGGGCGGGGCGCCCTTGGTCATATCCATAAGGGTCTGGCGGGCAAGACTACGGGCAGCCTCCCACCGATTGAACGGATCGGTGTCATGCGCGAGAAGGAAGGCTTGTTCGGCGGCGCTTGTGGCGCGCTCGAGCACGGCGGGGGCCGAGAAGTTGCGCAGGATCGAGGGCACCGGGCGCGTGGAAAGACCCGTAAATGTGAAGCTCTGCCGCGCCTCGGTCATCTCGAGGACGGTCGTCGGCACCACCTCGTTACCGTTGGGCGACAGCAGCCCCACGGCGATCGGCATGTGGCGGGGCGTTTTGTGCGGCTGGCCGGGGGTTGGGGGCGTCTGCTGCTCGAAGGTCAGCGTGTAGGTATCATCGGCGTAATCGTCGGTCACGCGCAGGCGCGGAGTGCCCGCATCGGTGTACCAGCGCTTGAACTGGCCCAGATCGCGGCCCGAGCTATCCTCGAATACCTTGATCCAGTCTTCTATGGTGCAGGCCTGCCCGTCGTGGCGTTCGAAATAGAGGTCGAGCGCCTTGCGGTAGCCTTCATCGCCCACAAGCGTGCGCAGCATTCCTACAACCTCTGCGCCCTTTTCGTAGACGGTGGCGGTGTAGAAGTTGTTGATCTCTCGGTAATGATCGGGGCGCGGGGGATGGGCGAGGGGGCCCTGATCCTCGCGGAACTGGCGGGCGCGCAGGGCGATTACATCCTCGATCCGCTTGACCGGGCCAAGGCGCATGTCGGCGGTGAAGGACTGGTCGCGGAACACGGTCAGCCCCTCTTTCAGGCAGAGCTGGAACCAGTCGCGGCAGGTGATGCGGTTGCCGGTCCAGTTGTGGAAATACTCATGCGCGATGACCGCCTCGATGCGCTCGTAATCGGTGTCGGTCGCGGTCTCGGGCGAGGCGAGCACGAGCTTGGAGTTGAAGATGTTCAGCCCCTTGTTCTCCATCGCGCCCATGTTGAAGTCATCGACAGCGACGATGTTGAAGATGTCGAGGTCGTATTCGCGCCCGTAGGCCTCTTCGTCCCATTTCATAGAGCGTTGCAGCGCGCCAAGGGCGAAGGCGCAGTGGTCCTCGTCCCCCGGACGGACATAGATGTTCAGCGCGACCTCGCGGCCCGAGGCGGTGGTGAAGCTGCCAGAATGTGCCACCAGATCGCCCGCGACGAGCGCGAAGAGATAGGTGGGCTTGGGCCAGGGGTCGTCCCATTCGGCCCAACCGGGACCGGATGCGACCGGGTTGCCGTTCGACAGAAGGACGGGCAGATCGCCTTCGATCCGCACGCGGAAGGGGGCCATTACGTCGGGGCGGTCGGGGTAGTAGGTGATCTTGCGGAAGCCCTCGGCCTCGCATTGGGTGCAATACATGCCGTTGGACATGTAGAGGCCCTCGAGTGCGGTGTTACCCTCGGGGGCGATCTCGACTTCGGTTTCCAGGGTAAAGGGCGCCTCGGGCAGGGCCGCGGGGTGGACCGTCATGCCGCTGGGGGTGATCAGGTAGTCCGAGGGTGTCAGCGCCACGCCGTCGATCGCTGCCGAGATCAGGCGCAGTTGCTCGCCATCAAGGCGCAGCGCGGCGCCGGGCGAGAGCGGAGTCATGGCAATGTGCGCCTGAACGCGGGTCGCATGGGGCGCCAGCCGAAAACGCAGCGAGACCTTGTCGATGTTGAACGGGTAGGGGGTGTAATCGGCCAGATAGGTCGTGCCGTCCATGACTGCTCCTGCGAAACTGTTTTCGGGCGGAGCCTAGGGCGCGGCTCTGCGGGGTTCAAGCCAATGGCGGATCACAGCTTGCGGCGTGCGCGGGAAGGCAAGCGCGTGCCAGTTCCTCGGGACGTGTTGGGCCGAAAATCGCTCAAATCGCCTGAATTGGTTAGGGCAGTTCACCAAAATGGGGTCTAGATAATGGAAATCTCTGGACAGCGCCCGGTCGCTGCACAAGATTAGGTCCGCATGTCAGGGGAGGCAGAAGATGGAACGAGTGGAGCGCGAAGGTCTTGAGGTTGCAGCCGAACTGGCGGCCTTCATCGAAGAGCGGGCGCTGCCGGGCACCGGTGTCGATCCCGCGAAGTTCTGGAGAGGGCTCTCGGGCCTGCTGCACGATCTGGGGCCGAAGAACCGGGCGCTGCTGGACAAGCGCGAGGCTATTCAGGCGCGGATCGACGACTGGCATCTGCATAACCGTGGCAAGGGCCATGACCCGGTCGCCTACAAGGAATTCCTGGTCGAAATCGGCTATCTGCTGCCCGAGGGGCCGGATTTCGACATCGAGACCCCCGCCACTGACCCCGAATTCGCCGAGGTCTGCGGGCCGCAGCTGGTCGTGCCGATCACCAATGCGCGCTATGCGCTGAACGCTGCCAATGCCCGTTGGGGCAGCCTCTATGATGCGCTTTACGGAACCGATGCACTGGGTGACCGCGCTGAGGGGGCGGGGTTCGACGCGGCGCGCGGGGCGCGGGTGATCGCGCGGGCGAAGGCGTTTCTGGACGAGGCCGCGCCGCTGGTGGGTGGTAGCTGGGCCTCGGTCACGCGGCTTTGGGTGCAGGATGGCGGGCTGTTCGCGGATGGCGACGAGGAAACCGGGCTGCGCGATCCCGCGCAATTCGTGGGCTATGCGGGCGCGGCGGGCGCGCCGACCTCTGTCGTGCTGACAAACAACGGGCTGCATGTGATCGTCGATATTGACCCCGAGCACCCGATTGGCTGCGGCGATCCGGCGGGGATCAGCGATGTGCGGCTCGAATCCGCGCTCTCGTCGATCATGGATTGCGAGGATTCTGTCGCCTGCGTCGATGCGGCTGACAAGGTGCAGGCCTATTCAAACTGGCTTGGTCTGATGCGTGGCGATCTGACCGAGGTGGTCAGCAAGGGCGAGCGCAGCTTTGTCCGCGCGCTGAACCCGGACCTGAACTTCACCGCGCCCGAGGGCGGCGAGGTCACGCTCAAGGGCCGCGCGCTGATGCTGGTGCGCAATGTGGGCCATCTGATGACCAACCCCGCGATCCTGACGCGCGACGGCGACGAGGTCTTCGAGGGGCTGATGGATGCGATGATCACCACGCTCTGCGCGCTGCACGATCTGCAAAAGGACGCCGGCGCACGGAACTCGGTCACCGGCTCGGTCTATGTTGTGAAGCCCAAGATGCATGGTCCCGAAGAGGTCGCCTTTGCCTGCGAGATCTTCGACCGGGTCGAGCACTGCCTCGGTCTGCCGCGCCATACCGTGAAGCTGGGCATCATGGATGAAGAGCGCCGGACCTCGGTCAACCTCAAGGAATGCATCCGCGCGGCCAAGCACCGCGTGGCCTTCATCAACACGGGCTTCCTCGACCGGACGGGCGACGAGATCCACAGCTCGATGGAGGCCGGGCCGATGCTGCGCAAGGGCGAGATGAAATCTCAGCCCTGGATCCAGGCCTATGAGGATCGCAACGTCGATATCGGCCTGAAATGCGGGCTGGCGGGCAAGGCGCAGATCGGCAAGGGGATGTGGGCGATGCCTGATCGCATGGCCGACATGCTGGAGCAGAAGCTTACGCATCCGATGGCCGGGGCGAACTGCGCCTGGGTGCCTTCGCCCACGGCGGCCACGCTTCACGCCACGCATTACCATCAGGTCGACGTCAAGGCCCGCCAACGCGAGATCGCAGCGATGAAGCGCCCCTCGCGCCTCGATGATCTGCTGACGATCCCGCTGGCTTCGGGGCGCAACTATTCGGATGCCGACATCACCGCCGAGATCGAGAACAACGCGCAGGGCATTCTTGGGTATGTTGTGCGGTGGGTCGATCAGGGTGTCGGGTGCTCGACCGTGCCCGATATTCATGACGTGGGCCTCATGGAGGACCGCGCGACCTGCCGTATCAGCTCGCAGGCGCTGGCGAACTGGCTGCATCACGGCGTGGTCAGCGAAGGCCGCGTGATGGAGGCGCTGCGCAAGATGGCCAAGGTGGTGGATCGCCAGAACGCGGGCGATCCAAATTACACACCGATGGCGCCGGGCTATGACGGGCTTGCCTTCCAGGCCGCCTGCGATCTGGTGTTTTTGGGCCGGGTGCAACCCTCGGGTTACACCGAGCCGGTTCTGCATCAGCGGCGGGCACAGGTGAAGGCGCTGGCTCGCTAAGCGCCCAACGCGCGGGAAGGCGCAGCCCTGCACAGGGGCTGCGCATTCTTCGAGCTTTTCAACACGATGGCAGAGGGTTAGCTTGATCCGAAAGGAGCGCGCAATGACCAGACCCGTCGTAGGTATCATCGGCAACCGCGGATTGGTGAACGACCGCTATCCCGTCCATGAGGGCGGGCAGATGAACTCCTGCGCGGTCAGCCATGTCGCGGGCTGCATTCCCCTGCTGATCCCCGCCGACCCGGACTTTCTGTCGATCGAGGAGTTGATGGAGGTTTGCGACGGTTTCCTGCTGACCGGCGGGCGCCCGAACGTGCATCCCGAGGAATACGGTGAGATCGAGACCGACAAGCACGGCACCTTTGATCGGGCGCGCGACGCGATCACCCTGCCGCTGGTGCGGGCCTGCGTCGAGCGTGGCCAGCCCTTCTTCGGGATCTGCCGCGGCTTTCAGGAGGTCAACGTCGCCATGGGCGGTACGCTGCACCCCGAGATCCGCGAATTGCCCGGTCGCATGAATCACCGCATGCCCCCCGAAGGCACGCTGGAAGAGGCCTTCGCCCTGCGTCACAAGGTGCTCTTGCAGCCCGGCGGGCGGTTCGCCGCGCTTTTCGGCGCCGAAGAGGTGGTGACCAACACGCTGCACGGGCAGGGGATCGCCACGCCGGGCGAGCGTATCGTGATCGAGGGCCGCGCCGAGGACGGCACGCCCGAGGCGATCTACGTCAAGGACGCGCCTGGCTTTACGCTGTCGGTGCAGTGGCATCCCGAATGGAATGCTGAAGATGACCCGGTCTCGCGCCCGCTGTTCCGCGCCTTCGGCGATGCGGTCCGGCAATGGGCAGCGGCGAAGGTGGCTTGAGATGAAACGCTCGCGCGTCAACACGATCATGGCTGAAGCCGAGGAGATGATCGCGCAGTTCGGCTTCCGCCTGCCGCCCTTCGCATGGTGGAGCGTGGATGAGTTCCGCGCGGCCATGCCTGAGGCGCGGCGTGTCGTCTCGGCGCGCATGGGGTGGGACATCACCGATTACGGGCAGGGAGACTTCGACCGGCTGGGGCTGTTCCTGTTCACGCTGCGCAATGGCGAACTGACGGATCTGCGAACGGGCGGAGGCATGGCCTATGCCGAGAAATTGCTGATCTCGCGCCGCGATCAGATCAGCCCGATGCACCGCCATATCGTCAAGGCCGAGGACATCATCAACCGCGGTGGCGCAGGCCTGGCGGTGCAGCTTTATGGCTCGGATCCGAGCGGGGCATTCGATGAAAGCGCAGGCGGGATCGTGTTTTGCGACGGTATCCCGCGCGTCTTCACCCCGGGCGAGATCATCGTGTTACCCCCCGGCGAAAGCATCACCCTGCGCCCCGGCGATTGGCACGCCTTTTGGGGCGAGGGCGGCGATGTGCTGATCGGCGAGGTTTCGACCGTCAACGACGATCTGAGCGACAATATCTTCCGCGACCCGATCGGGCGCTTTGCCGAAATCGAGGAGGACGAGGCCCCGCGCCACCTTCTGGTCAGCGATTACGACGCCTGGCTCGGCTGAAGGAATTTTGCGGCTTCCTTCCGCGCGAAGGGTTTGAGCGCGCCGCCATGCGCCTCCAGCCAGTCGCGCACGGCTTGGGCGTCGTGCTTGGAAAGCTCGCGCAGCCACCATGCGATGGCCTTCTGGATGAACCAGTCGCGGTCTTCGGAAAGGCGCACGCACCAGCCCAACACACGTGCGCGGATCGCGGTCTCTTCGGTGGTGGGGTGGTTTTGCTTTGTCCAGGGCAGGGTGATCACCAGCGCGGCGCGGCGGGTCCACATATTGTCGGCCTCAAGCCAGGTTTCGACCTGATCGACGCGGGTCGGGTCGGCCACCAGGCGCCGGCTGCCCGCGTTGCAGGCGTGATCGGCAACCGCCCAGGCATTGAGCCCCGGCACCCAGGAGACGATCAGATCCCAGGCCGCGTCATCCGGGCGCATCCTTGCCTGCGTCAGTAGCTTGGTCGCGGCGATCATCGCCTCGTGGATGTCGCTGTCCCACAGGCCCGCGGCCAGCGCGATGCGTTCTTCAAGCGAACACTGCGCCCGCCACAGCCGGGCCATATCCTCGATCAGCGGCACGGCCACACCCAGGTAGCGGCGCGGGACTTTGTGATAGGCCTCGGCCCCGGCGGCCTTCTCTGCGTCTCCGCAGATCTCCAGCGCGGCGATGCCATCGGCAACCGAGGGCGCTGCGCCCAGATCGTCGTCTTCCTCGCCCTCGTGATACTGCTCATAGGCTGCGTCCGAGGCCGCATAGGCCCGCGCCTCGGCGTCCAACTGCGCCTCTTCCTCGGTCAGCGGGCGGTCCTCGGCGGCTATGGTGCGGGATTTGCGCGTGCGGCCCATTACTCGACCGTCACAGACTTGGCGAGGTTGCGCGGCTGGTCCACATCAGTGCCCTTGGCAACGGCGGTGTAATAGGCCAGCAGCTGCGCGGGCACGGCATAAAGGATCGGCGCCCAGGGCTCGGCCACGGCAGGCATCTTGAGCGTGGCCCAAGTGCCGTCGGAGGCCGCCGCCAGCCCCTTGCCGTCCGAGATCAGAAGCACCTCGCCATGGCGCGCCATGACCTCTTGCATATTCGACACGGTCTTGTCGAAAAGCCGGTCATGCGGCGCCAGCACGATCACTGGAACCGAGCGGTCAATCAGCGCGATCGGCCCGTGCTTGAGTTCACCTGACGCATAACCTTCGGCGTGGATATAGCTGATTTCCTTGAGTTTCAGCGCGCCTTCCAGTGCCAGCGGGAACATCGGGCCCCTGCCAAGGAAAAGGATGTCCTGCGCCTCGGCCAGACGTTCGGCCAGCTTCTCGATCTGTTCCGAACAGCCAAGCGCGGTGTTCATCAGCCCCGGCAGCGCGCGCAGCGTGGTCAGGTGCTCGTCCAGATCCGCAGGCGCGATATGGCCCCGGTCCACCCCGGCCTTGAGCGCCATCGCCGCCAGCACCAGAAGCTGGCAGGTGAAGGCCTTGGTCGAGGCGACACCCACCTCGACCCCGGCCAGGATCGGCAGGGCAATGTCGCATTCGCGCGCGATGGAAGAGGTGGGCACGTTCACTACGGCCACGGTCTTGGCAACCAACTCGTGGCAGTAGCGCAGCGCGGCCAGCGTGTCAGCGGTCTCGCCCGACTGACTGACGAAGATCGCAAAGCTGCGCTTGGGCATCGGCGGCTCGCGATAGCGGAACTCCGAGGCCACGTCGATCTCGCAGGGCAGGCCCGCGAGCTGCTCGAACCAGTATTTCGCAACCGAGCAGGCGTAGAAGGCAGTGCCGCAGGCGACCAGCGTCAGTCGGTCGAGATCGGTGAAATCAAGGCCCTCAGGCAGGTTCAACTGGCCGTTCGGCAGGTAGTGGCGCAGGGCGTCGCCCAAGACCACCGGCTGCTCGGCGATTTCCTTGGCCATGAAGTGCTTGTAGCCCGCCTTCTCGACGCGCGCCGCGCCCAGGTCAATGCGCTGCTCGTCGCGGTTTGCGCGGCGACCCTCGGCGTCGAAAATCTCGGCGCCCGCACGGGTGACGAAGGCATAGTCGCCCTCGGCGAGGTAGGTGATCCGGTCGGTCATCGGCGCCAGCGCGATCGCGTCGGAGCCCACGAACATCTCGCCCTCGCCATGGCCGATGGCCAGCGGCGAGCCCTTGCGGGCGGCGATCATCAGGTCATCCTCGCCGTCAAACAGCCACAGAAGCGCGAAGGCCCCGTCGAGTTTCTTCAGCGTCGCCAGAGCGGCCTCGCGCGGGGACATGCCGCGATCCATGAACGCGCGGGTCAGCAGGGCGACGGTCTCGGTATCGGTCTGGGTCTGCGGGGCGATCCCGGCCTCGGCCAGTTCGGCGCGCAGCTCACGGAAGTTCTCGATGATGCCGTTATGGACCACGGCGACCTTGCCCGACATATGCGGGTGGGCGTTGACGGTCGTCGCGGCGCCATGGGTGGCCCAACGGGTGTGACCGATGCCTGACTTGCCCGCCAGCGGCTCATGCACCAAGAGGTCGGACAGGTTCACCAGCTTGCCGACAGCGCGGCGGCGATCCAGCTGGCCGTTGTTGATCGTCGCGATCCCGGCCGAGTCATAGCCGCGATATTCCAGCCGCTTGAGGCTTTCCACAAGCAGGGGCGCGACTTCATGGTTTCCAAGAACCCCAATAATTCCGCACATTTACGAACCCTTTTTCATGTTTGCCTTCTTGGCCCGCAGCATCTCAAAAAGCTTCGTCGCAAGACCCGGTCGGTTCATCTGCTTGGCGCGGCCCAGGGCGATGGCGCCCGCTGGAACATTCTCGGTGATGACCGAGCCTGAACCGGTCAGCGCGCCGTCGCCCACCGTGACCGGCGCCACCAGCATCGTGTCCGAGCCGATGAACGCGTTCGCACCCACGGTGGTGCGGTGCTTGAAAACGCCATCATAGTTGCAGGTCACCGTGCCCGCGCCGATGTTGGTGCCCTCGCCAATGTCGGCGTCGCCCAGATAGGTCAGGTGGCCGACCTTGACGCCCTCGGCCAGGATCGAATTCTTCACCTCGACGAAATTGCCGATATGCACATCCTCGGCCAGTTCGGCGCCGGGGCGCAGGCGTGCAAACGGCCCGACGGTCGCCCCACGCGAGATATGGCAGCCCTCAAGATGGCAAAACGCCTCGATTTGCGCGCCGCTTTCGATGGTGACATCGGGGCCAAAGACCACGTTCGGCCCGATCACCACGTCGCGCCCGATATAAGTGTCCAGCGCGAACCAGACGGTGTCCGGGTCCACCATGGTCACGCCGTTCTCCATCGCCTCGGCGCGCATTCGGGCCTGAAAGAGGGCCTCGGCGCGGGCCAGCTCGGCGCGGGTATTGATGCCGAGGGTTTCTTCCTCGGGGCAGGTCACGACCTCGGCGCTGAGGCCCTTGGCGCGGGCGGCGGCGACGATGTCGGTCAGGTAGTACTCACCCGACGCGTTGTCATTGTTCAGGCCCGCGATCAGCTCGGTCAGCAGCACGGCATCGCAAGAGATAACACCAGAGTTACAAAGTGTTATGGCGCGTTCTTCGTCCGAAGAATCCTTGAACTCGACGATCCGGTCAAGAGCGATGCCCTTCGCGATCAGCCGTCCGTAGCGGCCCGGATCGGCGGCCTCAAAGCCCAGAACGGTGACCGCGGCGGTGCTTTCGGCCAGCCGCTCCAGCGTCTCGGGGCGGATGAAGGGCGTGTCGCCGTAAAGCATGATCACACGGCCGTCGAACCCCTCCAGCGCGGGCAGCGCCTGCGCTACGGCATGGCCGGTGCCAAGCTGTTCGGCTTGCAGGACCACCTTGGCCTCGGGGTCGATCTTGCCGACGGCCTTGGTAACGGCCTCGGCGCCATGGCCCGCGACGACGATCACCTTGTTGGGCTCCAGCGCGCGCCCTGCGGCCAAAGCATGGGCCACAAGCGGTGCAGCGCCGATGCGGTGCAGCACCTTGGGGAGGTCCGAATTCATGCGGGTGCCTTGGCCAGCGGCCAGAACAATCAACGCGATCGTCATGGGAATGCCTTTTCTTCTGCTCGGACCCGTTTTACCCATACCATATCTGGCCGCAAGGGGCGCGCATTCACGCTATCTTTCGGGTTCGTAACAGGGGAATTCCATGCGCACGGTGGTGTTTGATCTCGACGGCACGTTGGCCGATACCTCGGCCGACCTGATCGCCGCAGCGAACGCCTGCTTCGAGGCGCGTGGTCTGGGGCGCCCTCTGGACCCGGTCGGCGATGCGCTGATCGCCTTTCACGGCGGGCGCGCGATGCTGCGCGCGGGCTACGCGCGGCTCAACGAGGCGCGGGCAGAGGACCTGATCGAGGCCGATTACCGCCCGCTGCTTGACCATTACGCCGCGCATATCTGCGTTGAAACGCGGCTTTACCCCGGTGCCGCCGAGGCGGTCGAGGCGCTGCGCGGGCAGGGCTACGCGACCGCCATCTGCACCAATAAGCCCGAGTATTTGGCGCGTGATCTGGTCGCCCAACTGGGCGTGGCCGGGCTGTTCGGCGCGCTGATCGGGGCCGACACGCTTCCGGTGCGCAAGCCCGACCCCGCGCCCTACCGGGCCGCCGTGGCGGGGGTAGGGGGCGATGCCGCGCGCTCGATCCTGATTGGCGACACGGTGACCGACCGAGAGACGGCGCGCGCCGCCGGTGTGCCCTGTGCGCTGGTAACCTTCGGCCCCGAGGGGCGGGGGATCGAGCGCCTTGCGCCCGAGGCCCTGTTGGAGCATTACGGTGATCTTCCCGCGTTGGCGGGACGTTTTCTGCCCGACTGATTTAACCCCGCGGTTTTCCCGATGACCAAAGCCCCCGGCCGCCACGCGGTGAGCTTCGTCCTGCTTCTCGTCTTTCTCGACATGGTCGGACTCGGGCTGATCCTGCCCGTGCTGCCCAAGCTGATCGAGACCGTAGGCGATATGGATCTGGCCGAGGCCTCGCGCATCGGGGGCGGCATGTTCGCGGCCTTCAGCCTCGCGCAGTTCGTCTTTTCGCCGCTGGCCGGAGCGCTGTCGGACCGGTTCGGGCGGCGGCCCTTGCTGCTTCTGGCGATTGCGGGGCTTGGGGTGGATTACATCTTTCACGCGCTCGCGCCCTCGGTGCTGTGGCTTTTCGTGGGGCGGATCGTGGCGGGGGCCTGCGGGTCGTCTTACGTCATCGCCAACGCCTTCCTGGCCGATGTGACTGCGCCCGAGGCGCGCGCCAAGGCCTTCGGGATGCTCGGAGCCGCCTTCGGCATGGGCTTCGTTCTTGGGCCTGCCATCGGCGGGCTGTTGGGAGAGCTTGGCCCGCGCGTGCCCTTCTGGGTGGCGGCGGCGATTTCGTTCGCGAACCTCGTCTATGGCTATTTCGTCCTGCCCGAGACCCTGCCGCCCGAAAAACGCCGCGCCTTCCGCTGGCGCGAGGCGAACCCGCTAGGCGTGCTGGCGGTGTTTGCCCGTCACAAGGGCGTTCTGCCGCTTGGCGCGGTGTTGGCGGTCTACTTCTTCGGCTCGGCTGTCTATCCGGCGATCTGGTCGTTCTGGGGGATCGCCAAGTTCGGCTGGTCCGAGGCGATGGTGGGTATCTCGCTGGCGGCCTTCGGTATCGTCTGGGCAGTGTTCCAGGGCGTGCTGACCGGCCCTGCCGTGCGGCTCTGGGGTGAGTGGCGGGTGGCGATGGTCGGTCTGATCATCGCGGTTCTGGCCTGCGCGGGCTATGGCTTTGCCAATGGTATCATCGCGGTGGTGGCGCTTTTGGTCTTCCACGGGCCTGAGGGTTTCGTGAACCCGATGCTGGCCGCGCTGATGTCGCGCGCCGTGCCCGAGGACGAGCAGGGCGCGCTGCAAGGTGGGATCTCGGCGGCGATGAACCTTGCGATGCTTCTGGGGACGCTATTTTTCACCCAAGTCTTCGGCTACTTCCTGTCGGATGCGGCGCCCTTCCGCAGCCCCGACATGGCCTATTTTGTCGCCGCCGTGACGCTGCTGGTGGCGCTGGCGATGTTCTGGCCGCAGTTTCGGCGCGCACGCGGCTAGGGGCGGGGGAAACGTGCGCGGGCGGCTTCGGCCTCGGGGCGCAGCGCGCAGCCCTCGGCATGGTCGTTGATCAGCCCCATCGCCTGCATGAAGGCATAGACCGTGGTCGGCCCCACGAATTTCCAGCCGCGTTTCTTCAACTCCTTCGACAGCGCGACCGAGGCGGCCGAAGTCGAGGCGCTTTGCGGCGTTGCCAGATCCTCGGGGCGGGGTTCATAGCGCCATATGAAGGCGGCCAGCGAGCCCTCGGCCGCGACCATCTCGCAGGCGCGGGCGGCGTTGTTGATCACGGCCTCGATCTTGCCGCGATGGCGCACGATGGAGGCATCAGCGAGCAGGCGCTCGACATCCTCGGGGCCGAAGGCCGCGACCTTGTGAAAGTCGAACCCCGCGAAGGCCGCGCGAAATCCCTCGCGCTTGGCCAGGATGGTGCGCCAACTCAGCCCCGACTGGAAACTTTCCAGGCAAAGCTTCTCGAACAGGCGGATGTCGTCGCCCACCGGAAAGCCCCATTCCCGGTCGTGATAGTCGAAAAACTCCGGTGCGGCTGCGCACCAGGCGCAGCGCGGGCGCCCGTCCGGGCCCTCGATGGTCTTGCTCATGTGCACCTCCCTTTGGCCCATGATGCACGGGGAAGGGCGGGCGGTCAGCCCCCGATCTTACTCGGAACCATATAGCGGCACGGTCGAGATCGACATTTTGGCCGAGCCCTCGGTGAGTTCGGTCGCATGGGTCAGATAGATCAGGGTCTGGTGCGCCTCGTCGAAGATCCGGGTGACCTTGAGCGACTTGAAGATCAGCGAGCGGCTTTCGGAAAAGACCTTCTCGCCACTTGGGCCACGGTCGATATCGCCGATCTTGATCGGTCCCGTCTGGCGGCAGGCGATGGAGGCGTTCGAGGGGTCTTCGAACCAGTTACCCTGCGTGATCCGATCAAAGAACGAGCGGTCGAAATAAGCAATATGGCAGGTAACGCCCTGCACCTTGGGGTCTTCGATCGCCTCGATGAGGATGTCGTTTCCGACCCAATCGACGCCGACCTCCCCAACCTGCTCGGCGCCAGCGGCGGCTGACAGAAGCGGTGCGGCGATCAGGGCTGCGGTCAAAATCTTGCGCATGAATGCCTCCTGTAATCTGTCGATCAACATGGGTATCGCCGCCGTTCATGCAAGAGTTTTGCGAACAGGGCTTGACGCGAATCGGACATCGGCGCAATAAATGAACGAGCGTTCAATAACGGGGAGGAAAGTTATGTTCGCGGGTTCTATGACGTTCGATCTGGGCGAGGATGTGAATGCGCTGCGCGATATGGTGCACGCCTGGGCGCAGGAGCGGGTCAAGCCGATCGCGGCGCAGGTGGATCGCGACAACATCTTTCCGCATGAGCTGTGGGCGGAGATGGGCGAGCTGGGTCTGCTTGGCGTCACCGTTGCCGAAGAATACGGCGGCTCGGGCATGGGCTACCTGGCGCATGTGATCGCCACCGAAGAGATTGCGCGGGCTTCGGCCTCGATCTCGCTCAGCTACGGGGCGCATTCCAACCTCTGCGTCAACCAGCTCAAGCTAAACGGCAGCGCGGCGCAGAAAGCCAAGTATCTGCCCGATCTCGTGTCGGGGGCAAAGGTCGGTGCGCTGGCCATGTCGGAATCCGGTGCGGGTTCGGACGTGGTGGGCATGAAGCTGCGCGCCGAGAAGAAGGACGGCTACTACGTCCTGAACGGCCATAAATACTGGATCACCAACGGCCCCGACGCCGATACGCTGGTCGTCTATGCCAAGACCGACCCGGAGGCGGGCTCGCGGGGTATCACGGCCTTCATCATCGAGAAATCGTTCAAGGGCTTCTCGACCAGCCAGCATTTCGACAAGCTCGGTATGCGCGGCTCGAACACGGCGCAGCTGTTCTTCGACAATTGCGAAGTGCCCGAGGAGAACGTGCTGGGTGCCGAAGGCAAGGGCGTGCGCGTCCTGATGTCGGGTCTGGACTACGAGCGCGTGGTGCTCTCGGGGATCGGCACCGGTATTATGGCGGCCTGCCTCGACGAGGTCGTGCCCTACTCGCAGGAGCGTCAGCAGTTCGGCCAGCCGATCGGGAATTTCCAGCTGATGCAGGCCAAGATCGCCGACATGTATGTCGCGATGAACACGGCCCGCGCCTATACCTATGAGGTCGCCAAGGCCTGCGATCGCGGCGCGGTGACGCGTCAGGATGCGGCAGCAACGGTGCTCTATGCCTCGGAACAGGCGATGGTGCAGGCGCATCAGGCGGTTCAGGCGCTTGGCGGTGCGGGCTTCCTGCAAGACAGCGTGGTCTCGCGCCTCTTCCGAGACGCCAAGCTGATGGAGATCGGCGCGGGCACCTCGGAGATCCGCCGGATGCTGATCGGTCGCGAACTGCTGGCGGGCGCGTGATGCGCGCGCTGGCCCTCGCGCTGTTGCTACCTGCGCCGGTTCTGGCGCAGGGCGCACTGCCGGTGGACTATGACGCTTCGGTGATCGAGGCCTGCTTGGGCGCGAAATCGACCGAGGCGCGCAATGAGTGCATCAGTGTCGGCGCGGCTCATTGCATGCTCACCAGCGATGGGGGCAGCACGAACGCGGGCATGGGCTTCTGCTTTGGCGCCGAGCGCGCCGACTGGGATGCCCGGCTGAACGCCGCCTATAAGGAGCTGATGGCGGCCGAGACGGCGGCGGATGCCGAGATGGCGGAAATCGGAAGTGCCGCGGCGCCGATGGCACCCGCGCTTCAGCAGATGCAGCGCGCCTGGATCGCCTTCCGCGACGCGGCTTGCGAATATGAGATGACGCAATGGGGCGGGGGCTCTGGGGCGGGGCCGGCAGGATCGGCCTGCACCATGCGCATGACTGCCCTTCAGGCGCTGGAACTGATGGCGCGACTTGAAGACAAGGCTCGGTAAGGGACGGAGATCACACATGAAACTCGTATCATCCTTTGTCTCCGGCTCGGATGCGGCACGGCAGAATCGCGAGGCGCATCTGGCTATGCTGGCGACCGTGCGCGAGGCAGCCGATCGCGCCGTCGCCGGTGGCGGCCCCGAGGCGACCGCGCGCCACGTGGCCCGTGGCAAGATGGCCCCGCGCGAGCGCGTGGCAGGTCTGCTCGACCCCGGATCGCCCTTCCTCGAGGTCGGCGCGACGGCAGCGCATGGCATGTATGACGGCGCGGCACCCTGTGCGGGCGTGATCGCCGGGATCGGCCGTGTGCACGGGCAAGAGGTGATGGTCGTCGCCAACGACGCCACGGTGAAGGGCGGCACCTATTACCCGATGACGGTGAAAAAGCACCTGCGCGCCCAGGAGATCGCCGAGGAATGCGCGCTTCCCTGCATCTATCTGGTGGACTCGGGCGGTGCGAACCTGCCCAACCAGGACGAGGTCTTCCCCGACCGCGATCACTTCGGCCGCATCTTCTTCAACCAGGCGCGGATGAGCGCCAAGGGCATTCCCCAGATCGCCGTTGTGATGGGATCATGTACCGCTGGCGGCGCCTATGTGCCCGCGATGTCGGATGTGACGATCATCGTGAAAGAGCAGGGGACGATCTTCCTTGCCGGTCCGCCGCTGGTGAAGGCCGCCACGGGTGAGGTCGTCACCGCAGAGGATCTTGGCGGTGGCGATGTGCACACCCGCCTCTCCGGCGTCGCCGATTACCTGGCCGAGGATGACGCGCATGCGCTCGCGCTTGCCCGCCGTGCGGTCAGCCATCTTAACCGCGCGAAGCCCGCGTCGGTGCAGTGGCAATCGCCCGAAGACCCGGCCTATGACCCCGAGGAAATCCTCGGCGTCGTTCCCGCCGATCTTCGCACCCCTTATGATATCCGCGAGGTGATCGCCCGCCTCGTCGATGGCTCGCGCTTCGATGAGTTCAAACCGCGCTTCGGTGAGACGATCGTGACAGGCTTCGCCCATGTCATGGGTTGCCCCGTCGGGATCGTCGCCAACAACGGTGTGCTCTTCTCCGAGGCTGCGCAAAAGGCCGCGCATTTCATCGAGCTTTGCTCTCAGCGCTCTATCCCGTTGGTGTTCCTGCAAAACATCACCGGTTTCATGGTGGGCCGGAAATACGAAAACGAAGGTATCGCACGCCACGGCGCCAAGATGGTGACTGCAGTCGCGACAACCTCGGTGCCCAAGATCACCATGCTGGTCGGCGGCTCGTTTGGGGCTGGCAACTACGGCATGGCGGGTCGCGCCTATTCGCCGCGCTTCCTCTGGACCTGGCCCAACTCGCGCATCTCTGTGATGGGCGGCGAGCAGGCAGCGGGCGTTCTGGCGACCGTGCGCCGCGAGGGGATCGAGCGCAAGGGTGGCAACTGGTCCGCTGCGGAAGAGGCGGAGTTCAAGCGCCCGACAATCGAGATGTTCGAGCGCCAGAGCCATCCGCTCTACGCATCAGCGCGGCTTTGGGATGATGGCGTGATCGACCCGCGCCACTCGCGGCAGGTGCTAGCGCTTTCGCTGTCGGCAAGCCTCTGCGCGCCGATCGAACCGACACGCTTCGGCGTGTTCCGTATGTAAACTTCTTGCCTCCGGCGGAGGTATTTGGACCAAGAAGAACGCATAGTTTCTTCTTGGCGAAAATACCTCGGGGGGCTCCGCAGGAGCGGGGGCAGCGCCCCCTCTGACATTGGACACAGGGAGGAGCCCATGTTCCGCAAGATCCTGATCGCCAACCGTGGCGAAATCGCCTGCCGTGTGATCGACTCCGCACGCCGCATGGGAGTGGCGACAGTGGCGGTCTATTCTGACGCCGATCTGGGCGCGCGCCATGTCGCCATGGCCGATGAGGCGGTCCTGATCGGTGGCCCGGCGCCGAAGGACAGCTATCTCCGCGGCGACGCGATTATCGCCGCGGCGCTTGCGACGGGAGCCGAGGCCATTCACCCAGGCTACGGCTTCCTGTCCGAGAACCCGGAGTTCGTGGATGCCGTTGAGGCCGCGGGCCTTGTGTTCATCGGTCCTTCGGGTCGCGCGATCCGCGCGATGGGTCTGAAGGATGCGGCGAAGGCGCTGATGACGGAGGCTGGCGTTCCCGTTGTGCCCGGCTATCACGGCGAGAATCAGGACCCCGAGCATCTGGCCGGTGCGGCCGAGGCTGTGGGCTATCCTGTGCTGATCAAGGCCGTTGCCGGTGGCGGCGGCAAGGGGATGCGCAAGGTAGACCGGGCGCAGGACTTCGCGGCTGCGCTTGCCTCGGCGCAGGGTGAGGCCCAAACCGCTTTTGGCAACCCCGCCGTGCTGATCGAGAAATACGTCGAAAAGCCTCGCCATATCGAAGTGCAGGTCTTTGGCGATGGCACCCATGCGGTGCACCTGTTCGAGCGCGACTGCTCGCTCCAACGACGCCACCAGAAAGTGATCGAGGAAGCCCCGGCCCCCGGCATGACCGCGGAAATGCGGCAGGCGATGGGGCAGGCGGCCGTCCGCGCCGCCGAGGCGATCAATTACAAGGGCGCGGGCACGATCGAATTCATCGTGGATGCCTCGGAAGGGCTGCGCCCTGACCGCTTCTGGTTTATGGAAATGAACACCCGCCTTCAGGTCGAGCATCCGGTGACCGAGGCGATCACCGGCGTCGATCTGGTCGAGTGGCAATTGCGTGTGGCAGCGGGCGAGGCTTTGCCTGCGCGGCAGGAGGATCTGGCGATCCGCGGTCATGCCTTCGAGGCGCGGCTTTATGCCGAGGACGTTCCGGCAGGCTTCCTGCCGGCGACAGGCACTCTGGCCCATCTGCGCTTCGCGACCGGTGCACGGATCGAAACTGGGGTGCGACCGGGCGACACCATCAGCCCTTGGTATGACCCGATGATCGCCAAGGTCGTGGTGCATGGCCCGACGCGCGCCGTGGCGCTGGCAAGCCTTGCCCGCGCGCTTGAGCAGACCGAGGTTGCGGGAACCACGACGAACCTCGCCTTCCTGGGTGCGCTTGCGCGGCATCGCGGCTTTGCAGCGGGCGATGTCGATACCGGCCTGATCGGGCGCGATCTCGATGCGCTGGTGCATGAGGCCGAGGCGCCTCTGGCGGCGCGGGCGTTGGCGGCGCTGGCGGCGGCGGGGCTCGAATCGGGGCAGGGGACCGGTTTTGCGCTTTGGGGGGCGTTGCGGCGGTCGATCGCCTTTGATCCCCCGGCCTATCTGCGGGTCGAAGGCTCGGGCCGTGTGGCGGTCGAGATCGAAGGCGCCGAGCATATCTGCGAGTTGCGCACCGATGGCTGGTGGGTCGATGGGGCGAAGACGGGCGCGCGGTTCCATCTGGGCGGGGACGAAATCACGGTCTTCCTGCACGGTGCGCATCGCTTTGCGCGCCCCGATCCGCTGGCCCGCGCCTCGCAGGGGCCGGCCTCGGATCTGACACTGGCGCCGATGCCGGGGTTGGTGAAGGCGGTTTTCGTGCAGCCCGGCCAGCAGGTGGCGGAAGGCGACAGACTGGCCATCCTTGAGGCGATGAAGATGGAGCACACCATGCTGGCCGCACGCGCGGGCACCGTGGCTGAGGTGCTCGTATCGGAAGGTTCGCAGGTCGAGGCCGGGGCGGCATTGATCCGTCTGGCCGAGGAAGAGGAGGCCGCATGATCCGGCTGCACCACGTTCCCGGCTCGCGCTCGTTCCGGGTGCTCTGGCTGCTTGAGGAACTTGGCGAAGCGGCCGAGCTGCGGCTCTGGTCGCTGACCGACGGCAGCCTGCGCAGCCCCGAGTTTCGGGCTCTGAGCCCGGCCGGGCGCATCCCCGCGCTTGAGGTGGACGGGCAGGTGGTCTTCGAGTCGGGTGCAATCGTGCAATACCTGACCGAGACACGTGGGCGGCTTGCACCCAAGCCGGGAGAGGCCGAGCGCGCACAGTTCCTCGAATGGGTCAGTTTTGCGGAAACACAGGCCAGCATCCTGCAGAACCTCAATATTCATCATATCTACCTGCGGCCCGAAAGCGCCCGGTCGGCCGCGCTGACCAAGCTTGACACCAAGCGGCTTGAGGTTACCGTTCGTGCGCTGGAAGGCTATTTGCAGGGGCGCGAGTGGTTGCTGAGCGATTTCTCGGCCGCGGACTGCATGATGGGTTTCAACGTCGAGGCGATGTTCCGCTTCGTGCGGCCCGATGCCTACCCGGCGCTTGCCGCCTATTGCGCGCGCGCCATGGCGCGTCCAGCCTATCAGCGCGCCGCCGCGAAGAGCGGCTCCAGTGCGATCTACACCCAGGACTTCTACGAGTTGCCCAATGCCTGAGACCGTTGAAATCTTTGAGATGGCGCCCCGCGACGGGCTGCAGAACGAAAAGCGGATGATCCCCACGGCGCAGAAGATCGCGCTGGTGGACTGGCTCAGCAAGGCCGGGTTCCGGCGGATCGAGGTTGCCTCCTTCGTCAGCCCGAAATGGGTGCCGCAGATGGCCGACAGCGGCGATGTGCTGGCCGGGATCAGTCGCGCGCCGGGCGTGCGCTATGCCGCGCTCACACCGAACCTGAAGGGTTACGAGGCCGCCCGCGCGGCCCGCGCCGATGAGGTGGCGATCTTCGCATCGGCCTCGGAAGGGTTTTCGCGCGCCAATCTCAATTGTTCGATAAGTGAAAGTCTTGAACGCTTCGCGCCCGTGATCGAGGCTGCAAAGGTCGATAATATGCCGGTGCGCGGCTATGTCTCGGTGGTGACGGACTGCCCTTATGACGGGGCGATCGCGCCGGAGGCCGTTGCGCGGGTGGTGGCCGCGCTGCGCGATCTAGGCTGCTATGAAGTCAGCCTGGGCGACACGATCGGGCAGGGGCGCCCCGAGACGATCAGCGCCATGCTGGAGTCGGTGCTGAACGAGTTGCCGCCTGAACGTCTGGCCGGCCACTACCATGACACCGCAGGGCGCGCACTCGAGAATATCGAGGCGAGCCTGGCGCTTGGCTTGCGAGTCTTTGACGCCGCCGTGGGCGGCCTTGGCGGTTGCCCCTATGCGCCGGGTGCCGCCGGCAATGTGGCGACCGAAAAGGTCGCCGCGCGGCTGGCCGAATTGGGCTATGACACCGGGCTGAATATGGCGGTGCTGCAAGAGGCCGCCACGCTGGCGCGGTCGATGAAGGGAGGCCAGGATGGCTGAGACGATCCGGATCGAGACCGACTCGCGCGGTGTGGCCCACCTGTGGCTGGCCCGCGCCGACAAGCACAACGCGCTGAGCGCGCAGATGATGGATGAGATCACCGCCGCGATCACCGATCTGGGCAATGACCCTTCGGTGCGCGTGGTCGTGCTGGCTGCCGAAGGTGCAAGCTTCTGCGCCGGGGGCGATCTGAAGTGGATGCAGGCCCAGATCGCGGCCACCCCCGAGGAGCGCGCCGCCGGGGCGCGCAAGCTGGCGGGGATGCTTTCGGCGCTGGATCGCTGCCCGAAGCCGCTGATTGGCCGGGTGCATGGCAATGCCTTTGGCGGCGGCATCGGCATGATGTCGGTCTGCGACGTCGCCGTTGGGGTCGAGGGCGCGCGCTTCGGCCTGACCGAGACACGGCTGGGGCTGACGCCCGCGACCATCTCGCCCTATGTCGTGGCGCGCATGGGCGCGGCCAAGGCGCGGCGGGTCTTCATGTCGGCGCGCCTCTTTGAGGCCGCCGAGGCGCGGGAGTTGAACCTGCTGGCCAAGGTTGTGGCACCGGACGCCCTCGATGCCGCGATCGAGGCCGAGGTCGTCCCCTATCTGAGCTGCGCGCCCGGCGCCGTGGCTGACGCCAAGGCGCTGATACGGATGCTCGGCCCCGACACCGGCCCCGAGGTTCAGGACGCCACCATCGCGGCGCTTGTGGCGCGGTGGGAAAGCCCCGAGGCGATGGAGGGAATCACCGCCTTCTTCGACAAGCGCAAGCCGGGCTGGATTGCCTGAGGCGGTAAAGTAATTTCCCCGGTCTGGCGGATTTTGTTGACTTTGATCAAGGACGTCGGGGCGCAGACTTGAATCGAGCGCCACCGTTAGCGCGAAACATGACAGTGGGCGGGGCCTTGTCCCCGCCCATTTGTGTGCATCGGTATACAAATTGAACTTTTCGCTCCGCATTTAGGCACCTCTCGGTTGACCCGGAGCGGGCGCAGGGCTAAAGGTCGGCCTAGCCGGAACCTGCGCGACATTGCGTCGCGTCACGAGGGAGCCAACCAGTGCACGATATGCTGCGTGAATATCTTCCCATTCTCATTTTTCTTGCGATGGCCACCGGACTCGGTCTGGTGCTGATCCTCGCTGCTGCCGTGCTTGCGGTGCGCAACCCCGACCCGGAAAAAGTGTCGGCCTATGAATGTGGCTTTAACGCCTTCGACGATGCGCGGATGAAGTTCGACGTCCGCTTCTACCTCGTCTCGATCCTGTTCATCATCTTCGACCTCGAAGTGGCGTTCTTGTTCCCCTGGGCAGTCGCCTTCGGTGGGCTGAGCATGGTCGCCTTCTGGTCGATGATGGTGTTCCTGGCGGTGCTGACCGTGGGCTTTGCCTATGAATGGAAGAAAGGGGCGCTGGAATGGGCGTGATGACCGGAGCGAATACCGCTGCCGCCGATATGGAAGGCGCGGCACAGGCGCTCAACCGCGACCTGCAGGACAAGGGCTTCATCCTCACGACCGCCGAGGATCTGATCAACTGGGCGCGCATCGGTTCGCTGCACTGGATGACCTTCGGACTGGCTTGCTGCGCCGTCGAGATGATGCACACCGCAATGCCGCGCTACGACGTGGAGCGCTACGGCTTCGCCCCGCGCGCAAGCCCGCGTCAGTCGGACGTGATGATCGTCGCGGGCACGCTGACCAACAAGATGGCCCCCGCTCTGCGCAAGGTCTATGACCAGATGCCCGAGCCGCGCTACGTGATCTCGATGGGGTCCTGCGCCAACGGTGGCGGTTATTACCACTACAGCTATTCGGTGGTGCGTGGCTGTGACCGGATCGTTCCGGTCGACATCTACGTTCCGGGCTGCCCGCCTTCGGCCGAGGCGCTGATGTATGGCATCCTCCAGTTGCAGCGGAAGATCCGCCGCACCGGGACGCTGGTGCGCTGAGGAGGGGACGATGAGCGAAGCACTGCAAGAACTGGCCGCCCATATCGAACTCAAGCGCGCGGACGACGTGGTCTCGACCGAGATCGCCTTCGGCGAACTGACCGTGACGGTCACCGCCGGCAATATCGTCTCGTTCCTCGAGTTCCTGCGCGACGATCCGAACTGCCGTTTCACCACGCTGGTGGACATCACTGCCGTTGACTGGCCCTCGCGCCCCGCGCGTTTCGATGTGGTCTGGCACTTCCTGTCGATGTGGCGCAACCAGCGCATCCGCGTGAAGGCCGCCCTGCGCGAAGACGAGATGTGCCCCTCGATCACCGATGCTTTCCCGGTTGCCAACTGGTTCGAGCGCGAGATCTTCGACATGTTCGGCATCCTGTTCTCGGGCCACCCGGACCTGCGCCGCATCCTGACCGACTACGGCTTCCGCGGGCATCCGCTGCGCAAGGACTTCCCGACCACGGGCTATGTCGAACTGCGCTACGATGAAGTGCAGAAGCGCGTGGTCTATGAGCCGGTCAAGCTGACCCAGGAATACCGTCAGTTCGACTTCCTCAGCCCCTGGGAGGGCGCCAACTACATTCTGCCCGGCGACGAAAAGCAGGGCTGAGCCTCGCCGGGGGCTCTCGGGCCCCAGGCCATCGGCAAGCAAAGGTAAAGACTATGGACGGCGACATCCGGCAAAATACCTACGATGACGGCTCGACGGATTTCCTGACGGGCGAACAGCGCATCCGCAACTTCAACATCAACTTCGGGCCGCAGCACCCGGCGGCACACGGCGTGCTGCGCATGGTGCTAGAGCTTGACGGCGAGATCGTCGAGCGTGCCGACCCGCATATCGGGCTGCTGCACCGCGGTACCGAGAAGCTTATGGAAAGCCGCACCTACCTGCAGAACCTTCCGTATTTCGACCGTCTCGACTACGTGGCGCCGATGAACCAGGAACATGCCTGGTGTCTGGCGATCGAGAAGCTGACGGGCACCGAGGTTCCCAGACGCGCGCAGCTGATCCGCGTGCTCTATTCGGAAATCGGCCGTATTCTGAACCACCTGCTGAACGTCACCACGCAGGCTATGGACGTGGGCGCGCTGACCCCGCCGCTGTGGGGTTTCGAAGAGCGTGAGAAGCTGATGGTGTTCTACGAGCGCGCCTGCGGTGCGCGCCTGCACGCCAACTACTTCCGTCCCGGTGGTGTTCACCAGGATCTGCCGCCCGAGCTGATCGACGATATCGAGATCTGGGCCAATGAATTCCCGCGCGTTCTCGATGATATCGAGGGCCTGCTGACCGAGAACCGGATCTTCAAGCAGCGCAACGCCGACATCTGCATCATCACCGAGGAAGAGATCCAGAAATGGGGCTACTCGGGCGTCATGGTGCGCGGTTCGGGCCTTGCCTGGGACCTGCGTCGCGCGCAGCCCTACGAGTGCTACGACGAATTCGACTTCAAGGTCTGCATCGGCAAGAACGGCGACTGCTACGACCGTTACCTCGTCCGCATGGCCGAGATGCGTGAATCGACCAAGATCATCCATCAGGCGATCGCCAAGCTGCGCGCGCCCGAAGGGCAGGGCGACGTTCTGGCGCGTGGCAAGATGACCCCGCCCAAGCGTGGCGAGATGAAGCGTTCGATGGAAGCGCTGATCCACCACTTCAAGCTCTACACCGAGGGCTTTAAGGTTCCCGCCGGCGAGGTTTACGCCGCCGTCGAGGCCCCCAAGGGCGAATTCGGCGTCTACCTCGTGTCGGACGGCACCAACAAACCTTACCGCGCGAAGATCCGCGCCCCGGGCTACCCGCATCTGCATTCGATGGATGCGGTCTGCAAGGGACACCAACTGGCCGACGTTTCGGCCATCATCGGCACGATGGATATCGTGTTCGGGGAGATTGACCGCTAATGCTGCGCCGCCTTCATCACGCACAACCCGAAAGCTTCGAGTTCACCCCGGCGAACCTCGCCTGGGCCCAGGCCCAGATGACCAAGTTCCCGGTCGGCCGTCAGGCGTCGGCGATCATTCCGCTGCTGTTCCGCGCGCAGGAACAGGAAGGCTGGCTGTCGCGCCCGGCGATCGAATATGTCGCCGACATGCTCGGGATGCCCTATATCCGCGCGCTGGAAGTGGCGACCTTCTACTTCATGTTCCAGCTGGCTCCGGTCGGCTCGGTGGCCCACATCCAGATCTGTGGCACCACCTCGTGCATGATCTGCGGGTCGGAAGACCTGATCAAGGTCTGCAAGGAGAAGATCTCTCCGCAGCCTTTCGGCCTGTCGGCTGACGGCAAGTTCTCGTGGGAAGAGGTCGAGTGCCTCGGCGCCTGCGCCAACGCGCCGATGGCGCAGATCGGCAAGGACTACTACGAGGATCTCTCGGAAGAGAGCCTTGCGAAGCTGATCGACGACATGGCCGCTGGCGGCCAGCCGCGTCCGGGTTCGCAAACCGGCCGCTTCTCGTCCGAACCGGCGACCGGTCTGACCTCGCTGAGCGCTTCGGCGGGCGAGATGGAGAAATATAACGGCTCGGTCGATCCCGCGGTTACCGTGGGCGACGTGGTCAAGAAGATCGACGGCTCCGAGGTTGCGCTGCGCGCGCCGTGGCAGATGTCGGGCCAGTATCCGGCCATCGGCATCATGGGTGCGGGCCAGCGCCCGATGTCGGCTGTGCAACAGGCCGCTGCCAAGGCCGCTCCGGCCCCCAAGGCCGCCAGCAACACTGCCGAGGCACCGCAGGCCGCCGAGCCGGTTGCCGCTGAGGCCGAGGGCAAGAAGCCCGAGGGTCTGGCCGCTCCGCGCGACGGCAAGGCCGACGATTTGAAGAAGATCGAAGGCATCGGCCCGGTGCTGGAAGAGCGTCTGAACGAATGGGGCATCTTCCATTACGACCAGATCGCCGCCTGGGGCGCCGACGAGGTCGCCTATGCCGACAACAACGTGCCGCGCTTCAAGGGCCGTTGCTCGCGCGACAAATGGGTGGCGCAGGCCAAGATCATCGTGAGCGAGGGGCTTGAAGCCTTCCTCGAGCGCGCAAAGACCAACGATTACTGAGGCGGGAATGGCGCAGGCAACCAACAGGGCGCTCGACACGACCGAGGGACGGCTCGCCGCCCTCGTGATCGCTGTTGCGACTGTCCTGTGGCTGGCTGTCCAGTGGTTTGGCAAGGCGGCAGGGCTGCCGCCGCGCTTTGCCTTCCTTGCCGATTTCGCGGCGATCGCCGCCTATCTATTCGCGCTGGCACAGGTCTGGCGTATCTGGCGCCGGCGCTCCGGCAGCCCGCGTAACTGAGGGACAGAACATGCTGAAAGATCAGGACCGGATCTTTACCAACCTCTACGGGATGCACGACCGCTCCCTCAAGGGCGCGATGATGCGCGGCCACTGGGATGGCACGGCGAACATTCTGGCCAATGGCCGTGACTGGATCGTCGACCAGATGAAGGCCTCGGGTCTGCGTGGCCGTGGTGGCGCGGGCTTCCCGACCGGTCTGAAATGGTCGTTCATGCCCAAGCAATCGGATGGCCGTCCGGCCTATCTGGTGATCAACGCCGACGAATCCGAGCCCGCGACCTGTAAGGACCGCGAGATCATGCGCCACGATCCGCACACGCTGATCGAAGGCGCGCTGATCGCCGGTTTCGCCATGGGTGCGCGCGCGGCCTATATCTACATCCGCGGCGAATATGTGCGCGAGAAGGAGGCCCTCCAGGCCGCCATCGACGAATGCTACGAAGCGGGTCTGATTGGTCTCAATGCCTGCAAGTCGGGCTATGATTTCGACGTTTACCTGTCGCACGGCGCTGGCGCCTATATCTGCGGTGAGGAAACCGCGCTGATCGAGAGCCTTGAGGGCAAGAAGGGGATGCCGCGGATGAAGCCGCCGTTCCCGGCCGGCTCGGGCCTCTATGGCTGCCCGACCACGGTGAACAACGTGGAATCGATCGCCGTCGTCCCCACCATCCTGCGCCGCGGGGCCGAGTGGTTCGCGGGCTTTGGCCGCCCGAACAACGCGGGCGTCAAGCTCTTCGCGATGTCGGGCCATGTGAACACCCCCTGCGTCATCGAGGAATCGATGTCGATCTCGATGAAGGAACTGATCGAAAAACATGGCGGCGGCGTTCGCGGCGGCTGGAAGAACCTCAAGGCGGTCATTCCGGGCGGCGCCTCGTGCCCCGTCATTCCGGCGCATCTGTGTGAAGACGCGATCATGGACTACGACGGGATGCGCTCGCTCCAGTCGTCCTTCGGCACCGCCTGCATGATCGTGATGGATCAGAACACCGACATCATCAAGGCGATCTGGCGCCTGTCGAAGTTCTTCAAGCACGAGAGCTGCGGCCAGTGCACGCCCTGCCGTGAAGGCACCGGCTGGATGATGCGCGTGATGGACCGTCTGGTGCGCGGCGAGGCCGAGGTCGAGGAAATCGACATGCTTCTGTCGGTGACCAAACAGGTCGAGGGCCACACGATCTGCGCGCTCGGCGATGCGGCGGCCTGGCCGATCCAGGGCCTCATCCGCCATTACCGCGAAGAGATCGAAGATCGCATCAAGGCCAAGAAGACCGGCCGCATGGGCGCGATGGCGGCGGAGTGAAACGGATGCGGCGTGCACTCTCCTTGACCCTCGGCACGCTGGCGCTCGCCGCCTGTGCCTCGGGGACTGAATCGGTGGGGTTCGGGCCTGCGCCCACGACCTACCGGTTCACGGAGATCGAAGGCACGCTGGTGGTGACGCGGGTTCCGAACGCTTTCGGCTATGCCGACGGTGCCGAGGCCAAGCGGGCCGCAAACGATTACTGCCGGGGCGCGGGCGTCGCCTCGGGGCCGGATGACAATTTCCAGGGTGGCGCCTGGGTTTTCCTGAGAGGTTGCGCATGAGCCTCCAACTGCAACACCGCGTGGGCCTTACCCCCGCCCGAGCCAACTGACGGATCAGAGCATGTCGAATCTTCGCAACATCATCATCGACGGCCACGAGGTCGAGGTTGATCCGAACCTGACGATCATCCAGGCCTGTGAGCAGGCCGGGATCGAAGTGCCGCGCTTTTGCTATCACGAGCGTCTCTCGATCGCTGGCAACTGCCGGATGTGTCTGGTCGAAGTGGTTGGCGGCCCGCCCAAGCCGGCGGCCTCATGCGCGATGCAGGTCAAGGACCTGCGTCCCGGCCCGAACGGCGAGCCCTCGGTGATCAAGACCAACTCGCCCATGGTCAAGAAGGCCCGCGAAGGGGTGATGGAGTTCCTGCTCATCAACCACCCGCTCGACTGCCCGATCTGCGACCAGGGCGGCGAATGCGACCTTCAGGACCAGGCCGTGGCCTACGGCGTCGATTTCTCGCGCTACCGCGAGACCAAGCGCGCGTCCGAAGACCTGAACCTCGGGCCGCTGGTTTCGACCTGCATGACTCGCTGCATCAGCTGCACCCGCTGCGTGCGCTTCACCTCGGAAGTGGCGGGCATCACCCAGATGGGTCAGACCGGTCGCGGCGAGGACAGCGAGATCACCTCGTATCTGAACATGACGCTCGACAGCAACCTGCAGGGCAACATCATCGACCTGTGCCCGGTCGGCGCGCTGACCTCGAAACCCTACGCTTTCACCGCCCGTCCGTGGGAACTGACCAAGACCGAGTCGATCGACGTGATGGACGCGCTTGGCTCGAACATCCGCGTCGACACCAAGGGCCGCGAAGTGAAGCGCATCGTGCCGCGCAACCATGACGGCGTGAACGAAGAGTGGATCTCGGACAAGACCCGTTTCATCTGGGACGGCCTGCGCCGCCAGCGCCTCGACACGCCCTATGTGCGTGAATTCGGCAAGCTGCGCAAAGCGACTTGGGCCGAGGCGCTGCACAAGGCCGCCGAGGCGATGAAGGGCAAGAAGGTTCTGGGTCTGGTCGGCGATCTGGCCTCGACCGAAGCCGCCTTCGCGCTCAAGCAACTGGTCGAAGGTCTGGGTGGCAACGTGGAATGCCGCACCGATGGCGCACGTCTTCCGGCGGGCAACCGCTCGGGCTACGTCGGCAATGCCGCGATCGCGGATATCGACACCGCCAAGCAGATCGTGCTGATCGGCACCAACCCGCGCGTCGAGGCTCCGGTGCTGAACGCGCGCATCCGCAAGGCCTGGCTGAACGGCGCCCGCGTGTCGCTGATAGGTCTGGATGCGGATCTGACCTACGAATACGACAAGCTCGGTGAAGACCGCGCGGCGCTGGCGGCACTGGTTGCCGATGCCGCTCCGGTCGAGGGCGCGCTGGTCATCGTGGGGCAGGGCGCGGTGAACGAGGCCGATGGCGAAGCCGTTATCGCACATGCTCAGGCGCTGGCCGGGAAGATGGGCGGCAAGATGCTGGTGCTGCACACCGCCGCGGGCCGTGTGGGCGCGATGGACGTGGGTGCCGTGACCGAGGGCGGTTTGCTCGCCGCGGTCGAGGGCGTTCAGGTCGTCTACAACATGGGTTCGGACGAGGTCGAAGTGGCTCCGGGTCCGTTCGTGATTTACCAGGGCAGCCACGGTGACCGCGGTGCCTCGCGCGCCGACGTGATCCTTCCGGCCGCCGCCTACACCGAGGAAAACGGTCTCTTCGTGAACACCGAGGGCCGTCCGCAGCTGGCGTTCCGCGCGGGCTTTGCCCCCGGCGAGGCCAAGGAAAACTGGGCGATCCTGCGCGCGCTGTCGGCCGAGCTTGGCGCGACCCAGCCGTGGGACAGCCTTGCGAGCCTGCGCCGCGAGATGGTCAAGGCTGTGCCGCATCTGGCTCAGGTCGATCAGGTGGTCGCGAACGAGTGGACGCCGGTTGCCCTGCGCGACATGGGCCGCGCGAGCTTCCGTCACGCGATCCGTGATTTCTACCTGACCAACCCGATCGCGCGCGCCTCGGTGCTGATGGCCGAGCTGTCGGCTGCCGCCAAGGCGCGGGTTACGGGCAAAGCGCCCGTCGCGGCGGAGTAAGTGAATAACTACCCTTGCCCGCTCGGGTGGGGGACAAGAATACCGACGAAATGAAATAAGGCGGTCTGAGGGACAAAATGGCTGAGTTTCTGGCAACACCACTGGGCACGGCGCTCCTGATCGCAGTGCAGGGTCTGGGGATCATCGCATTCGTGATGCTCTCCCTGCTGTTCCTGGTCTATGGCGACCGTAAGATCTGGGCGGCTGTCCAGATGCGGAAAGGTCCGAACGTCGTGGGCGCATTCGGCCTGCTGCAATCGGTGGCCGACGCGCTGAAATACGTGGTGAAGGAAATCGTCGTCCCCGCGGGCGCCGACAAGTTCGTCTTCTTCCTCGCGCCGATGCTGAGCCTCGTGCTTGCGATCGTCGCCTGGGCGGTGGTGCCGTTCAACGAGGGCTGGGTGCTGGCCGACATCAACGTCGCCATCCTCTTCGTCTTCGCGGTCTCCTCGCTTGAGGTTTACGGCGTGATCATGGGCGGTTGGGCGTCGAACTCGAAATACCCGTTCCTCGGCTCGCTGCGTTCGGCCGCGCAGATGATCTCCTATGAGGTCAGCCTCGGCCTGATCATCATCGGTGTGATCATCTCGACCGGCTCGATGAACCTCTCCGCCATCGTCGAGGCGCAGCGCGGCTCGGTCGGCCTGTTCAACTGGTACTGGCTGCCGCACCTGCCGATGGTGGCGCTGTTCTTCATCTCGGCGCTGGCCGAAACGAACCGTCCGCCCTTCGACCTTCCGGAAGCGGAATCGGAACTCGTCGCGGGTTTCATGGTCGAATATTCCTCGACCCCCTACCTGCTGTTCATGGCCGGCGAATACATCGCGATCTTCCTGATGTGCGCGCTGATGTCGATCCTGTTCTTCGGCGGCTGGCTGAGCCCGATTCCCGGCATTCCGGACGGCGTGCTGTGGATGGTCGGCAAGATGTGGGTCATGTTCTTCATGTTCGCCATGGTGAAGGCGATCGTGCCGCGCTACCGCTATGACCAGCTCATGCGGATTGGCTGGAAAGTGTTCCTGCCGCTGTCGCTGGCCTGGGTCGTGATCGTGGCGTTCCTTGCGAAATTCGAAGTGCTCGGCGGCTTTTGGGCCCGCTGGACGATGGGGGGCTGAGAATGGCTTTCGACTACGCACGCGCCGCCAAGTATTTCCTGCTGGTGGACTTCATCAAGGGCTTCGCCCTGGGGATGCGCTATTTCTTCGCGCCCAAGCCCACGCTGAACTACCCGCATGAAAAGGGTCCGCTGTCGCCCCGCTTCCGCGGTGAGCACGCCCTGCGCCGTTATCCCAACGGCGAAGAGCGCTGCATCGCCTGCAAACTGTGCGAGGCGATTTGCCCGGCTCAGGCGATCACCATCGACGCCGAACCGCGCGAGGACGGCTCGCGCCGGACCACGCGTTACGACATCGACATGACCAAGTGCATCTACTGCGGCTTCTGCCAGGAAGCCTGCCCGGTCGATGCCATCGTCGAGGGTCCGAACTTCGAATTCGCCACCGAGACCCGCGAAGAGCTGTTCTACACCAAGGAGAAACTCCTGGAGAACGGCGCGCGTTGGGAAGCGGAGATTGCCCGTAACCTCGAGCTGGATGCGCCCTACAGATGAACGAGGAATTTCAGAAGCTTTTCACCACGATGATGGAGCAGGGTGCCGAGATGGCGCGCCTGTTCAACCCGGGTTTGGAGAGCTTCAACCCGACCGCGTTTGAAAAACTCTTCCCCACCATGTCGAAGGACATGATGGAGATGTGGTTCGGAAAAACCTTCAATCGTGATGGGCTTGATGCGCGTACGCGGCTTCTGGTGACAGTTGCGGCGCTGACCGTTCTGGGCGCGCAGGCCGAGCCGCAGCTGCGCCTGACGATCCGTCACGCGCTTGAGGCTGGCGCGACGCAACGGGAGATCGCCGAGGTGATCTTCCAGATGAGCATGTTCGGCGGCGTGCCCGCCATGACCAAGGCGCTGGAGATTGCGCGCTCGGTCTTTGACGAAAAATCGGGGGAAAACACATGACGGTGTTTGCATTCGCCTTCTACCTCTTCGCCGTCGTGGCGGTGGTCGCGGGCTTCATGGTGGTCGTGTCGAAGAACCCGGTCCACTCGGTGCTCTGGCTGATCCTGACCTTCCTGTCGGCGGCGGGGCTGTTCGTCCTGCTGGGGGCCGAGTTCGTGGCCATGCTGCTGATCATCGTCTATGTCGGCGCGGTCGCGGTGCTCTTCCTCTTCGTTGTCATGATGCTCGATGTCGATTTCGCCGAGCTGAAGGGCGAGCTTGCGCGCACCATGCCGCTTGGCCTGCTGATCGGCGTGGTCATGCTGCTGCAACTGGGCGCGGGTTTCAGCGCCTGGCACGCCTCGGACAAGGCGGAGACGCTGCGTATGGTCCCGATTGAAGAGGGCGTCCAGAACTCGGTCGCGCTCGGTATGGTCATGTATGACAAGTATCTCTACCTCTTCCAGGCGGCGGGTCTGGTGCTGCTGGTCGCGATGATCGGCGCCATCCTGCTGACGCTGCGCCACCGCAAGGACGTCAAACGCCAGAACGTGATCGCCCAGATGCACCGCGACCCGGCCAAGGCGCTGGAGTTGGTGGACGTGAAACCGGGGCAGGGGCTGTGATGAACGCTAGAAAGAATGAAACGGGCGCAAACCCGGAGGGACAGCGATGATCGGACTTGAACATTACCTAGGGGTGGCGGCGGCTTTGTTCGTCACCGGCATCTTCGGCATCTTCGTGAACCGCAAGAACGTCATCGTCATCCTGATGTCGATCGAACTGATCCTGCTGTCGGTCAATATCAACATGGTGGCCTTCTCGGCGCATCTGAACGACCTGGCGGGCCAGGTGTTCACGATGTTCATCCTGACCGTGGCAGCCGCCGAAGCGGCGATCGGCCTTGCGATCCTTGTCGTGTTCTTCCGGAACCGCGGCACGATCGAAGTCGAAGACGTCAACGTGATGAGGGGGTAAGGGACAATGGAAACGATCATCCTCTTTGCTCCCCTTCTCGGGGCGATCATCGGCGGCTTCGGCTGGCGCGTGATCTCCGAAAAGGGCGCCATGGCGGTTACGACCGGCCTGCTGTTCCTGTCGTGCCTGCTCAGCTGGGTCGTGTTCCTCGGCCATGACGGGCAGACGCATCACATCCACATCCTCGACTGGATCCAGTCGGGCGCCGAGCTGAACACCTCCTGGGGGATCCGCGTCGACCGGATGACCGCGATCATGCTGATCGTGGTGACCACGGTCTCGGCGCTGGTGCACCTGTATTCGTGGGGCTACATGGCCCATGACGAGAACTGGACCCATCACGAGCATTACAAGGCGCGCTTCTTCGCCTATCTGTCGCTGTTCACCTTCGCGATGCTGATGCTGGTGACCTCGGACAACCTGGTGCAGATGTTCTTCGGTTGGGAAGGCGTGGGTCTGGCCTCGTATCTGCTGATCGGCTTCTACTACAAAAAGCCCTCGGCGAACGCGGCGGCCATGAAGGCCTTCATCGTCAACCGTGTCGGCGACTTCGGCTTTGCGCTTGGCATCTTCGGCCTGTTCTACCTGGTCGGCTCGATCTCGATGGACGATATCTTCGCCGCCGCGCCGACCCTGGCTGAGACCAACCTTCATTTCCTCTGGACCGAGTGGAATGCCGCCAACCTGCTGGCCTTCCTGCTCTTCGTGGGTGCCATGGGTAAGTCGGCGCAGCTTCTGCTGCACACCTGGCTGCCGGACGCGATGGAAGGCCCGACGCCGGTTTCGGCCCTTATCCACGCCGCAACCATGGTGACCGCGGGTGTGTTCCTGGTGTCGCGCATGTCGCCGCTCTTCGAATACGCGCCGCAGGCCAAGATGTTCATCGTCTTCATCGGCGCCACCACCGCCTTCTTCGCGGCGACCGTGGGCCTTGTGCAGAACGACATCAAGCGCGTCATCGCCTATTCGACCTGTTCGCAGCTTGGCTACATGTTCGTGGCCGCCGGTGCGGGCGTTTACTCGGCAGCGATGTTCCACCTGCTGACGCACGCCTTCTTCAAGGCCATGCTGTTCCTCGGCGCCGGCTCGGTCATCCATGCGATGCACCACGAGCAGGACATGCGGAACTATGGCAACCTGCGCAAGAAGATCCCGTTCACCTTCTGGATCATGATGATCGGCACCTTCGCCATCACCGGCGTCGGCATCCCGCTCACCTCGATCGGCTTCGCTGGCTTCCTGTCGAAAGACGCCATCATCGAGAGCGCCTATGCCTCGGGTTCGGGCTACGCCTTCTGGCTCCTCGTGTTCGCCGCCGCGATGACCTCGTTCTACTCGTGGCGCCTGATCTTCATGACCTTCTTCGGCAAGGCGCGCGGCGATCATCATGCGCATGACCACGCGCATGAAAGCCCGGTGGTGATGCTGGTTCCGCTCGGCGTTCTGGCAATCGGCGCGATCTTCTCGGGGATGGTGTGGTACAACAGCTTCTTCGGCGACCACAACAAGGTGCTGGCGTTCTTCGGCATGCCGCAGCACGAAGTGGCGGTCGAAGGCGATCATGCGGCCGAGGCCGCTGCCGTGAACCATGAAACCGCGATGTCGGATGTGGCCCCGGTTAGCGAGCACGCCGCCCCGGCGGATGAGCATGCGGCGCCTGCCGCGACCGAGCATGCCGCGGCCGATGGCCACGCTGTTGCCGGTGCTGCTCCGCAAGGCGCGATCTTCATGGCACCCGACAACACCGTGATGGACGACGCGCACCACGCACCCGTCTGGGTCAAGGTGTCGCCCTTCATCGCGATGCTGATCGGTCTGTCGCTGTCCTACCTGTTCTACATCGTCAACCCGGCTCTGCCCGAGCGTCTCGCCAAGGCGCAGCCCGCGCTGTACCAGTTCCTGCTGAACAAGTGGTATTTCGACGAGCTCTATGAAGCGATCTTCATCCGCCCGGCCAAATGGCTTGGCAACTTCCTGTGGAAGAAGGGTGACGGCGCGACGATCGACGGGGCCATCAACGGAGTTGCGCTCGGTATCGTGCCGCGCCTGACGCGTCTCGCTGGCCGGGTGCAGTCCGGCTACCTGTTCCACTACGCTTTCGCCATGGTCGTCGGCATCGTGGTGCTCATGTTCTGGGTCGTCCTGACCGGGGGGTCGAACTAATGGAAAACCTGCTTTCCATCATCACTTTCATTCCCCTGGTGGCGGCGGCTATCCTGGCGCTGGTGCAGCGCGGGGGCGGCGAGGCTGCGGATCGCAACGCGAAATGGTTCGCGCTGACCGCGACCTCGGTTACCTTCCTTGTCTCGCTCTTCCTGCTTTCGGGTTTCGATCCGTCGAACACTGGCTTCCAGTTCGTCGAGGACCGTGAGTGGATCATGGGCCTGCGCTACAAGCTCGGCATCGACGGGATCTCGATCCTCTTCGTTCTGCTGACCACGTTCCTCATGCCGCTGACGATTGCCTCGGCCTGGGGCGTCGAGAAGCGCGTGAAGGAATACATGATTGCCTTCCTCGTGCTCGAAGGGCTGATGATTGGCGTGTTCGTCGCGCTGGATCTGGTGCTGTTCTACCTGTTCTTCGAAGCTGGCCTGATCCCGATGTTCCTGATCATCGGTATCTGGGGTGGCAAAGAGCGCATCTACGCCTCGTTCAAGTTCTTCCTCTACACCTTCCTCGGCTCGGTGCTGATGCTGGTGGCGATGATCGCCATGTATATGGACGCGGGCACCACCGATATGGTTGCGCTGCTCAAGCATGAGTTCGCCTCGGAAACCCTGCACGTCGCGGGCTTCACGGTGATCGGCGGTATGCAGACGCTGCTGTTCCTGGCCTTCTTCGCCTCCTTCGCGGTGAAGATGCCGATGTGGCCGGTGCACACCTGGTTGCCCGACGCGCACGTTCAGGCGCCGACGGCAGGCTCGGTCGTGCTGGCCGCGATCCTGCTGAAGATGGGTGGCTACGGCTTCCTGCGCTTCTCGCTGCCGATGTTCCCGGTGGGCTCGGATGTGATGGGGCCGCTGGTGCTGTGGATGTCGGCGATCGCGATCGTCTACACCTCGCTTGTGGCGCTGGCACAGTCGGACATGAAGAAGCTGATCGCTTATTCATCGGTCGCGCACATGGGCTATGTGACCATGGGGATCTTCGCGGTGAACCAGCAGGGCATCGACGGCGCCATCTTCCAGATGCTGTCGCACGGCTTCATCTCGGGCGCGCTGTTCCTGTGCGTCGGCGTGATCTACGACCGGATGCACACCCGCGAGATCGACGCCTATGGTGGTCTCGTGAACCGGATGCCGGCCTATGCGCTGATCTTCATGTTCTTCACCATGGCCAACGTCGGGCTTCCCGGCACCTCGGGCTTCATCGGTGAATTCCTGACGCTCATGGGGATCTTCAAGGTCAACACCTGGGTGACGGCGGTTGCCGCCTCGGGCGTGATCCTGTCGGCCGGCTATGCGCTGTGGCTCTATCGTCGTGTGGTTCTGGGTGACCTGATCAAGGAAAGCCTCAAGACCATCACCGACATGACCGCGCGCGAGAAGTGGATCTTTGCGCCGCTCGTCGCGATGACGCTCCTTCTGGGGGTCTATCCGCGTCTGGTGACTGATATCATCGGGCCGTCCGTCGGCCAGCTTGTCCAAGACTACAACGCCAGCCTGCCTGCCGACCAAATGGCAGCGGCCGGGCACTGAGGGAGAAACAAATGACTTCTGCGGATTTCTCCACGATCCTGCCGGAATTCCTGCTCGCCGTTTTCGCAATGGTCGGGCTCATGGCAGGCGCCTATGGCGGCAAGGACAAGATCGCTTCCGGCCTTCTGTGGGTTACGGTGGCGGTGCTGGTGCTGGTCGGCGTCTGGATCGGCCTGCGGGGCAACGGCGCGACCGAAGCCTTCGGCGGCCTCTTCATTGACGACGCCTTCGCGCGCTTCGCCAAGGTCGCGATCCTGCTCTCGGCGGCAGCCGTGCTGGCAATGAGCGCGGATTACATGGCCCGTCGCGGCCTGCTGCGCTTCGAATATCCGATCCTGGTCGTTCTGGCCGTGATCGGCATGATGATGATGGTTTCGGCGGGCGATCTGATGTCGCTCTACATGGGCCTCGAGCTGCAATCGCTCGCGCTCTACGTCGTCGCCGCCATGCGTCGTGACTCGGCGCGCTCGTCGGAAGCGGGTCTGAAGTACTTCGTGCTCGGCTCGCTCTCCTCGGGTCTGCTGCTCTACGGCGCCTCGCTGACCTATGGTTTCGCGGGCACCACCTCGTTCGCGGGCATCATCACCGTGGTCGAGCATGGGCATCTGCCGATTGGCGTGCTGTTCGGCATGGTCTTCATGGTGACCGGTCTTGCCTTCAAGGTCTCGGCGGTTCCGTTCCACATGTGGACGCCCGACGTTTACGAAGGCTCGCCCACCCCGGTGACCGCCTTCTTCGCCACCGCACCGAAAATGGCCGCGATGGCGCTGATGGCGCGCTTGGTGATGGACGCCTTCGGTCACGTGACGAACGAATGGGGCCAGGTGATCGGTCTGATCGCCGTCGCCTCGATGTTCCTTGGCTCGATCGCCGGTATTGGCCAGAAGAACATCAAACGCCTGATGGCCTATTCCTCGATCGCGCATATGGGCTTTGCGCTGCTCGGCCTCACCGCCGGGACCGAGGAAGGCGTGCAGTCGATGCTGCTCTACATGACCATCTATGTGGCCATGAACGTGGGCACCTTCGCCTTCATCCTGTCGATGGAGCGTGATGGCGCCCCGGTGACCGACATCGCCTCGCTCAACATGTTCGCCAAGGCCGAGCCGCTGAAGGCGCTGGCGCTGCTGGTGCTGTTCTTCTCGCTGGCCGGTGTGCCGCCGATGCTGGGCTTCTTCGCCAAGTTCGGCGTGCTCGCGGCGGCGGTGTCGGCGGGCTACATCTGGCTTGCGGTCTTCGGTGTGATCGCGTCGGTGATCGGTGCCTTCTACTACCTGCGCATCGTTTACTACATGTACTTCGGCACCGAGACCGAGGCGCTTGAATCGCGGATGCCGGCCGTCCAGTGGGGGCTGCTGATGCTGGCCGCCTTCGTGATGGTGGCGGGTGCGTTCAACCTCTTCGGGATCGAGGGGGCTGCTCAGGCAGCAGCCGCGGCGCTTGTCCACTGACCTGACAGACTGGCCCGAGGGCGTGGCGCGCCACGTCCTCGCGCGGGTCGACTCGACCATGGCTGAGGCTGCCCGTCTGGCCCCGCGGATCGCGGGGCCTGCGTGGATTCAGGCCCGCGTGCAAACCGCCGCGCGCGGTCGCCGCGGGCGCGACTGGAAAATGCCCGAGGGCAATTTCGCCGCCACGCTGCTGTTTCATCCGAAATGCGAACTGACCCAGGCCGCGCTTTATTCTTTCGTCGCCGCTTTGGCGCTGGACGAGGCGCTGTCGCGTTTCATCGGCCCGGCGGGGCGGCTGTCGATCAAATGGCCTAACGACGTGCTGCTCAACGGCGGCAAGGTCGCGGGGATCTTGCTCGAGTCGATCGGCGCCGGTGGGCCGCTGAGCCATCTGGCGATCGGCATTGGCGTTAACCTCGCGGAGGCGCCGCCCGCCGCGCAGCTTGAGGCCAGCGCGATGGCGCCGGTCAGCGTGGCCGGCGAGACCGGGCTGACAATCACCCCCGACGAATTCCTGCCGCCGCTGGCCATGGCCTTCGATCGGCTCGCGCGGCAGTTCGAGACCTACGGTTTCGCGCCGATCCGCACAGCCTGGCTGGCCCGCGCGGCGCGCCTTGGCGAGACCGTCGTCGCGCGTACGACGACCCAGACAACCGAAGGCGTCTTCGAGACGATCGACGACACCGGGGCGATGATTTTGCGCACCGCGCATGGCCCGCGGGCAATTGCGGCTGCGGATGTGTTTTTCTGACAAAGGAGCCGCGAATGCTTCTGTGCATCGACTGCGGGAACACCAACACGGTCTTTTCAATCTGGGACGGCGCCGAGTTCGTCTCGACCTGGCGGATCGCCACCGACCATCGCCGCACGGCGGATGAGTATTTCGTCTGGCTTTCGGGGTTGATGAACCTCAAGGGGATCAAGGCGCAGATATCCGAGGCGATCATTTCCACGACGGTGCCGCGCGTGGTCTTCAACCTGCGCGTTCTGTGCAATCGCTATTACGATTGCCGCCCGCTCGTGGTGGGCAAGCCCGATTGCCACTTGCCGGTCGCGCCGCGCGTGGATTTCGGCACGACGGTCGGCCCCGACCGACTGGTGAACACCGTTGCGGGTTTCGACCGGCACGGAGGCGATATCGTCGTGGTGGATTTCGGCACGGCGACGACATTCGACGTGGTCGCTGCGGATGGCGCCTATATCGGCGGTGTGATCGCGCCGGGCGTGAACCTCAGTCTTGAGGCGCTGCACATGGCCGCCGCCGCGCTGCCGCACGTCGATGTGACCCATCCGACGCAGGTGATCGGCACGAATACGGTGGCCTGTATTCAATCGGGGGTCTATTGGGGCTATATCGGTCTTGTCGAAGGCATCGTGCGCCAGATCCGCTCTGAGCGCGACCGCCCGATGAAGGTGATCGCCACGGGCGGTCTTGCAGGGCTGTTCGATCAGGGCTTCGATCTGTTCGACGCGGTCGAAGACGACCTGACCATCCACGGGCTGCGGCTCATCAACGATTATAATAAGGGGCTGAGTGCGTGAGCGAGCGGCTGATCTATCTACCTTTGGGCGGCGCCGGCGAGATCGGTATGAATGCCTATGTCTATGGCTATGGCCCCGCCGGGAAGGAGCGGCTGATCGTTGTTGATCTGGGCGTGACCTTCCCGGACATGGACAGCTCGCCCGGTGTCGATCTGATCATGGCCGACGTGGCCTGGCTTGAGGAAAACAAGCACCGCATCGACGCGATCTTTATCACGCATGCCCATGAGGACCATATCGGAGCGCTGCCGCATCTGTGGCCGCGTTTGCGCAAGCCCGTCTATGCCCGACGTTTCACCGCGCGGATTGGTGCGCTGAAGCTGGAAGAGGCCGGGATCGGCACCGAGGATCTGCACGTCGTCGAACCGCGCCCGCAAGTGATCGAGGCGGGTCCGTTCAAGGTTCAGTTCGTGCCGGTGTCGCATTCGATCCCGGAAAGCTCGGCGCTGGTCATCGACACGCCTGCGGGGCGTATCGTGCATACGGGCGATTTCAAGCTCGATGGCAGTCCGATTGTGGGCGAGCCTTTTGACCCGGTCATGTGGCACGAGATTGCCGGTGAGGGCGATGGCGTCAAGCTGCTGGTCTGCGACTCGACCAACGTCTTCTCGCCGCAGCCCGGGCGTTCGGAGGCCACCTTGGCCGGGCCTCTAACGCAGCTGATTGCCGAGCAGGAAGGAATGGTTGTCGCGACCACCTTTGCCTCGAACGTGGCGCGCCTGAAAACGCTGGCCGAGGCGGGCAGGGCGGCGGGCCGCTCGATCTGCCTTCTGGGTCGCGCGATGAAGCGCATGGTCTCCGTGGCCGAGGAAACCGCCGTATTGACCGGCTTCCCCGGTCATATTCCGGCCGAGGATGCTGCGGATGTGCCGCGCCACAACCTGATGCTGATCGTCACCGGCAGCCAGGGCGAGCGCCGCGCGGCCTCGGCGCAGCTGTCGCGGGGCAAATACCTCGGGATCGAGATGAAGGACGGCGACACCTTCCTGTTCTCCTCCAAGGTCATTCCGGGCAATGAGCGTGGCGTGATCCGCATCATGAACGCCTTCTCCGAGAAGGGTGTCGAGGTGATCGACGACCGCGGCGGGCTTTACCACGTCTCGGGTCACGCCAACCGCCCGGATCTTGAGGCGGTGCATGATCTGCTCAAGCCGCAGATGCTGATCCCGATGCATGGCGAACACCGCCATATGCGCGAGCATTCAAAGATCGCCACGTCCAAGGGGATTGCCTCGCTCGTGGCGACAAACGGTATGATGATCGACATCACGGGACAGGCGCCGAAAGTGGCCGAGTACATCGAGGCCGGCCGCACCTATCTGGATGGCTCGGTGCTGATCGGCGCACTCGATGGCGTTGTGCGCGACCGTATCCGCATGGCTCTGAACGGTCATGTGCTGATCACCGTCATCATCGACGAGGATGATGTGCCGCTTGGCGATGCCTGGGTTGAACTGATGGGCCTGCCCGAGGTTGGCCGCTCTGGTACGCCGATCGCCGATCAGATCGAGGATGAACTGGCCGAGTTCCTTGAACGCGCGCCCGACAAGATCATCTCGAACGACGACAAGATGGACGAGGCGCTGCGCCGCATCGCGCGTCAGGTGACGATGGAAGAGATCGGCAAGAAGCCCGAGGTTACCGTTGTCGTTTCGCGCCTGATGGCGGACTGATCCGAGACACAGAGCAAAGAAAAACCCCGGCAGCCAGAGGCGCCGGGGTTTTTTCGTGTCTCGGTCGCGGGATCAGCTTTCGCTGCTGTCCTCGGCCGGGGCGTCGCTTTCGCTGTCGTTGTCGGTTGCGGCCGCCGTGCTCGGGCGCGTCGTACGGAACGAACGCAGCAGGAAGTCCGGCACATGATCGCCCATGCCGACCACGGTCGGGCCACCGCCATCGCGGCCGCGTCCACCACGCTCGCGCCGGTCATCGCGGCGCTCTTCGCGACGTTCCTCACGGCGCTCGTCCCGACGCTCTTCTCGGCGTTCCTCGCGCTTGGGGGCTTCGGCCACGGCCTCGGCCACGACTTCAAGCGCCTTTTCCTCAACGACCGGAGCCTCGCGCCGCTCGCCACGGCCACGCCCGCCACGGGGGCTGCGCGACTTGGCGCGCCCGCCCTTGGCATCGTCATACTGGCGGGGCTCGCGATGCGCGGCCTCGGACAGCGAGAAGCCCTCGGGCGTCTCGGCGCGCGGGATTTCCATTTTCACCAGCGCCTCGATGGCGTTGAGGTATTTGTCATCGGACGGCGTCGCGATCGAGAAGGCCGCGCCCTTGCGCCCGGCACGACCCGTGCGCCCGATGCGGTGGACGTAATCCTCGGCATGGCTCGGCAGGTCGTAGTTGAAGACATGGCTGACGGCCGGAATGTCGAGGCCGCGTGCGGCCACGTCGGACGCCACGAGCAGTTGCAGCCCGCCCTCGCGGAACGCGTCGAGCGTTTTCATGCGCTGGCTCTGCTCCAGGTCGCCATGGATCGGCGCGGCGTTGAAGCCATGCGTTTTCAGCGATTTGGCCACGATGTCCACATCCGACTTGCGGTTGCAGAAGATGATGGCGTTGGTGCAGCTTTCGCCCTCGGCCTGGATCAGGGCGCGCAGCAGTTCGCGCTTGGCCTTGGCGGTCTGGTCGCGGCGCGGCGGGGAGATCTGCACCAGCTTTTGCGTGATGGTTTCCGAGGCCGTCGCCTGGCGGGCAACCTCGATGCGCGCGGGGGCGTGCAGGAAGGTGTTGGTGATGCGCTCGATCTCGGGCGCCATGGTGGCCGAAAAGAACAGCGTCTGCCGGGTGAAGGGGGTCAGCTGGAAAATACGCTCGATATCCGGGATGAAACCCATGTCGAGCATCCGGTCGGCCTCGTCCACCACCATGATCTGCACGCCGGTCAGCAAAAGCTTGCCGCGCTCGAAATGGTCCAGAAGGCGGCCCGGCGTCGCGATCAGCACGTCAACGCCACGGTCGATCAGCTTGTCTTGTTCCGAGAAGCTGACGCCGCCGATCAGCAGCGCCTTGGTCAGCTTGGTATTCTTGGCATAGGTGTCGAAATTCTCGGCCACCTGCGCGGCAAGTTCGCGCGTCGGGCACAGCACCAACGAACGCGGCATACGCGCCCGGGCACGGCCCTTGGAGAGCAGCGTGATCATCGGCAGCGTGAACGAGGCGGTCTTGCCGGTGCCGGTCTGGGCGATGCCCAGAACGTCCTTGCCGTCGAGCGCGTGCGGAATAGCGCCCGCCTGGATCGGGGTCGGGGTTTCGTAGCCCGCGTCTGCAATGGCGGAAAGGACCTTAGGGTCCAGCTTCAGGTCAGAAAATTTGGTCATCAGCGTCCTTGGATGCGGTATCGGACCGCAGGGTGATGGGACGCAAGGTTCGGGCGCCCCGGGGTTTTGCCCGCCGGATGCGGGTGGGCAGTAGCTACTCGAAATGCGACAAAACGTCAATCTGCGCGGATGCGGGATGAAAATGCCCTGTGGTCAGCGGGTTCAATGCCTTGCGCGGGGCTTTGAGGGCAGGGCACAAAGGGGGGAAGCACGGGGCAGGCAAGGCGCAGGCGAATGGCGATGACGGAAATCGAACCGGTCATGGGATTGGCCTTGATCGGCGTGATCGGGGTCGGGGCCCAGTGGTGTGCTTGGCGGCTCCGGCTGCCCGCCATCGTGATCATGCTGGTCGCGGGGATCATCGCCGGGCCGGTGACCGGGTTGCTTGATCCAAGGGCTGTGCTCGGCGATCTGATGGGGCCGCTTGTATCGCTTGCCGTTGCGGTGATCCTGTTCGAGGGCGGGCTGTCGCTTGACCTCCACCGATTGGGCGATGCGCGCGCGGGGGTGCGGCGGCTGGTGCTGATCGGTGCGCCGCTTGGCTGGCTGATGTCGGCGCTGGTGCTGGTCTTCGCCGCCGGGCTGAGCTGGGAAACGGCGGCTGTCTTTGGCGGTATCATGATCGTGACCGGTCCAACCGTGATCGCGCCACTGCTGCGGCAGGCGCGGTTAGCGCGCCGCCCCGCGCAGCTTCTGCAATGGGAGGCGATCGTCAACGACCCGATCGGCGCGCTGGCGGCGGTACTCGCTTTCGAGGTGGTCCTGGTGCTGCGCGCGGGCCATGACGCGGCGGGCGCGGCGGGGCTTGTGGTGATCGGCATTATTGCCGCGACGGTTCTGGGCTATCTGGGCGGGCGAATGATCGCCTACAGCTTCCGGCGCGGGCTCGTGCCCGAATACATGAAGGTGCCCGTCCTCTTCGTCAGCCTTCTGGCCGTTTTCGCGCTGTCCGACCATCTGCTGCATGAGGCGGGGCTGCTGGCCGTCACCGTGATGGGCCTAGTGATCGGGAATGCGGACCTGCCCTCTTACACCGAGCTGCGCCGCTTCAAGGAGCAGGCGACAGTCATGCTTGTCTCGGGGGTCTTCATCCTGTTGGCGGCCGGGCTTGATATGGAGCAGGTGCGCGCGCTCGATTGGCGCGCGGCGGCCTTCGTGGCTGCGACGGTGCTGATCGCGCGGCCACTAACGGTGTTGATCTCGCTGCTGCGCTCCGACCTGCCGATGCGAGAGCGGCTGTTCATCGCGCTGACCGGCCCGCGTGGGGTGGTTCTGGTGGCCGTGGCGGGGCTGTTCGGCCAGCGTTTGGCCGAGGCAGGCGTGACCGATGGCGCGCGGATCGGTCCGCTGGCCTTCGTGCTTGTGCTTTCGACGGTGGTGCTGCACGGCTTCACGCTTGCGCCGCTGGCGCGCGCCATGGGGCTGGCGGGGAAAGAGGCGCCGGGGATTTTGATCGTGGGCGGCTCGCGCTTTACCACGGGGCTGGCCGAGGCGCTGCAAAAGGCCGAGGTGTCGGTGCTGATCACCGACCCGAACCACGCCCGGTTGATCCGACCGCGTGCGGCTGGCATCCCCACCTTCTACGGTGACATCCTCAGCGAGGCGGCCGAGGACCGGGTCGAGTTGATGGCGTTTGGCTCGCTGCTGGCCGCCACCTCGAACGACGCTTACAACACGCTGGTGGCGACCGACCTCGCCCCCGAGATCGGGCGCGATGCTGTCTGGCAGGTGGCGCGCCATAAAGATGACCGCCCGCGCCACAGCCTGCCGACCCAGTTGGGCGGGCGGCCCTTTGGGGCGGGGCGGACGCTCGACGCCTTCGAGGCACTGGTCGAAGACGGCTGGCGTTTCCGACTGACCCGCCTGACCGAGGAATACCCGCTGTCGGCCTGGCGCGAAAAGCGCCCCGACGCGATCCCCGTCCTGCGCATCGGCCCGAAGGGAGAGCTGCGCTTCGTCCGCGATGCCGAGAAGCTGCGCGCCGAACCCGGTGACCGGCTGATCGCGCTGTTGCCGCCCGGTGCGCTTGATGAAGCCGCCGCCGCGCGGGCCGAGCCGGATCAGCCCCAACCCGCGGCACCGCTGCCCTGAGGCCCCCTGCCTGACCATTGACGCGGCGCGCCCGCTCTGGCAGGGGAGAGGCAACCGAAGGAAAGCCGAAAATGAACCTTTTTGCCAATATTCGTATTGCGGTCATCGCCGCGCTGGATGCTCTGGTCGCCGAGGGGCAGCTGCCCGCCGGGCTCGATTTTGCCAACGTCGCAGTCGAACCCCCGCGAGACGCATTGCACGGCGACATGGCGACCAATGCCGCGATGGTGCTGGCAAAGCCCGCAGGCGCCAAGCCGCGCGATATCGCCGAGGCGCTGGCGGCGAAACTGGCTGCAGACCCGCGTATCACCTCGGCCGAGGTTGCCGGGCCGGGCTTTCTGAACCTGCGTCTTGACCCGGCGGTCTGGGCCGAGGTGACCCGCGCTGCGCTGATCCAGGGCGCGGATTTCGGTCGCTCGGATCTGGGTAAGGGGATCAAGGTCAACGTCGAATATGTCTCGGCCAACCCCACCGGGCCGATGCATGTCGGCCATACGCGCGGCGCGGTTTTCGGCGATGCGCTGGCCTCGCTTCTGGATTTCGCGGGTTATGACGTCACGCGCGAATATTACATCAACGACGGCGGTGCGCAGGTCGATGTGCTGGCGCGCTCGGCCTATGAGCGCTACCGCGAGGCCAACGGCCTTGAGCCCGAGATCCGCGAGGGGCTCTACCCCGGCGATTACCTGATCCCGGTGGGTGAGGCGCTCAAGGCGAAATATGGCGAGAGCCTGCTGAACAAGCCCGAAGGCGACTGGCTGGTCGAGGTGCGCGGTTTCGCGACCGAGGCGATGATGGGAATGATCCGCGAGGATCTTCAGCTGCTCAACGTCAAGATGGATGTCTATTCGTCCGAAAAGGCGCTTTATGGCACCGGCAAGATCGAGGCCGCGTTGCAGCGGCTTCAGGATCTGGGCCTGATCTATGAGGGCGTGCTGGAACCGCCGAAGGGCAAGCTGCCCGAAGACTGGGAAGAGCGCGAGCAAACGCTGTTCAAATCCACTGCCTATGGCGATGACGTGGACCGCCCGGTGAAGAAGTCGGACGGGGCGTGGACCTATTTCGCGCCCGATATCGCCTATCACTACGACAAGGTGCTGCGCGGCTTCGACATGCTGATCGACGTCTTTGGCGCGGACCATGGCGGTTACGTCAAGCGCATGAAGGCCGCCGTCGCGGCGCTGTCGGAAAACCGCGTGCCGCTGGATATCAAGCTGATCCAGCTGGTGAAGCTGTTCAAGAACGGCGAACCCTTCAAGATGTCGAAGCGGGCAGGGACCTTTGTCACCCTGCGCGACGTTGTCGAGCAGGCCGGCGCCGATGTGACGCGCTTCCACATGCTGACGCGCAAGAACGACGCGCCGCTGGACTTCGACTTCGACAAGGTGCTGGAGCAGTCCAAGGACAACCCGGTGTTCTACGTACAATACGCCCATGCCCGTGTGGCCTCGGTTGCGCGCAAGGCGGCCGAGCTGGGTATAGACGTCTCGAACGCGGCGCTGGCCAAGGCGGATCTGTCGGGCAATACACATGAGGCTGAACTGGCGCTGGCCAAGAAGGTTGCCGAATGGCCCCGCCATGTCGAGATCGCCGCCCGCGCGAATGAGCCGCACCGGATCGCTTTCTTCCTCTACGAGATCGCCTCGGATCTTCACGCGCTGTGGAACCGCGGCAATGACGAACCGGCGCTGCGCTTCGTGCAAGAGGGGGATACGGGCATCACTTCGGCGAAAATCGCCCTCGCTCGGGCCTGCGCAGTTGTCATTTCGGCCGGTCTTGGTATTCTTGGCGTAACTCCGGCGGAAGAGATGCGCTAAAGCGTGCCGCCGCCGGAAGAGGCAGTAAAGCCGGATAACCGGCGGCGAGGCAGGCATGGCGAGCATTCACTACCGCGACGGCGGAGCCTATGGCTATGGCAACTCGGGGGGCTATGACTCCCATCGGGGCAATTCGGCTGCAGCTCCTTCTGGCTCTGGTTGGGTTCAGTATGCGGGTGCCATCACCTCGGTCGCGTTGATCCTTGGGGTCGTGGTCTGGGGCTACCGGCTCGCGGTGCGCGATGTGACCGGCGTTCCGGTGATCCGCGCGATGCAGGGCCCGGCGCGGATTGCACCTGAAGATCCCGGTGGCGATCTGGCACGCCATGTTGGCCTGTCGGTCAACGCGGTCGCCGGAACGGGCGTTGCAGCGCCCGCGCCCGAGCGTGTTGCCCTTGCCCCGGAAGTGACTGGCCTGACCGACGAAGACACGCCGATGGCCGATGTCAAACTGCTGGCCGAAGCGCCGAAAGCGCCTGCGATCCAGGAACTTACGCCGACCCCGGCCGCCTTCCCCGTACCGGACATGACGCCCGCTGCCAAACCCGTGGCCGAGGCGCCGGTCGAGGCGCCCGTTGATGCGGATGTTGCCGCGCTTGCGCCCGAAGCCGCTGAGCCCGAAGCTCCCGCCGAAGTGGTCTCGGTGCTCGCCGATGCGCCGGGCCTCAAGACGTCGCCGCGGCCTGTTCGTCGCCCCGAGGTCGAGATGTCGAACGATGCGCTGGCCGCCGCGTTGACTGCCGAGATCAGCGGCAAGGCCTCTGTCATGCCGACGGTTGAGCTTGAACCCGACAGCCTGCCCACTGGCACGCGCCTTGTTCAGCTTGGAGCTTTCGACAGCCCGCAGCAGGCACGGCTCGAATGGGATCGCGTGTCGAACCGTTTCGGCGCCCTGATGGAGGGCAAGAAGCGCGTCGTGCAGGAGGCAAGCTCGGGCGGACGCACCTTCTACCGGCTGCGCGTGCAGGGCTTTGATGATGTGGATGACGCGCGCCGCTTCTGCGCCGCGCTGGTCGCCGAAAGCACCAACTGCATTCCCGCGCTGGTGCGCTGATGCCCGCAGGCGCAACGATTTTCGGCTGCGAAGGGTTGGCTCTTTCGCCGTCCGAGGCTTCGTTCTTTCGCGCATCGGACCCCTGGGGCTTCATCCTGTTTTCGCGGAATATCGAAACACCGGAACAGGTTGCGCGGCTCTGTTCATCACTGCGCGAGGCGGTGGGTCGCGATGCGCCGATCCTGATCGACCAAGAGGGCGGCCGTGTCCAGCGCCTTCGTGCACCGCATTGGCGCGAGTGGCTGCCGCCGCTCGATCAGGCCCGCGCCGCGAGCGATGCACCGCGCAGCTTCTGGCTCCGCGCACGTATTCAGGCACATGAGTTGCGCGCGATTGGCATTGATGCCAACTGCGCGCCCACCTGCGATATCGCGGGGCCGCGCACCCATCCCTTCTTGCAGAACCGGTGCCTTGGCACCGATTCCGCAACGGTGATCGCGAATGCCCGTGCCACGGCCGAGGGCTTCCTCGCGGGGGGCGTGCTGCCGATCCTCAAGCATATGCCGGGGCATGGCCGCGCCGAGGCGGACAGCCATCTGGACCTGCCGGTGGTCGGGGCCGATCCCGCCGATCTGGCGCAGGCCGACTTCGCGCCGTTCCGGGCGCTGCGCGATCTGCCGCTCGGGATGACCGCGCATATCCGCTTCACTGCCTTCGATCAGGCGCCCGCCACGCAAAGCCGCAAGATGATCGCCCTGATCCGCGAGCAGATCGGTTTTGACGGTCTTCTGATGACCGACGATATCGGGATGGAGGCGCTTTCGGGCAGCAAGGGCGCGCGCGCCGCGGCCTCGATCGCGGCGGGATGCGATGTGGTGCTCTATTGCAAGGGCGACATGGAGCCGATGGAAGAGGTCTCCGAGGCCGCAGGCCAGCTGACGCCCGAGGCTGCCGCCCGTGCAGATGCGGCACTTGCCCGCCGCCATGCGCCTGACCCCGTTGACATCGCCGCGCTCGAAGCCGAACTTGTGGCTTTGTTGGGCGATGGGGCGGATGTCTGAGGAAAGCCACCTTTTCGAAGCGATGAGCGTCAGCGAGCGGCTTCAGGCCGAGGCGCTGATCGTCGATGTGGATGGCTTCGAAGGGCCGCTCGATCTGCTTCTGTCGCTGTCGCGTACGCAGAAGGTGGACCTGCGCAAGATCTCGGTGCTCCAGCTCGCCGAGCAGTATCTGACCTTTGTCGAGCGTGCCAAAGCGCTGCGGATCGAACTGGCAGCCGATTATCTGGTGATGGCCGCCTGGCTCGCCTTTCTGAAATCCAAGCTTCTCTTGCCGCCCGAGCCGGGGGCGGATGGCCCCTCGGCCGAGGATCTTGCCGCCCACCTGGCCTTCCAGCTTGAACGCCTAGCCGCTATGCGCGACGCCGCCGCCAAGCTGATGGCACGCGACCGTCTGGGGCGCGATTTCTTTGCACGCGGAGTTTCGGAAGAGGTCGAGCGCGTGCGCAAGGTCCAGTACTCGGCCTCGCTTCTTGATCTGATGCAGGCCTATGCCCGGATCCGCACCCGCGACGAATTCCGCCCCTATGCATTTGATCGCAAAGACGTCTTCACCTTGGAGCAGGCGCTCGAACGGATGCGCGGGCTTGTCGGCTTCGCGATGGAATGGACCGATCTGGTCAGCTACCTGCCCGAGGGCTGGGGCTTGGACCCCAAGCGTCGCCGCACCGCCACCGCCGCCACATTCGCCGCCTCGCTCGAACTGGCCAAGCAGGGCCAGATTGAGATCCGCCAGTCCGAGACCTTCGCGCCGATTTCGATCCGCGCCGCGCAACCCCGGAACCGCAATGACTGATACCGAGAAATCCCTTTTCGAAGCCCCGCCGCTCGCCGAGCAGGAACGCATGGTCGAGGCGATCCTGTTCGCCTCGGTAGAGCCGGTGACGCTGCGCGAGATGGAAGAACGGATGCCGCATGGCTCTGACCCCGCCGAGGCGCTGGTCTATTTGCGCAAACGCTACGAGGGGCGCGGGGTGCGCGTCGTCAAGGTGGGCGACGCTTGGGCGGTCCGCACCGCGCCTGACCTCGCCTTCCTGATGCAAAAGGAAACGGTGGAGCAGCGCAAGCTCTCGCGTGCCGCGATCGAGACGCTCGCCATCGTCGCCTATCACCAGCCCGTCACCCGCGCCGAGATCGAGGAGATTCGCGGCGTCGCGGTCAGCCGGGGCACCATCGACCAGTTGCTCGAGATGGAATGGATCCGCTTCGGCCGCCGCCGCATGACGCCGGGCCGCCCGGTCACCTTCGTCGTCACGCAGCAGTTCCTCGATGAATTCGGCCTTGAAAGCGCCCGTGACTTGCCGGGCCTCAAAGAGTTGCGCGCGGCGGGCCTTCTCGACAACCGCCCGATGCCGGGCGGCGCAAGCGACGATGACGACGAGGATGTAACCGGCCAGAGCGAGCTTTTCGAGGATTGACCCGATGAACACCGATCGCCTCATCGGCACGCTCTTTCGCATCCTGTTCCGGCCTGTGACGGATCTGGTCATCAACCTTCTGATCGGGCGCGGCAAGGCCCCGTCAGAGATGACCAAGGCCGAGCGCGCTCAGGCCCGTACCGCCCGCAAGGCCGTCACGCAGGCGCGCCGAGCAGCCCGTATCACCCGCCGTCTGCGCTAAGACCCAGATCCGCCAGATAGATCCGCACGGCCTCCTGCACGTGGCGGAAGCGGTCGCCACCCAGATGCTTGCCGCCATACCAGCGCGTCACCACGATCAGATGGTCGCGCAACCCGGCGCGCTCCAGCATCCGCAGGATGATCACCCCGGCGCCGCTCTCGCCATCGTCATTCTTCACCGGCCCCTCAGCGCATAACAGCCCCCAAGTGTTATGCGTGGCCTTGGCGAATTTCTTGGCCCGCTTCAACTCCCGGATCAGTGCCTTCGCCTCGTCCTCAGATGCGCAAGGCGCCCCGGAGACGGCATATTTCGACCCGCGGTCGCTGATGATGTCCTCGATGATGCGCATCGGGCCTCCTGAAAAAGATGCCGCAAGCCACTTTCGGCTTTGCACAAATATCCCGGGGGTGAGCGCGGAACGCGCGAGGGGGCTGGCCCCCTCAGCCCGCCCGGAAATGCTTGGCGAGCTTGAGGCCCTGACCCTGATAGTTCGAGGCGATGCCGGTGCCATAAAGCCGCTCGGGGCGTTCGGCCATGCGCTCATAGACCAGCCGCCCGACGACCTGACCGTGCTCAAGCACGAAGGGCGCCTCGTGGCAGCGCACTTCCAACACCCCGCGCGACCCAGTGCCACCGGCAGTCCCATGGCCGAAGCCCGGGTCAAAGAAGCCCGCGTAATGCACCCTGAACTCGCCCACCATCGCCAGATAGGGCGCCATCTCGGCGGCAAAATCCGGCGGGATCGTCACCGCTTCGCGCGACACGAGGATATAGAACGCGCCGGGGTCGAGGATGATCCGACCGTCGCGGGTGCGGATCTCCTCCCAGAATTCCGAGGCCGGGTAATGTGCGATCCGGTCGAGGTCGATCACCCCGGTATGCGGCTTCGCGCGGTAGCCCACCAGATCGCCTTCCGCGGGCAGCAGATCGACCGAGAAGCCGAGCCCGTGGTCGATCACCGCCTCGCCCGAGACCAGCGGCTCGGCCATGTGCAGGATCTTCAGCTCCGCATCGCTCAGCATCGCCTGACCCGCGCGGAAGCGAATCTGGTTGAGCCGCATTCCCGGCCGCACCAGCACCGAGAACGAGCGCGGGCAGATTTCGGCGTAGAGCGGGCCAGTGTAACCCTCGGGGATTCGGTCGAATTCCGTGCCGCCATCGGTAATGACGCGCGTCAGCAGATCTAGCCGCCCGGTCGAGCTTTTGGCATTCGCGACGGCGGTTAGGCCGGCGGGTAGGGCAAGCCCCTCCATCAGCGGCACCAGATAAACGCAGCCCTTTTCGAGCACCGCGCCGTTGGACAGGTCCATGCGGTGCATCTCGAATTCGGCAAGCTTGGTGTCAACGCGCTGGTTGCGCCCGGCCAGGAATGAGGCGCGGATGCGGTAGGCCACCTGACCAAGGCGCAGGTCGAGGCTTGCGGGCTGGATCTGCTCGGGCAGGACGGGGATCGTCGCGCTGATCTCGCCGCGCTCGATCATCGCACGGATGGCGCTGTCGGCCTGAACGCCTTGGGTCATGTCTCGTTCCCCCGGATATGCGAACGCCCACCCCGCGGAACGGGATGGGCGTTGTTCGAGATGGTCGGGCCGGAGAGATTCGAACTCTCGACCTTCCGCCCCCCAGACGGACGCGCTAACCAGGCTGCGCCACGGCCCGACGAGGCGCATATAGAGGCATCCGGGCGGTGGGCGCAAGCGGCAAAACGCATTTTTCCGCAACGCTCTGCACGCGAGATATCGGCGTGCAGCCGGGCAGAGGAAAGCGGCAGGGCAAGCATTATTCTGCCCGGCCAAGCGTCGCCGCAGCCAGGCGGCTGCGCAGGGCAACCAGCCGCGATTTGGCGGCCTTGAGCGTGTCTCTCTCCGCCTCGCTCAACTGCGTGCCAGACAGGGCGCGCAGGCGCTGCGACATCGGCGGTGTGGGGTCGGCCTCGGGCGGAGCGGGGGGATTCGGCGCCCCGCGTGCGGTCGCAAGATCAACGATCTCGGCGCCGGGAACGGCTTCTGGCTCAACATCTAGCGCCATGGGGGCCTCCGGCGCCGGTTCGTCAAAGAACGAGGGCTGACGCCAGCTTGCCTTCGACGGTGGCGCGGCAGGCACAGGGTCTTGCGGGTCGGGGGGGAACTGCGCGGCCGGGGCTTCAGGCTCCGGCTCGGGGGCGGCGGGCCAGGGCGTGGGTGCGGCCTCCGGCGTCGCGTCGACGGTCGCCTCTTGTTCCGCCGCACTCAGATCGATCGTGGCAAGCGACATGACGTGGCGCACGCCCTCATCCTTCAGCAGCTTTTGCACGCCGCGAATGGCCATGCCATCCTCATGCAGTAGGCGCTTGATGCCACCCAGCAAAAGGATGTCCTCGGGGCGGTAGTAACGCCGCCCACCGGCACGTTTCACCGGCTTGATTTGTGCAAAGCGACTTTCCCAGAACCGCAGCACATGCGTCGGCGTATCGAGAATCGTCGAGACCTCGGAGATCGTGCGGAAGGCATCGGCTGATTTCGCCATCACGCCGCCTTTCTTGTTCGCCTGCTCTTAGCGCCCCGAAACGGGGCAGCGCCTCAGTTCGCGTTGCCGGCGGCCACGCGATCCTTCATCAGATGCGAGGGGCGGAAGGACAGCACGCGCCGCGGCGAGATCGGCACTTCTTCGCCGGTCTTGGGGTTGCGACCCATGCGAGACGACTTTTCGCGCACCGAGAACGTGCCGAAGGACGAGATCTTCACCGTCTCGCCGCGCACCAGCGCATCGGAGAGATGCTGCAGAACGCTTTCGACAAGCTGTGCGGATTCATTGCGCGACAGCCCGACCTCGCGGAACACCGCTTCGCTCAAATCCATGCGCGTCAAGGTCTTCTCAGACATACCATCCCCCCGGATTGATTTTGACAACGATGGGGGCAATGAAATCCCGAGTCAATATCAATGACTTGGGCGGCGCTTTTCAAGCGTGTGGAAAGGCAGTTCTGCTTACCAGCGCAGCACGACGGCGCCCCAGGCAAGCCCGCCGCCGATCGCTTCGGTCACGACAATGTCGCCGGTCTTGATCTGGCCACGTTGCTTGCCAACCGAAAGCGCCAGGGGAATCGAGGCGGCCGAGGTGTTGCCATGGTCCTGAACGGTCACAACGACGCGCTCCAACGGCACCTGCATCCGCTCGGCGGTAGCCGAGATGATGCGCAGATTCGCCTGGTGCGGCACGATCCAGTTCACGTCCTCGCCCGACATGCCGATCTTGCCAAGCGCCGTATGCGCGGTCTCGGCCAGCTTCTGGACAGCGTGTTTGAAGACGGCATTGCCCTGCATGCGCAGCTGGCCCGCCTTGCCGTTCGACGACACGCCCCCATCGACATAAAGCAGTTCGCGGTAGCGGCCGTCCGAATGCAGATCGGTCGACAGGACGCCGCGATCCTTGTTGGTGCCAGAGCCGTTCGCCGCTTCGAGAATCAGTGCGCCTGCGCCGTCGCCGAACAGCACGCAGGTGCCGCGGTCTTCCCAGTCCATGATGCGCGAGAAGGTCTCGGCGCCGATCACCAGAACGCGCTCGGCCTGGCCCGAAACGATGAGGCCGTTGGCATTTGTCAGCGCGAAGACGAAGCCCGCGCAGACCGCCTGGATGTCATAGGCAAAACCGTTGGTCGAGCCGAGGCCCGCCTGAACCATTGTCGCGACCGAGGGAAAGGTGAGGTCGGGCGTCGAGGTTGCCACAACGATCGCGTCGATCTGGTCGGCGGTCATGCCCGCGTCGATCAGCGCGGCCTGCGCGGCCTTGATGGCGAGCTGCGAGGTCGTTTCACCTTCGGCGGCGAAGTGTCGTTGCTCGATTCCCGTGCGGGCGCGGATCCAGTCGTCGGTCGTGTCCAGCGTGGCCTCGAACTCGGCATTCTTGACGATGCGCTCGGGCAGATAATGCCCAACGCCCCGGACCACGGCTCTGATTTTCATGATACTTTCTCGCTGGTTTCGTCGCCTTGGGGCGCATCCTGCCCCGAGACTGACGCCGAGGCAACCCGTGCTGCGAGTTTCGCGCTGAAGCCCGAGCGGGCGAGGCGTGCCGCCAGATCCACCGCAGCGGCGACGCCGGTCGCGTCGGCCGAGCCATGCGATTTCACCACGGTTCCGTTCAACCCTAGGAAAACGCCACCGTTTGCGCGGCGCGGGTCGATCCGTTCCTTCATCCGTTTGAGCGGACCCATGGCCAGCAGCGCCCCCAGCTTGGCCAGCGGCGAGGCGGTCAGCGCCTCGCGCATCAATTCACCAGCGAGCCTCGCCGTGCCTTCGCCGGTCTTGAGCGCGATATTGCCGGTGAAGCCATCGGTCACGATCACGTCAACGCGGTTCGACGGCAGGTCATTGCCCTCGACGAAGCCGATGAATTCGAACTGACCGGCGTCCTGCGCCTTGGTCATCAGGTCATAGGCGACCTTGAGTTCGGCGTGGCCCTTGTGTTCTTCGGTGCCGACGTTGAGCAGGCCGACACGCGGGCGGGTCAGGCCAAGGGCGTTGCGCGCGTAGGACGTGCCCATCAGACCGTAGGTCAGCAGGTCGGCTGCCTCGGCCTTCACGTCGGCGCCCATGTCGAGCATGACGTTCCAGCCCGTCGGGTTGCGCGAGGGCCAGAAGGAGGCGATCGCGGGGCGGTTCACGCCCGGCAGCTTGCGCAGGCGGATCATCGATATGGCCATGAGCGCGCCGGTGTTCCCGCAGGATACCGCCACTTCGGCTTCCTTGGCGCGCACCGACTCGATCGCGGACCACATGGAGGTGCCCTTGCCGTTGCGCATCACCGCCGCAGGCTTGTCGTGCATCGTCACCACGCCTTCGGCATGGTGGATCTCGCAGCGCTCGGTCAGGCCGCGCGCGGCCAGCAGCGGGGCGAGGGTGCCTTCGGGGCCATGCAGGATGAATCGCAGGCTTGGCGATTTCCGCGCGGCAAGCGCCAGGCCATCGACGATGGCCTCGGGTCCGCGGTCGCCGCCCATCGCGTCGATGGAAATGACGATGGCGCCGGAATCACCCGGCGCCTTGGCCACGTCGTGGCCTTGATCAATATTTTTCATGTCGGACCGGCCCTGATCCTGCCCCGTGGTCTTCGGAATGTCCTGCACAGCGGGCATGATATCGGGCAAGCGACGGCGCGGGCTTACGCCGCGTCGTCGTCCAGATCGACCTCGGCAGCCTGAGCCACCACTTCGCGGTCGTCATAGTGACCGCAGGCGCCACAAACGTGGTGCGGGCGCTTCAGCTCGCCGCAGTTCGGGCACTCCGCCGGGTTGCCGGCAACAAGAGCGTCATGCGCACGGCGCATGTTGCGACGGGAACGCGTAACTCGGTTCTGAGGGACAGCCATGTCTCAACCTCGGGTGTTCGGGGGCGTTACAGCCCTGATTTTCCTGGAGTTTCGTCACTGGCGCCAGGTGGCGGACCGGGTGCGAACCCAAACTTTGAATGAGGCCGGGAACATACTGCGATTCTGATCCGGCGCAAGTCCTTTTTCTGCCTTTTTTTTCCGCCCTCGAAACCGGGCGGCTTCAGGCAGGACGTCAATCGTTTTCGCCCGACCCGTTGCCCTTTCCGGCCAGCAGATCGCGCAGGTTGGCAAAGGGGCGGGTGGCTTCATCGGTCAACTCTTCGGCCCCGTCGGGTACCGCGCTCAGGCGTGCGTCGGGTTCCAGCTCGGTTGCGCGCGGGTAAAGCGGCAGGGCGAGTTCGAGTGCCTCGAGCGCGACTGCGGCAAGGTCAATCTCGGCGCGCAGAGGCTCAAGCGTGTCGTCTTCGGGCATTTCGACCTCGTCACCCGTGGGCTCGGGCAGGTCGGCCAGGTAGTGGCGCGTAATCTCTTCGGCCAGATCGGTCGTGACCGGCGCCAGCGTGACCGCGCAGGGCTGCACGACGCGGGCCGTAAAGGCAGCCTCAAGCAGCCAGTCGCTGCGGCCCTTTGCGGTCAGCGTGCCCTTCAGGCGCAGCGATTTCACCGCCGAGATGCCCGCCCATTGCGCGATCGCCGCGCAGGTGGCGGCGTCGGGGCGGATGTCGAAGCGGTTGGGTTTGCGCCCCGCCAGATCGGCCACGCGCCGCGGCTCGCTCCAGGGCAGGGGGGTGTTCGGGTCGAAGGCGGCGTCACTCATGGATGTTATCCTTTGCTTTTCCCGCGCCATGGCGCAGCTTGGCTCGCAACGCGCTTGAGGGCCGTGCCAGCATGTTGTAAGCGGGATAAAAGGCCAAAGGCTATGAGGCAAGAGGGGGTTTCAGGTGGGACGCGAAACGGTCACGCGGCGCGGGGCGCTTGCACTGGCACTCGGCGCGGCGCTTCTGGCGGCGGGGTGCTCGCCAGTTTATCGCAACCACGGCTACGTCCCTCTGGAAGAGGATCTGGCGAAGATCGAGGTCGGCAAATCGACGCGCGACGATGTCGCGGCGGCGGTTGGACGTCCGTCTTCGGCCGGTCTGCTTGAGGGTTCGGGCTGGTATTACGTAGGCTCGCGCTGGAAGCATTACGGTGCGTTCCCGCCCGAGGAACTGGATCGCCAGGTCGTCGCGATCACCTTTACCCAAGCGGGCGTCGTCGAGAATGTTGAGCGTTTCGGGAGTGAGCGTGGCGAAGTCGTCGTGCTGTCGCGGCGCGTGACCGAGACCTCGATCAAGGGTATCGGCTTCGTTCAGCAGCTCATGGGCTCGTTCGGTCGGGTTTCGGCCGGCCAGGTCCTCGACCGCTGATTTCTTTCCTGGACGGGGTGCCGCGCTGCGGCATCTTTCGTCTTGCGCAGCGTTGGCCATCGGCTAGGCTTTGGACAGGCTCGACACCTGTCCGGGGGGAAGGATGCAGGCGCTCAGCAAGGGTCGATATACCGTTCGTCTGGCAAGCACGCCGCAGGATGTGCGTGCCGCGCAGGCGCTACGCTGGAAGGGGTTCCTCAGCCGCAAGCACGGCGTAGGCGTGACGTCTCAGGATGCGCGGCTTGACGCCGACGGGTTCGACCCGATCTGTCAGCATGTGCTGGTCGAGGATGCGCAGTCGGGTCGGCTCGTCAGCTGCTTTCGCCTCTTGCCGCTGCGGGATGGCTCCGAGATCGGCCGCAGCTATTCAGCGCAGTATTACGACCTGTCGGCGCTGAGGAGCTTCGATCTGCCGATGGTCGAGATGGGGCGCTTCTGCATCGACCCAGAGTGTCAGGACCCAGACATCCTGCGCCTCGCCTGGGGGGCGGTGACGCGCTTTGTCGATGAGACCGGGGTGGGGATGCTGTTTGGCTGTTCGTCCTTCACCGGAACCGACTGGACGCATTACAGCGATTCCCTCGCGCTGCTGGCCGCGCGCCACCTTGCGCCCGCCGAGTGGGCCCCGCGCGAGGCGGCGCCCTCGGTTGTCCGCTATTCCGAACGTCTGGCCGCGCATATGCCTGATGCCAAGACTGCCCAACAGCGGATGCCGCCGCTATTGCGCACCTATCTGCTGATGGGGGGCTGGGTCAGCGATCACGCGGTGGTCGATCCCGCGCTGGACACGTTCCATGTCTTCACGGGGCTTGAGATCGCCGCCATCCCGCCCGCCCGCGCACGTGCGCTACGGCTGGTCGCGGGCTGAGCGCGCAGCTAGCCGTTGACGTTTTCCTTGCGCCCGAGTAGCCGGAGCGCATGGCACGCGCACCCCTTCTTCAGCTCTCGGGCATCTCGCTCACCTTCGGCGGCAACCCCGTTTTCGACGGCCTCGATCTGGTCGTGCAGCCCGGCGACCGGGTTGCTCTGGTCGGCCGCAACGGCTCGGGCAAATCGACGCTGATGAAGGTGATGGCCGGGCTGGTCGAACCCGATCACGGCGAGCGGATCGTGCCCGTCGGCGTGCGTGTCGGCTACATGGAGCAGGAGCCCGACCTGTCGGCTTTCGCGACGCTCGGTGATTTCGCGGCTTCGGCGCTGGATGCCGCGGAACGCTACAAGGTCGATATGGTGGCCGAGGGGCTGAAGTTTCGCCCCGACACGCCGGTCGAGACCGCCTCGGGGGGCGAGCGGCGCCGTGCTGCGCTGGCCAAGCTTCTGGCCGAGGCGCCGGAGCTGATGCTGCTCGACGAACCGACGAACCACCTCGACATTCAGGCCATCGGCTGGCTCGAGGAGCAACTGTGCGACACTCGCACCGCCTTCGTCCTGATCTCGCACGACCGCGCTTTTCTACGCGCACTGACCCGCGCGACGCTCTGGATCGATCGGGGGCAGGTGCGTCGGCAGGAACGCGGCTTCGAGACTTTCGAGGAATGGCGCGAGCAGGTCTGGGCCGAGGAAGACGAGGCCCGCCACAAGCTCGACCGCAAGATCAAGGCCGAGGCGAAATGGGCGGTCGAAGGCATCTCGGCCCGGCGCAAGCGTAACATGGGGCGCGTGCGTGCGCTGCAAGCCCTGCGCGAGGAACGCGCCAGCCAGATCCGCCGTCAGGGCACCGCCGCGATGGAACTCGATGCGGGCACCCAATCGGGCAAGCGCGTGATCGAAGCGCGCGGCCTGTCCAAGCGCTACGCCGAGAAGCAGATCGTCAAGAGCTTCGACCTGCGCGTGCTGCGCGGCGACCGCGTGGCCTTCGTCGGCCCGAACGGTGTGGGCAAGACCACGCTGCTGAAGATGCTGACCGGAGAGGTCGCGCCGGACGAGGGCACTGTCGCGCTCGGCACCAACCTCGAGGTTGCGGTTTTCGATCAGGCCCGCGCCACCCTCGATTTCAGCATGTCGCTCTGGGACGGGATGGTGAACGACCCAGACATGCGCGTCTCGGGGCGCTCCGATCAGGTGATGGTGCGCGGCACGCCCAAACACGTGGTGGCTTATCTCAAGGATTTCCTCTTCGACGAACAGCAGGCCCGCGCGCCCATCGGCTCGCTATCGGGCGGTGAACGCGCGCGGCTCTTGCTGGCGCGGATCATGGCCAAGCCCTCGAACCTGCTGATCCTTGACGAACCGACGAACGATCTCGACGTCGAGACGCTCGACCTGCTGCAAGACATCCTGGGCGAATACGACGGCACCGTGCTTCTGGTTAGCCACGACCGCGACTTCATCGATCGGGTCGCTACCACCACCATCGCGATGGAAGGGGATGGCCGCGCCACCGTCTATGCGGGCGGCTGGAGCGATTATCAGGCGCAGAAAGCCCTGAGCGCCCCGGAGAAATCCGTCGAAAAGCCCGCGCCGAAGAAGGCTGAAGCCGCCCCCGCGCCCAAGGAAGCGCCGAAAAAATCCGGCCTCAGTTTCACCGAAAAGCACCGCCTCGAAGCCTTGCCGGGCATTATCGAAAAGCTCGAGTTTGAAATCGGCAAGCTCTCGGAGCTGCTCGGCGACCCGGATCTCTTCACGCGCGAGCCGGTCAAGTTCCGCAAGGCGACCGATATGCTGACCGAACGACAAGCCACGCTCAGCGCCGCCGAGGAGGAATGGCTGACGCTCGAAGAAAAGGCACAGGGCTGATCTGACGCAGCGTCACTTTGGCCAAGGCTTCCCCTCTTCAATGTGGTGAAAATATCCTGCGGGGGTCCGGGGGTGCAAAACCCCCGGCCTAACAGGAGAATTTCATGCAGCATGCACCGCAGGGGCCCCTGACAGGTCTTCGCATCGTCGAGATCTCAGGTCTTGGCCCCACGCCCTTCACGGCGCAACTCTTTGCCGACATGGGCGCCGAGGTGATCCGCATCGCGCGCCCCAATTCTGCGGGGGCCGAAAACCACGTGCTGGGCATGGAGAACGACCCGCTCGACCGGGGCCGCGATGTGCTCGAACTTGACCTCAAGAACCCGGAACACCACGCCATCGCGCGCCGCCTGATCCTGCGCGCCGACGCGTTGATCGAGGGGATGCGCCCCGGCGCGATGGAGCGCCTTGGCCTTGGCCCCGAAGATTTTCCCGAGAACCCGGCCCTCGTTTACGGTCGCATGACCGGCTGGGGGCAAAACGGCCCGCTGGCGCATAGGGCAGGGCATGACATCAATTATCTGGCCCTGTCCGGCGCGCTCGGCGCGATCGGAACCGCTGAAACGCCGGTGGTCCCGCTCAACCTCGTGGGCGATTTCGGCGGCGGCACGATGTATCTGGCCTTTGGCATGATGACGGCGCTGTGGTCTGCGCGCACGAGCGGTCGCGGGCAGGTCGTCGATGCGGCGATCACCGACGGGGTGGCAAGCCTTCTGGGCATGATTCACGGGATGGCCGGGAACGGCCTGTGGTCGGACCGCCGGGGCGAGAACATGATCGACGGCGGTATCCCGTGGTACGGCACCTATGCCTGCGCTGATGGCGGGCATATGGCGATTGGCCCGCTCGAGCCGAAGTTCTGGGCCGAGCTGCAACGACTGATGGGCTTTGCTGAGGGTGAGTTGCCCGACCGCGCCGACAAGACCCGCTGGCCCGCCCTGCGCGCGGCGCTTGCGGCGCGCTTTGCGGAAAAGACGCGCGACGAATGGGCCGCGATCCTTGAGCCCTCCGACGCCTGCGCGACGCCGGTACTGATGCTTTCCGAGGCCGTGCACCACCCGCATAATGTCGCCCGAGGGGCCTATCTTGAACACGAGGGCATGGTTCAACCCGCCCCCGCGCCCAAGTTGTCGCTGACCCCGGGGGCGATCGGTCCGGGCTCGACCCGGAACCGTATCCCCCCCGAGGAGGCGCTCAACCGCTGGCAGGCCTAGCGGTTGTCCGGCTGTGCGCGCACCGACAGGCGCCCGCGCAGAGAGATCCGGTAGGGCCGACCGTTCTGGCTTTCGATCAGCCGCCGCTTGCGCAACCGCGCGAACAGATCGAGCGTGCAATCGCTCAGGATCAGCCCGTCGCGTGTTACGCAGAGCACTTCGGTGATCTTGCCAGCCTCGCGCATATGTCGGATCTGCCCGCCCTGCGCCAGCGCGTGAAGCACGCGCTGTTCGCGTTTCGAGATATTCATGATGTCCTCGAGTGGAAAGCATGGCACAAGACACCCGACCGCATCGGCGGCGGGGTGGATGTGTCCGGGGTCATCCCGGCTCACAGCTTGCGCACAGTCTCCAGCATCAAGGCTCCGTCATTGGCCGGGATGTTCCCGGCTCGCGGCCAAGATAGGTGCGGAATTCCCGCCAGACAAGGCCGAAGCCCTTGACAGGCGGGGGGTGGATCACCCATAAGCCCCCAACCCGGCGGAAGGAGTCTCTTTCCGCCGGGAATCGTTTTGTAACAACGCCCCTGACGGGGCGCGCAGTCCGAGGCGGGGAAACCCGGCAAACCGAAAGGTGCCACAGGGCGCGGTTGACACAAAGGAATGGCCCATGTTTGCGGTCCTCAAGACTGGCGGCAAGCAATACAAGGTTCAGGCGGGCGACGTGCTCCGCGTGGAACTGATTGCCGCGACGGCTGGCGATAAAGTCCAGTTCAACGAAATCCTGATGGTGGGCGGTGACACGCTGACCGTTGGCGCCCCGCTCGTCGAAGGTGCCGCGGTGGTTGCCGAAGTCATCGACAACATCAAGGCCGACAAGGTCATCACCTATCACAAGCGCCGCCGCAAGCACTCGTCGCAGCGCACCCGTGGCCACCGTCAGAAACTGACGCTGGTTCGCGTGACCGAAGTTCTCGCTTCGGGCGCCGACAAGTCGGGCGTGAAGGAAGCTGTTGGCACCGCTGCTGCGCGTCGCACCGCGCACGAAGCGAAGTAAGAGGAGGCCTGACCTATGGCACACAAGAAAGCTGGCGGTTCTTCCCGCAACGGTCGCGACTCTGCTGGTCGTCGTCTTGGCGTGAAGCTCTACGGTGGCCAGGCGGCCATCCCGGGCAACATCATTGCGCGTCAGCGCGGCACCACCTGGTGGCCGGGTGAAGGCGTCATGATGGGCAAAGACCACACCATCTTCGCCGTTACCGAAGGCAAGGTTACCTTCCGCAAGGGCCTTAAAGGCCGCACCTTCATCTCGGTGCTCCCTGTTGCGGAGGCGGCCGAGTAAGCCGAACTCGACCCGCATAACGACAGGGGGGATCGGCTGGAAGGCCGGTCCCCCTTTCGTTTTCCGGATCTCTGTTCGGGGCGAGTGGAGGCGCGCCGAGCGGGGTTTCACTAAAAATTCAGGGGCATGGGCTTAACTTTGTCATCAGCCCGCCCAATTTGAAGAATAGGTCGGTAAGACCAGCGTTTCGAGGAGGAGCGCCATGTTTCAAGATACAATTTCGACACAGCCGGTGATTGAGGCCGAGCGGTTCATCCTGCGCCCCCTGCGCAAGTCGGACGCGGGGCTCATTGCAATGTATACCGCCGACAAGCGCGTGGCCGAGGGCACGCGCGCCATTCCCCATCCGCTGCCACCTGGCGCGACTGAAAGCTATATCACCCGCGCGATGTCGGATACCCGCAGCGAGGATGTCTGGGCGCTCGACGGTTCGGCACAAGGCTTGGCCGAGGTGCTTGGCGTGGTTTCGCTGACCCATCTCGATGATAACCAGTCCGAGGTCGGTTTCTGGGTCGGTCCGGGATTCTGGAACACGGGCTTTGCGTCCGAGGCTGTCGCGGCCCTGGTCGAGGCCAATCCGCACAAGGCCCGTACGCTCTTCGCCGAGGTGTTTCAGGACAATCCGGGTTCGGCCCGCGTCCTGACCAATGCCGGGTTCGAATACCTGGGCGATGCCGAAAGCTGGTCGGTGGCGCGTGGCGCCCGTGTGCCGACCTGGACCTATCTGAAAAAGATGGCCTGAACTTGAGCGACCTGCCGATCCGTTCCGCGCGCCTCGTGCTGGATCGGCTGGTCGCTGCTGACGCCGAGGACTTTCGGCGGATCGTCACGATCCCCGAGGTCGGGCGGATGCTCTTCATCTTTCCCGCCGATTACACGACCGAGGCCGCCGCTGCGCTGATCGCGCGCGACGCAGATCCGGCGCGCCGCCCGCTGCGACTTGCGATCCGGCGCCCCGGAAGCGACCGGCTTTGGGGTGCGATCGGGTTGGGGGCAGGGGATCGGCCCGACATTTACTATTTTCTCGACCCCGCCGCAGCCGGGCAGGGCTTGATGCGAGAGGCGGTCGCGCTGTTTTTGCCCTTCGTGCGGGCGCGGTTCGCCCTGCCAGCGCTTGGCGCCAAGGTTTTCACGGATAATCCCGCATCGGTCCGCGTACTTGAGGCCAACGGGTTCCAGCGGGTCGGGCATGACGAGGTGCAATCGGCGCAGCGCGACGAATTGCATCCGGTCTGGCTCTATCGCGCCGAATACGCCGATCCCCACGCCCCGCTTGAATAAATCCGGCGGGCGGCGTATGTCGGCGCCTTGCAAGCAAGGACCAAAGCCGATGAAATTCCTCGACCTCGCCAAAGTCTATATCCGCTCGGGTGGCGGCGGTGCCGGGTGCGTCTCGTTCCGGCGCGAAAAGTTCATTGAATTCGGCGGCCCGGACGGCGGCGATGGCGGCAAGGGCGGCTCGGTCTTTGTCGAGGCGGTCGAGGGGCTGAACACGCTGATCGACTTCCGCTACCAGCAGCATTTCTTCGCGCAGAGCGGCCAGCACGGCATGGGCAGCCAGCGCACCGGCAAGGATGGCGACGACATCGTGCTGAAAGTGCCGGTGGGCACCGAAATCATCGACGAGGACGAGGAAACCGTCATCGCCGATCTGACCGAGGTCGGGCAGCGCGTGCTGCTGGCCAAGGGCGGCAACGGCGGCTGGGGCAACCTGCATTTCAAATCCTCGACGAACCGTTCGCCCTCGCGCGCGAATCCGGGGCAGGAGGGCGTCGAGCGGACGCTGTGGCTGCGCCTCAAGCTGATCGCCGATGCGGGCCTGCTGGGTCTGCCGAATGCCGGTAAATCGACCTTCCTGGCCGCCGTGTCGAACGCGCGCCCCAAGATCGCGGATTACCCGTTCACGACGCTGGTGCCGAACCTGGGCGTGGTGGGTATCGATGGGCGCGAGTTCGTCATGGCCGATATTCCGGGTCTGATCGAGGGCGCCTCGGAAGGGCGCGGCTTGGGCGATCAGTTCCTGGGCCATGTCGAGCGTTGCTCGGTGCTGCTGCATCTGGTCGATGGCACTTCGAGCACGATCACCAAGGATTACCGCACCATCATTCAGGAGCTTGAGGCTTATTCGCCCGAGCTTGCCGAAAAGCCCCGCGTCACCGTGCTCAACAAGATCGACGCGCTTGACGCCAAAACGCTCTCGAGCCGCAAGCGCTCGCTTGAAAAGGCCGTGGGTGGCCCGGTGATGCTGATGTCGGGTGTAGCCAAGAAAGGCGTGAACGAGGTGCTGCGCGCGCTCTGGGCCGAAATCTCGGAGGACCGCCGCAGCGAGGAAGAGGCGCAACCGTGGCGACCCTGAAACCGGATGTGCGGGCCGCGCGGCGGCTGGTGATCAAGATCGGCTCGGCGCTTTTGGTGGGCGCCGGGGGGCTCAAGACCGATTGGCTGAAGGCGCTGGCCGAGGATGTGGCCGAGGCCCGTGCGCGTGGCTGCCATGTGGTGCTGGTGTCCTCGGGGTCGATCGCGCTTGGCCGCCGGGTTCTGGGCCTGCCGCTTGGCGCGCTGCCGCTGGAGCAAAGCCAGGCTGCGGCCGCCGTCGGCCAGATCCGCTTGGCGCGCGCCTATGAAGAGGTGCTCGCGCCCCACGGTGTGACCACCGCACAGGTGCTGGTGACGCTGGAAGATACCGACGACCGGCGCCGCTACCTGAACTCGCGCGCGACGATGGAGACGCTGCTGTCGATGGGCGTCGTGCCGATCGTGAACGAGAATGACACCGTCGCCACCGACGAGATCCGCTTTGGCGACAACGACCGTCTGGCCGCGCAGATCGCGGTCACGGTGGGCGCCGATCAACTGGTTCTGCTGTCGGATGTGGACGGGTTCTACTCGGCCAACCCGAAAGAAGATCCCACCGCGATCCGGTTCGAGCTGGTCGATAAGATCACCCCTGAGATCGAGGCGATGGCGGGCGATCCGATCTCGGGCCTCTCGAAGGGGGGGATGAAGACCAAGCTGCTGGCGGCCAAGACCGCCGTGGCGGGGGGCTGTGCCATGGCGATCATGGAGGGCTCGACGCCGCGCCCGCTGAGCGCGCTGGCCGAGGGGGCGAACTGCACCTGGTTCCTGCCCGAGGGCGATCCGCAGGTGGCCCGCAAGCGCTGGATCGCAGCGATGAAACCGCGCGGAGAGATTTTCGTCGATGCGGGTGCGGTGAACGCGCTCTTGTCCGGCAAGTCGCTTCTGCCTGCCGGGGTGACCAAGGTTGTCGGCCGTTTCGGCCGGGGCGAGCCGGTGGTGATTGCCGGCCCCGATCGCGCGGTTCTGGCCAAGGGGTTGGTGCGTTACACCTCGGACGAGGCGCGACTGATCGCGGGGCACCGCTCGGCCGAAATTGCCGAGTTGCTGGGCTATCCGGGTCGCGCGGCGCTGGTGCATCGCGACGACATGGCGATGGGATAGGAAAGGGGGCCGCTGGCCCCCTTTCTTCATTTCGCGATCCGGTCGAGCACGCGCACCCAGCTGCGTATGCCTTTGTGGAAGCTTTTCACGTCATATTTCTCGTTCGGGCTGTGGATCTGGTCATCGTCGCAAGCGAAGCCGATCAGCATCGCGTCCATGTTCAGGATCGTCTTGAAATAGCCCGCAATCGGGATCGAGCCGCCGCAGCCGGTATAGACCGCAGGCACGCCCCATTCGTCGGAAAGCGCTGCGCGCGCGGCCTCAAAGGCCGGGTCGGTGATTTCCATCACGCTGGCAGGGCTGCCGATGGGTTCTTTCCACTCCAGCGAACAGTCGGCGGGCAGTTGCGCCTCGATCCAGGCCTTGAAGGCGGGCAGGATCTTGTCGGGGGCTTGCCGCGACACGAGGCGAAAGCTGACCTTGGCGCTGGCCTCGGCGGGCAGCACGGTCTTGAAACCCGCGCCGGTGTAGCCGCCCCAGATCCCGTTGATCTCTGCCGTCGGGCGGGACCAGAGCTGTTCGAGCGGCGTGCGGTCAACCTCGCCCGCCGGAACCGAGAGGCCCACGTCGCCCAGGAACTTGCCCGCATCGAACGGTAGCGATTGCCACTGCGCGCGCACGGCATCGGGCAGTTCATCGACGTCATCGTAGAAGCCCGGAACCGTGACGCGGCCCTGATCGTCGTGCAGCCCGCCCAGAATCCGCGTGAGCACCCGGATCGGGTTCATCCCCGCGCCGCCATACATGCCCGAGTGCAGGTCCTTGGTCGCCGCATTGATCGTGAATTCCACCTTGGCAAGGCCGCGCAACATCATCTCGATCGCGGGCTGGGTGTCGGCGAAAAGCCCGGTGTCACAGATGAGCGCGAGGTCGGCGGAAAGCTCCTCGCGGTTGGATTCCATGAAGGGAATGAGCGAGGGCGAACCCGATTCCTCTTCTCCCTCAAGGAAGATCGTGAGGTTGCCGGGCAGGTTGCCGTGGATCTCCTTATAGGCGCGGCAGGCCTCGATGAAGGTCATCAACTGCCCCTTGTCGTCCGAGGCGCCGCGTGCGCGGATCACCGCGCCCTTGGCGGTTTCCTCAATCGCCGGGTCGAAAGGATCGCGGTCCCACAGGGCAAGCGGATCGACCGGCTGCACGTCGTAATGGCCGTAGAACAGGATATGGCGGCCGGGTGCCTCGTGCCGCGCCACGACCATCGGATGGCCGGGGGTGGGGCGCACAGATGCGGTGAAACCAAGCGATTCCAGTTCCTTGACCAGCCAGTCGGCGGCGGCGGCACAATCGGGCTTGAAGGCCGGGTCGGTCGAGATCGAGGGAATGCGCAGCAGGTCCACAAGGCGATCGAGCGCCTGCGGCAGGGTCTCATCGACGCGGTTCAGAACGGCTTGCAGGGTCATGCGGATCTCCTTTTCTGCGCGAAACCTAGCAGTCCGGTTCGCGCTGTCCAGCCGGTCGCGGGGCGTGATAGAAATGTACGATACATTCCAAAGTATGAATTGATTTATCGGCGCGACATTTTTACGCTCCCATTTTGGGTATTTGACCTTTATCAATGCCCGGCGCGAATGGGGCCGGTATGGCTCTTCCCAGCGAACTTTGGCGAGGGAAACGGAAATGGACTATAATCACGCTCTCGACATGGCGATTCAACGTCTGCACGACGAGGGGCGCTATCGAACCTTCATCGACATCGAGCGTGAGAAGGGCGCCTTCCCGAAAGCGGTCTGGAACCGGCCGGATGGCGACAAGCAGGACATTACCGTGTGGTGCGGCAACGACTATCTGGGCATGGGCCAGAACCCGGTCGTGCTGGCGGCCATGCACGAGGCGCTCGACGCGGTTGGCGCGGGTTCGGGCGGGACGCGCAACATTTCCGGCACCACGGCCTATCACAAGCGGCTTGAGGTCGAACTGGCCGATCTGCACGGCAAGGAAGCGGCTCTGGTCTTCAGCTCGGCCTATATCGCGAATGACGCGACGCTGAGCACGCTGCCCAAGCTGTTCCCCGGCCTGATCATCTATTCGGATGAACTGAACCATGCCTCGATGATCGAGGGGATCAAGCGCAACGGCGGCGCCAAGCGCATCTTCCGCCACAATGACGTCGCCCACCTGCGCGAGCTGCTGGCAGCCGACGATCCGTCGACCCCCAAGCTGATCGCCTTCGAGTCGGTCTATTCGATGGACGGCGACTTCGGCCCGATTTCCGAGATCTGCGACCTGGCCGAGGAATTCGGCGCGCTGACCTATCTTGATGAGGTCCACGCGGTGGGCATGTATGGCCCGCGCGGCGCCGGTATCGCCGAGAAGATCGGCGAGATGCACCGTATCGACATTTTCAACGGCACGCTCGGCAAGGCTTTCGGCGTGTTCGGCGGTTATATCGCGGCCTCGGCCAAGATGGTGGATGCGATCCGCTCCTATGCGCCGGGCTTCATCTTCACCACCTCGCTGCCGCCGGCCATTGCTGCGGGCGCTGCGGCCTCGATCGCGTTCCTCAAGACTGCGGACGGCCAGAAGCTGCGCGACGCGCAGCAGCTGCACGCCAAGGTTCTCAAGATGCGCCTCAAGGCGCTCGGCATGCCGATCATCGATCACGGCTCGCATATCGTTCCGGTGGTCATCGGCAATCCGGTGCATACCAAGGCGCTGTCGGACATGCTGCTGGCGGAATTCGGCGTCTATGTGCAGCCGATCAACTTCCCCACCGTTCCGCGCGGAACCGAGCGGCTGCGTTTCACGCCCTCGCCGGTGCACGATCTGAAGCAGATCGACCACCTTGTGCGCGCCATGGATGCGCTGTGGTCGCGCTGTGCGCTGAATCGTGCCGAAGCATCGGCTTAAGTCGCTTCGCGGATGCACAGCTCTCCTGCTTGTGATAAACACAGGGTAAGGGTTAGGGATCACATAACCCGAATCGACAACCTTTAGTGTTTTGGGGCAGGGGCAGCCACATGATCGGGCGGAGGAGCAAACCTTCGACGCAGGCCGAGGACAAGCCGAAAGGCTTTGACGATTTCGAGCTTCGTCTTGGGGATCTCATGCGCGGGGAGCGCGCAACTCTGGCGAAGTCGCTATTGGATGTGCAGCGAGAGTTGCGCATCAAAGCGGCCTATATCGCGGCTATCGAAAGCTGCGATGTCGCCGCGTTCGAGACACCCTCTTTCATCGCCGGTTATGTCCGATCCTACGCCCGTTACCTCGGGCTCGATCCGGATTGGGCGTTCGAGAGATTCTGCCTGGAGGCGGGCTATCAGCCCACGCACGGCATGGCCGCGGCGGCGTCCGGGCCCAAGCCGCAGCGCCGCCCGACCGAGGTCGCCGAGGCGCTGGCCAATCCCAATGCAACCTTCGTTCCGCGCACCCAGGCGTTCTGGAGCACGATTGAGCCGCGCGCGATCGGCTCGGTATTCGTGCTGGCGCTGCTGGCGGGCGGGATCGGCTATGGTGGCTGGTCTGTCCTGCAAGAGGTGCAGCGCGTGCAACTGGCTCCGGTCGATCAGGCGCCTGGCGTCGTGGCCGAGCTTGACCCGCTGCAAGGCGCGCGGCCCATGCGTATGGCCGAGACCGACGACAGCCTGCCCGACCTTCCGGTGCCCGAGGCGCTGGACCGCATCTATCGCCCCGCCGCGCTCGATACCCCGGTGCTGATTGCCCGCGATGGCCCGATTGCCGCGATCGACCCCTCGCAAACGGGTGTTCTGGCCGGGCTGGCGGGCGCGAAACCCGCGATCGAAACCGCACTGGCCGAGGCTTCGGTCGAAAGCATCGATACGCTGGTGCGCACTGTCGCCGCCGAGGCGCCTGCGCTTGAAATTCTTGCCGTGCGTCCCGCATGGGTGCGTGTGAGCGCGGCCGACGGCAGCGTTCTCTTCGAGAAGGTGATGGATGCGGGCGAACGCTACACGCCGCCCAAGCTCGAAGAGGCACCTGTGCTGCGCACGGGTGAGTCGGGTGCGATCTACTTCGCGGTGAACGGCGTGGCCCATGGCCCGGTCGGCAAGCGCGGCGAAGTGACCAAGAACATCGTGCTGGCCCCCGAGGCCGTGACCGAGAAATATGCGACGGCCGAGATCGACGCAGATGGCGACCTTGCGCGGATGATCGCCGTGGCAGATGCCAGCGCGGTGGCGACGGTCAATCCCGCAGGCCAGTGATTTCCTTGAACAGGATTGCGCAGCCGTTGCCCTCGGGCGGCGGCTGACCTATGTCTGGGGCAGCAATCGGAGACCCCGCCATGTCGCTCAACCACATTCGTCCCTGGCGCAATATCTACCGCCGCAAGTCGCGCCAGATCATGGTCGGCAATGTGCCCGTGGGGGGCGATGCGCCGATCACGGTGCAGACGATGACGAACACCGATACTTCGGACGTCAGGGCGACGCTGGATCAGGTGATCCGCTCGGCCGACGTGGGTGCCGATATCGTGCGCGTCTCGACGCCCGATGAGGCCAGCACCCGCGCCCTGCGCGAGATCGTGCGCGAAAGCCCCGTGCCGATCGTGGCCGACATCCATTTTCACTACAAGCGCGCCATCGAGGCGGCCGAGGCAGGCGCCGCCTGTCTGCGCATCAACCCCGGCAATATCGGCGATGAAAGCCGCGTGAAAGAGGTGATCCGGGCGGCGAAGGACCACGGCTGCTCGATCCGCATCGGTGTGAACGCGGGCAGCCTTGAAAAGCACCTGCTCGACAAATACGGCGAGCCGTGCCCCGATGCGATGGTCGAAAGTGGCCTTGATCACATCAAGATCCTGCAAGACAACGACTTTCACGAGTTCAAAATTTCCTGCAAGGCGTCGGATGTCTTCCTGGCGGCCGCTGCCTATCAGGCGCTGGCCGAGGCGACCGATGCGCCGATCCACCTTGGTATCACCGAGGCGGGCGGGCTTATGGCTGGCACCGTGAAATCCGCCATCGGTCTGGGCAACCTGCTGTGGATGGGGATTGGCGACACGATCCGCGTCAGCCTCTCGGCCGATCCGGTCGAAGAGGTCAAGGTTGGCTACGAGATCCTCAAGTCGCTTGGCCTGCGCACGCGCGGGGTGCAGATCATCTCGTGCCCGTCCTGTGCGCGTCAGGGCTTCGACGTGATCAAGACGGTCGAGACGCTCGAAAAGCGCCTTGAGCACATCAAGACCCCGATGAGCCTGTCGATCATCGGCTGCGTCGTGAACGGCCCTGGCGAGGCGCTGATGACCGATATTGGCTTTACCGGCGGCGGTGCGGGCTCGGGGATGGTCTATCTGGCGGGCAAGCAGAGCCACAAGCTCTCGAACGCCGAGATGGTCGATCATATCGTGGGGCTGGTCGAGGCCCGCGTGGCCGAGATAGAGGCGGCAGGCGATACGCCCGATGCGGCGGAATAAGCCCTGAAAAGAAAAAGGCCGGCGCGATGCCGGCCTTTCGCGTCTTTGGCAGGGCGATCAGCCGCGCTGCTCGGCCACGATTTGCTGCATCGTCTTGAGGGGCGCATAGCCGCGCAGCATCTCGCCGCCGATGACGAAGGCCGGGGTGCCCGAGATTCTCATGCGCTCGGCCAACTGGTGGTTGGCGCGCAAAACGGCGGTCACTTCTTCCTCGTTCATCCGCTTGAGCACGGCGTCCTTGTCCACGCCCTGCTCATCTGCCAGCCGCGAGAGGCTTTCAAGCGTGATCGAGCCACGGAAGGCGATCAGCTCGTCATGGACCTTCTTGTAGGTCTCGTCGCCCGCAAGCTGCTTCACAGCCACCGCGAAGCGCGCCGAGAGGTCGGATTCCTGACCCAGGATCGGGAATTCCTTGACGATGAAGCGGATGTTGCCGTCCTTGGCCAGAAGCTCCTCGACCTCGGTATAGGCCTTGCGGCAATAGCTGCAGCGGTAATCCATGAACTCGACGATGGTCAGGTCGCCGTCAGGGTTGCCACCGATCCAGGAATAGCCGTCGTCAAACAGGTCCTCGGCGTTGGTCTGCACCAGCACCTTGTCATTCTGCGCCTCGGCAGCCTGCTGGCGTTCTTCGAGCACGCCGATCGCCTCAACCAGCACCTCGGGGTTTTCCATCAGATAGGTCTTCACGGCTTCGCCGAAGGCCGCCTTTTCGGCGTCCGACATCCCGGAGATATCGAAAGCCATCGCGGGGGCGGAAAGCGCCATCGAGAGGGCGAGGGCGGCGAAAAGCTTGCGCGTCATCAGTTCATCCTGTTCAGGGCCTTGCGGCCGGTTCGGGCCAAACTGGCCAGTCCTGTCTTCATGCGCAAGAGGGGTGTGCATGGTGCGACTCTGTGACCGCCGCCATTGACCCTACCGCCAAGGCGGCCTATCGCGCATATTCAATCCGCAGGATGGAGGCAGAAGATGCGTTTCTCAAGCCGTGGTCAGGTTGATCCCTTTATTGTGATGGATGTGGTGGAGGCTGCGCGTGCCGCAGAGGCCGCCGGGCGCCATATCATTCATATGGAGGTGGGACAGCCGTCGACGCCCGCACCGGCTCAGGCGCGTGCCGCACTGGCGGAGGCGTTGGAGCGCGACTCTCTTGGCTACACGGTTTCGTTGGGGCTGCCTGCGCTGCGCGAAGGGATCGCGCGGCTTTACGCGCGCTGGTATGGCGTCGATCTGGACCCGGCGCGGGTGGTGGTAACGGCGGGATCGTCGGGCGCCTTCGTGCTGGCCTTCTCGGCGCTTTTTGATGCGGGCGACCGCGTGGCATTGGGCGAACCCGGCTACCCGAGCTATCGCCAGATCCTGCGCGCCATGTCGGTCACGCCGGTCGGCATCCAGAGCCGCCCCGAGAACCGCTATCAGCCCGTGCCCTCCGAGATCCCCGCCGATGTGCAGGGCTTGATCGTGGCCTCGCCCGGCAACCCCTCGGGGACGATGCTCGGCAAGCCGCAACTGGCCGCCCTGATGGCCGAGGCCGCGGCACGCGACATCGCCTTCATCTCGGACGAGATCTACCACGGCCTGCATTACGGTGATCGGGCGGTCAGCGCGCTTGAGATCTCGGATCAGGCCTATGTGATTAACTCCTTCTCGAAGTATTTCTCGATGACGGGCTGGCGCGTGGGCTGGATGGTCGTGCCCGAGGATCACATCCGCACGGTCGAGCGGCTGGCGCAGAACCTGTTCATCTGCCCGCCCCATGCCAGTCAGATTGCGGCGCTCGCCGCGCTTGACTGCATCGACGAGCTGGAGGCGAACCGCGCCGTCTATGCCGAGAACCGTCGCCTGATGCTGGAGGGCCTGCCGAAGGCCGGGTTCACCAAGATCGCGCCGCCCGACGGAGCCTTCTACATCTACGCCGATGTCTCGGATCTGACGCAGGACAGCGTGGCCTTCGCCGCCGAGATCTTGGAAAAGGCAGGTGTGGCCGTAACGCCGGGGCTCGATTTCGATCCGCGTCGCGGCGCACGGACCCTGCGCTTTTCCTATGCCCGCGCCACCGCCGATATCGCCGAGGGGCTCGGTCGTCTGACCCGTTTCATGGCTGCGCGCGGTTGAGCGGTTTCTCAGGCGTTTGCGGCGCGCTATACTGCGCGAAAACGGGCAGGGCGGCATGAAACGCATTCTCTTGGGCATCGCGCTGGCGTGGCTGGCGGGCATTGGACTGGTTCAGGCACAGGATTTCTCGGCGCTTGCACGAGTTGAGCCCGCGCGCAGCCATGTCCGTGCGACCGATGGCCAGACCGAGATCGTTCTGGGCATCAGCCAGCCGGTTCCCTTCCGTGCCTATCTGCTGGATGGACCGCCGCGCCTGATCGTCGATTTCCGCGAGGTGGATTTTACCGGCCAGAACCCGGCGGATCTGAACGAGGGCGGGGTGTTGCAAGGCCTTCGCTGGGGTCGTTTCCGGCCCGGCTGGTCGCGCCTTGTGGCAGAGCTTCCGGGGCCGATGCGCTTGCTTGAGGCGGTCGAGGAAACCGCGCCCGACGCGGCGTCGGTGCGCGTGCGGCTGGAACCTGTTTTGCCCGAGGATTTCACCGCGCGCGTGGGCGCGCCATCCTCGGTGCTGTGGGATCTGCCGCAACCGGCGGTGACCGAGGCGCCGCATCGTCGGCAAGACGGGGCGCGGCCCTTGCGTGTGGTGCTTGACCCCGGCCATGGCGGCATCGACCCCGGCGCCGAGGCTGACGCGCAGAGCGAGGCGGTGCTGGTGCTGACCTTCGCGCGCGATCTGAAAGAGGCGATGACGCGGGCGGGTATGGAAGTGCTTATGACCCGCGAAGAGGACATCTTTGTCCCACTCGAAACCCGGATCACGGTTGCCCGCGCCGTCGGGGCGGACCTGCTGCTGTCGCTCCATGCGGATGCGCTCGCCGAGGGGGAGGCGACCGGTGCCACTGTCTATCTGCTCGATGACGCGGCACAGGATGCGGCCTCGCAAAAGCTGGCCGAGCGCCATGATCGTGCGGACCTGCTTGCTGGCGTCGATCTGTCGGGTCATGACGATGCCGTCGCCGGGGTGCTGATGGATCTGGCGCGGGTTGAGACCCATCCGCGCAGCCTTCGCCTTGCACAGGTTCTGGCGGGGGCGATCAAGGCCGAGGGGCTGAAGATGCACCGCCATCCGGTGCAGGGCGCGGATTTCTCGGTGCTGAAATCGCCCGATATCCCCTCGCTGCTGCTGGAACTGGGGTTCCTGTCCTCCGAGGCGGACCGTGTTCGGCTGCTCGACGCCGAGTGGCGCAAACGCATGGCTCGCGCGGTGGTGAAGGGGGTCGAAAGCTGGGCGCAGGCTGATGCCGCCGAGGCGCGTCTGCTACGCAAGTAGCGACGGGGGGCGCAAAAATCGTCCACCGCGCCCTGTCGCGGGCGCATCGCCGCCGGCCTGACGCCAAGTTGTTTTGACCCGCGCGCGCGCGCGCGATATACGGGCGGCCGAACGGGGCAATCGGCCCCATGGGGGTGCTTGTGATCCGTTTCGTCCTGTCGTCGCTCGGGGGTCTCTTCTCGTGGATCGTGACCGCGGTGTTTTTCGCCGCGCTGACCTTGGGCGCGATCTTCTGGATGTATTCGCGCAACCTGCCCAGCCACGAGCAGCTTGCCCAATACACCCCCAAGACGATCTCGCGCATCTATAACGGCGAGGGGCGACTGATCGACGAATTCGCCGAAGAGCGCCGGATCTTTGTGCCGGTCAGCGAGATCCCCGATCTGGTCAAGAACGCCTTCGTCTCGGCCGAGGACAAGAACTTCTGGGTCCACCGCGGCTACGACGCGCGCGGCATGGTGGCGGCGGCTGTGCAGGCGGTCAAATCGGGCGGGCGCGATCTGCGCGGCGCATCAACGATCACGCAGCAGGTGATGAAGAACTTCCTGCTCAGCTCCGACCGCTCGGTTGAGCGCAAGATCAAGGAGTTGATCCTGGCCTCGCGCGTCGAGGAGGCGTTGTCGAAAGAGCGGATCCTCGAACTCTACATGAACGAGATTTTCCTGGGCCAGAACTCTTACGGCGTTGCGGCCGCTGCCCAGACCTATTTCAACAAGACGCTGTCCGAGTTGGCGCCGCATGAGGCCGCAACGTTGGCCGCGATGCCCGCTGCGCCCTCGAACTTCCATCCCGTGCGCAACAAGGAAAAGCTGGAAGGCCGCCGGAACTACGTGCTGCGCGAGATGTGGCAGAACGGCTATATCGACGAGGCGACCTATGAGAGCGAGCGCCAGCAGCCCGTGCGCTCGGTCCAGAACGGCGATTTCCCGCCTTTCCGGCAGGCCCTTCCGCCGCGTGACTATTTCACTGACGAGATTCGGCGCCAGCTGTCGAAGACCTTCGGTCAGGAGGAATTCTTTGGCGGCGGTCTGACGATCCGCGCCACGGTGAACCCCGACATGCAGCGCGCCGCGGCCAAGGCGCTGCAAGACGCGCTGGAGAAATATGACCGTAGCCAAGGCGTCTGGCGCGGCACTGACGCGACCATCGCCGCCGACCAACTGGGCGATGAGGCGACGTGGCGCGCAGCGCTTGCCGCGGTGCCGACCGACAAGGCCCCGCGTGACATTGAGGGCTGGTATCCCGCCGTCGTGCTGGAGTTGGGCGAGGATTCGGCCCGGATCGGCATCGAAGGCATCGAAGAAGATGGCGACGGCCACTGGATTCCGGCCGAAGATGTCACCTGGGCCAAGAAGCTGAAGGACGATGGCAAGCTTGGCCCCAAGGCCAAGCGCGCGTCGGACCTTGTGGATCTGGGCGATGTGGTTCTGGTGCGCGCCGTTACCAAGGACGAGGACGGCTCCTTCGTGCGCTGGAGCCTGCGTCAGGTGCCCCAGGTCGAGGGCGCCTTCATGGCGATGGACATCAACACCGGGCGCGTGATCGCGATGCAGGGTGGCTTCAGCTATCAGGCATCGGTTTTCAACCGCGCGACGCAGGCGATGCGGCAGCCGGGTTCGAACTTCAAGCCCTTCGTCTATGCGGCGGCGCTGGACAAGGGCTTTACCCCGGCGACCATCGTCGTGGACGCACCGATCGAGGTGAACACTCCGCAAGGCCTATGGCGCCCCAAGAACGCGTCGAACAAATTCTACGGGCCGACGCCCATGCGCACCGGGCTTGAGCAGTCGCGAAACCTGATGACCGTGCGTATCGCGCAGGAAATCGGGATGGAGACGGTCGCGCAATATGCCGAGCAGTTCGGCGTCTACAATCCGATGAGCCCGTTCCTCGCAAACGCGCTCGGTGCTCAGGAAACCACGATGTACCAGATCGTCAGCGCCTATGCGATGTTCGCCAACGGCGGGCAGCGGGTGGAGCCGACGCTGGTGGACCGGGTGCAAGACCGCTGGGGTCGTACGGTCTATCGCCATGATCAGCGCGTCTGCGAGGATTGCGGCAAGGAGATCCTGGCCGAGGGGCTTGGTCCGCGCATCCGCGCCGAGCGCGAGCAGGTCATCAACCCGGTCACCGCCTATCAGATGGTCTCGATGATGGAGGGCGTGGTTCAGCGCGGCTCCGGCTCGGGCGTCAACCTGCCGGTGCCGGTGGCGGGCAAGACCGGGACGACGAACGACGCAAAAGACGTGTGGTTCACCGGCTTCACCTCGAACATCGTGGCAAGCTGCTACATGGGCTATGACCAGCCCCGCACGCTGGGGCGCGGCGCCTATGGGGGCACGCTCTGCGTGCCGGTGTTCAATGCCTTCATGACCGAGGCGATCAAGGAATACGGCGGCGGCCGGTTCAAGGCCCCTCCGGGCGGCTACTGGGCCAAGTTCAACCGCTACACCGGCGAGCGTCTCTCGGACGATGCCACGGGCGATTTCGTTCAGGCCGAATACCTGCGCGAGGGGCAGGACGGCATGTTCGGCCTTGGCCTGATCGTGGATGGCGGCTTTGCCATGGGGGCGAACCTGCCGCTGTTTGCGCAGGGCGAGACCGACGGCGAGGGCACCGAGATCATCACCTCGACCGGCGAGCGCGCCGTTATTCCGAAGAAAGCCGATTTTGGCACGCTCAGCTCGGGCGGGCTTTACTGACACCGGGCAGCTGCCACAGGGCGCGGGCAAGCCTTGCCCGCGCGTGACCTTGGCTGTATCACCGCCCGCAAGACGATAAAGAGGACGAACGCGATATGCGCGCCGAGACGCTGAATACCGTGGAAGCGATCAAGAAGTCGCTGAAACTTCTGGGCCAGCGGATGGATTGGGAAACCGCTCCGCACCGTTTGGAAGAATTCAACGCGATGATCGAGGATGGCGACCTGTGGTCGGACCCGGCGCGCGCGCAAAAGCTGATGCGCGAGCGTCAGATGCTGATGGACAAGGTCGAGACCTACAAGCGCATTGACCGCGATCTGACCGACAACGTCGAGTTGATCGAACTGGGCGAGATGGAGGAAGACCCCGAGATCGTCTCGGAGGCGGAAAAGTCGCTCAAGGAACTGCGCGAGTTCTCTGCCGCCAAGGAGCTTGAGGCGCTTCTGGACGGTGAGGCCGACGGCAACGACACCTTCCTTGAAATCAACGCGGGTGCGGGTGGTACGGAAAGCTGCGACTGGGCCTCGATCCTGGCGCGGATGTACACGCGTTGGGCCGAGAAGAAGGGCTACAAGGTCGAACTTCAGGCCGAAAGCGCGGGCGAAGAGGCAGGGATCAAGTCGGCCTCCTATAAAATCTCGGGGCCGAATGCCTATGGCTGGCTCAAGTCGGAATCGGGCGTGCATCGTCTGGTGCGGATTTCGCCTTACGACTCGGCGGCGCGGCGGCATACCTCATTCTGTTCGGTCTGGGTCTATCCGGTCGTGGACGAAAATATCGAGATCGACATTCCGGCGAGCGATATCCGCATCGACACCTACCGGTCGTCGGGCGCGGGCGGCCAGCACGTGAACACCACCGACTCGGCGGTGCGGATCACCCACTTGCCGACCAACATTGTCGTCACCTCGTCGATGAAGTCGCAGCACCAGAACCGCGAGATCGCGATGAACGCGCTGCGCTCGCGGCTCTATCAGCTTGAACTCGACAAGCGCAACGCCGCGATCAACGCCGCGCATGAGGCCAAGGGCGAGGCGGGCTGGGGCAACCAGATCCGTTCCTACGTGCTTCAGCCCTACCAGATGGTGAAAGACCTGCGCACGGGCTACGAGACCTCGGATACGCAGGGCGTTCTGGACGGCGATCTCGACGGGTTCATGGCGGCGACACTGGCCATGGATGTGGCGGGCAAATCGCGCGCCGACGCGCAAGGCGAGGATTGATCGATGGCGGCGCGGGTCTATATCACCGGCGCCGCAGGATCGGGGACCTCGTCTTTGGGGCGCGCGCTGGCCGAAAGCCTAGGCGTGCCGCATCTTGATACCGATGATTTCTACTGGGCGCCCTCTGATCCGCCCTTCACGCTCAAGCGCTCGGTGCCCGAGCGTCTCTCGCTGTTGGCGCAGGCGGCGGGGCCGTATGGCGGTTGGGTCTTGTCGGGCTCGGCTGACAGTTGGGGCGATGGGTTCATTGCCGGCGTCGATCTGATCGTGTTTCTGGTGACGCCGACGCCGGTCCGCCTGATGCGTATCCGCAAGCGCGAGATCGAAAAGTTTGGCGACCGGGTGCGCGAGGGCGGCGACATGCATCGCAACCATGGCGCGTTCCTGACCTGGGCCGCCTCGTATGACGATCCCTATTTTGGCGGGCGCAGTCTGCAACGCCACCGCAATTGGCTTGAAGGGCAGATCACACCGGTGCTGGAGTTGTCGGGCGCGCGTCCGACGGCGGAACTTGCGCAGGAATGCCTATCGCGTCTTGGCTGACCGCTAGAGCTACGACAGCAGCGGTTTTCGGTTCAGCAAATGACGGCGTGCGATACTGACCGCCTTGCGGCCAAGCGCCAGCGTCCGCGCGGGCAGGCCGTGCGAGGCCTCTCGCAGTTCAGGGAACAGCGTCAGAATTTCTTGTCGCGCGCCGGGGCTCAGGGAGCGCCAGGCCTGCGGACCGGTCAGCAAGGATTCGGCCTCCAGTCCGTTGGCAAAGATGATCTCGTGCCGGTCGAAGAGCAGGTGGAAGTAGATCACGCCGTCCTTCGGGGTGATCTGCTCGATCCCGGGTAGGGAGGTCAGGTGCTTGGCACCCAGCAGAACTTCGGGCTCGCCGCAGACCCGCGCAGCGATCTGTGAGCGCACGAGGATGCGATGTTGCGGCGAAACCATCAGATCCGCAGCAGGCTTGCCACGCCCGACGGTGCCCGCCCGGATGCGGATGGGGCGCAGGTTCGGCGCCTCCTGTAGCCTGTTGGGCGAAACCTCGCTGCGACCGATCCAGAGGATCGGCTGGAAGTCATGATCCAGCGTGCGCACCAGTATTCCCGGGCGCAAATCCTCCACCGGCAACTCGCCGAAGATCGTGTCGATCCTCGTGTCCGCGGCAAAGCAGATCACGTTCGGGCCGGAGGCATAGGCGTCACTGAAGTCCAGTTGCCCGTCGTTGTCGCCGACCGTCAGATCACCGTTCTCGTCGGTCGCATAGTAGGTCAGTGTTGTCGGTGACTGCGGAAGCCCACCGTTCAGGTCATAGAGCAGGTAGTGGCTGCCCGACTGCAGCACAACGTAATCGTCGCTCGCGCCAAGGCCGCTGACGAGATCGTTTCTGGGCGTCAGGCTGCTGTAGACCGGGATGGTCTTCCAACCGGCGTCACCATTGTAGGGGTCGATATCCGTGTCCGCAGCCGGGTCGTAGCTTTGCAGTTTCCACGTTTGACCACTGATAAAGCTGGTCGCGGTCGTATTCGGGTTTTGCCACCAGACAAGGCGGTAAAGATCGCTCTCGGCGCCGAGCGCATCCACACCCGGCATGACGATGCCATACCCGGTTTGGCCCGGATTGACGCCGGACGGGCTTGTCGGTTTGCTGGAAAGCTGGGCGACCATGTCGCCGGTCAGATAGATTGGCCCGGTATAGGTGCTGTCGGCCATGATTTTGACGCGTGGGCTCCCGAGAGGGTTACGATCCGCCGAGTTCTGATCGCTCGGCAAACATAGCCTAAGTCTTCAGGCGTGAAATAAACGTTCCCGTGTTGAGGGGCTTCACTTCATGCCGACCAATCTTTTTGTTTGCGAGAGCGCTACCACTGCCCTTAGCGTAAGCAAAAAGCAGGGAGGACACAATGACGCATATCGAGGATGGCGGACCATCAGCATTACCCGAAATCAGGGACATGCCGGTTGCCCTTATCCCGAGTGTCCTGAGGGCGGGCCTGCGCGACTTTCTGCGCGCACCTGCCTTCGGGTTATTCTTTTCCGCCGTGTACGTCTTGGGAGGGATCGTACTGTGGCTGGTATTTTCGATGAACGGCCGGGAATGGTGGCTGGTGCCGTTCTTCCTGGGCTTTCCGCTGCTCGCGCCATTCGCAGCTATTGGCCTTTACGAGGTCAGTCGGCGGATCGAGGCGGGCGAGCCGCTGCTGTGGCCCTCCGTATTGGGCGTGATCTTCGCACAGAAGGACCGGCAACTGCCCTCGATGGCGGTCGTGATCCTGCTTCTGTTCATGTTCTGGATGTTCATCGCACATATGACCTTTGCGATGTTCCTGGGGCTTCAGGCGATGACCAATGTCTCGACCGACCCGCTTGGGGTGCTTCTCAGCGGAAATGGCCCTGCGATGCTTCTGTTCGGCACGGCGGTCGGTGGAGCCTTTGCGCTGGTGCTGTTTGCCTTCACGGTGGTCGGGCTTCCGCTGCTGCTGGAACGCGAGGTCGATTTCATCTCGGCGATTATCGTGTCGGTTCAGGCGGTGATGGCGAACCCGGTCTCGATGATGGTCTGGGCGGGAACGATTGCGGGGCTTTTGTTCCTTGGGATGTTGCCGCTGTTTCTGGGGCTGTTCATCGTGCTGCCGGTCCTCGGACACGCCAGTTGGCATATGTACCGCCAGTTGACGGTCTGAAATGAAAAAGGGCAGCCGCAGGGCTGCCCTTTCCAATTCGTTGCCGGGGCCGATCAGGCCTCGGGGGTGCTCGGCGGGGCCAGCTTGGGGGCGCCGGTGCCCTGAAGCGGGTCGTCCTGACGCTGCACCGAACCCTCGAAATGCGCACCGGATTCGATGGCGATGGTCTTGTGGATGATGTCGCCTTCGACGCGCGCGGTCGAGGTCAGGCGCACCTTAAGGCCGCGCACGCGGCCCACGACGCGGCCATTCACCACGACGTCATCGGCGACAATCTCGCCCTTGATGGTGGCGCTTTCGCCCACGGTCAGCAGATGCGCACGGATGTCGCCCTCGACAACACCCTCAACCTGGATATCGCCGGTCGTCTTGACGTTGCCGACGATCGTCAGGTCGGACGACAGCACCGAGGCGGCGGGTTTGTTGCGGCTCGTGGGGGCAAAGTCCCCAAGCGGGCGGGCCGGCGGCGTTGCGTCGGCAGCCTTGGGCTTTTCGGTTTCCGAAGCGGCCTTGGGGCCGGGCTCGTGGATTTTGCTCTTAGAAAACATCTTTGGCAGCCTTGATGAATGTCATCGGGTTGGTGGGTGAACCGTCCACCCGGATTTCATAGTGCAGATGCGGCCCCGTGGACCGACCGGTATTGCCCATATCACCGATAAGCTCCCCGCGCGAGACTTTTTGCCCGGCCTTCACGCGGATTTTGGACAGATGGGCATAGACGGTCGTGATTCCGAACTCGTGCCGGATCTTGATGACGTTGCCATAGCCGTTCTCCCACCCGGCATCGGTGACGGTGCCGTCGGCGGGGGCGTGAATGTCGGTGCCGACACGGCCGGCCAGATCGATGCCAGCGTGCAGACGGCCCCAGCGGTAGCCATAGGGCGAGGTGAAACGGAACGAACCCTGTTTGACCGGAAGCGCGAAGGGCAGGCGGTCAACCGCGATGCGATACATGTTCATCTCGTCGAGACGGGTCAGGATCTCGTTCGCGCGGTCGGTGTCGGCGCTCAGATCAAGGGCACCTTTCGACGAATAGGCGATCGGCAGCAGCGGGCCGCCGGTGCCGGAGTAGCCGCGCCGAACCTGCGACAGGATCGAGTCGGGGTTCATGCCTGCGGCCTTGAACATCTTGTTCAGCGGCTCCATCGAGATCTGCACGGCGCCTTCGAGCGTGGTGAAGATCTCGTCGTTGCGCTCTTCCATCAGGCGCTTCTCAAGGGCGATATCCTCAGCCTCAAGGCGCGCGGCCTCAGCGTCGCGGGCGGCGGCATCACGCTGCGCGGCGGTGCGGCCCAGAACAGCGGTCAGCATGTCCATCGTCCGGTCCAGATCGTGCACGCGCGCCTCGGGCGACAGGCCTTTCTGCACGTCCGCGCCATGGGCATCGGCGAGTTCAAGGCGTGCGGTGTCGCGCTCGTTCATGGTGCGGCGCAGGGTGGACTGGATCACGTTGATCCCGGTTTCCAGCTCGCGCCGCCGCTCTTCCGAGGAAAGCAGCGCGGTCTGCATCTGCGAGACCTGCTCGAGCGCGGTCTGGAAGCGTTGCTGCGCGGCGGAGGCTTCGCGGGCGCGGGCGTCGCGTTCGCGCGCAAGACTGTCGAGGCGCATCTCAAAGGCTGCTTGCGAGATCGCCGCCTGCTCGCGCGCCGATCCCGAGGAGATACGGTCGATGAACAGCAGCGAGGTGGCGAGCACCGACCAGACGAACAGCATGCCGACGGCCCCCAGAGCGGCGGTCTGAGTCAGCGGCCGCAGCCGGACGAACCGGGTGGAGCTGTCCGATTTCATGAACAGGCGTTGCTCGGGCAGCCAGCGTTCTAGGCTCGAGTTCGCGCGGTCGAGGAGGCGTCTGGGCAAACCTGTGATCCTGTCTCGTTCGAGGGCAGCGGGCGCAAGGCGCCCTTATCGGTGGGCCGGGAAACCGGACCGCCGGAACTGGACAGGGCTTAACAAGTGGCAAACCCGTGGCGCAACCGATTTTGCCCGGTCTGCGACCAAGGGTGGCAATTTTTTGGGCGCCATGGGCAGATTCCTGCCGATAGCGCCCCTGATCTCAGGCGATGGCGCGGGTCGCCTCAAGCACTTCCTCGGCGTGCCCCTTGACCTTCACCTTCGGCCAGACCCGCGCGATTGTGCCTGCGCCGTCGATCAGGAAGGTCGCCCGCTCGATCCCCATATAGGTGCGGCCATACATGCTTTTCTCGACCCAGGTGCCGTAGCGCTCGCAGGTATCCGAGGCTTCGTCCGAAACAAGGATCACGCCGAGTCCGTGCTTGGCGCAGAACTTCTCGTGCTTGGCGGGCGTGTCCTTGGAGATGCCGATCACCACCGCGCCCGCTGCCGCGAATTCTCCGGCGAGGCGGGTGAAATCCAGCGCCTCGGTTGTGCAGCCCGGCGTGTCGTCCTTGGGGTAGAAGTACAGAACGACCGGTTGCGGGCGCAACGCCGAGAGCGTCAGCGCGCTTTCACCCGACCCATTGTCGGTGCGCGGCAGGGTAAAGTCTGGCGCGGTTTCGCCGATGGCTCGCATTTGCCTCTCCTTCTGTTGCGGGCGTGGTGCTAAGGTCTAGGTCGGCGAAACGAATTGTAAACCGTAAAGCCGGACGAAAAGGGGCATATGAAGCCCCATGAGGTAGGATGAGAGACGAGCACGCAGGACAGGATCGGGCAGATGCCCCGGTTCCGCCGAATGCGCCGACGGCAGGCCCTGCGGGCCCCGCCGGAAGGCGGCCTGCACGCTTCGGGATCTGGTTGCTGCTCAGCCTGCCGGTGATTGCGCTGGCCGCGATCTTTGCCTTCATGGCGGTGACACATGTGCCGATCCGCCTGCCGGTCTGGGCCGTTGAACGCGTCGAGGCGCGCGCCAACAGCGCCCTTGAAGGACGGATGCGCGTTTCGCTGGCTGGCGGGGCCGATCTGATCGTCGATGAAGGGGGTGTGCCGCGCGTGCGCTTCCAGATGGTCGAGATCACGCGGCCCTCCGGTATGCCTTTGGCGGTTTTCTCTGAAATGCGGGCAACGCTGTGGTCGCAACCTCTGCTGCGCGGCAAGGTCGAGTTGCGCGGCTTCCGGGTGCGCGGCGCCACGCTTGCACTGCGGCGCATGGCGGATGGGCGGATCGACCTTGATCTGGGCGGTGCGGGGGCGCTGAGCGGCTTGCAGATCGACACGCTCTCCGAGGCCACCGATCTGTTCGAGGCCGCGTTCGAGACCTCGGCGCTGAGCAAGGTCGAGCAGATCCTGGCCGAGGATGTCCGCATTCGCCTGAACGACGAGCGTCTCGGGCGGGTCTGGCAGGTGTCTGAGGGGCGCTTCCGGCTGACCCAGAACCGCGAGCAGATCGCCGTGACGCTCAGCCTCGACGCCGGGCAGCGCGATGAGTTGCCCGCCCAGCTTGCGCTAAGCGCGACGACGCAGAAGAAAAGCAAGGAGGCCAGCTTTGGCGCCGTCGTGACCTCGGTTCCGGCGCGCGATCTGGCGGTGCAGTCGCCCGCGCTGGCGGTGCTGGGGCTTCTGGATGCACCGATCTCGGGCTCGCTGCGCTCGGGTCTGGATGGGCAGGGTCAGCTGAAGTTGATGGAGGGCTCGCTCGAGGTGGGCGCCGGGGCGATCAGCCCGGCCGAAGGGGCCATCCCACTGCCCTTTTCTGGCGGCAAGCTTTTCCTGAGCTATGACGGGGAAACGCAGCAGGTGCGCGTCTCTGATATGAGCTTCCAAAGCCGCGCGCTGCGTCTGAAGGGCAGCGGTCAGGCGCTGTTGCGCGACTTCCGCAACGGGCTGCCCTCGGCACTTCTGGCGCAGGTGGCGATCTCGGATCTGCGGCTTGACCCCGAGGGGATCTTCGACAAGCCCGCGCGGTTTTCGCAGGGCGCGGCGGATCTGCGTATCAGCCTTGCGCCCTTCAAGGTCGAACTGGGGCAGTTGCAGCTGATCGAGGGCGCGCGGCGGATCAGTGCGCGCGGCGAGGCCTCGGCCGATGCCACGGGTTGGCATGTCGCGCTGGATGCCGGGGTCGATCGCATCGCGCAGGAAGACCTGCTGGCGCTCTGGCCGCGGGCGCTGGTGCCGCCGACGCGCAAATGGCTGGCGGATAACGTGGCAACGGGAGAGCTGCAAAATGTCCGCGCGGCAGTACGCCTGGCGCCCGAGTCCGCGCCGCGTCTGGCGCTGAGTTACGAATTCCGTGGCGCGCAGGTGCGCATCCTGCGCTCGCTGCCCCCGGTACAGGAAGGGCGCGGCTTTGCCACGATCCATGAATTCAGCCATGCGCTGATGGTCGAAGAGGGGCATGTGATCGCCCCGGCAGGCGGCCAGATCGAGGTGGCGGATTCGGTCATGGTCGTGCCCGATGTGCGTATCAAGCCCGCGCCCGCCGAGGTGAGGCTGATCACCCGCTCGCCCATTCCCGCTGCGCTCTCGCTGCTCGATCAGCCGCCCTTCGAGTTCCTGAAAAAGGCAGGGCGCACCCCGGACATCGCCGAGGGCTGGGCCGAGGCGCAGACCGAGCTGCGCTTTGTGATGAAACGCAAGATCGCGCCGACCGAGGTGGATTTCGATGTCACGGCGCGGCTGACCGACGTGCAGTCTGACAAGGTCGTGCCGGGGCATGTCCTGTCCTCGCCGCTCTTGCGGCTAAGCGCGGATCGGTCGGGCATCGCCATTTCGGGGCGCGGCGATCTGTCGGGCACGCGGTTCGACGCGCGCTGGTCGCAACAGTTCGGCCCCGAGAACAAAGGCATCTCGGCCGTGCGGGGCTATGTCGAGATCACCCCCGAGGGCTTGGAGACCTTCCGCGTCGGGCTGCCCGAGGGCGCGGTGTCAGGTGTTGGGTGGGGCTCGCTTGCGCTGGACCTGACGGCGGGTGCGCCCGCGCGCTACCGGATCGAGAGCGACCTCAAGGGTCTCGGGCTGCGCATCCCGCAGATCGGTTGGTCCAAGCCCGCCGAGGCCAAGGGTAACCTCAAGGTCGCGGGGCTACTGGGTAAGCCGCCGGTGGTCGAGACGCTGGCGCTGCGCGCGCCGGGGCTGAGCGCCGATGGCAAGGTCTCGGTCAAGGCCGAGGGCGGGCTGGAGCGGGCCGAGTTCGACAAGCTGGTGATCGCGGATTGGTTCGATGGCGGGGCTGCGCTGATCGGGCGCGGCGAAGGGCGGGCTCCGGATGTTCAGATCCTGTCGGGCGCGCTTGATATGCGGCGCGCGGCCCTGGGTGGCGGCTCGGGCGGGGCGGGGGGCACAGGCATCAGCGTGGCGCTCGATCGCCTGACGATCTCCGAGGGGATCGCGCTGACCGGGCTGCGCGGCACCTTCTCGACCCAGGGCGGGCTCAAGGGCACGTTTGCCGGAAACGTCAACGGCGGTGCGCCGGTAGAGGGCGTCGTGGGCCCTGCGGATAATGGGCGTACCGCGGCGCGTATTGCCGCGGCGGATGCGGGGGCGGCCATCGCCTCGGCGGGGATTTTCAGCAAGGCGCGGGGTGGGGCGCTCGACATGACGCTCTCGCCCGTCGGCGCGCATAGCTACGAGGGGCGCGCCCATGTTGCCAACCTGCGCGTGAAGGATGCGCCGGTGCTGGCCTCGATGCTCTCGGCGGCCTCGATCATCGGACTTCTCGAGCAATTGAACGGCGAGGGCATCCTGTTCACCGAGGTTGATGCGGCCTTCCGCTTGACGCCCGAGGGGTTGAGCCTCACAAGGGGCGAGGCCGTCGGCGCCTCAATGGGCGTCACCATGACCGGCAACTATTACCCCGGCAGCGGACAGATCGACATGCAAGGCGTGATCTCGCCCTTCTACATGGTCAATGCGATCGGCGGGATCTTCTCGGGGCGGCGCGAGGGGCTGTTTGGCTTCACCTACAGCCTCAGCGGCCAGGTGGCCGCGCCGCGCGTGGCGATCAACCCGCTGTCGATCTTTACCCCCGGCATGTTCCGCGAGATCTTCCGCCGAGAGCCGCCGAAACTGGAAGCACGATGAAACTCGACGATTTTGACTTTGATTTGCCCGATGGGCTGATCGCAACGCGCCCGGCCCGTCCGCGCACGGCGGCCAAGCTGCTGGTGGCGCAGGGCGATACGATCAGCGATCTGCAGGTGTCCGATCTTGTGGATCAGTTCCGCGCGGGCGACCGGCTGGTGCTGAACAATACCAAGGTGATCCCCGCACGGCTGAATGGAACCCGTAGCCGCATGACCCCGCAGGGCGAGGCGGTTGCCAAGATCGAGGTGACCCTGCTTGAACCCGCGCCGGGGGGCGAATGGGTCGCGCTGGCCAAGCCGCTGCGCAAGCTCAAGGAAGGCGAGGAGGTGCGCTTTTCCGACGCCCTCTCGGCCACGGTCACGGCGATCGATGCGGGGCAGATGCGGATCGCCTTCAATCTGACCGGAGCCGATTTCGATGCCGCGCTGGCCGAGGCGGGGGCCATGCCGTTGCCGCCCTATATCGCCGCGCTGCGCGCGCCCGATGAGGCAGACAAGACCGATTACCAGACCGTCTTCGCGCGCCACTCGGGGGCGGTCGCCGCACCGACGGCCTCACTCCACTTCACGCGCGAGCTGCTTGAGGCGCTGGCCGCCAAGGGCGTCGCGTTTACCGAGGTGACTCTACATGTCGGCGCGGGCACCTTCCTGCCGGTGAAGGTCGAGGATGTGACCACCCACCGGATGCACGCCGAATGGGGCGAGGTCACCGCGCAGGCCGCCGCCGAGATCAACGCGACCAAAGCCGCCGGCGGGCGCGTCATCCCCGTGGGCACCACCGCCCTGCGGCTGATCGAAAGCGCCGCCGTTGCCGAGGGGCGGGTCGAGCCCTTCTGCCGCACCACCGACATCTTCATTTACCCCGGCTATCAGTTCCGCATCACCGACGCGCTGATGACCAATTTCCACCTGCCGAAATCGACGCTGCTGATGCTGGTCTCGGCGCTGATGGGGCAGGACCGGGTGCGTCGAATCTATGAACATGCGGTCAAAAACGGGTACCGTTTCTTTTCCTACGGGGATGCGTCGCTTTTGATACCCTGAGGTCGTATTTCTGGCTGACGTTTACGATGTGCTGACCTATCTGCGGCGTTCTGCCTCAAAAAGGAGTTCTCCGATGCTCACCGTTCTGCGCCAATCCTGGCCTCTGTTGCTGGGGGTCATGCTGTTCATGGTCGGGAACGGGATGCAGGGTACGCTGCTGGGTATCCGCGGCGGGATCGAGGGTATCGGCACCTATCAGATGTCGGTCGTCATGGCCTCATACTTCGCTGGTTTTCTGTTCGGCTCGCAGATGACGCCGGTCTTGATCAGCCGCGTGGGGCATGTTCGGGTATTCGCCGCGCTTGGCAGCCTGATCTCGGCGGTGCTGATCCTCTATGCGGCCTTCCCGCACTGGATCGCCTGGTCGGTAATGCGTGTGCTGATCGGTTTCAGTTTCTCGGGCGTCTACATCACCGCGGAAAGCTGGCTGAACGCGGGCTCGACCAACGAGACGCGGGGGCAGGCGCTTTCAGCCTATATGATCGTGCAGATGATCGGCATCATCTTGGGGCAGTTGCTGATGAACGCAGCAGACCCGGCGGGTTTCGTGCTGTTCATTATTCCCTCGGTGCTCGTGTCGCTGGCCTTCACGCCCATTCTGCTCTCGGTCGCGCCCGCACCGACCTTCGCCGAGGTGCGCCGGCTGAGCATCCGCAAGCTCTTCATTGCCTCGCCTCTGGGCGTCGTCGGCATGTTCCTGATGGGCGGGACCTTCTCGGCGATGTTCGGGATGGTGTCGGTCTGGGGGACGCGCGCAGGGCTGAGCGTCTCGCAGATCTCGCTCTTTGTTTCGGTGATCTATTTTGGAGGGCTTGTCGCGCAGTACCCGATCGGCTGGGCTTCGGATCGCATGGACCGGCGCAAGCTGATTGTCGCCGTGGCGGCGGTAGGGGCTGTGGCCATGTTCATCGCATTCGCCTTCGATCCCGGATTCTGGGTGCTGGCGGGCTTGGGCGCGGTGATCGGCGGGGTGGCAAACCCGCTTTATTCGCTGCTGCTGGCCTATACCAACGACTACCTGGATAATTCGGACATGGCGGCAGCCTCGGGCGGGCTTTTGTTCGTGAACGGGGTAGGGGCTATGTCCGGGCCGCCGATCACCGGCTGGCTGATGGAAACCGTGGGCAACGGCGGCTTCTTCCTGTTCATTGCGCTCCTGATGTCTGGGATCGCGGGATACGCGCTGTGGCGTATGACCCGGCGCGCAGGCCTGACCGTAGCCGAAACCGGGGCCTATGCGGTGCTGTCCCCGGCGGCGACGGCCCTTGCCGTAGAGGCAGCTTTGGAATCGGCCCAGGAGGATGCAACGCCGGGAGAATGACCGTAAGGCCCGGAAAAGCAAGGGGATTACAAGGAAATGCTGCGCCATTAAACCTTTTGTTGATGTTTGCGGAAAAATAGTTTAATACCAAACTAGTTTTTCAAGCGGAGGAGAAAACATGGCTGCCAAGAGCTTCGATATGATCGTGATCGGCGCGGGCCCGGGCGGCTACGTCGCCGCCATCCGGGGCGCGCAGCTGGGGTTGAATGTTGCCATCGTCGAGCGCGAGCATCTCGGCGGGATCTGTCTTAACTGGGGCTGTATCCCGACGAAGGCGCTGCTGCGCTCGGCCGAGGTGTTCCACCTGATGCACCGCGCAAAGGAATTCGGCCTCTCCGCTGACAAGATCGGCTATGACCTCGATGCGGTGGTTCAGCGCTCGCGTGGCGTCGCGAAGCAACTTTCGGGCGGCATCGGCCACCTGATGAAGAAGAACAAGATCACCGTCTTCATGGGCGCGGCGACGCTGCCCAAGGCGGGCACCGTTTCGGTCACCACCGACAAGGGCGTGGAAGAACTGACCTCGAAGGCCATTGTTCTGGCGACCGGCGCGCGGGCGCGCGAACTGCCGGGCCTTGAGGCGGATGGCGATCTGGTCTGGACCTACAAGCACGCCCTGATGCCCAAGCGGATGCCGAAGAAGCTGCTGGTGATCGGCTCGGGCGCCATCGGGATCGAGTTTGCCTCGTTCTTCAACACGCTTGGCGCGGATACGACCGTCGTTGAGGTGATGGATCGCGTGCTTCCGGTCGAAGATGCCGAAATCTCGGCTCTGGCCAAGAAGCAGTTCGAAAAGCAGGGCATGAAAATCCGTGAAAAAACCACGGTTAAGAAGCTCGACCGTGCCGCTGGCAAGGTCACCGCGCATCTTGAGAAAGACGGCAAGACGACGACCGAGGAATTCGACACCGTGATCTCGGCCGTCGGGATCGTCGGCAACGTCGAGAACCTTGGTCTCGAGGCGCTCGGCGTGAAGATCGACCGCACGCATGTCGTCACCGATGAGTTCTGCCGCACCGCAGTTGCAGGTCTCTATGCGATCGGCGACATCGCCGGTGCGCCCTGGCTCGCGCATAAGGCCAGCCACGAGGGCGTCATGGTTGCCGAACTGGTCGCGGGCGGCCATCCGCATCCGATCAAGCCGAACTCGATCCCGGGCTGCACCTACTGCCACCCGCAGGTCGCTTCCGTCGGTCTGACCGAAGAGAAAGCCAAGGCTGCCGGTTACACCGTCAAGGTTGGCCGCTTCCCCTTCATCGGCAACGGCAAGGCCATCGCGCTTGGCGAGCCGGAGGGTCTGGTCAAGACCGTCTTCGACGCCAAGACCGGCGAGTTGCTGGGCGCCCATATGGTCGGCGCCGAGGTGACCGAGATGATCCAGGGTTATGTGGTTGGCCGCACTCTGGAAACCACCGAAGCCGAGCTGATGGAAACCGTCTTCCCGCACCCGACGCTGAGCGAGATGATGCATGAGTCGGTGCTGTCGGCCTACGGTCGCGCGCTGCACTTCTGATTTTCAGCGCCAGAATTGGCAAGGGCCCGCAGTAGCGGGCCCTTTTCGTTTTGGAGGCACGAAAAAACGGGGGGCGTCGAGCCCCCCGTTTTCGTCGGGGGCGGCGCCCCCCGGTGACCTTTGCGATCAGGCGCGTTCGATGGCGCCGCCAGCAGCGTGCCAGTCATAAAGCCCGCCGAGGTTGTAGACCGTCTGGTAGCCCATCTGCGCCAGCATCTGCGCCGCGCCGTGGCTGCGACCGCCCGAGGCGCAATACAGCGCGACCGGCTTTTCCAGCGACAGTTCCTTCAGGCATTCAGGGCTCGACGGGTCGCATTTCATCTTGAGCGACATCATCGGCACGTGAAGCGCACCGACGGCCTTACCGCTTGCGCGCAGTTCCATCCCGTCGCGCACATCGATCAGGGTCAGCTCGCCCGCCGCCACCTGCGCAACGGCGTCTTTGGCATTGATGCGCTGGACCTGGGCACCGCCAGAGGGGCGAAGGAAGTTGAACATGCCGAGCACCTTTCGAATTTCGTACCGGGGCCTTCCCCGTTTATCTGGCCTGATTTGGCAGATCGGCGGCGCAAATCAAGCCTCAATTCCGATGATCACGAAAAGTATATTCAGAATCCGGAATGAATGAAGGAGCCTGCGCGGCAAAGCGCCGACCCGCCCAATACGCAGTTGGTGCGCAAGCGCCGCTTTCTTGTGATCTGCGCGAAACTGCGTTAACAAGTTCACTATTCGTTCGCGTATTTCGATTGGAGACTCAGCGCGCCTCGCCTATCTAGGGAGGGTGGAAACGGGGGCAGTCATGGCCGAGCAGAAATTCATCGAGGTGCGCGGCGCGCGCGAGCATAACCTCAAGGGCGTCGATCTCGACATTCCGCGGGATGCGTTCACGGTGATTACCGGCCTTTCCGGCTCGGGCAAGTCCTCGCTGGCCTTCGACACGATCTATGCCGAGGGGCAGCGCCGCTATGTCGAGAGCCTCTCGGCCTATGCGCGCCAGTTCCTCGACATGGCGGGTAAGCCCGATGTCGATCACATCTCGGGCCTGTCGCCCGCGATTTCCATCGAACAGAAAACGACCTCGAAGAACCCGCGCTCGACTGTAGGGACGGTGACCGAGATCTACGATTATCTGCGCCTGCTCTTCGCGCGGGCCGGCACGCCCTATAGCCCGGCCACCGGCCTGCCGATCGAGGCGCAGCAGGTGCAGGACATGGTGGACCGCATCATGGCCCTGCCCGAGGGCACGCGGGGCTACCTGCTGGCGCCCATCGTGCGCGACCGCAAGGGCGAATACCGCAAGGAATTCATCGAATTGCGCAAGCAGGGCTTTCAGCGCGTGAAGGTCAATGGTGAGTTCTATGAACTGGAGGAGCCGCCCACGCTCGACAAGAAATTTCGCCACAATATCGACGTGGTGGTGGACCGGATCGTGGTGCGTGAGGGGCTGGAGACGCGTCTGGCCGACAGCTTCCGCACGGCGCTGGACCTCGCCGACGGGATCGCGCTGTTCGAAGAGGCGCTGAGCGCGGATCAGACCGAGGCGGGGCAGGAGCCACAGCGGATCACCTTCTCCGAGAACTTCGCCTGTCCGGTCTCGGGCTTCACCATCCCTGAAATTGAGCCGCGGCTGTTTTCCTTCAACGCGCCGCACGGGGCCTGCCCGGTCTGTGACGGTCTGGGGGGCGAGTTGTTCTTTGATGAGCGTCTGGTGGTGCCCGATCAGTCGCTGACCATTGCCGGGGGCGCGTTGGCACCCTGGGCGAAGTCGAAAAGCCCCTATTTCACGCAGACCATCGACGCGCTGGCCAAGCATTACGGCTTTGACAAGCGCAAGCAGTGGAAGGATCTGCCGGAAGAGATCCGGAACCTGTTCCTCTATGGTTCGGGCGAGACCGAGATCAAGTTCCGCTTCGACGAAGGCGGACGGGTCTATGAGGTCAGCCGGACCTTCGAAGGCGTCATCCCGAATATGGAGCGGCGCTTCCGCGAGACCGACAGCGCCTGGGTGCGCGAGGAGTTCGAGCGCTATCAGAACAGCCGCCCCTGCGGCTCCTGTGGTGGCTACCGCCTGCGCCCCGAGGCCCTTGCGGTCAAGATCGGCGGGATGCACGTCGGGAAACTGGTCGAAATGTCGATCAAGGAGGCCCATGCGCATGTCTCGGGGATGCCCGAGCAACTGACCAAGCAAAAGCAGGAGATCGCGCGACCCATTCTTAAGGAAATCCGCGAACGTCTTGGTTTCCTTGTGAATGTCGGGCTCGATTACCTGACGCTGAGCCGTTCGGCGGGGACGCTGTCGGGCGGCGAAAGCCAGCGGATTCGTTTGGCGAGCCAGATCGGGTCTGGCCTGACGGGCGTTCTCTATGTGCTCGATGAGCCCTCCATCGGCTTGCACCAGCGCGACAATGACCGGCTGCTGATGACGCTCAAGAACCTGCGCGATCAGGGCAATACGGTGCTGGTGGTCGAGCATGACGAGGATGCGATTCGCCACGCCGATTACGTCTTCGACATCGGCCCCGGCGCGGGCGTGCATGGCGGCCAGATCGTCGCGCGCGGCACCCCCGAAGAGATCGCCGCCGACCCGGCCAGCCTGACCGGCCAGTATCTGAGCGGCACGCGCCGGATCGAGGTGCCGGTGGAGCGCCGCGCGGGCAATGGCAAGAAGCTGAGCGTGATCAAGGCCACCGGCAACAACCTGAAGGAAGCCAGCGTCTCTTTCCCGCTTGGCAAGTTCATCTGCGTGACGGGCGTTTCGGGGGGCGGCAAGTCCACCCTGACCATTGAGACGCTCTACAAAAACGCAGCCATGCGCCTCAATGGCGCGCGCGAGACCCCGGCGCCCTGCGAGACGATCAAGGGCTTCGAGCATCTCGACAAGGTCATCGACATCGACCAGCGGCCGATCGGGCGCACGCCGCGCTCGAACCCCGCCACTTATACCGGGGCCTTTACCCCGATCCGCGACTGGTTCTCGGGCCTCCCCGAGGCGAAGGCGCGCGGCTACAAGCCGGGGAGGTTCAGCTTCAACGTCAAGGGTGGGCGGTGCGAGGCCTGCCAGGGCGATGGTGTGATCAAGATCGAGATGCACTTCCTGCCCGATATCTATGTCACCTGCGAGACCTGCAAGGGCCATAGGTATAACCGCGAGACGCTGGAAATAAAGTTCAAGAACAAAAGCATAGCGGACGTTCTTGAGATGACGGTTGAGGATGCGCAAGAGTTCTTCAAGGCCGTTCCCTCGATCCGCGAGAAGATGGATGCGCTGGTCGAGGTGGGCCTTGGCTACATCAAGGTCGGCCAGCAGGCGACGACCCTTTCGGGGGGCGAGGCGCAGCGGGTCAAACTGTCAAAGGAACTCAGTCGGCGGGCGACCGGGCGCACGCTTTACATTCTCGATGAGCCAACCACGGGGCTGCATTTCGAGGATGTACGCAAGCTGCTTGAGGTGCTGCACAGCCTTGTTGACCAGGGCAACACGGTCATCGTGATCGAGCATAACCTAGACGTCATCAAGACCGCCGACTGGATCGTCGATATTGGCCCCGAGGGCGGTGATGGTGGTGGAGAGATCGTGGCCGAGGGCACGCCCGAGCAGGTCGCACTGAACCCGCGCAGCCATACCGGGCGCTACCTCGCGCCGATGTTGGGGATCAAGGTTGCGGCAGAATAAAGCCGCCGGGCGGTATCCCACCCGGCGGCTGCTTTGACCTATGCGGTATCGGCGCCTTAGCGCAGGATTGCCGAAACCGCCCCGATCAGGTCAAGAATCTCACCGGTGCGGCGGTCCACCCGGTAGACGTAGTCGTCCTTGCTCCAGTAGTCGTAGCGCGGATTGAGGCCGTAACGGTCGGGATTGCGCAAGATGTAGTAATCGTCGCGAATACGATCGCCGATGTTCCAACGATGCTTGACCTGGCCGGGCGGCATGCAGCCGTTGTTTTTCTTGGCCAGGCCCGGCGGGCAGCCTTTGTTGCCCTTTTCGACCTCAACGAAGCCGCGCGGATAAACCTTGTCCTTGTTCTTGCCATCGGCGTGGGCCGCCAACGGGCTCAGGATCAGGGCGGTGGCAAACAGAATCTGCGTGAAGTGCTTCATAAAGCTCTCCTTTCTCTCAACCCGGAGAATGCACCAAAGCGATGCCGGGTTCCATGCCCTGAAATAGGGCTGCGCGGAGTCTTGCCAAGTGCCGCGCCCGCCGGGTGTATCCGGCGGGCGCCATGGTCGCTTATTTCTTCATCGGGCAGCTGTTGAACCCGAAGATCGAATAGAGCGGGCAGCTGCCCATCAGGCCGGTCAGCAGCGGCACGACGCCGATCAGATAGGCCCAACGATAGCTCGCCTCGGCATTGAGGAAAAAGCCCGCCAGCAGGGCGAGGCCGACGAGGATGCGCAGAACGCGGTCGATGCCGCCGACATTGGATTTCAACATGATATGCTCCCTTCCCAGGCGCGTTTCGGAAAAATGCGGGTGTTTTCACCCGGCTGATCCGTACTTACGCCGAGTCGCCTTGCGCTGTCTGTGACAAGGTCACCTTCACTCAGAGACCCTCGGCGAGGGCAAGTCTGCGCAGGGAGGCGGCGTCGATGATCTCGACCGCACCGCGTTCTGTGTGCACCCATCCCCGGCGCGCGAAGGCGTCGAGGCGGCGCGAGACGACCTCGCGGGCGGTGCCGATCTGGGCGGCGATCTCGGATTGCGTGGCCTGCACCCGTCCGCCCTCGGCGCGGTTGCACAGGAAAGCGGCCAGGCGGCACTCGACCGACTGGAATGAGACACGCTCCATCAGCTGGATCATGCCGCCCATCCGCTCGGCAAACGCGGTGAAGACGAGTTGGCGAAAAGCCGGGTCGCTGTCCATCAGCGACAGGAAGACCGGGCGGGGGATCACGATCGCGCGCGATTCGGTCGCGCAAAGCGCCTCGGCGGAATAGCTGGCGTCGCCGCCCAGCAGGCCCAGGGTGGTCTGCACGCAGGTCTGCCCCGGCTCGACCGCATAGAGCAAAAGCTCGCGCCCGCCGGCGCCGGTCAGGAAGACCTCAATGCGGCCCGAAAGGATGACGGGGAAGCCCGTGACGTCATCGCCGGGGCGGTAGATGACGGCCCCGCGTGGCAGCGCCATCGGTTGCAATGCGCCAAGGCGCGCCTTGCTGGCGGGGGAGAGGGCGCTGAGGCTGGGTGTGTCGGTGATCCAATCGGTCATGGATAGGTTCTAGCCCAGCCGGGCGCAGGTGCAAGAGCGGCGCGCTATGACGCGCGCCGCTTGGGGTCAGGAACGGTGGCGCTTTTCGAAGCGCGGCAGCATGGCCGAGAAATCCATGCCGCGGCCGTCTTCCGTTTCGACGAACTGGGTATAGAGAGCGGCGGCGAGCTGGCCCATCGGCGTGTCGGCATCGGCAGCCTCGGCCGCCTGCTGGCTCAGCCGCAGATCCTTGAGCATGAGTTCGGCCGCGAAGCCCGGCTTGTATTCGTTGTCGGCGGGGCTTGCCGGGCCGACGCCGGGGGCGGGGCAGTAAGCGTTCATCGTCCAGCTATAGCCCGACGAGGTCGATACCACGTCAAACATCTTCTGCCGATCAAGGCCGAGCTTGTCGGCCAGTGCGAAAGCCTCGCAGGTGGCGATCATGGTCACGCCGAGGATCATGTTGTTGCAGATTTTCGCGGCCTGACCGGCGCCAGCGTCGCCGCAATGGACGGCCTTCTGGCCCATGATGTCAAAAAGCGGTTTGACCTTGTCGAAGGCCTCGGCCGAGCCACCCACCATGAAGGTCAGCGTGCCGTTGGTCGCACCGCCCACGCCACCCGAGACCGGGGCGTCGAGCGCACCAAGACCGGCCGCCGCTGCCTGTTCGGCCACGGCGCGGGCGCTTTCGACATCGACGGTCGAGCAGTCACACAGCACTGCGCCCGGAGCCATCGCCGGGATCACCTCGGCCGCGACGGCGCGCAGGATCGCGCCGTTGGGCAGCATGGTAATGACCACATCCGCGCCCTGGGCAGTTTCAGCGGCGCTGGCGGCCTTTCTGACGCCCTCGGGCATCGGCGCGGCAAGGTCGAAGCCCGTCACCTCATGGCCCTCGCGCGCAAGGTTCGCGGCCATCGGCCCGCCCATGTTGCCCAATCCGATAAATCCGACTTTCATATTTCCTCCCATGGCGTTACGGGCCGTTCTTTAGGCCGCGAAGTCTATTTCATAGCCCTTCGGCAGGGGTTCCAGCAGGGCCGAGACCGCGGCCATCGGCAGGGTCTCGAGGCTGTACTTCCACTGCGGATTGCGGTCCTTGTCGATTATCTGCGCGCGCACGCCTTCCAGAAAATCGCTATGCTCGACGGCTCGCAGGGTAAAGCGGAACTCGTTTTCCAGCGCTGCGCGGATCGTGGGCGTCGCGCGGGTCATGCGCACCAGCTGCAGTGTGGCCTCTTCCGAGAGAGCCGAGTTGCGGCGTAGGATGGCAAGCGTTTCGCGCCCGAAGTCACTGCCCGAGGCTTCGAGGGAAGCGACGATTTCGTGAATATCGTGGCCACCGAAGGCAGCCTCGATCTCGGGGCGCAGATCGGCAAGGCGGCCCTTGGCCTGTGGCACAAGGCCCGAGGGCAGGGCGCCGACGTCACCGGTCTCGATCAGCCGGGCTTTCAGCGCGTCCCACTCGGCCTCGGGGGCATAGACATCGGCAAAGCCCGCATAGATTGCGTCAGCCGCGCCGAAACGCCCGCCGGTCACGCCGAGGTACTCGCCTACACGCCCCGGAGCGCGCGCAAGGATCAGCGTACCGCCCACGTCAGGGATCAGGCCGATGCCGGTCTCGGGCATGGCAATCTGGGTGCTGTCACCCACCACGCGGTGCGAGCAGTGCCCGCCGACGCCAACACCGCCACCCATCACGAAGCCCTGCATGAACGACACGATGGGCTTGGGGAACTCGGCCACTTTGGCGTTCATGCGATACTCGTCGCGCCAGAACCTGGGGCCGGTTTCAAAATCGCCCGCGCGGCCCTGCTGGTAGATGATCGCGATATCGCCGCCAGCGCAGAAGGCGCGATCGCCCACCGCGTCGATGATGACCAGCGCCACCTCGGGATCGTCGCGCCATTGATCCAGCGCCTGCTCGATCACGACCGCCATGTCGTGATCAAGCGCGTTCAGCGCCTTGGGACGGTTGAAGGTCAGCCGCCCGGCGCGGCCTTCCTTGCGCGCGATCATGGTCGGAAGATCAGTCATCAGCCGCGCTCCGCCAGCAAGGCGCGGCCAACGATCAGCCGCATGATCTCGTTCGTGCCTTCAAGGATCTGGTGCACCCGCAGGTCGCGGACGATCTTTTCGATCCCGTAATCGGCCAGATAGCCATAGCCACCGTGCAACTGGAGGCACTGGTTGGCAACCTCGAAGGCCGAGTCGGTGACGTAAAGCTTGGCCATCGCGCAGAACTTGGTCGCGTCGGGCGCTTTGTTATCAAGCTTCCACGCCGCCTGACGCAGGAAGGTGCGGGCCGATTGCAGCTTGACCTCCATCTCAGCCAGCCGGAATTGCAGCGCCTGGAACTGGTCGATGGATTTACCGAAGGCCTTGCGCTCGCCCATGTAGGTCAGGGTGGCGTTCAGGGCCGCCTGCGCGCCGCCAAGGGCCGAGGCCGCGATGTTCAGCCGCCCGCCGTCAAGCCCGGCCATCGCATAGGCGAAGCCTTTGCCTTCCTCGCCCAGAAGGTTGTCCGCCGGGATCGCGCAGTCGTCGAACTGGACCTGCGCGGTCGGTTGCGCGCGCCAGCCCATCTTGTCTTCCAGCCCGCCAAAGCTCAGCCCCGGCGCGCCATCCTCGACGATGACGGTCGAGATGCCCTTGGGGCTGTTGTCGCCGGTGCGCACCATGGTGACATAGACATCGGAATAACCGCCGCCCGAGATGAAGGCCTTGTTGCCGTTCAGCTTCCAGCCGTCATTCGTGCGCTCAGCGCGGGTGCGCAGCGCGGCGGCGTCCGAGCCGGAACCCGGTTCCGTCAGGCAGTAGGAGAAGATCTTTTCCATCGAGCACAGCGCCGGAAGCCAGCGGGCCTTGGTTTCCTCGCTGCCGAACTTGTCGATCATGCCACCGCACATGTTGTGGATCGACAGGAACGAGCCGACTGCCGGGCAGGACATCGCCAGTGCCTCGAAGACCAGCGTCGCATCAAGCCGCGAAAGGCCCGAGCCGCCGTATTCCTCGGCGACGTAGATGCCGCCTAGGCCCAGCTCGGCCACCTTGGGCCACAGCTCTTTCGGGATCGTGCCAGCGGCTTCCCATTCGCGGGCAAAGGGGGCGATGTTCTCTTGGCCGAATGCCAGGGCCATGTCGAAGATGGCCTGCTGCTCTTCGCTCAGAGCAAAATCCATGGTTTCCTCCCCGAAACGCGTGAATTGAACGTCTGTTTAGTTGTGAAACCTTGCAAGAATTTTGCAAGGGGCCGATCCGGGGCAACTGAATCCGGATGGCATGCAGGCCGTGGCGACCCGCCGGGATGGCTGGGGGCGCCGCAGCGCCCCCGAACCGATCAGTCCATTGCCTTGAAGTTGAAGGCCGAGCCTTCCTTGATGCCCGACGGCCAGCGCGAGGTGATCGTCTTGGTGCGGGTGTAGAAGCGGAACCCGTCCGGGCCGTGCTGGTTCAGATCGCCAAAGCCCGACTTTTTCCAGCCGCCAAAGGTGTGGTAGGCCAGCGGAACCGGGATCGGAACGTTGATGCCGACCATGCCGATGTTGATGCGGTTGGCAAAGTCGCGCGCGGTGTCGCCGTCACGGGTGAAGATCGCGGTGCCGTTGCCATACTCGTGGTCCATGGCGTAGCTCAGCGCTTCTTCGTAGGTCTTGGCGCGGACGGTCGAAAGCACGGGTCCGAAGATCTCCTGCTTGTAGATCTCCATGTCGCGGGTGACGTTGTCGAAGAGGGTCGGGCCGACGAAGAAGCCGTTCTCGTAGCCCTGCAGGCTGAAGTCACGACCGTCGCAGACCAGAGTCGCACCTTGCTCGACGCCCGAGCCGATGAGGCCCTTGATGCGCTCGGCGGCGGCGGCGGTCACGACCGGGCCGTAATCAACGTCATCGCCAGCGGTATAGGGGCCGACCTTCAGCTTTTCGATGCGCGGCACCAGCTTTTCGATCAGGCGGTCGGCGGTTTCGTCGCCCACCGGAACGGCGACCGAGATCGCCATGCAGCGCTCGCCCGCAGCGCCGAAGCCCGCGCCAACCAGCGCGTCGGCGGCCTGATCCATGTCGGCGTCCGGCATGATGATCATGTGGTTCTTCGCACCGCCGAAGCACTGCGCACGCTTGCCGGTCGCGGCGGCACGCTCATAGATGTACTGCGCGATCGGGGTCGAGCCAACGAAGCCCACCGCCTGGATGATTTCGCTGTCGAGGATCGCGTCCACCGACTCCTTGTCGCCGTTGACGACCTGCAGAACGCCGTCGGGAAGGCCCGCTTCCTGGCAGAGTTCGGCCAGCATCAGCGGGACCGAAGGGTCACGCTCGGACGGCTTGAGGATCATCGCGTTGCCCGAGCTAAGCGCGGGGCCCATTTTCCACAGCGGGATCATGGCGGGGAAGTTGAACGGCGTGATGCCGGCGACGACGCCAAGCGGCTGGCGCATCGAGTACATGTCGATGCCGGGGCCGGCGCTGTCGGTGAACTCACCCTTGAGCATCTGCGGCGCGCCGATGCAGAACTCGATCACTTCGAGGCCGCGCTGCACGTCGCCCTTCGCGTCGGGGAAGGTCTTGCCGTGCTCGGACGAGAGCGCCTCGGCCAGCTTGTCCATGTCGCGGTTGATCAGGCGCACCAGTTCCATCATGACGCGGGCGCGCTTTTGCGGGTTGGTGGCGCCCCAGGTCTTCTGGGCCTCGGCGGCGGCGGCGATGGCCGCGTCCAGTTCCGCTTTGGTGGCAAGCGCGACCTTGGCCTGCACTTCGCCGGTGGCGGGGTTGTAAACGTCGGCAAAGCGGCCCGAAGTGCCCGCAACATGTTTGCCGTTGATCCAGTGACCGATCTCTTTCATCGCATCCTCCCATGGATTGATTGGCGACACATTAGCCTTGCGAAAATGCCAGAAAAAGAGGAAGTCTGGCAAAGGTGTTTTGCATTATTGCAAAGGTTGGTCGAAGATGGACTGGGACGATCTGCGTGTTTTCCTTGCTGTCGCGCGGGCGGAAAGCCTGTCTGGGGCGGGCAGGGCGCTCAAATGCGATGCGGCCACGGTCGGGCGACGGATCGCGCGGCTTGAGGAAGCCTTCGGCGCCAAGCTTTTCGTGAAATCGCCGCAGGGCTATGCGCTGACCGAGGCCGGATCGCGACTGCTGCCCCATGCCGAGCAGGCCGAACAGGCGATGGCGGGTGCGGCCGAGGAATTGGGCGGCTCGGCCGGAAGGCTGACCGGGCAATTGCGGATCGGCGCACCGGATGGTTGCGCGAACTACCTGTTGCCGCAGGTCTGCGCGGCGATCTGCGACGCGAACCCCGGGCTTGAGATCCACATCGTTGCCCTGCCGCGCGTGTTTAACCTGTCCAAGCGCGAGGCTGACATGGCCATTGCCGTGTCGCGCCCCACGGCCGGGCGGCTGACGGTGCAGAAGCTGACCGACTACCAGCTGCATCTCGCGGCGCATGAAGACTACCTTGGCCAGGTCGGCCCGATCACCACTCGTTCGGACCTCAAGGCGCATCGGATGATCGGCTATATCCCCGACATGATCTTCGACAAGGAGTTGGACTATTTCGCCGAGACCGGGGGCGAGGCGGTTGGCCTCGCATCGAACTCGGTCTCGGTGCAGATGCAGATGGTGCGGGCGGGGGCAGGGGTCGGCATCGTCCATGACTTCGCGATTCCGTTTTGCCCCGGCGTACGGCGCGTTCTGCTGGATCAGGTCTCGCTCAGCCGCACCTTCTGGCTGATCCGCCATGCGGACGATCGACGCTCGGAGCGACTGACGCGCCTTGCCGATGCGCTTGGGCAGGGGTTACGCGCCGAGGTGACCCGGCTTGAGGCCCTCGCAGCAAGCTATTGAGTTCGCAACCGCAAAGCAGTCTTGACAGGCGTCCATCGCGCGGTGACGCTGCGAGTCAGACAAGCGATTGGGAGGTTGCGATGCAGGTTCTGCAAATTCTGAAAACGAAGGGCGATGAAACCGTGGCGACGATTGCGCCCGGCTCGACCGTTGCGGCGGTGGCCGAGGTCTTGTCGCAGCGCCGTATCGGTGCCCTGATCGTTTCGCGGGACGGCAAGCATGTCGAGGGTATCGTGTCCGAGCGCGACGTGGTGCGCGAGCTTGGGCGCCGCGGCCCCTCGGTGCTGAACCTCCCCGTCGATGAGATCATGACCAGGAACGCTGTCGGCTGCGCGCGTACCGACACCACCGATCAGGTGATGGAGCGCATGAGCGACGGCCGCTTCCGCCACATGCCCGTCATGGAAGGCGACGAGATGATCGGCCTCGTGTCGATCGGCGACGTCGTGAAGGCCCGTCTGTCCGAGCTGCAACTTGAGAAAGAAGCGCTCACCGGCATGATTATGGGCAATTAATTCTGCGCCGCGGCAAGAGATGCTTGCAAATGGGCACGCAATATTGTTGCGTGCCCTAAACATTTCGTGAGCGGCAAGTGAGGAGTTCGCCCATGCGCATCGGCCTGTACCCCGGCACGTTCGACCCTGTGACACTCGGGCATATCGACATCATTCAGCGAGCGCTGGCGCTCGTGGATCGATTGGTGATCGGCGTGGCGATCAACCGCGACAAGGGCCCGATGTTCACACTCGAAGAGCGCGTCGAGATGATCGAGACCGAATGCGCCCAGATCACCGCGCGGTGCGGAGGCGAGATCCAGGTGCACCCGTTCGAGAACCTGCTGATCAACTGCGCGCGCGACGTCGGCGCGAACGTGATCATCCGCGGCCTGCGCGCCGTGGCAGATTTCGAGTACGAATTCCAGATGGTCGGGATGAACCGCGCCCTCGATTCGAGCGTCGAGACGGTCTTCCTGATGGCCGACGCACGGCGCCAGGCGATAGCTTCGAAGCTGGTGAAGGAAATCGCCCGTCTCGACGGCGATGTGACACGCTTCGTCACCCCCGCGGTCAAGGATCGGTTGATGGAGCGTCTCGGCAAGGTCTGACGACCGGCTGGCGCGGCGGGGGAGCCGCGCCAAATGCCGTCAGATGAGCTTGCCCATGGCAACAGCGGTATCCGCCATGCGGTTGGAAAAGCCCCACTCGTTGTCATACCAGCTCAGGATACGCACCATGGTGCCCTCCATGACCTTGGTCTGATCCATGTGGAAGACCGAGGAATGGCTGTCATGGTTAAAGTCCATGCTGACATTCTTGAATTTTGTGTAGCCCAGAACGCCCTTGAGCGGGCCTTCGGCGGCGGCGCGGATCGCCTCGTTCACCTCTTCGACGGTGGTCGGGCGGGCGGCCTCGAAGACCAGATCGACGACCGAGACGTTCGGGGTCGGAACCCGGATCGCGACGCCGTCGAGCTTGCCCTTCAGTTCCGGCAGAACCAGTCCGACCGCCTTGGCGGCGCCCGTCGAGGTCGGGATCATGCTCAGCGCGGCGGCGCGGGCGCGGTAGAGATCCTTGTGGAAGGTGTCGAGCGTCGGCTGGTCGCCGGTGTAGCTGTGGATCGTGGTCATGAAGCCCTTCACGATCCCGATTGCGTCGTTCAGCGTCTTTGCGACGGGCGACAGGCAGTTCGTCGTGCAACTCGCGTTCGACACGACGATGTCGTCCTTGGTCAGCGTGCCATGGTTGACGCCGAAAACGATGGTCTTGTCGGCACCTTCGCCGGGCGCCGAGATCAGCACGCGCTTCGAGCCATTCTCGAGATGCGGCTGGCACTTTTCTTTCGAGGTGAAGATGCCCGTGCATTCGAGCACGACGTCCACATCCGACCAGGGCAGATCGGCGGGGTTGCGCATCGCGGTGCAGCGGATCGGTCCGCGCCCGACATCGATCCAGTCCTCGCCCGTCGTCACTTCGGCGGGGAAGCGGCCATGTACCGAGTCGAAACGCAGCAGATGCGCGCTGGTTTCGACCGGGCCCAGATCGTTGATCGCGACGACTTCGATATCGGTGCGGCCCGATTCGATGATGGCGCGCAGGATGTTGCGCCCGATACGTCCGAACCCGTTGATTGCTACCTTGACCGCCATTTCAGCCTCCTGTGACTCTGCACCGCAGCGCAAGTTTAGCGCTAACATCGCGATTTCGAGCCAAAGGTCAACAGAAAGGTGGGCCCGTTCAGCGCCAGAATTCGACCCAATCGATCAATTCGACGGTCTTGCGGGCCAGAAAAAGGAAAACGCCCCAGTCGTTGGCAAAGCCATCGACCAGGGCGGCAAGGATAATCAGTGTGGAAAGCCCGACGGCGACAGAGGTATTCATACCACTCCCTTGCGCGTCGGGGCCGTCCCGGAGCGCCTTACAGCAGGCGACCCATCGCGCCGGCCACGTCGGCCATGCGGCACGAGAAGCCCCATTCGTTGTCGTACCACGCCAGAACGCGCACCAGCTTGCCGCCGGTGACCTTGGTCTGGTCGGGGGCGAAGATGGACGAGTAGGGCGTGTGGTTGAAGTCGATCGAGACCTTCGGCTCGGGGTCATAGGCCAGAACCATGCCCATGTAGCCCTGCGCGGCTTCGCGCACGATCTCGTTCACCTCGTCCTTCGTCACCGATTTGTTGGCGATGAAGGTCAGGTCAACGGCCGAGACGTTCGGGGTGGGGACGCGCATCGCGGTGCCGTCGAGCTTGCCGGCCAGTTCCGGCATCACTTCGCCGATGGCTTTCGCTGCGCCGGTCGAGGTCGGGATCATCGCCATGGCGGCGGCGCGGGCGCGATACAGATCTTTGTGGCGGCGGTCCAGCGTCGGCTGGTCACCGGTGTAGGAGTGGATCGTGGTCATGATGCCCGACTCGATGCCGATCGCGTCGTGCAGAACCTTGGCCAGCGGCGCGAGGCAGTTCGTGGTGCACGAGCCGTTCGACACGACATGGTGGTCGGTCTTCAGTTCGCGGTGGTTCACGCCATAGACGATGGTCTTGTCGGCGTTCTTGGCCGGGGCCGAGACCAGCACGCGCTTGGCACCGCGGCCCAGGTGGACGGCGGCCTTGGCGCGGTCATTGAACTTGCCGGTGCATTCCAGCACGACGTCAACACCATCCCAGTCCAACTCGTCCGGATTGTAGGTGGACATCACTTCGATCGGGCCGTGGCCGAGGTCAAGCGTCTTGCCTTCGACCTTCACCGGACCACCGAAACGGCCGTGAACCGAGTCGTATTTCAGCAGGTGGGCGTTGGTCTCGATCGGGCCGGTCGCGTTGATCTTGACCACCTGCACGTCATTGCGCGCGGCTTCCGCGATATGGGCGAGGGTGCAGCGGCCGATACGACCAAAGCCGTTGATCCCGATGGTGACGGTCATAGCGCTCTCCTGAACTGGCGAAATGAGGCGGCCTTCGTGCGATGAGTGCCGATCGCATGGCGATACCACGCTCTGTGCCCTCGGAAAACCCGGCGTTTCTGGATGATAGCGGAAACATGCGCTGATGGCGGTAACGTTAGCGATGGTAATTGGCCCGGATTGCAGACCAGTTGTGCATTTGGCGCGGCAATGGCGGGGCCGAGCCAAGCGCTGAGTCGGGAGCTCACGCGGCGCAATGGCCGCTGAACGGCGCCTGCGGCGCGGGTCGTACGGGTGCGCCCGCGGGCGCGTGTCATTCCTCCTCCGGGGTGATCAGAGTGATCTCGCCTGCCATCTGCAACGTGCGGATTGCGGCGACCACCGCGGCCATGGCCTCCTCGGCATCGCGCGGTTTGACCGACCCGCGCGCCTCGATCTCTTCGCGCAGTGTTGCGGCCATGCGCTGCGAGATATTCGCCAGAATGAAGGCGGCGGACGGATCCTCAGCCCCGGCGGCGGTCAGGGCCGTCACGAGGCGCGGCTGCTCGACCGCGCGCAGGATCTTGGGGATGTCGCGCGGCTCGATCCGGGCGGGGATATTAGCGAAGGTGAAGATCGCCTTGCGCACCTGCTCGGCGAAGGCGGCATCCTGTTCGTCCAGACCGCTCAGCACATCGTCGCGTGTCCCCGCTGCGGCATGGTTGAGGATGGCGCCGACCCGCTCGACCGGGCCGCTGACGAAGGCCTTCGGCGGCACGGCATCAAGCTGTTGGATCAGCGCAAGCCCGATCCGTCGCACGGTTTCGGGCGCCACGTTTCCGGTCAGCGACACGAGATAGGCCACCCGCCGCGCCTTGTCGCCGGGCAGCTTGCCAAGCACCTTGGCGGCCTTCGCTACCGAAAGCTTGGACAGGACAACGGCGCAGACCTCGGCGCTTTCGGCTTGCAAGAGCGGCTCGATTGCCTCGGAGGGCAGCGCCGCGATCCGCTCCCACGGGTCGGCCGAGGGGCTGGCGGCGGCGATCCGGCGCAGGCGGCTGGCGGCAGAAACCGAGATTTGCCCGTCGAGGAGCGAAAGCGCGCCCTCGAGCCCACCCGGAAAGGCAAGGCCGATCGCGCCGATCTCGGCGCAGAATTCTTCGACCACCTCGCGCAGCGTGTCCTTGCCGATCAGGCTGAGCGCGGCGATCTGTTCGGTCAGAATGGTTTGCTGATCTTCGCTTAGCTGCGCGAGGGGCAGGCGCGCCCCCTCGGACGACAGAAGGCGCACGATGATCGCTGCCTTCTGCTGCTTGCTCAGCTTGACTGCCCCGGCGCGCGCCTTTTCGGGCGCAGCCGTCGGCTCGATCTGTGCGATCGCGTTCACCCCAACCTCCGATTCCTGCTTGTGGCAGGCTGGCATGGGGCGGGTTAAGGGCCGGTTACGCCGGCCCTGTTTCGCTTAGCTCGACTGGATCACACAGGCCTTGGCCTGCGCATCCCATGCCTGCCCCTGCGGGCAGCTCATCGCGGTCTTGTCTTTCCAGGGGCACTCGGCCAGTGCCGCGACCGGCAGAAGGGCCAAAGCGATGGAAGCGAGGATCGTCTTCATGGTCGGCTCCTTTCCTTAAAGGAACAGCAGACCACGAATCAGGCCGATCCCCGCTTCACGGATGCGTGATCACTCGCCGAAGACGCGGCGGAAGATCGTGTCCACGTGCTTGGTGTGGTAGCCGAGGTCGAACTTTTCCTCGATCTCCGCCTGGGAAAGCGCGGCGGTCACTTCGGCGTCTTTCAGGAGCTCTTCCTTGAAATCCGCGCCCTGTTCCCAGACTTTCATCGCGTTGCGTTGAACCAGACGATAGGAGTCCTCACGCGACACACCGGCTTGGGTCAGCGCCAGAAGAACCCGCTGCGACATGACCAGGCCTTTAAACTTGTTCATGTTGCGCAGCATGTTCTCGGGGTAGATCACCAGGTTCTCGATCACGCCGGCCAGACGGTTCAGCGCGAAGTCGAGGGTAATGGTCGCGTCGGGGCCGATGCCACGCTCGACCGAGCTGTGCGAGATGTCGCGCTCATGCCAGAGCGCCACGTTCTCCATCGCGGGCACGACGCACATGCGCACGAGGCGGGCGAGGCCGGTGAGGTTCTCGGTCAGCACCGGGTTGCGCTTGTGCGGCATCGCCGACGAGCCCTTCTGGCCCTTCGAGAAGAACTCTTCGGCCTCAAGAACCTCGGTGCGCTGCATGTGGCGGATCTCGATGGCGACGTTCTCGATCGACGAGGCGATGACGCCGAGCGTGGCGAAGAACATCGCGTGACGGTCGCGCGGGATCACCTGCGTGCTGATCGGCTCGGGGCGCAGGCCCAGTTTCTCGCAGACATGCTCTTCGACCGCCGGGTCGATGTTGGCGAAGGTGCCGACCGCGCCCGAGATCGCGCCGGTGGCGATTTCCCAACGGGCTTTTTCGAGGCGGTTCTTGTTGCGATCCATTTCGGCGTAGAAGCGCGCGAAGGTCAGGCCCATGGTGGTCGGCTCGGCGTGGATGCCGTGCGAGCGGCCGATGCGGACGGTGTCCTTGTGCTCGTAGGCGCGCTTCTTCAGCGCGGCCAGAACGCGGTCCATGTCCTTCAGCAGGATGTCGGCAGCGCGCACCAGTTGCACGTTCAGCGTGGTGTCGAGCACGTCCGACGAGGTCATGCCCTGGTGGACAAAGCGCGCCTCGGTCGAGCCGATGTGTTCAGCCAGGTGGGTCAGGAAGGCGATGACGTCATGCTTGGTGACGGCCTCGATCTCGTCGATGCGGGCAACGTCGAATTCCACGTCCTTGGCGGTCCAGACCGCCTCGGCGCTGGCCTTCGGGATCACGCCCAGTTCGGCCTGCGCGTCGCAGGCATGGGCCTCGATTTCGTACCAGATCTTGAACTTGGTGGCGGGTTCCCAGATGTCGACCATCTCTTTGCGGGCATAACGCGGGATCATCGGAGGCCTCTTGCTTGTGACGGGTTTGGCGGGCTTCTAGACTGCGGGGGCCTGTGGGGCAAGGCGGAGGGAAGCGCGATGGCGCCAAAACTGGTGGATTTTGAGGGAGAATGGCGCATCGAGCGTATCATTCGCGCGGTCGGCCAGCCCGAGGCGCGGTTTTCCGGCCATGCGGTCTTTCGCCCCGAAGGCGCGGGGCTGCTTTACCGCGAGGAGGGGGAGCTGACCATGCCCGGAGCGCCCTCGATGCGAGCCGAGCGCGTCTATCGCTGGTCCGAAGGTGGGGCAGGGATTGTCGTGACCTTCTCCGATGGGCGCGCGTTTCACGATTTCGATCCCGCTGCGCCCAGGGCCACACATTGGTGCGACCCCGATGACTACCGCGTGGCCTATGATTTCTCGGGCTGGCCGGTGTGGCGGGCCGAGTGGCGGGTACGCGGCCCGCGCAAGGATTACGTGATGGTCTCCGACTACCGCCGTTCCTGAGGTGCAATGTGCCGCAGTGCGGGGGCTTGCTTTGGCGTATGAACAGCGGCAGCGTGACACCATGAGCGATATCCGTCAGAAAAGCCTGCCCTTCGCCCCCTGGGTCGATCCGCGCACCCGGCGCCTGCCGGGGATCATGCCGATTTCCATGGAGGACTGGCTGCAGATCGACGACGCCTATGCCGCGCAGATGGCGCTGCGCGAACGGCTGATCTCGGAAAGCCCCGAACGGGTTCTGGCCCTGTCCGAGGCCGCGCGCCCTGCGGCGGAAGAGCTTTACGATCTGGTGCTGCCTCTTCTGCCAGCTATGGGCTTCACGATCACGGCGACAGAGGCCACGCGTCCTGATGGGGTGAGCGTGGTGCTGGACTGCGCAAATCCGCTCGCCACGCTTGGGCGGCTTGTGCAGGAAGACCTGTGCCTGATGGAGGATGGCCCCGATGGCCATATCCTGACCGGCGCGGTGCTGTGCTTCCCCGCAGGCTGGACGCTGACCGAGAAATTCGGCCGCGCGATGTTCGGCATTCACAAGCCGGTCAAGGTCTACACCGAGGATATTGGCAGCCGGGTCCAGCGCTTGATGGATGGTGTGCAGCCCGGACGCCCGCTGATGCGCGGCACGGCGCACCACTCGAACGCGCCGCTGTTCAATCCGCGCCGGGAAGAGCAGGGCCGCGCGCCCGAGGGCGAGTTGCCCTTCATCCGGGTTGAGCGGCAGGGCCTCGTGCGCCTGCCGCAGACACGCGCCGTGGCCTTCTCGATCCATACCTATGTGGTGGAGCCCTCGGCGCTCAGCCCCGAACAGGCGGAGTTGCTGGCCGAGTTCCCGATCCGCGATGCCGCCTGATCAGGGCAGTTCGCGCGCCAGTTGCCAGCGCAGGTCGTCGTTGTCGCGCTCGATCATGCCGGGGATCAGGAAGGCGTCGATCAGCCACCACAGGCCCACAACCGCCAGCGGCAGGTAGCCCACAAGGATGACGCTTAGCGCCGAGCCGATCCCGAACAGGATCAGCATCAGCAGGGCCGAACTCCACCGCCCCAGATAGAAGCGGTGCGCGCCGAGCATGCCGAGGAAGAACCACAGCAGATAGGCAACGAAGGGGGAGCTTGCCTCGTTCGCGACGCGTTGCTCAATGTAAAGGGCGCGGGTATCTGTCATGTTAACCTCCATAACATGACGCGATATGGGAGTTGCTGCGCGCCGTTCAAGGGGCTCAGAACAGCTTCTTGTCGAGCCGCAGCCAGATCAGCGCCTGCGTAACCAGTAAAGCGCCGATGACCGCGATCAGGAAGACCTCGGCGCGGGGTAGGGTGAAGTGCTTGCTGAGCGTGATGACAAAGCCGACATGGATGAAGTAGATGCCGGTCGAGTAGGTGCCAAGCGGCAGTCGTGCAACCCAGCCGGGCAGGGCGGCCTTGACTGCGGCGATGATCAGCATCGGGCAGGCAAGCAACGCGGCGATCAGCGTCTCGGGCGCCAGCGGGAATTGCGGGTGCGCGAACTGGCGCAGCGTCCAGGATTCGAGCATCGCAAGGCCAAGCCCGGCAAGGCCAAGCGTCAGTGCCGTGCCAAAGCCCACCCGCGCGGTCAGGCCCGCGCGGCGCACGACGTAGCCCAGTAGGAAGAAGGGCAGCCCCAGAAGGATGCCGTTGCGCACCTCGGCGGGCCAGTAGCCGCGCGGGATGATGCGCAGCATGATCGCCTCCTGAATGCCGTAGCCGATCAGGAAGGTGGCCGCGCTAAGCGCGATGATTGACCCCAGCCGCCAGCGCCACACCAGCGAGGCGGCCAGCACCGTCACCGCCAGCCCGGTCAGGAACCATAGGTGCCACCAGCCGAAGATCCACCAGTTCAGGTATTGCTTCAGCCCGCCCGCCGCGACCGAGGGCCACCAGAAATAGATATAAAGCGTCAGCCAGATCAGGTGCAGCTTGAGATAGCGCCAGACCAGCTGCATTGAGCGACCCGGAACCTCGGGGCGGAAGTTGAACCCGGCGATCACGAAAAAGCCGGGCACCGCGACCCGCGCGACGCCGTTCCCGAGCAGCCAGGTGCCGATCTCGGACACATCCCTGAGCGGGTTTGCGTGGATCGTCACGACCAGCAGAGCAAGGCAGAACTTGAGCAGATCCAACGCGACCAGGCGCTTGCCGGGATCGTTCGGGGGGAGATGGGACGACATGGCCGCCACGATGCACCTGAGAGTACGGCCCGCGGGCCATTGCGAGAAACGTGAGGGGGATCCCCTACGAAAAAGGCCCCGCCAGAACGGGGCCTTTTCCTTATATGTCAGTTGATTATGATTTGGCGAGATTGCGCAGCACGTAGTGCAGAACGCCCCCGTTCTTGAGGTATTCGATCTCAACCTCGGTATCGATGCGCGACTTGATCTGGATGGTCTTCCTCGAGCCGTCCTTGTACTCGATGGTGCAGGGCACGAGGCTGAGCGGCGTGATGTCGCCTTCCAGACCTTCGATGGTCACCACCTCGTCACCGGTCAGGCCGAGCGTCTTGCGGTTGTCGCCGCCGGTGAACTCGAACGGAACGACGCCCATGCCGATCAGGTTCGAGCGGTGGATGCGCTCGAAGCTCTCGGCGATCACGCCCTTGACGCCGAGCAGGTTGGTGCCCTTGGCCGCCCAGTCACGCGACGAACCCGCGCCGTATTCGATGCCACCGAAGATGACGAGCGGAGTGCCCGCCGCCTGATATTCCATCGAGGCGTCGTAGATTGAGGTTTGCTCGCCGTTCGGGCCCTTGGTGTAGCCGCCTTCGACGCCGTCCAGCATCTCGTTCTTGATGCGGATGTTGGCGAAGGTGCCGCGCATCATGACTTCGTGGTTGCCGCGGCGCGAGCCATAGCTGTTGAAGTCCTTCGGTGCGACCTGGCGCTCGGTCAGGTATTTGCCGGCCGGGGTGGTCGGTTTGAACGAACCCGCGGGCGAGATGTGGTCGGTGGTGATCATGTCACCCAGCACGGCCAGAACGCGGGCCGAGTTGATGTTCGAGATCACGCCCGGCTCGGCCGACATGCCGCGGAAGTAGGGCGGGTTCTGGATATAGGTCGACGAGGCCGGCCAGTCGTAGGTTTCCCCTTCCGAGGTCTCCACGCCCTGCCATTTTTCGTCGCCTTTGAACACGTCCGCATATTTGCGGATGAAGGCTTCGCGGATCACGGTCTTCTCGACCAGCTCGGCGATCTCGGAGTTGGTCGGCCAGATGTCCTTGAGATACACCGGCTTGCCGTCTTTCGAGGTGCCGATCGCATCCTTGGTGATGTCGATGTTCATATCGCCAGCCAGCGCATAGGCCACCACGAGCGGCGGCGAGGCGAGGTAGTTGGCACGAACGTCGGGCGAGATACGGCCTTCGAAGTTGCGGTTGCCCGACAGGACTGCGGCTGCGATCAGATCGTTCTCGTTGATCGCCTTCGAGATTTCCGGCTGGAGCGGGCCCGAGTTGCCGATACAGGTGGTGCAACCGTAACCGACCAGGTTGAAGCCGATCGCATCCAGGTCTTCCTGAAGGCCTGCGGCCTCAAGGTATTCCGAGACGACCTGCGAGCCGGGCGCCAACGAGGTTTTGACCCAGGGCTTGCGGTTCAGGCCAAGCGCTCGCGCCTTGCGGGCCACGAGACCCGCGCCGATCATCACGTAGGGGTTCGAGGTATTGGTGCAGGACGTGATCGAGGCGATCACGACCGAACCGTCGCGGATCTCGTAGCTTTCACCCTCAACCTTGGCCGACTTGCGGATCTCGACCGGCTTGGTGGTGGTGTTGCCTTCCTCGGCCATGTCCGATGCGGCGGCCGAGATGTCTATGCCACGATAGCCCGCAACGACCTTGGCGAAGGACGGGGCGGCGTCGGTCAGCGGCAGATAGTCCTGCGGGCGCTTCGGACCCGAAATCGCCGGAACGATCGAACCCATGTCGAGTTCGAGCTGCGACGAGTAGATCGGCGCGTAATCCGCACCGCGCCACAAGCCGTTTTCCTTGGCGTAGGCTTCAACGAGGGCGATGCGATCCTCGTCACGGCCGGTCTGACGCAGGTAGCGCAGGGTCTCGCCATCGATCGGGAAGAAGCCGCAGGTCGCGCCGTATTCCGGGGCCATGTTGGCGATGGTCGAGCGCTGCGCGATCGGCAGATTGTCGAGGCCGTCGCCATAGAATTCGACGAACTTGCCCACAACGCCATGCTTGCGCAGCATCTGCACGACCTTGAGCACGAGGTCGGTGCCCGTCGTGCCTTCGACCAGCTCGCCGGTCAGCTTGAAGCCGACGACTTCCGGGATCAGCATCGAGATCGGCTGGCCCAGCATCGCGGCCTCGGCCTCGATACCGCCCACACCCCAGCCCAGAACCGCAAGGCCGTTGACCATGGTGGTGTGGCTGTCGGTGCCAACAAGGGTATCCGGGTAGGCCACGGTTTCTCCGGTCTGGTCGGTGTCGGTCCAGACGGTCTGCGCCAGATACTCGATGTTCACCTGGTGGCAGATGCCGGTGCCCGGGGGAACCACGCGGAAGTTGTCGAACGCGCCCTGACCCCACTTGAGGAACTGGTAACGCTCCATGTTGCGCTCATATTCGAGGTCAACGTTCTTCTGGAAGGCGCGCGGGTTGCCGAACTCGTCGATCATGACCGAGTGATCGATCACGAGGTCAACCGGAACCAGCGGGTTGATCTTCTTGGCGTCGCCGCCAAGCGCCTTGATGCCATCGCGCATCGCGGCAAGGTCAACTACGGCCGGAACGCCGGTGAAATCCTGCATCAGCACGCGGGCCGGTCGGTAGGCGATCTCGCGCGGGTTCTTGCCGTCGTTGGCGCCCCATTCGGCGAAGGCCTTGATGTCATCGACTGAGACGGTGAAGCCGCCATCCTCGAAACGCAGCATGTTTTCCAGAACGACTTTCAGCGAAGCGGGCAATCTTGAGAAATCGCCCAAGCCCGCCTGTTGCGCAGCGGGGATCGAATAGTAGGAAACAGTCTTGCCGCCAGCTGTCAGTTGACGACGGGTGCTGGCGGTGTCCTTGCCGGTAACAATGGGCATCAGATGGCCTCCCTTTGGCTGTGTCGGGTGTCGCTGGCCAGTTCTTGCCCCATCGAAAAGAGTCGATCAAGGTCGGGAAGGCACCTAGTGTATACTGTGGTATACAAATCTCCGTGTCTTTCCACGCGTCCGGCTTCCTTGGGGCCCGAGTTCGGGCGCAAACATGGCCAAGATCGCAAAACCTTGATTGGCAAAGGCAGGGATCGCGTCATAGGAAAGAAAGGAACCTGGACGGGGCGGCATGACACCGACGATCATCAGCATATCACGCGCGGCGACTTTGAGCATGGTGTTTAGCCTTGCACTGTCGTCTTTTTCCTTCGCGCAGGTGGTGCCCGGCGAGGCTGCCGACCCGGGGCTTGCAGGGGCTGCTGGTGCCCGTATCCAGTCTTTTGCCGCGACCGCTCAGAATGGGGCTACCGATATCGCCGAGGCAGCGCGCGTCGGCGCCGAGGCTCTGGCGGGGGCGCTGGCGGCTGAAACGGCATCGGTTCTCAAGGCGAACCCGGCTGCGGCTGCCGCGACAGCGCAACCCAGCCCGGTCGTGATCGAGCTTTTCACCTCGCAGGGCTGTTCGTCATGCCCTCCGGCGGATGAGCTGCTGGCGCAGATCGCGCCGCGTCAGGATATCATCGCGCTCGCTCTGCATGTGGATTACTGGGACTACCTGGGTTGGGAAGACCCGTTCGCGCAGCCCGCCTTCACCGCCCGCCAAAAGGCCTATGCCCGCGCTGCGGGGGAGCGGATGATCTACACCCCTCAAATGATCATCGGCGGAAGCGAGACGCTTGTGGGTCCGTCCGCCGAGGCGCTTGAAGCAGCTATCGCCAGCCAGGCATCGGTCAAGCAGCCGGTCGCCATGACGATCAGCGGTGGCGGTGGGCAGTATGAGATAGAACTGCACGCCGATCCGCCGCTGGAGCAGGGCACCATCGTGCAGATCGTGCGTTATGCCCCGCAGGCCCGTGTCGAGATCCTGCGCGGCGAGAATGCCGGGCTTGAGATGGACTACGCCAATGTGGTCACGGCCTGGCATGCGGTCGCCGAGTGGGACGGTCGCAAGCCGACCCGTCTGACCGCGAAGATCCAGGGTGAGGAGCCCGCCGTGGTGATCGTGCAATCCGCTCGCCCCTCCAAATCCGCACCTCTGCCCGGTACGATCCTTGCTGCGGGACGTCTGAACTGATCAGCCGCGCGGCGCGCGCTTCTTCCAGCGGCGGTGGATCCAGAACCACTGATCCATATGTGCGCGCACCTTGCGCTCAAGCGCATCGTTGAAGAGCTGAGACATGGTTTCGGCGTCCGACGGGGGGATCGCTTCCTCAACCTCGATGGAGAACGACAGGCCGTCCTCTCGCCGCACGGCGAAGATCGGGATCATCGGCACATCGTATTTCAGCGCAAGCTCGGCCGCGGAGAGCGGTGTCCTGGCCTCCAGCCCGAAAAAGGTGCAAGGGGCGCCTGCCTTGAAATACTGATCGATGGCAAGGCCGACCATCCCGCCATCGCGCAGGTAGCGCAGCATCCGCGCCATGCCGCGCTTGTCGCGGGAGAAAAGCGGCTCGGCGATCCCCTCGATCGCCTCCACATATTGCGCATTGAAGGCGCGGTTATTCATTGGCCGATAAAGCGCGCCGATGCGGTAGCCCCGTGCATGGAGCGCGCCGCGCCAGGCGTCGTAGTTTCCGAAATGCCCGGTCACCAGAACGGCCGACTTGCCCTCGGCGCGCAGGGCCTCGAGATGCGCGGCGCCTGGCCCGGTCAGGGGCAGGTCCCGCACACGTTCAAGAAACTCATCGCCCGAGTAAATCTCGGCCAGCGAGCGGCCGATGTTGTCGGGAACCCGACGGATCAGGCGTTCGACCTCGGAAGCGGGAAGATCGGGGCAGGCCATGCCAAGGTTGACGCGAACGCGCCTCCTCCAGCCGGCAAGCGGCGCGATCACGCCCGACATCGCCCGACCTGCCAGAGCAACGCGCCGCTCATAGGGCAGGGCGCGCAATACGCGCATCAACCCGGAGAAGACCGAGGCGCTGATACGGTCGGAGAGGGTCGGGCTTTCTTCGGTGTCGTTCATTGGATCGGTTCGGATTTCGCCGCCGCGCGGTGTTCTCTGGCCCAGACATAAAGCCCGGCCGCCACGATCACAAGCGCGCCGCTGATCGTCCAGCGATCGGGAAGCTGGTCAAAGAACAGCCAGCCCCAGATGCTTGAGAAGATCAGACCGAGATAACCGAAGGGCGCAAGGGTGCCGGCCTCGGCCATGCTGAAGGCGCGGATCAGCAGCGCCTGGCCAACGGTGCCAAGCGCGCCGCAGGCGACGAAGGCCCAAAGATCCTGCACCTCGATCGGGGTCCAGACGAAGGGCAGGGCGAGTGAGGTGACGATGCTGCCAACCAGCGCAGACCAGATCAGCGAGGTCGCCGTGCTGTCGAACCGCACGGCGCGGGTCAGCAACGCACCGCCGGCATAGGTGAAGGCCGCAGCCAGCGCCAGAAGCGCGGCAGGCTCGAACACGCCCGCGCCGGGGCGGATGATGATCATCGCGCCGACGAACGAGACGGCGATGCCGATCAGGCGGCGCGGGCCGAGCTTTTCGCCCAAGAAAAGCGCCGCGCCGAGGGTGATCAGAACGGGGTTGAGGTCGGTTAGTGCAGCAGCCTCGGCCAGGCCGATGTGGCGGATGGCCCAGAAGAACAGGATCACCGTGGCCAGCTGCATCAGGGCGCGGGCCAGTTGCAGCCCCGGCTGGCGCGCGCGGATCAGGCGCGGCAGGCGCGCACGGAAGATCAGCGCCAGCAAGGCCGCGTTGACGACGAAGCGCGCCCAGACGACCTGCGCCGGGTGATAGCCCGTGCCCAGATGCTTGGCTGCCGCATCCATCAGCGTGAAGAACCCGAGCGCACCGATCAGCAGCGCGATCCCGAGGCCCGGCCGGTTGACCGGAATGACAGAGGGGGCCGCGACCGGCCCCCCCTCGATAATCTGGCTGGTCTCCCGCCTCACAGCAGGCTCTTGACCTTCTCGGCGACCGCCTCGGGGGTGATGCCGAACTCGGCATAAAGCCGCTCGGCCGGGGCCGAGGCGCCGAAGCTGTCCATGCCGACGAAGCCCGCTTTCTTCTCGGTGCCGCGCTCGCCCAGAAGCCAGCGATCCCAGGGCTGACGCACGGCGGCCTCGACGGCCACGCGCACCGCGCCGGGCGGCAGGATCTTGCGGCGGTAGGCCTCGTCCTGCGCTGCGAACAGCTCCATGCAGGGCATGGAAACCACGCGCGTGCCGATGGCCTGAGCTTGCAGGATGTCGCGGGCCTTGAGCGCGATCTCGACCTCGGAACCGGTGGCCATGATGATCGCCTGACGCTTGCCCGCGGCCTCTTCGATCACATATGCGCCCTTGGCGACCATGTTCGTGTTGGTGTGGGTCTTGCGCAGCGTCGGCAGGTTCTGACGGCTAAGCGCCAGCACCGAGGGGGTCTTCTCGGCCGAGATGGCCAGCTCCCACGCCTCGGCGGTTTCGATCACGTCGGCGGGGCGGAAGGTCCAGGTGTTGGGTGTCGCGCGGCAGATCGCCAGATGCTCGACCGGCTGGTGCGTCGGGCCGTCTTCGCCCAGACCGATCGAGTCATGGGTCATGACATAGACCGCCGGAACGCCCATCAGCGCCGACAGGCGCATCGCGCCGCGGGCGTAATCGGTGAAGCAGAAGAAGGTGCCGCCATAGGGGCGCGCGCCACCGTGCAGCCACAGCCCGTTCATCGCCGCGGCCATGCCATGCTCTCGGATCCCGTAGCGCAGGTAGCGGCCCTTGCGGTTGTCGGGCATGAAGTCCGACATATCGGCAGTCTTGGTCAGGTTCGAACCGGTCAGGTCAGCAGAGCCGCCGATGGTTTCCGGCACGACCGGGTTGATCGCCGCCAGCACCATTTCCGAGGCCTTGCGGGTCGCAACCTTCGGCGCGGCTTCCGAGTTGGCCTTCTTGAAGGCGCGGATCGCCGAGGCGAGCTTTTTCGGCACACCGCCCGCCATCTGGCGCTCGAACTCGACCTTCTTGGCAGCCGAAAGGCCGTTCAGACGGGCTTCCCACTCGGCGCGATCGGAAGCGCCCTTGGAACCGATGGCTTCCCACTCGGCCTTGATTTCCGCCGGGATCTCGAACGGGCCATAGCCCCAGCCATAAACCTCGCGGGTCAGCGCGATCTCGGCGTCGCCAAGCGGCGAGCCGTGGACCGAGTAGCTGTCGGCCTTGTTGGGCGAGCCGAAGCCAATGATGGTCTTGCAGTCCACCAGAACCGGGCCCTTGGCCTTCTTGGCCTCGGTCAGCGCGCGGTCGATATCGGCGGGGTCGTGACCGTCGCAAGCAAGCGTGGTCCAGCCCGAGGCCTCGAAACGCTTGTGCTGGTCGGTGATGTCCGAAACCGTCACGCGTCCGTCGATGGTGATGTTGTTGTTGTCCCAAAGGACGATCAGGTTATCGAGTTCCTGCTTGCCCGCCAGGCCGATCGCCTCTTGGCTGATGCCTTCCATCAGGCAGCCGTCGCCCGCGATGACCCAGATCTTGTGATCGACGACCTTCTTGCCGAAGCGCGCGGCCATCGACTTTTCGGCAATCGCCATGCCGACGGCGGTCGAGATACCCTGACCGAGCGGGCCGGTGGTGGTCTCGACGCCCTCGAGGTGGCCGTATTCCGGGTGACCCGCCATGCGCGAGCCCCACTGGCGGAAGTTCTTCACTTCGTCCAGCGTCGCCTGTTTGTAGCCGGTCAGGTGCAGCAGCGCGTAAAGCAGCATCGAGCCATGGCCCGCCGAGAGGATGAAACGGTCACGGTCGGCCCAGTTCGGCGCCGAGGCGTCGAATTTCAGGTGGTTGCGATAAAGGACGGTTGCCACGTCGGCCATGCCCATCGGCATCCCGGGGTGGCCCGAATTTGCCGCCTGCACGGCGTCCATCGCCAGCGCGCGGATCGCGGTGGCAAGCTTCCAGTGGTCGGGGTGATTGGCGCGCAGCGTAGCGATGTCCAAGGCTCTGTCCTCTTCGCTATTGATAACGGTAACTTGCGCCCCTGATAGCAGGGATCGGGGCAAGATCAAGCGCAGCACCCAAGTCATTGATGCAAAAGGGTGGGCTATCCCCCCGTATGTTGGGTAAACTTGCGCAATAAGGGCAGGCGCGCGATTCGGTCGCGCAGACGATTTCATCAGGGACTTACGGACGGGGCGGGCAGATGACAGATATTGCCGAGTATGAACGCCGGATCAGTTTCGCGCTGGAGCGGATCGCGCGCGGGGTCGAGACTTTGACGGCGGGCGGCGGTGTCTCGATCAGCGAAAGCCTTGTGGTCGAAGTTCCCGAAGACGATGCCAGCGCCGCCCAGATCGCGGAACTGCGCGACGCGTTGGAGGCCGAGCGCACCGCCAATGCGCAACTGTCCGAGCGCGTGCGCGCGATCCGCGAAAAGCAGGAAACCACGCTTTCGACGATGGAAAAGCGTTTGGCGCAGGCCACGCGCAGCTATGAAGGCGCGCAGGTTGAATTGGCGCGGCTCAAGCGGGCCAATGCCGATCTGGCCGAAGCCAATCGCGCGTTGATCGAGGCGGGCAACGATCTTGCCCCGCATCTGATCAACCGCGCGCTTCAGGCCGAGCTGGAATCGCTGCGTGCCGCGCGCGCGGCCGAAGTGGCGGAGCTTGGCGACATTCTCGACAGCATCGAGCCGCTAATCGAGGCGCAGGAACAGATGGGGGCCGGGGACCATGCCTGAGATGAAAGTTACCATCGGGGGGCGCGAGTTCGACGTGGCCTGCCAGCCCGGAGAGGAACATTTCCTGAGCGCTGCGGCGTCGCTGCTCGACGCAGAGGCCAGCGTTCTGATCAACCAGATCGGCCGGATGCCTGAGGCGCGGATGCTGCTGATGTCGGGCCTCATGCTGGCCGACAAGACGGCGGGGGTCGAGGATCAGTTGCGCGCAGCGCTCGCACGCGTGGCCGAACTGGAGGTCGAGATTGCTGAGGCGCGCGAAAACCCGGCCATGGTCGAGGTGCCGGTGATTCCGACCGCCGTGTCGGATACGCTGGCCGAGATCGCCGCGCGCGCCGAGGCGCTGGCCGACAAGGTCGAAGAGACGCTGTGAAACGGGTCGCGGCCCTGATGGCGTCGGGCGCACTTGCCGCGGGAGCCTGGGCGCAGGAGCCTGCGACGGTTCCCCTTGATTACCAATGCGAGAACGGGGCGCGCTTTGCCCTTGCGCTGGATCGACAGGGCGACCTGATTTACGGCGCGATCCTCGGGCGCCCGGTGCTGCTGGAGCATGTCATCTCGGGCTCGGGTGCGCGCTACGCCGAGCGCGATGCCGCTGATCGCGGCGGACGATACGAGTTGTGGATGAAGGGCGATGAGGCGATGCTGAACTGGACGACCGAGGAAGACAGCCTCACCTTGCTCAGCGGCTGCCGGATCATCGAATAAGGCTCATCAACGCAAAACGCGCGGACAGTGCCGCGCGTTTTCATTCTTTGTCAGAGCCTTACTCGGCGGCTTTCATCTCGAAGCCCTGCGCAATCTTGTCCGAAGGGGCAATCGGATACTCGCCCGAGAAGCAGGCGTCGCAATACTGCGGGCAGCTCTTGTCGCGCCCCTGCGCCTCGCCGGCCGCGCGGTACAGGCCGTCGAGCGAGATGAACTTGAGGCTGTCCACCCCGATCCAGTCGCGCATCTCTTCTTCGCTCATGCGCGCGGCCAGCAGTTTCTCGCGGTCGGGCGTATCGACACCGTAGAAGCACGGCCAGGCGGTCGGCGGGGAGGCGATGCGGAAGTGCACCTCGGCGGCGCCCGCATCGAGGATCATCTCCTTGATCTTGCGCGAGGTGGTCCCGCGTACGACCGAGTCATCGACCAGGATCACGCGCTTGCCCTTGATCAGGCCTTTGTTGACGTTGAGCTTGAGGCGCACGCCCATGTTGCGGATCTGCTCGGTCGGCTCGATGAAGGTGCGACCCATGTATTGGTTGCGCGTGATGCCAAGCGCGAAGGGGATGCCCGAGGCATGGCTGTAACCGATGGCCGCGGGCGTGCCCGAATCCGGCACCGGACAGACGAGATCGGCCTCGACCGGTGCTTCGGCGGCCAGTTCCACGCCGATCTGATAGCGCGTCTCATAGACCGAGCGGCCGCCGATGATGCTGTCGGGGCGCGAGAAATAGACATGCTCGAAAATGCAGAAGCGGCCTTTCGACGGGCCGAAGGGGCGCGAGCTTTCGATCTTGCCAGCCTGAATGACGACCATTTCGCCCGGCTCGATCTCGCGCACGAAATCGGCGCCGATGATGTCGAGGCCACAGGTCTCGGACGACAGCACGTAACCATTGTCGCCCAGACGGCCGAGCACCAGCGGGCGCACGCCAAGCGGGTCGCGGACACCGATCAGCTTGGTGCGCGTCATCGCCACCACAGAGAATGCGCCCTCGACGCGGCGCAGCGCATCGGCGATCCGGTCGGCGTGGTGCTTCTGGATCGAGCGGGCCATGAGGTGGATGATGCATTCCGAATCCGAGCTGGACTGGAAGATCGCGCCGCGTTCGATCAGTTCCATCCGCAGCGCGTCGGCATTGGTCAGGTTGCCGTTATGCGCAATCGCCGCGCCACCCATCGAGAACTCGCCGAAGAAGGGCTGCACGTCGCGGATCACGGCGGCCTTCGAACCAGCGGTCGAGTAGCGCACATGGCCGATCGCCAGCGGACCCGGCAGGGTCTCCATCAGCGAGGCTTTGGTGAAATTGTCGCGCACATAGCCGAAACGATGGGCCGAGTTGAAACCCTTCTCGGGGTGGTGGGCAACGATGCCGCCCGCCTCTTGCCCGCGATGTTGTAGCGCGTGCAGGCCAAGGGCCACGAAGTTCGCGGCATCCGCCACGCCGATCACGCCGAAAACGCCGCATTCTTCCTTGAGCTTGTCGTCGTCGAACGGATGCGAAAGGAAGGGCTTGGCCGGTTGGGTCATGGGAGGTGTCCTTGGTCCGGTGGGGCTTGCGTGGCCCATTTACTGCGAAACGGGAGGGGTGTTAAGCCCTCCCGTCCCGAAAACCGTCATCTGGATGTCACTATTTCGAATAGTGATCAGTTCGACGCTGCCGCAGGGGCAGGCGCGGCGGCCGGTGCCTCGCCCGTGGCCGAGCATTTCGCCACCAGTTCCTCGTAGCGGGCGACAATCCAGCCGGGCGCATCGGCGGGCATGGTTTCGTCCATCTGGCCGCTCAGGCGCTGGAAGACCGAGGCCGAGCGCGAGCTGTCGATCATCGGCATCGAGTCGTCCACCATCACGCGGTCATAGACCACGAATGCGACGGCCACGATCACGATGCCGCGCAGCACCCCGAACAGGAAGCCCAGGCCCTGGTCGATCCCGCCAAGCGCCGAGCGTTGCACGGCCGACGAAAACAGCGGCGTGATTATCGAGAACACAATCAGCGCCAGCGCGAAGACCGCTGCGAATCCGGCGATCGTTGCCAGTTCGCAGCTATCGGCCAGAAACTTGTTGAGCACCGGCAGCTGCGCGATCAGCGGGCGCGCGGCATCGGCGAAGATATAGGCGACGACCGCCGAGGCGATCCAACCCGCGATTGCAAGCCCCTCGCGGACAAAGCCGCGGCTATAGGCGAGAATTGCCGACAGAATAATGACGGCCGCCACAATGGCATCTACGATGGTAAAACCTTCCATGCGTTCCTGCGTCCCTTTGTGGCGCTAGCCTGCGCCGAACATGTCCCCAACGAATGTCACAAGATCAGGCAGCTTGCGCAACCGCATCCCGGCGCCGCCCTCGACCTTGGTCCCTTGCGGCGCGATCGCCTGTGAGAAACCAAGTTTCTCTGCCTCTTTCAACCTGTTTTCCGCCTGACCTACGGGCCGCAGCGCCGCAGACAGGCTGATTTCGCCGAAAATCACCAGATCGGGCGGAAGTGCCACATCTTCGCGTGCCGAAAGCAGGGCGGCGGCCAGCGCCAGATCGGCTGCGGGTTCCAGAACCTTCATGCCGCCCGCGACGTTAAGGAAGACATCGAGCCCGGTGAAGGGAATCCCACAGCGGCTTTCAAGCACGGCAAGGATCGTGGACACGCGCCCCGAGTCGAGGCCTACCACCGTGCGCCGCGGGCTTGCTAGCGACGAGGGCGCGACCAGCGCCTGGATCTCGGTCAGAACGGGCCGGGTACCCTCGATCCCGGCGAAAACGGCCGAGCCGGGCGCGGCCTGTCCGCGCTCGGACAGGAACAGCGCCGATGGGTTCGCGACCTCGGCCAGACCCGCGCCGGTCATCTCGAAGACGCCGATCTCGGAGGCCGGGCCGAAGCGGTTCTTAACCGCGCGCAGGATGCGGAATTGGTGGCCGCGCTCGCCCTCGAAATAGAGAACGGTATCGACCATGTGCTCGACCACGCGAGGGCCGGCGATCTGGCCTTCCTTGGTGACGTGCCCCACGAGGATGACCGAGACGCCACGGGTCTTGGCGAAGGTCACCAACTCATGCGCGGCGGCCCGCACCTGACTGACCGAGCCGGGCGCGGCCTCGACCATATCCGCCCACATCGTCTGGATCGAATCGATGACCACAAGGTCGGGCCGCTCGGCTTCCAGCGTGGTCAGGATATTGCGCAGGTTCGTTTCGGCGCCCAGTTGCACGGGGGCCTCAGACAGGCCAAGTCGCCCGGCGCGCATCCGTACCTGCGCCGAGGCTTCCTCGCCAGAGATATACAGGCATTTCAATCCACTACGGGCGAAATTTGCCACGGCCTGCAGCAGCAGCGTGGATTTGCCGATGCCCGGATCGCCGCCGACAAGAATGGCCGAAGCCGGAACCAGCCCGCCGCCCAGAACCCGGTCGAACTCGATCATCCCCGAGCGCGTGCGCGGCGGCGGCGCCTCATCCGCTGCCAGTGTGCTCAGCTCAATCCGGCGGCCCTTGGCCGCGCCGAGCGTTTTCGACGCCGGGCCGGTGGACAGCGGCGCTTCCTCGACGATCGAATTCCACGCCCCGCAGGCATCGCATTTGCCCGCCCATTTCTTGTGGGCGGCGCCGCATTCGGTGCAGGTGAATTGGGGGGATGCTTTGGCCATGGCTCTTTGTGTCAGAGCTTGCCGCGCGCGACAAGGGCGCCCGCTCAGCGCCCGCGTTCGGCCCTGTGGGAAAGGGCCAGCGAGGCGAGAATGCAGAAGGTGAAGAGGTAAAGCCCCCAGCCAGTCTCAACCCGCCCGAGGCCGACGCCCTTGGCCAGCACGATGTAAAGTGCGATCAGGAAGATATCGGCCATTGCAAGGCGGCCCATGGCCTTAAGTACGGGCAGATAGCGCGCCGAGGTCACGCCAAACTGGATCAGCGCCAGCCCGGCGATCTTCGCGAGCGGCGCGACAAGGGCGAAGAAGGTCACAAGGGCGGCAAGGAAGATGTCCTTCTCCCACAGCGCCACAAGGCCGGACATGACCGAGATCGCATCGAGATCGAAGAAGGGCAGCAGACCGGCACGCAGAAGCGGCGCGAACCACGACACCGGCAGCAGGACCAGCAGCACGAGGTTGGCGTATTTCAGCATCTGTCGGCTCATACCGCCCCCGATTCAGCGCAGCGCCGCAATCGGCCCCTCGGCGCGGCCGTGGATGAACTGCTGCACGTAAGGATCTGATGTTGTGTCCATTTCAGCGATGCTGCCCGCCCATTGCACACGTCCGTCATGCAGCATGGCGACCTGATCGGCAATCGCCCGGACCGAGGTCATGTCGTGCGTGATCGTGATGGCGGTCGCGCCCATCTCGGTCACGATCTCGCGGATAAGCTGGTTGATCACCCCGGCCATGATCGGGTCGAGACCCGTTGTCGGCTCATCGAAAAAGATCACCTCTGGGTCGGCGGCGATGGCGCGGGCAAGGCTGACTCGCTTTTGCATCCCGCCCGAAAGCTCGGCGGGGTAGAGATCTAGAACCTCCTCGCCCAAGCCGACCCGGCGCAGCTTTTCAAGCGCGATCTCGCGCGCCTCGGCGCGGGGGCGCTTGAGCGAGCCGCGCAGCAGGCGGAAGGCGACGTTTTGCCAGACCGGCAGGCTGTCGAACAGCGCGCCGCCCTGAAACAGCATCCCGAAGCGCGCCAGAAAGGCATCGCGCGGGGCCTCGCGCACGTCCTGTCCGTCAAGGCGGATCACCCCATCGTCGGGTTGAATAAGGCCGAGTATGCATTTGAGAAGAACAGATTTTCCGGTGCCGGATCCGCCGATCACGACAAGGCTCTGGCCGCGCCCGACCGACAGGTTCACGCCGCGCAGAACCTGCTTCCTGCCGAATGCCTTGGTGATGCCCTCTAGCTCGATCATGCGCTGAAGAATGCCTCCGTCAGCAGGTAGTTCGCGGCAAGGATGGCGATCGAGGCGGCGACTACGGCGGATTTGGTCGCGCGACCCACACCCTGCGCGCCGCGCTCGGAGTTCATGCCGTAATAGCAGCCCATCAGCGCGATGATGAAGCCGAAGGCCGCGCCCTTCACGAGGCCCGAGCCGACGTCCCAGAACTCAAGATACTCCCAGGTGTTCTTCAGATACGTGGTCGAGTTAAACCCGAGGCGCCCAGTGCCGACCATCCAGCCGCCCATGATCCCGATGATATCGCCCACGCCGACCAGTATCGGCACGCTGAGCGTCGCGGCCAGCAGGCGCGGCGCGGTCAGGTATTTCATCGGATGGGTCGAAAGGGTCACCAACGCGTCGATCTGCTCGGTCACCTTCATCGTGCCGACCTCGGCCGCGATGGAGGAGGCTACGCGCGCTGCCACCATTAGTCCGCCCAGAACCGGACCCAACTCGCGCACCATGCCGATCGCGGTGATCGAGGGCACCACGGATTCCGCCGAGAAGCGGCTTGAGCCGGCATAGATCTGCAAGGCAAGCGCAGCGCCGGTGAAAACGGCGGTCAGGCCGACGACGGGCAGCGAGAGCCAGCCGATTTGCAGCAGGGCCTGAAGGAACTCACGCGGGTAGTAGGGCGGGCGCAGCAGATGCGCCACGCCCGAGCCAGCATAAAGCGCGATGCGCCCGATGCCCGCCAGCGCCGCCAGCGCGCCGCGCCCGAGGGCTGCAAGCGCGTGCGTGATCATCAGGCCGTCCCCTCGATATACTGGCGCTGATAGCGCTGGCCGAGCGAGGTGAGGATCTCGTACCCGATGGTGCCTGCCACATCGGCGAGGTCATCGACGCCCTGATGCGGGCCAAGAATATCCAGCGCGACGGGCGCCTCAGGCAGGTGCGTCACGTCAACGGTGATTAGGTCCATCGAGACGCGGCCAATGACCGGGCAGGGTGTGTCGCCAGCCCAGAGCGTCGCCTTGGAGCTGAGCGTGCGCATCAGCCCGTCGGCATATCCGGCGGCGATGGTCGCAATACGCGTCTCGGTCTCGGCCTGCCAGGTGTTGGAATAGCCGACGGTTTCGCCCGGCGCGACATCGCGCACCTGAACCACCGGCAGCGAGAGGCGCACGACGGGGCGGGCGTCTTCGAACGGCAACCCGCCATAGAGGCCGATCCCCGGCCGCGTGACGTCGAAATGATATTCGGGGCCAAGCAGGATGCCGCCGGTCGCCGAGAACGAGCGTGCCACGCCACAGCCATCGGTCATGCGCCGGAACTCGGCCCGTTGCCGGGCGTTCATCGGATGCGCAGGCTCGTCAGCGCAGGCAAGGTGGCTCATGATCAGATGCGGGTTGGCGCCCAGAACGATCGGCGCCACGGCCTCCCATTCGGCGGTTTCCATGCCCAGACGGTTCATGCCCGTATCAAGCTGCACGCCAAAGGGCGCGCCGGGCAGGGCCTCGAAATGCCGGGTGACCTGCTCAAGCGAGTTGAGCATCGGCGTCAGGCCGCGTTCGGCGATCATCTGCGTGTCGCCAGCCATATGGCCGGAAAAGACGAAGATCTGCGGCCCCACGCCAAGCGCCTGACGCACGGCGGCGCCTTCCTCGGCGGCAGCAACGAAGAACTTGCGCACGCCTGCCCGGGCAAGTGCCTGCGCGACGCGCTCCGCCCCCAGCCCGTAGCTGTTTGCCTTGACCACGGCGCCGGTTTCCGTGGAGGGGCCAGAGAGTGCGTCCAGCGCCCGCCAGTTGGCGAGCACGGCGTCGATGTCGATACGAAGAGATGCAGTAGCCATGGCCGAGTTCTTGAACCCCGCGCCGCCAAGGTCAAGCGCAATCTGGCCAGGTGCCGGGCGCCTAAGCGAAAAGTGGCGCTGCGGGCAAGGAAAAGGGGGCCGAAGCCCCCCTTAGAACCCTTCTTCCCCTTCGCCCTGCCAAGGCCGGGCGAGGTCGGAGAAGCGGGTGAAGCGGCTCTCGAACGCCACTTCGACCGTGCCGATCGGACCATGGCGCTGCTTGCCGAGGATAACCTCGGCCTTGCCATGGACACGTTCGGCCTTCTGGATCCACTCGGCGAACTTCGGGTCGTCCTCCGGTGGTTTTAGGCGTTCGTGGTAATATTCGTCGCGATAGACGAACATCACCACGTCGGCGTCCTGCTCGATAGAGCCCGATTCCCGCAGGTCCGAAAGCTGGGGCCGCTTGTCTTCTCGGCTTTCCACCGTCCGGCTGAGCTGCGAGAGCGCAATAACAGGGATATTCAATTCCTTTGCGATGGCCTTGAGACCCATCGAGATCTCGCCGATCTCCTGCACGCGGTTGTCAGTGCGGCCGGTGCCACGCAAAAGCTGAAGGTAGTCGACGATCACCACATCAAGCCCATGCGTGCGCTTGAGGCGGCGGCAACGCGCGGCCACCTGGCTGATCGGCAGGGCCGGGGTGTCGTCGATATAAAGGGGGCAGGTTTCGAGCGACTTCGCGGCCTCGACGAAGCGGCGGAACTCGGTCTCGGTCATGTCGCCGCGGCGGATCTGTTCCGAGGGCACCTCGGAGGCTTCCGACAGGATACGCGCGGCCAGCTGTTCGGCCGACATTTCCAGCGAAAAGAAGCCCACGACGCCGCCCTCGACCGCGCCTTCCACGCCGTCATGGCGCATCCCGCGCTTGTAGGCCTTGGCGACGTTGAAGGCGATGTTCGTCGCGAGCGAGGTTTTCCCCATCGAGGGACGCCCGGCGAGGATCAGAAGGTCGGACGGATGCAGCCCGCCCAGCTTCTTGTCGAGATCGCGCAGCCCGGTCGAAACGCCGGCCAGCCCGCCATCACGCTGATAGGCCGCGTTGGCCGATTGAACTGCCTCAGTTACGGCCTTGAGAAAGCTCACAAAACCCTTCTCGGCGGTGCCAGTCTCGGCCAGCTTGTAAAGCGCGCCCTCAGTGCGCACGATCAGCTCTTCGGGTTCGGTGCCGACATCAAGCTTGGTGGCCGAGGCCGACAGATCCTTGCCCAGACGGATCAGCTCGCGCCGCAGGGCGAGGTCATGGATCATCTGCGCATAGTCCCGTGCCGCATAGGCCGAGATCGCAGCGCCCGCGAGGCGCGCGAGGTAGGCCGGGCCGCCCAGTTCCTTCAGCCCCGGATCGTCCTCAAGATAGCCCTTAAGCGTGACCGGCGAGGCCAGCGCGTTCTTCTGGATCCGCGCAATCGCGGTTTCATAGATGCGCCGGTGAACGGGTTCGTAGAAATGCTCGGCCCGCACGATCGAGGCGATGCGGTCGTAGATGTCGTTATTGGTCAGGATTGCGCCAAGCAGTTGTTGCTCGGCCTCGATATTGTGCGGGTCGTTGTCTTCCGCGCCTGCCGCTGGTTCGGCAGTGTCGTTCTGGATCGCTGCGACGCTGTTCATCTCTGCCTCTTCCCCCACAAAGCGCGCTCATAACCGATCTGAGCGGCGCAAAGCTATCGGGATAATTATGTGGATAACCGCAGCCTTCCAGCTACGGTTAGCGCCTTCTTGGTGTCGGGCTTTGACTAAGCCTACCACATGTTGCGATGCCAAGGGAGGGGGCGCGATTCGACGCGCCAATTGCCCCCAAGCCGCCCACAGGCTTATCCACAGAAATCTGAAAAGGGCTCAGCCCTTCTTGCGCGCTTCCTGCCAGGGGCGCGGATTGGTCAAGAAGGCCTCGACCTCGTCCAGCGTCTCTTTCGAGAAGTGCCCCTGTTCGCGCGCCTCGGCCAGAACGTCCCACCAGGTGCACAGGTAATGCAGCTTGACGCCATGCGCGTCGAGGTTCGGGACGGTTTCCGGGAAGATGCCGTAATAGAAGATCACGGCGGTATGGCCGCAGCTGGCGCCGGTGTCGCGGATCGCATCGACGAAGCTCAGCTTCGAGCCGCCGTCGGTCGTCAGATCCTCGACCAAGAGGACGCGCTGGCCCTCGGTCATGGCGCCCTCGATGCGGGCGTTGCGACCGTAGCCCTTGGGCTTCTTGCGCACATAGGTCATCGGCAGAGCCAGACGCTCGGCCACCATGGCGGCGAAGGGGATGCCCGCAGTCTCACCGCCCGCGATATTATCAAAGGCCTCGAAGCCTGCCTCGCGCATCACGGTGACCGACAGGAAATCCATCAGGGTCGAGCGGATGCGCGGGTAGCTGATCAGCTTGCGGCAATCGATATAGGTCGGCGAGGGCAGGCCCGAGGCCAGCGTGAAGGGCTCGTCGGCATTGAAATGCACGGCCTTGATTTCCAGAAGCATCCGCGCAGTGAGGCGGGCGATTTCTTCTTTCGAGGGGAAGCTGGAAGGGATCATGTCTCGCGTCCTTTCTTGCTCTCACCCACCCGCTGGCCCGGCGTTCGATCGCGCGCGGCCGCGGGTCGGCGACAAGCTTAGTTTTTCACATGCCAGTGGACCGGGAAGCCCGGGTTGAAAACGGTGACGGGGCCGGCGCCGGTGATGATCTTCTCGGGCCAAAGCGCGGGCTCGTCGCTCTTGACCAGCGTCATCTGCTCGGCGTTGACCGGCAGGCGGTAGAAGCGCGGGCCGTTTTGCGACGCGAAGGCCGCCAGATTGTCCAGCTTGCCCTCTTCCTCGAAGACATGCGCGAGCAGTTGCATGGTGTTCGTGGCGGTGAAGCACCCCGCACAACCGCAGGCGTTTTCCTTGAGGTGATCGGCATGGGGCGCCGAGTCGGTGCCCAGGAAGAACCGTGCCTCGCCGCTGGTGGCGGCTTCGCGCAGGGCCAGGCGGTGCTCTTCGCGCTTGGCGACGGGCAGGCAGTAGTAATGCGGCTTAATCCCGCCCACGAGGATGTGGTTGCGGTTGATGATCAGGTGGTGCGTGGTGATCGTCGCGCCCAGATCGTCACCTTGCGAGCGCGCGTATTCTGCGCCGTCGCGGGTCGTGATGTGCTCCATCACCACGCGCAGGCCGGGGGTGGCGCGGCGGATCGGGTCGAGCACGGTCTCGATGAACACGGCTTCGCGGTCGAAGATATCGACCGAGGCGGTCGTGACCTCGCCATGCACGCAGAGCGGCAGGCCGATCTCGGCCATCTTTTCCAGCACGCCGCGCACCTTGTCGAAATCGCGCACGCCCGAGTTCGAGTTGGTCGTGGCACCCGCCGGATAAAGCTTGACCGCCTTCACCAGACCCGAGGCATGGGCGGCCGCGACATCTGCCGGGTCGGTGTCCTCGGTCAGATATAGCGTCATCAGCGGGTCGAACTGCGCACCCTCGGGCAGGGCCGCCAGAATACGCTCGCGGTAAGCTGCGGCCTGAGCGCCCGTCACGACCGGCGGCACCAGGTTCGGCATGATGATCGCGCGCGCGAAATGGCGCGTGGTTTCGGGCAGGACACCTTGCAGCATCGCGCCATCGCGCAGATGCAGGTGCCAATCGTCGGGGCGGGGCAGCGTGATCTGGGTCATGTGCTTGCCCTACACCGGCTTCGGGGCCAAATCCAGTGGCATGATCGCGCCGATGTGACGCCTTGCCCGTTGCGGGCGGCGCGCGGGCGCGGCAGCATTGTAAAAACCCCTGAGGAGAGCAGTCGATGAAACCCCTTATGCCACTCGCCGCGGTGCTGGTGCTGGCGGCCTGTAACGATCCGGGCTTTCGCGGCGTGCCCGAAGTACGCACCGCCCGTGCCAACGAGGTCGCCGCGTGCCAGTTGGTGTCGAACATCTCGATGGAGCCCGGGGTTTATGGCCCCGTTCTGGCCGAGCAGGGGCTGCGCTATGCGCGCAACAAGGTCATGGAAACCGCCCGTCAGGATGGCGCGAATACCGTTGTCTTCGAGCAAGTCGAGCCGGGTAGCGATGTTTATTTGGTGCGCGCTCAGGCCTATCGCTGCTGAGGCCCCGCGTTGATCTTTCCGCAAGGGCGGTATGCGGCAGGTGGGCTAGCTAAGTCAGTATAGCTGACGTAAGTAGGGGGCATGGGAGGAAACAGACCTGAACCGAAATCAGGAGGTTTCCATGGCTTACACGATCAACGCAAACGCACGCCCGGCAGGTTTTCTGCGCGCTTTGACCCCGGTTTTCGCCTCACTTGGTGAGGCGCTGGTGGCCTATATGGAGCGCAACACCCGTCTGGACGAAATCCGCCGCCTTGAGGCGCTGAGCGACAGCGAACTGGCGGCGCGTGGGATCGCGCGCGATCGGATCGCGCATCACGTCTTCCGCGACAAGTTCTACGTCTGAGCGACCCGAAGCGCGGCGATCGCTATGACCGATTGCCGCGCTTGCGCTTGGTGCTTGCGGTAACGGGGCAGGGGCTAGATACTCGGGGTGCAATCCGTCACTTCGCAGACCCGAGGAACTCTCATGCCCCACAGAACCCACGACACGACCCTGATCGAAGTGCGCGGTGACCTGGTGCTTGCCGCGCTCTGCGTGGGTCAGTTTCGCGCGCCCTGCCAGATCGAGGCCGACCGGCTGATCGTGCGCGCGGGCGAACCGCTGACGCAGGCCCTGAACGCCTTGGGTCTTGTGCTGAGTGCGGCCGAGGCCGATCCCTTCACGCCCGCACCGCTCTTCGCCCCCGAAAGCGGTCATGCGGGGCGGCATGTGCATACCCATATTTCGCGCTATCACGATGACGAGGCCGCCGATGAGGATGACTCGCGCGGCTCGAACGCCTGAGGCGCTGATCAGGCGTGAATACGTCTAAGGCCCGGCAGGTCCACGCCTTTCGCGCGCAGCCCGTCTTCAAGGCTTGTCAGGCGCGCACGGATCCGCAGCCCCTCGAACCGATCAAGCGCATGGCGGCAGACTAGGGCCTCAAGGTAGGGGCGCTCCTCGGCCTCTAGCCGCGCGATCAATGCGCGCAGGTAGCGCGGCATGTCGCGGCGCGCGCGGTAGAGCCGCCAGAAGGCCTGCGCGTCGAACTCCCCTCGGCAGGCGAGCGTCAGGATCTGGTGCAGGATATCCATCTCGCGCAGCATCCAGCCGACATGGCCGCCAAGATTGCGGCAGGGCAGCAGCGTGACATGCGGGCGCGCGAACATCGCGGCATGCATGGCGTCGAGCGTCTCATGCGGGTCGAACAGGATATAGGCCGCGCCGGCGCCGTCGATCATATCCGGGGCAAAGCCGTAACGGTCGGTGAAACTTGTGCGCCGCATCCGGGGAAAGCGCGTATCCCATCCGGTCAGGCGCGGCGAGAGCGTCGCCTGCGGCTGGATCGCGATCACGGTCGCGCCGGGGGCGGCAACCGCGAAGGCGGCGGCGGCATATCCGCCTGAGCCCTCGCCGTAAAACACGACCCGGTCGAAATCCTCGAAGAACGCCTCATCCACCAGCCGGTCCACATAGGCATAGACCGATGGGTCGCGAAACCAGCTTTCCTCGTCCGAAATCAGCGTCAGGCTCGACCAGCCTTGCGCGCGCGCGACGCGGTAGCCGAGTGGTAGTTCGTCAGGCGCTCCGGTGCGGATCGAGGCGCGGGTCTCGAACGTCACCAGCAGGACCGGGCCTTCATCAGACAGCATCGCGTGATGACGCTTGCCCAACGGCTCGTAGTATCCGGCCTCTTCGCCGAGTTCCTCGATCCGTTGCAGCCACTCGCCATCTGTCAAATCGCGCATGGGTGAATGCATGTCCAATACCGTCATCCTGCGCGCCTCCCTTGGCCGTTTTGCCAAAGGTGGCGCACCTTCCTTAATCTAACACTATCACGCGGCGGGGCCAGACGAAGAAAATCCTTGTGATCAAGGGGATTGTGCGGGTGGCCTCGGCAATGTCACGCGCCGTCACGCATTGTTTCCCGGCCCCGCTCGTGTCGCACGCCACGCAGGCCCAGGGTGACCATCCGGCGCGCCAAATGTGGCGAAAGCGGCTGTGAGGGGGGGGTGATCAGCAGTCTTCCAAACAGCGCACGGTAGTCTTCGCTCAGTAACAATTCCTCGATCCGGGCCTTGCGCCAGACAACCGCCTGCGCGTGAAGGGCGCCAAGGGCCGGATCGGCCATCAATTTGCGCAGGATCGGGGCCACGCGCGAATCATGGCGCAGGATCGACTCGTCGGTTTCGGCGCAGAAATTGCGCTCCACCCAATAGCCCATGTCGAAGGCCGCGCCCTCGCGGTTGGCGCGACCGCGCGCGCATTTGAGCAGATAGCTCTGCATCGCGCCAAGCGCGTAGTGGTTCAACTGGACCAGTTCGTGATTGTTCTGACCAAGGGGCGTGAAGATGCGCCCGCGCCGGTAGCTGGCGGGCAGCTCGCGCCCCGATCCGTCGAACCAGCGGCTTGCGTCAATGCGCTTCGGGTCGGGCTGGCGGGGGCGATGGACGCCCAGTTTTCCGTAGCTGCCATTGTTGCGAAACAGCGTCTTGAACAGGCCCGACCGCCAGGGCCAGGCCATGACCGAGGGGGCGGCAAGCCGGAACTGATCGCGCAGCGGGCGATCTTCATAGTCGATCACGCCGGCATTGCCGAAAAGCCGCCATGTCAGCGTGATCGCGGTGGCCTCGGGCAGAGTGTCGGTCAGTGCCGTCAGCGTGCCGTCGCCCGTGTGAATGTTGACGAACTCGTCGATGTCGAGCACCGCGATCCAGTCGGCGGTTTGGCGCAGCGGGTGCTTGTCAGCGGCCTTCAGCGCGGCCCATTGCGGCCCCTCGCGCCACGGGCCCGGATTGCGCACATGCGTCAGCCATCCCAACTGCGCCAGCCGGTCCAGCATCGCATCCGTTCCGTCGTCGCAATCGTTGGAAAACACGAGGAAATCGGTGAACCCCACCGCACGGTGGTGGGCCAGCCATTCCAGCAGGAAGGCTGCCTCGTTCTTGACGGTCAGGATTGCCAGAAAACGCATGGCACACCCTTGCACCCTTGGGCAGGGATTCGCAAATGCGCGGAGACATCAAGCTGCGCTCGCCAAAATGTCGCAGGCACCGCCGCAGCGCAATTGACCTAAGTCAAAGAGAATGGACAAAGCCAGTCGTATCAGAAGGCTATCAGGTTCCTGATCTCCCTGAACCGCGGCCTAGCCGCACGAACCTGATAAGCGGACCTAGGACGTTCTCCCTCGTCCCGTCCCTAAAATGCGCTGCGGGCCTCCCTCCCGCAGCGCTTTAATTTTTTGCGGTGCCCGCGCAATTTTCACTGCCGGTCCGTGCGCTTGTCCTGAGCCATCAACTGGCTGACAAGCGCATCGGGAAGGGCGTCTTGGGCATAATCGAAGGTGCCAGAGTCGCGCACCTCCTGTGCGGCGCGCATCAGGGCGCCAAGTGCCGCGCGGGCGAAGGAACCGCCGACGCTGATCCGCCGAACGCCCGCTTCGGAAAGCTCTTGCACCGTGTAGCTCCGGCCTTTCAGGCCCATCACCACGTTTACGGGTTTGTCCACCGCACGGCACACAGTTCTGATCGCTTCAATGTCCGGCAGACCCGGTGCGTAAAGCACATCCGCCCCGGCCTCGGAGAAGGCTTGCAGGCGCTTGATCGTGTCGGACAGATCCGGTCGCCCCCAGAGGTAGTTCTCGGCCCGTGCCGTCAGCAGGAACGGCAGGTCGCGCGCGGCCTCTGCAGCGGCCTGAATGCGCTCAACCGCTTGGGAAAGATCGCAAATCGGCGCGTCGTCGTCGCCGGTTGCATCCTCGATCGAGCCTCCGACGAGGCCGGCCTCGCAAGCCATCCGGATCGTCTCGGCGCAGATCTCGGGCTGCGCGCCGAAACCGTCCTCAAGATCGGCCGACACGGGCAGGTCGGTCGCGACGACGATCTCGGCCGCGTTCGCGATAATCTCGTCGCGCGTCAGGGCAGAGAAGGAATCCCGCTTGCCTTTTGAGAAGGCATATCCGGCGCTGGTGGTCGCAAGCGCTTCAAAGCCCAAACTGGCCAGCAACCGCGCAGAGCCCGCGTCCCAAGGGTTGGGAATAACGAACGCGGTGTCGCGGTGATGCAGTGCTTTCAGGCGTTCGAACTTTGTGCGCTGATCCGGCATGACATACTCCGAGGCTGAATTCCTCAGAGTATAGCCAGTTCAGAACATAACGCGAACAAATTTTCCCGCTCAGGGACAAGCCGCTAGATGATCTTGACCTGCGTGCCTGTCGGGCAAAGGGCGTAGAGCTCTTCGATCTGCTCATTGAAAAGACCGATGCAGCCTGACGAGCTCTTGCGGCCGATCTTGCGGGTGTCGTGGGTGCCGTGGATGATATAGGCGGGCCAGCTTAGATAGAGCGCATGGGTGCCAAGCGGATTGTCGGGGCCGGGCGGCATGTAGCGCAGGCTCGGGTCGCGTTCGAGCATCGAGGGCGTGGGCGTCCAGTCGGGGCCGATGCGCTTGCGCACGATCTCGGTATAGCCGCGCTTGGTCAGGTCCTCGCTCATCGGGACCGAGGTCGGGTAGAGGCGGTAATCCAACCCATCCTTGGCCCAATAGTGCAGCGCGCGCGAACTCGTGTCGGCGATCAGGGTGGCGCGGTCGAGCTGCTCGAAGTGATCGCGCCAATCGACCAGCCGAAAGGCCGAGATGTTGCGCCGTTCGGACGGGGCCACGATGGCGGGTTGCAGGGCCATGGGCGTGTCTTGCGTCGCCGCACGGGCCAGGGCGGGGCTGAGCAGGGCGGCCCCGCCGGCAAATATCGCGGCGCGTCGGCTCAGCATCGGTGCGCGTGGGGTGGTCATCGGGTCGGCTCCTGTTTCCTGTTCGCGGCAGAATCCCATCCCGATGCCGCAGGTGCAAATCACGGCTGCTCACGCTTGGGCGAGCGCGTAACAAAAAACCCTCCCGCAGGGGGAGGGTTTTGAAATCTCGACTGTCGGCCGATTACTTCGGCGCGATCATCATGATCATCTGGCGGCCTTCGAGCTTGGGCATCGACTCGATCTTGCCGGCATCGCCCACGTCATCCTTGACGCGGTTGAGCAGTTCCAAGCCAAGCTGCTGGTGCGCCATCTCGCGGCCGCGGAAGCGCAGGGTGATCTTGACCTTGTCGCCGCCCTCAAGGAACTTCATGACCGAGCGCATCTTGACCTCATAGTCATGTGTGTCGGTGCCGGGGCGGAATTTGACTTCCTTGATCTCGATGATGTGCTGCTTCTTGCGGGCCTCAGCCTCGCGCTTCTGCTGCTCATATTTGAACTTGCCATAGTCCATGATCTTGCAGACCGGCGGCACGGCCGTCGGCGAGATCTCCACGAGGTCCAGCCCGGCCTCATCGGCCATCATCATCGCGCGCGCGGGGGTCACGACTCCGACGTTCTCACCATCCGCGCCGATCAGACGGATCTCGGGGGCACGGATACGGTCATTGACGCGGGGGCCGGTGTCGCGTTGCGGCGGGGCGTTGTGCGGTCTGCGGGCTATGGCTGTGTTCCTTCTGTGGCCATCTCTGATTGGCGCGCAAAATAGTTCCGGGTTTCTCAGCTTTCAACCGGAATCGCGGGGTGCGGGGGCGCATCCGGTGGCAATCTTGCCGATTAGGGGGAAAAGCCGGGCTTTCTACACCTTCCATCTGGCGCAGATCCCTCCCATATGGTGGCCACGAGCACGATCCGTGCCGACATTGGGAGAAAAAGTATGAACAACAAGGTTCTTGGTCTGGTCGTCGCCATCGCTGCCGTTGCGGCCGGGGCGTGGTATTTCACTCGCTCGCCCGAAGTGCAGCCCGAGGCAACCGCCACCACCGAGGCGCCCGCCGCCGAGACGAGCGCCACCGATGCCGCGGCGCAAGCCGCCGCCGAGGCTGCCGCCGCAGCCACCGAGGCTGCGCAGGCTGCCGGTGAAGCCGCGAAGGCCGCGGCCGATGCTGCCGCAGAGGCGGTGAACCAGGCCGCGACCGATGCGGCTGCCGCTGCGGCCGAAGCCGTCAACAACGCGGCCGCCGCCGCGTCCGATGCCGCCAATGCTGCCGTCGAAGGCGCAGGCGAGATGATGGACTCCACCAAGGCGCTGACGGTCGAAAGCTTCGACGCCGACAAGGTGATCGAGATGATCGAGACCTCGACGCTGGCCGAGGAAAGCAAGGCCGCGCTCAAGGCCGTGGTCGAAGGCGCGCGCGCCAATCCGGGCCTGGTCTCGGGTGCGATCGAGCAGGTCAAGGCGGCGCTTGGCCACTGACGCCGGGCCGATCAGCCAAAACGACAAAAGGCCGCGATCGCTCGCGGCCTTTTTCATTTGCTGTGCAGCAGGTCTTAGATGCCGTCGCCGACGAAGGCTTTCTCGACCACGTATTCGCGCGGCTCCGAGTTCGCGCCTTCGCGCAGGCCAAAGCTTTCCAGCACCGCCATCACGTCCTTGTTGAACGCAAGCGAGCCGCAGACCATGGCGCGGTCATGCTCGGCGTCCATCGGCGCGATGCCCAGATCCTCGAACACCTTGCCCGAGCTGAGGTTGTCGGTGATCCGGCCCATGTGGTGGAACTCTTCGCGCGTGGTGGTGGGGTAGTATTTCAGCTTGCCCTCGACCATCTCGCCGATCAGCGGGTCGTTCACCAGATCCTCCACCAGTTTGCGGCCGTATTCGAGTTCCTCGACGGTGCGGCAGGTGTGCATCATGATGACCTCTTCGAATTTCTCGTAGGTCTCGGGTTCGCGCATCAGCGAGGCGAAGGGCGCGATGCCGGTGCCGGTGGCCAGGAACCACACGCGCTTGCCGGGTAGGAGCGCGTCGATCACCAGCGTGCCGACGGGCTTGGGACGCAGGATGATCTCGTCGCCCACCTCGATGTGCTGAAGGCGCGAGGTCAGCGGGCCGTCAGGCACCTTGATCGAGTAGAACTCAAGCTCTTCGTCCCAGGCGGGCGAGGCGATCGAATAGGCGCGCAGCAGCGGTTTGCCCCTGTCGTCCAGCAGACCGATCATCACGAACTCGCCCGAGCGGAAGCGCAGGGTTTGCGGGCGGGTCACGCGGAACGAAAACAGCCGGTCGGTCCAGTGCTTGACCTCGGTCACGGTCTGCGCGTCGGGCAGGTGCTTGGGGGCAGGGATGGTGGCGGTCTGGGTCACGTCGATCTCGTTTTGTCAAAGGCCCCGGAGAGGGGGGCGATGCGGGCCCGGCGAAGGGGCGGCGTAAATATGCACCGCAAATACCTCTTCGCCGAGCGCAGATTCCTTGATTTGGCTCAAGTCGGCTTGGATTTGGGTTCTAAGCCGGTTCGTCCGGGCTGAAAAGCGACAATCAGCCGCGCAGGCGGGCGCGATATTCATGCGCCTGCCAGTCGGCACGGGCTTTCCACTGCGCCTCGGGCTGGCGCGCGGCCAGCTCGTCCGAGATCTCGACCTCGTCGAAGCCCGAGCGGCGCGCCATCGCGTATTGATCCGCGATGACGTGGCCCGCGGCGCGCAGGCGCCCGGTGAAGCCAAGCGCGCGCAGGCGCCGCCCAAGTGTAAAGCCGCGCCCGTCCGAGAAGGCCGGGAAGGCCACGCGCACCAGATCCGCACCCGCCGTCAGCGCGGCCAGCTCGCCGGCATCGGTATCGGGCGCAAGCTCGACCACCGCGCCTGCCCAGTCCTCGGCATGAAAGCCGTCGTCACGCACGATCACGCTCATGCCACTTTCTCCTCGGTCTCGATGTCGGTCTTCACGCGCACCGGCTTGCCGCCGATGAAGTGGATGCCGCATTCGGTCTTGGTCTGGCCGCGCCAGCGGCCCGCGCGGGGGTCCTCGCCGGGTTTCACGGGGCTGGTGCAGGGGGCGCAGCCGATCGACGGATAGCCCTTGGCCACCAGCGGGTGACGGGGCAGGCGGTTCTGGACGATGTATTCCTCCAGATCCTCGCGGCCCCAATGCGCCAGCGGGTTGATCTTCATGCGGGTGGGGGTCTCCACCTCGAAGAAGTCGATGGTCGAGCGGGTGTCGCCCTGATACCGCTTGCGGCCCGTGATCCAGGCGTCATAGCCCGAGAGCGCGGTTTCCAGCGGCACCGTCTTGCGCAGGTTGCAGCAGGCGTCGGTGTTGAACTGGTGCAGCGTCCCGTCCGGGTCGTCGAGCTTCAGCGCAGCCTCGCTGGCGGTGATGTTGCGCACATTGGTCAGGCCCAGCTTGGCGGCCACATCGCGCTGATAGTCGAGCGTTTCCTGGAACAGCAACAGCGTGTCGATGAACAGCACCGGCGTGCCCGGCGCGATGATCGAGACCATGTGCAGCAGCACGACCGATTCCGCCCCGAAGGACGAAACCAGCGCAACTTCGCCCGTATCGGCGTCTTTCAGGGCCTTTTCCATGACCGAGACCGCCGCGTGGTGGCGGTAGCGATCATTCAGCGCGGCAACCCGCAGTTCGATATCAGGCAGCATCACGGGCCTCGCCATAGAGCGCTTCCTTGAACGGCGCGGGGCCGAGGCGGCGGAAGGTCTCGATAAAGGTTTCCTCGCGGCCCGCGCGGATCGCCAGATAGGCGCGCAGGATGCGCTCGATCGCCGGGACGACCTCGTCATAGGCAAAGCCGGGGCCCGCGCGCTCGCCGATGGCGGCCAGCGGACCGGCGTCACCACCGAGCGTGATCTGGTAGTTCTCGACGCCAGCGCGGTCGAGCCCGAGAATGCCGATATGGCCCACGTGGTGGTGGCCGCAGGCGTTGATGCAGCCCGAGATCTTGATCTTGATCCCGCCGATCTCTTCCTCAAGGCCAAGCGCCTTGAAATGGGTAGCGATCTCCTGCGCGACCGGGATCGCGCGGGCTGTTGCCAGCGCGCAGTAATCCATGCCGGGGCAGGCGATGATGTCGGAGATCAGTCCGACATTCGCGGTGGCAAGGCCGGCGCGCAGCAACTCGGCATGGATCGCGGGCAGGTCGGCCTTGGCGACATGCGGCAGCACGACGTTCTGCTCGTGGCTGATGCGCAGCTCGCCATAGCCGTAGCGGTCCGCCAGATCGGCCAGCAGGCGCATCTGATCGGCCGAGGCGTCACCCGGCGTCGCGCCATGCTCCTTGATCGAGACGGTGACGATGGCGTGGTTCTCGACCTTGTGGGCGGCCAGGTTCTGCTTGGCCCAGGTCTTGAAAAGGGGATCGACCTCAAGGCTCTTTTCATAGAACTCGACAGGCGTGTTCTTGAAGGCGGGCGGCGCGAATTGCGCCTCGATCCCGGCCAGAACCTCCTGGTCCACGCCTGAGAACGCGGGGCGGATGCGGGCGAATTCTTCCTCGACCGCGGCGCGGAAGGTGTCGAGACCGTTCTCGAAGACGGTGATCTTGATACGCGCCTTGTACTTGTTGTCGCGGCGGCCCATCAGGTTGTAGGTCGAGACGATCGCCTCAAGGTAGGGCAGCAGGTCGGCCTTGGGCAGGAACTCGCGGATCACCGGGGCCAGCATGGGCGTGCGGCCAAGACCACCGCCGACAAGCACCTTGAAGCCGATCTCGTCGCCGCGCTTGACCAGTTCGAGGCCCACGTCATGGGCGCGGATCACCGCGCGATCCTCGGCCGAGCCGGTGATCGCGATCTTGAACTTGCGCGGCAGGAACTGGAACTCGGCATGGTCGGTGGACCACTGGCGGATCAGTTCGGCCACCGGGCGCGGGTCGGCGACCTCATCGGCGGCGGCACCGGCGAAAGCGTCGGTGGTCACGTTGCGGATCGTGTTGCCCGAGGTCTGGATCGCGTGCATCTGCACATCGGCCAGCGCGTCGATGATGTCCGGAATATCGGTCAGCTTCGGCCAGTTGAACTGGATGTTCTGGCGCGTGGTGAAGTGGCCGTAGCCCTTGTCATAGGTCTCGGCGATATGGGCGAGCTGGCGCATCTGGTCGGCGCGCAGCGTGCCGTAGGGGATGGCCACGCGCAGCATGTAGGCGTGCAGCTGCAGATAGACGCCGTTCATCAGGCGCAGCGGGCGGAATTCGTCTTCCGTCAGCGAGCCGTCCAGACGGCGCTCGACCTGCGCGCGGAACTGCGCGGCACGGGTGCGGACAAAAGCCTCATCGAAGTCGGAATAGTTATACATTTGCCGCCTCCTGCTTGCCGTGGGCGTAGTTGGACGGGCCGCGGGTGCGGAACACCTCGCGGAAGTGGATGGGTTCAGGGCCTTTGAGGCCGGGCTTCGCATCGGCCAGATAGGCGCCAACGATGCGGTCGCCTTGGCCAAGCGCCTTGAGCAGGCGCAACTCGGCAATCGCCTCGTCTTCGATCAACTCGGCCTCATGGTGATGCATCGACCAGGAGCCGGTCTCGGTCATGTAAATCACGCAGCCCTCGCGCAGATCATTCGCGGTAACGACTTTGGGCGTGAACTTGCGGCTCATGGCGGCCTCCGGCAGGTGATTTCTGTTCTGTAATATAGGAAATTTTCCCCTGTTTTCGCCATACACCCTTGCGAATAAGGATCATTGTTCTATCCTGCCCGAGCTTTGGAGCGATTTTCCCGCCAAGAGGAGGAAATGCGGATGGCTGTCCGTCTTGATGATATGGATCGAAAAATCCTCTCCCATCTGCAAGAGGATGCCAGCCAGTCGCTGGACGAGATCGCGCGCAAGGTGGGCTCGTCCAAGACCCCGGTCTGGAACCGAATCCGCAAGATGAAAGACCTTGGCGTGATCGGCCGTCAGACCGTTCTGCTCGATGCAGAATCACTGGGGCTGGAGGCCTGTTTCTTCGTGCTGATCCGTACCTCCGAGCACGAGGCCGAATGGCAGCAGAAATTCCTTGCCACGCTGCGCGCCCGTCCCGAGGTGCTAGAAGCGCACAGGCTGGCCGGCGACATCGACTATATCCTCAAGGTCCGGGTCAAGAACGCCCGCGCCTACGATCAGTTCTACCAGGCGCTGATTTCAGAGGTGAAGATCCACAACGTCACCGCGCTTTTGTCGATGGAAGAGATCAAATCGACGACGCTGCTGCCGCTCTGAGGCGCTCAGTAGCGGACCAGCAGCCGCTCCAACCCGTGGAAGTGATAGAGGTTCGCGTAGCGCGGGGCCTCGGCGAGGCGCAGCTCTGGTAGGCGCTGGAACAGGATCGGCAAGCTGGCGGCCAGCTCCAGCCGCGCAAGCGGTGCGCCGATGCAGAAATGAGCGCCCGCCCCGAATGCGAAATGCGTCTGCACCGGGCGGGCAGGGTTGAAGCGCGCGGGTTCCTCCCAGGGGCCGGGGTCGCGATTGGCGCCAGCCAGTAGCAGCCCCACGCGATCGCCGCGCTTGAATTCGGTTCCGGCAAGGCTGAGGTCTTCATAGACCCACCGGGTGAACAGGTGCAGCGGCGGGTCGTGGCGCAGGATTTCCTCGACCGTGCCATCGACGCGGCTTTTCGTCAGCCAGTAGCCGCCGAAGCCGCCTTCGAGCAAGGTCTTGATCCCGTTACCAATCGTATGCACCGTCGCTTCGTGCCCGGCATTGAGCAACAGGATGCAGGTGGTGATCATCTCGTCTGTGCTCAGATGCTCACCCGCCTCTTCCACCGCGATCAGATGCGAGATGAGATCATCGGCGGGGCGCGAGCGGCGCTCGGCGATATATCCGCGCAGGAAATCCACGAACTCCTCGGTGGCGCGGACGGCGGCGTCCTCGGTCGCGCGGGTGCGGCCCGCCTGATACATGCCGACCATGGCGTTCGACCAGCGCAGCAGGTCCGGTGCGCGGTCCTCGGGCACGCCCAGAAGCCGCGCGATGATGATGACGGGCAGAGGTTTGGCGAAATACTCCAGCAGGTCGCAGCCGCCGGGGGGCATGCGGTCTATGAGGGTGTTTGTCAGTTCGGCGATCTCGGGGGCGAGGGCGGTAATCCGGGCAGATGTGAAGGCGCGTAGCACCAGCCGCCGCAGGCGGGTGTGGCGTGGGGCCTCCAGTTCCAGCATCGAGTGTTTCTCGACCGCGTAGAAGGGGGCAAGATGCGGCGGGATCGCGGGGGCGAACTCGGGCGGGGCCTCGCGGCCAAGGCGCCGGTCGCGCAGCGCCGCGCCGACAACGGTCGCACGTGCGGTGACGGGGATGCCGTATTCCTCCCACAGGACAAAGGCGCCCTCGGCCCGCACCGCGTCGTAAAACGGGTAGGGGTTCTGTACGAAGCCAGCTTCGGTCGGCGATTGGGAAAGGCGGCGCATCGGGTCACTCCTCCGTCACGCCCAGAAAAGAACGAGAGTTCAGGTGCTTGCAAGCCCCCGCTTGATTTATCCCGCCGATTGCTGTGCTACTGGCTCAAAGGAGTTCGCCGATGAGCATCACAATCCGTCCGGTCTCGCCCTCCGCTCGCGCCGCCTGGGAGGCCCTGTTTCGTGGCTATGCCGCCTTCTACCGGACCGATCCGGCCCCGGCGATCGAGAAGGTCTGGGCCTGGATCAACGACGCTAACGAGGACTACTGGGCCGATATCGCCTGGGGGGCGGATGGCATGGCGCTTGGCCTGGTGCAGTATTCGCTGATGCACCGCTCGCTTTCGGGTGCGCAGGTGGTTTACCTCTCCGACCTCTTCACCGTGCCCGAGGCGCGTGGGCAGGGCGTAGGCCGCGCGCTGATAGAGCATGTGCGCGCCTTCGCACGTGCGCGGGGCTATAGTTCGGTGCGCTGGCTCACCGCCGAGACGAACGAGGCCGCGCGCAAGCTCTACGATACTTATACCCCAGCCAGTGGGTTCATCCTTTATGCCATCAGCCCCTGATAACGCGCGCACGTCAGAACCAATCGTCCAGCGCCTGCTCGTCCTGGTGCTGGCGCTTGGTGCGATCCTGTGGGTGGCGGTCGTGGTATGGCAATCGGCCTTGCACACGGGGCTTGCGCAACTGGCCGAGCGCGGGCGGGCAGACCTGCGGTTAGCCTCGGACCGAATGGTATCCTCGATGCTCAGCTTCCGCGAAGCAGCGGTGATGACGGCGGACCATCCCTTTGTCGTTGCGCTCGCACAGGGTAGCGACGGCGCCGATCCGCCCGCTGTGTCAGAGGTTTTGCGGCGGATTTCGGATCTGACGGGTGTGCAGGAGTTGACGCTGGTGGATCGCGCGGGCCGCGTTTTGGCCAGCTCGACCGAGCGGCTGGGGGTTCTTGATCCGGCCCCTGATCTGGACCGCGCGGCACGGGGGGCCACGGGGTCGTTTCATCTGATCGACCGGCAGACGGGCGAACGGATGTTCCGCTACGCCGCGCCGGTCTTTGCCTCCGACGGCCCGGTGATCGGCGCCATCGTACTCAGCTTCGATGCCGAAAAGGTCGAGGCTCCGGGGCGCGGCGATCCGGTCCCGGTCTGGTTCGTCGATGACGATCTCGTCGTTTTTGTCGCCAACCGCTCCGAGATGGTTTTCGAGACCACCACGGGCGCCACACCCGACAGCCGGATCTATCCTGCCGGCACCGACCTGCATCCCGGCCGTATTCGCCCCTCCAATCTGGGGTCCGGGCTTGTGCGCGGCGGCGCCTATCTGCCCGAGATCGGGCTGCCCGTCACGCTCCCTCTGCCGGTGATCGGCATGACCGGCCATGCGCTGGTCGATGCCGGGCCAGTCCTGCGGATCGCGCGCGCACAGGCGGTTTCCGTGGCGCTTGCGCTTATCGGGTTCGGCGCGGTCATCCTGGCGCTGTGGGAGCGGCGGCGCACCCTGGCAGATCAACTCGCCGCCGAAGCGCGTGCCAATGCCGAACTTGAGCACCGCGTGGCCGAGCGCACCACCGAACTGCGCGAGACCAACGAACAGCTGCGCCGCACGCAGGCCGAACTGGTGCAGGCGGGCAAGATGTCTGCGCTTGGCCAGATGTCGGCGGGCATCAGCCATGAGCTGAACCAGCCGCTGATGGCGATCCGCTCTTTTGCCGATAACGCCGAGTTGCTACTGGAACGCGGCCGGACCGAGGAGGCTGGGCAGACCCTCGGGCGGATCTCGGAGATGGCGCGGCGCATGGGGCGCATCATCAAGAACCTCCGCGCCTTCGCCCGTGCGGAGACCGAACCCGCCAGCCGCGTGGGCCTTGCCTCGGTCGTCGAGCAGGCGCTGGAGCTGCTGGAGGCGCGCATCGCGCAAGAGCATGTGACGATCGACTGGCAGCGCCCCGAAGCTCCGGCGATCGTGATGGGCGGCGAGGTGCGACTGGCGCAGGTGGTGGTCAACCTGCTCTCGAACGCGATCGACGCGATGGAGGGGCAGGAACGTAAGCGCATCACCATCCGCATTCACCCCGAGGGCGCGCGCACCGTGCTGACCTTGCAAGACACCGGCCCCGGCATCGCCGAGCCTGACCGGATTTTCGACCCGTTCTACTCGACCAAGGAGGTCGGCAGCGCCGAGGGCATGGGCCTTGGCTTGTCGATTTCCTATGGACTGGTGCAAGGCTTCGGCGGCACCCTGAGTGGCGGCAACGCCCCCGAGGGCGGCGCCATTTTCACCGTCGCGCTGCGCGCGGCGCCCCAGCCCGGAAACGGAGGCAAGGTTTGATCCGCAAGGTGCTCTTGGTCGATGATGATCGCGCGGTGCGCGAGGCTTTGGGGCAGACGCTCGATCTGGCCGGGTTCTCGCCCATTCTGGCCTCAAGCTATATCGAGGCCAAAGATCATGTCGGCCTGGATTTTCCCGGTGTCGTCGTGTCGGATATCCGGATGCCGGGCAAGGATGGTTTTGCCCTTCTGGATCTGGTGCGAAAGCGCGACCCGGAGCTGCCGGTGATCTTGCTGACCGGCGAGGGCGATGTGCCCATGGCGGTGCGCGGAATGGCGGGCGGAGCCTTTGATTTTCTAGAGAAACCCTGCGGCCCCAAAGAGTTGCTGGCTGTTGTTGAGAAGGCGTTGCAAACGCGCGCCTGGGTGATGGAGAATCGCGCCCTGCGCCGGGAGGCCAAGCGCGGCGATGCGGCGACACGGCTTCTGGTGGGCGCTTCGCCCGTGGCCGAAGCGCTGCGCGAGTCCGCGCGGGCAGCGGCGCGCTCGGGTGCCGAGGTTCTGATCACCGGGGCGCCGGGTGCGGGCAATTCCAAGGTGGCCGAGGTGATCCACCTTCTGTCGGCCGCCGCACCGCGCGCCTTCGTCAAGCTGCCCGCGGCAGGGCTGACGCCAGAGGCGCTAGAGCAGGGGTTCGCGCGCGCTGATGGCGGGACGCTTTATCTCGACGAGGTTGCCGACCTGCCGCAACCGGCGCAGTTTGCGCTGATCGAATTGCTCGAGGCACTCCCCTCGACCCGGCTGATCGCCGGCACCTATCGCGATCTGGCTGCCGAGGCGCGCGCGGGCCGCTTCCATCCGGATCTTTACTGGAAGCTTGAGGGGGTCAAGCTGCGCATCCCCTCGCTGTCCGAGCGGCCCGAAGACATTCCGATACTGTTTCGCCACTACGTTCAGCTTGTCTGCGAACAGTCGAACCTCCCGATGCCCGAGATCACCCCCGCCGTCGCTGCACGCCTTATGGCGCGCGAATGGCCGGGCAATGCGCGGGCGCTGATGTCCGAGGCCCTGCGTTTCGCCACCGGGATGGGTGCAGAGCCGGAAGAAGAAAGCCTCGGTCTGGCGGAACGCATGGCGCGGGTCGAGCGGTCGCTTCTGGCCGAGGCGCTCCAGCGCGCCGGGGGCAACGCGACCGAGGCCGCGGCGCAACTCAAGCTGCCGCGCAAGACCTTCTACGACAAGCTCGCGCGCCACGGCCTGCGCCCCGAGGATTTCCGCGACGCCTGAGGCACTGAGTCCATTTCCAACGTGCGACATTTCGCCCGAATGGCGCTAACAGCTGTGCGGATTTTCGCACAGCAAGAACTTATCCGTCTGATCAAGAAATCTATAATGCATTGTAATATAGTAATAAAATAGGCATTTTCGCGAGCTATCACGAAATTGTTGATCGGGTATGCGTTAAGCGGTTGGCTTGTTCTGGGCGCCCGAGGGGGGCGCGGATACCGGGAGGACATCCATGAAACGCTTTACCGCCGCTATGACGGCTCTTGCCCTTGTAACCTCGGCCAGCGCCGCGATGGCGCAGTGCGACGAAGGTGAGATGGTCGTCAAGTTCGCGCATGTGACGAACGCCGACAAGCATCCCAAGGGGATTGCCGCCAGCCTCTTCGCCGAGCGCGTCAACACCGAGATGAACGGCAAGGTCTGTGTCGAGGTCTATCCGAACTCGACCCTTTATGATGATGACCAGGTGCTGGAAGCGATGCTTCAGGGCGACGTGCAGATGGCCGCGCCTTCGCTGTCGAAGTTTGAGGCCTTCACCAAGGTCTTCAACATTTTCGACCTTCCGTTCATGTTCAAGAACATGGCCGCGGTCGATGCCTTCCAGAACTCGGACACCGGTCAGGCGATGAAGGGCTCGATGGAGCGCCGCGGCCTGAAAGGGCTAGAGTTCTGGCATTCGGGTATGAAGCAGTTCTCGGCCAAGAAGCCGTTGCTGATGCCGGAAGACGCCAAGGGCCTGAAGTTCCGCGTTCAGCCTTCCGACGTGCTCGTTGCGCAGATGCAGGCGCTCGGCGCCTCGCCGCAGCCGATGGCCTTCTCGGAAGTTTACGGCGCGCTGCAGACTGGCGTTGTCGACGGTCAGGAAAACACCTGGTCGAACTCCTACGGTCAGAAATACTACGAGGTGCAGGACTCGATCACCGAGACCAACCACGGTGTGCTTGACTACCTTGTCGTCACTTCGACCGACTGGTGGGACAGCCTCGACCCGGCAGTCGCCGAGCAACTGGCAACCATCATGCACGAAGTCTCTGTCGAGCGGAACGCCGCCGTCAGCGACGTCGAGATGCAGGCGCGTCAATCGATCCTCGACGCGGGCGGCAAGATCAACGAGCTGACCCCCGAGCAGCGCGAAGCCTGGGTCACCGCGATGAAGCCGGTCTGGGCACAGTTCGTGGATGGTATTGGCCAAGAGAACATCGACGCGGCGCAGGCGATCAACGCCCAAAACTGATCGTCTGATCCCGTGTGCGCGCGCGGAAGCCCATATCTGCGCGCGCATCCATTCAACCATGTAGAGGGACTGACCATGAGCGCGAAATATGCGCCGAAAACAGCCTTTGGCTGGGCTGTCCATCACGCCGAGGAGACTGCGATTGCAGTGACGCTCGGGGTGATGACGCTGATTACCTTCGTGAACGTGGTGCTGCGCTACGTCTTCGCCCACTCGATGATCTGGGGGCTCGAGGCGACGCTGATCCTGTTCGCGTGGCTTGTGCTGCTTGGCATGTCCTACGCCGTCAAGGTGACCGCCCATCTGGGCGTCGACGCGGTTCTGGGCTTGGTGGGGCCGGGGATGCGCCGCATCCTGGCAATCGCCTCGGCGGTGCTTTGTCTCATCTATGCGTTCCTTCTTCTGAAAGGCGCATGGGATTACTGGGCCCCCTTTGGCGGGTTCGAGCAGACCGGCGGGCGCTGGTTCCCCGAGGGTTTCATCAAGACCCGGGATCAGGCCTGGTATGAGACCGAGACCATCCCGATGCCGGACTGGCTGCGCTTCATCGAAGGCCCGATGAACCAGGGAGAGGCCTACAACAAGCTTCCGCGCTTCATCCCTTACTTCATCCTGCCGTTCGGTACGGCGCTGCTGTTCTTCCGGATTGCCCAGGCAAGCTGGGACATCCTGCGCGGCCGCCGTGAAGCGCTGATCGTCAGCCACGAAGCCGAAGAAGCCGTCGCCGAAGTGCGCCACATGAACGCCGAGGACTGATCCATGGAAACCGTCATTCTATTCACCATGGTGGTCGGCTTCATGCTGATCGGCGTTCCGATCGCCATCTCGCTCGGCCTCAGCTCGATCCTGTTCCTCCTGTGGTATTCTGATACCTCGCTGGCCTCGGTCGCGCAAACGCTTTACCAGTCGATGGAAGGGCACGCGACGCTGCTGGCCATTCCGTTCTTCATCCTGGCCTCCAGCTTCATGTCCACCGGGGGCGTGGCGAAACGGATCATCCGCTTTGCGATCGCCTGCGTCGGGCACCTGCCGGGCGGCCTGGCCATCGCGGGCGTCTTCGCCTGTATGCTCTTCGCGGCGCTTTCTGGTTCGTCGCCCGCGACCGTGGTTGCCATCGGTTCCATCGTCATCGCGGCAATGCGTCAGGTGGGCTACTCCAAGGACTTCGCGGCAGGCGTGATCTGTAACGCCGGTACGCTCGGCATCCTGATCCCGCCCTCGATCGTGATGGTGGTCTATGCCTCGGCCACTGACGTTTCGGTCGGGCGCATGTTCCTTGCCGGCGTCATTCCGGGCCTTCTCGCGGGCTTCATGCTGATGGCGACGATCCTGATCATCGCGATCCGCAAGAACCTGCCCAAGGGCGAGTGGCAGGGCTGGGGCGAGATATTCGACTCGTTCAAGGATGCCTTCTGGGGCCTGATGCTGATCGTCATCATCATGGTGGGCCTCTACGGCATCCCGGGCATCACCGCGGGTATCTTCACTCCGACCGAGGCCGCCGCCGTCGCCGCCGTCTACGCCTTCTTCGTCGCGAACTTCATCTACCGCGACATGGGGCCGCTGGACGAGGGCGAACAGAAACTGCCGCTGTGGAGAAAACCGCAGGCGATCATCACCGCCTTTTTCCACCCGGCAACCAAGGCGACCCTGTTCGAGGCCGGCAAGCTGACCGTCACCTTGATGTTCATCATCGCCAACGCCCTGATCCTCAAGCACGTCCTGACCGACGAGCAGATCCCGCAAAAGATCACCGAGGCGCTTCTGGGCGCGGGCTTGGGTAAGATCATGTTCCTCGTGATCGTCAACGTGATCCTGCTGATCGGCGGGCAGTTCATGGAACCCTCGGGGCTGATCCTGATCGTCGCGCCGCTGGTCTTCCCGATTGCGATCGAACTGGGCGTGGACCCGATTCACCTCGGCATCATCATGGTGGTGAACATGGAGATCGGGATGATTACCCCGCCCGTGGGCCTCAACCTCTTCGTGACCTCGGGCGTGGCCGGCATGCCGATCATGCGGGTCGTGAAGGCGGCGCTGCCCTTCCTTGCGGTGCTCTTCGTCTTCCTGATCCTGATCACCTATGTACCCTGGCTCAGCACGGTGCTGCCGACGGCCGTCATGGGACCCGAAGTGATCGTGAAATAAGGCTCCGCACCCGCGAGCTTCAAGAAAAGGAAAGGGCCCCGGCGCGAAACCGGGGCCCTTTCTCCTTGTCCAAATACCTCGGGGGTGAGGCCCGCAGGGCCGAGGGGGCAGCGCCCCCTTTCCCTCAGGCGCGCTCCAGCGCGCCGATGATCGCCCCGAAATCGGCAGCCTTCAGCGAGGCGCCGCCCACCAGCGCCCCATCGACATTCGAGGTTGCAAAGATTTCGGCCGCGTTCGAGGGCTTGACCGAACCGCCATAGAGCAGCCGGATCTGCGCGCCTTCCGACCCGAAACGACCGTTCAACTCCGAGCGCATGAAATCATGCACCTCGGCGATCTGCTCCAGCGTCGGCGTGCGGCCGGTTCCGATCGCCCAGACGGGTTCATAGGCAATGACAGTATTGACCCCGGTCGCCCCGTCGGGGGTCGAGCCGAACAGCTGCCGCCCGATCACTTCAAGCGTGGTTCCCGCGTCGCGCTCGGCCTCGGTCTCGCCAATGCAGATCACGGCTACCAGCCCTTGGGCGCGCGCGGCCTCGGCCTTGGCGCGGATCATCGCGTCGCTCTCGCCATGATCGGCGCGGCGCTCGGAATGGCCAACGATCACATGGCTTGCACCCGCATCGGCCAGCATCTGCGCCGAGATGTCGCCAGTATGCGCGCCGGTCAGTTCCATGTGGCAATCCTGCCCACCAACCGCAATGCGCCCCGCCGCAGTCGCGGCCATCGCCGAAACGAGCGTCGCCGGGGGACAGAGCAGCACGTCACAGCCGGGATTGGGATGCGCTCCGATCAGCGCCTCGACCTCGGACAGGCTGGCGGCCAGCCCGTTCATCTTCCAGTTGCCCGCCGCGAGTTTCTTGCGCATGTGCCCCCTCCCATGAGTTTGCGCCACATTAGGGCAGGGCGCGGGCGGGCGCAAAGGGCAATTGGATCAGCCCGCCTCGGGCATGTCCTTGAACTTGATGGATTCCCCGCACCCGCAGGCCTCGGCCACATTCGGGTTGCGGAACTTGAAGCCGGATTCGAGCAGGCCGACCTCATAGTCGATCTCGGTGCCCAGAAGGAACATCTGCGCCATGGGCGCGATCAGAACGCGCGCCGGGCCTTCCTCGACCACCATATCCATGGGGCCAGCCTCTTGCGCGACTTCCATGGTATATTCCATGCCCGCACAGCCGCCCTTCTTGACGCCGATGCGGAAGCCCGCGGCGTGCTCGCGCTCCATCAGCCGGGCAATTTGCTGCACGGCGGCCGAGGTGAGCGTAACGGGCGGTTTGCCGGGAATGGCGAACATGGCGGTCTCCTGAGGTCCAGCGCCAAAGATAGGGGCCGGGGTGGGGCGCGGCAAGGTGCGCGCCCGGATGCGCTTACATGAAGCCCAGTTCCAGCCGCGCTTCGTCGGACATCATGTCCATGCCCCATTGCGGGTCGAAGGTCATCTCGACATCGACGGACTTGATACCATCGACACATTCGACCGCATCCTGCACCCAAGTCGGCATCTCGCCGGCCACCGGGCAGCCGGGCGCCGTCAGCGTCATAATGATCTTCACATCGTTCTCGCCGCTGATCTCGATCGTGTAGATCAGCCCGAGGTCATAGATGTTCACCGGAATCTCGGGGTCGAAGACCGAGCGGCAAGCCTCGACCACGCTATCGTGCAGCGGGTGCTCGGTCGTCGAAGGCTTGATCAGAGGAGTGCCTTCAAGGGGGGGCTGGGCATCGGTTGTCATGGAAAAGTCCGGTTCTCGCGAAAGTCGAGAGTTTATATAGGGAATGGCGCGGCCAAGGTAAAGGCAGCGATTGCCGCAGGCTTGACCGCAGCGCACTTCCGCGCCAAACCGCTGGCATGGTTCCGTTCGACAAACTCGCCCAGATCACGCAGCGCTTCGAGTATCTCGAGGCCAGGCTGAACTCATCCGCAGCGCCCGCTGAGATCGCGGCGCTGTCGCGCGAATATTCCGAACTGCGCCCCGTGGTCGAGGAAATCGCCGCCTACCGGCAGGCGCTTGACGACGTGCGCGAGGCCGAGGGCTGGCTGTGCGACCCTGAGATGAAGGATCTGGCCGAGGAAGAACTGCCGCGCCTGCGCGCCCGCATCCCGGAGATGGAGCAGGCCCTGCGCCTGGCCCTTCTGCCCAAGGATGCCGCCGACGCGCGCCCCGCGATCTTGGAAATCCGCCCCGGCACCGGCGGCGAAGAGGCCGCGCTGTTCGCAGGCGACTTGCTGCGGATGTATCAGCGCCACGCCGAAAGCCACGGCTGGCGGTTCGAACTCATGGACTTCACCGAGACCGAACTTGGCGGCGTCAAGGAGGCCGTCGCGCGGATTGAGGGCGAGGGGGTCTTTGCCCGCCTGAAATACGAATCCGGCGTCCACCGCGTACAGCGCGTCCCCGAGACCGAAGCCGGCGGGCGCATCCATACCTCGGCCGCGACTGTCGCCGTGCTGCCCGAGGCCGCCGATGTGGACATCGACATTCCCGCCTCGGACATCCGGATCGACACGATGCGCAGCTCGGGCGCGGGCGGGCAGCACGTCAACACCACCGACTCGGCCGTGCGCATCACCCATATCCCGACCGGGATCGTCGTGACCTCGTCCGAGAAATCCCAACACCAGAACCGTGCCAATGCCATGGCCGTTCTGCGTGCCCGGCTTTATGAGGCCGAGCGCGAACGGTTGGCGACCGAGCGTGCGGCCGACCGCAAGGCGCAGGTCGGCTCGGGCGACCGGTCCGAACGGATCCGCACCTACAACTTCCCGCAGGGCCGGATGACCGATCACCGCATCAACCTGACGCTTTATGCGCTGGCCCAGATCATGAACGGCGACCTCGATGAGGTGATCGACGCGCTGACCGCGCATGATCAGGCCGAGAAGCTGGCGGAGATGGAAGCGTGAAGGCGCAGGCCGCCCTTGTTCATGGCACCCGGCGGCTTGTCGCAGCGGGGATTGAGGGAGCGGCGCTCGATGCGCGCCGCCTGATGGCCCATGCTCTGAATGAGGCACCCGACCGGCTGACGCTGCGCCTTCAGGACGATCTGACCGAGACCGAGCGAGCGGCCTTTGACCGCGCCATCACCGCGCGCGAGGCCCGTCAGCCGGTCGCGCAGATCACCGGGCGGCGGCTTTTCTGGGGGCAGGAGTTTCGCGTGACGCGCGACACGCTCGACCCGCGCCCCGAGACCGAGATCCTCGTGGCCGCGGCCCTTGAAGAGCCTTTCGCCAAGGTGCTCGACCTTGGCACCGGGACCGGCTGCATCCTGATCTCCTGCCTGAAGGGGATGCCCTTCGCCGTCGGCACCGGCACCGATGTCTCGCCCGGAGCACTTGCTGTCGCACAAGACAACGCTACCCGGCTTGGTGTCGAGAAACGCACACGTTTCGCGGTGTCCGACTGGTTCGCGGCGATCAATGGGGTCTTCGACCTGATCGTCTCGAACCCGCCCTATATCGCGCAAGACGAGATGGCGGGCCTGTCGGTCGATGTGCGCGAATGGGAGCCCCTTGGCGCGCTGACCCCCGGCGGCGATGGGCTTGATGCCTACCGCGCTATCGCGCGTGGCGCCGCGCCGCGCCTGATGCCGGGCGGGCGGGTCTTGCTGGAGATCGGCCCGACACAGGCGCAGCAGGTCAGCGATCTGCTGGCCGCGCAGGGGCTTGAGCGGGTCGAGGTGCGCCAGGATCTCGATGGCCGCGATCGCGTGGTGATCGCGCGCAAGCCTCTCGAGGACGGGGGCTGCGGCTGCGCCTGATCGGCCGGCTGTGGCACGTCTGCGCATATCGGCGGGAAAAACCCGCCAATTCGCGTCCTCGGTGCAGATTTTTGCTTGCGAGTCCTGCCATCCCATGATTAGTCAAACTTGTGCAGGGCGGATGTCGATCCACCGCACGGCTCAGCTTCACACTGCGGGTCACTTGGTTTCAGGCGGGCACTTGCCCGGTTTCCGAAGGACCAGCCCGCAAGGAACGGCCAGTATCCGCTTTCCGGATCGCAGCCCAGACGTCAGCAGCCCCACGGGGCAAAACGAACGAAAGCTCATGAGATCTTCGAAATCCCGTTCGCGCAACAAGTCGAACCGCCAACGCTCGATCGGCAATATCATCAACCGGGTTTTTGATAGCTCGGGCCCCGAGGGCAAGGTGCGCGGCACGCCGCAGCAGATCATCGACAAGTATCTGATGCTTGCTCGCGATGCGCAGCTGTCGAACGACCGCGTGGCCGAACAGAACTTCCTTCAGCACGCCGAGCATTACACCCGTATGCTGGGCGAGGCGCAGCGCGAAATGGCGCGCGAGCAGGAAGAGCGTCAGCGTCAGAACCAGCAAAACGGCCATGGCCAGCGCGAGCGCGGTGAGAACCGCAGCGACGATCAGCCGCGCGACGATCAGCCCGAGCCGCAGCCCGCCGCAACGCCCGAACCGCAGGAGCAACCGGACGAAGGCTCGACCCTGGTCGAAACGCCGGAGATGCGCGCCGAGGCGGTGATTGCGGCGGCGCCTCCTGCCGCCGAGGGCAAACCGGCCAAGCCGCGCAACCGTCGTGCGCCTCGCAAGCCGCGCGAGCCGAAGGGTGAGGATGCGCCCACGCCCGACGCGCCGAGCGAAGCCCCGATCGAAGAATGAATGCCAGAACCGCGCCCCAACCGGCGCGGTTCGCATTTTCAGGGTGCTCAGCTGCGCGCCGCTGCGACCAGGCGCGCGAGGTGGCAGAACTGCGCAAGGCTGACCCGCTCCGCGCGTTCCGTCGGCGCGATACCTGCCTCTTCCAGCAAACTCTCGATTTGCGGATGAATACCCTTCAGCGAGGCGCGCAGCATCTTGCGGCGCTGGTTGAAGCCCGCCGCGACCACCCGTTCCAACACCTTCGGATCGGCCGGAAAACGCGGTTCGGGCAGGGCGCGCAGATGCACGACGGCGGAATGAACCTTGGGCGCGGGCGTGAAAGCCTCCGGCGGCAGGATCATCACGATCTTCGCCTCACAGCGCCACTGCGCCAGAAGCGCGAGGCGCCCGTAATGGTTCGAGCCGGGCTTGGCCACGATCCGCTGGGCCACTTCTTTCTGGAACATGAGCGTCAGGCTCTCCCAGAACGGCGGCCATTCCTTGGGCGTGAGCCAGCGCACCAGAAGCTCGGTCCCGACATTATAGGGCAGGTTGGCCGCAATCCGGATCGGCGGGGTCAGATGCGCGCGCACATCGACTTCCAGCGCGTCTCCGTTGATCACCTCCAGCCGCCCGGGATAATGCGCGGCAATCTCGGCCAGCGCTGGCAGGCAGCGCGCATCCTTCTCGACGGCGAGCACCTTGCGCGCCCCTTCCGCGAGCAATCCGCGCGTCAGCCCGCCCGGTCCCGGCCCGACCTCCAGCACATCATGCCCGGTCAGATCCCCAGCCGAGCGCGCGATCTTAGCCGTCAGGTTCAAATCCAGCAGAAAGTTCTGCCCAAGGCTCTTCTTCGCAACCAGCTCGTGATCGCGAATGACCTCGCGCAGCGGAGGAAGCCCGTCGATAGCCGCCATCTGTGCCTCCTGCCTTCAATGTGGTCCAAATATCCTCGGGGGTCCGGGGGCAGACAGCCCCCGGCCTCATCATTGCGCCGGGGATAGGGCATTCGCGCCGCACGGGCAAGATCAGCCCGCGCGCGCCGCCCCCATCTGCGCCGCCAGCTTCAGCGCGGCAATCAGGCTTGAGGGATTGGCGCGCCCGGTCCCGGCGATATCGTAGGCGGTGCCGTGATCGGGCGAGGTGCGCACGAAGGGCAGGCCAAGCGTGACGTTTACCCCCTCGTCAAAGGCCAGCGTCTTGATCGGGATCAGCGCCTGATCGTGATAGGCGCAAATCGCGGCGTCGTAACGCGCGCGCGCGGCGGCATGAAACATTGTATCGGCAGGCAGGGGGCCGGAGAGCGCAAAGCCCTCGGCGCGCAAGGCCTCCACCTCCTCCCGCATCCAGTCGATCTCTTCACGGCCCATCGCGCCGCCTTCGCCCGCGTGCGGGTTCAGCCCGGCAATCGCGATGCGCGGATTGTCGATCCCGAAATCGAGCCTCAGCCCCTCGGCGGTGATCCGCACCGTCTCGCGCAAAACGGCCGGAGTGAAGGCGCGCGGCACATCCGACAGCGCAATATGGATCGTTGCGGGCACGACGCGCAGCGCGGGCGCAGCCAGCATCATCACGACCTTGGCGCCCCCGGCCAGATGCGCGAGGTATTCGGTATGGCCGGGAAAGGCAAATCCGGCCCCGTCTTTGAGCGCCTTCTTGTGGATGGGTGCGGTGGTCAGCGCCAGCCCCTCGCCGCGCATCACCAGATCGACACCCTTTGCGATCACGTCGATGACGCCCTTGGCATTGGCAGGATCGGGCTTGCCCGGAAGGGCCGCCGCCTCGAACGGATGCGGCAGCACCGGCAGGGCGCTGCCCGCATGTGTCATTGCCTCGGAAAGCTCCGAGACTTCGCGCACACGGGTGCCGCGCGGAAGATGTGCCGGGTCGCCGATCCAGACGAAAGGCAGGCTTGCCCCAAGGGCCTCCCAAGCCTTGGCGGCGATCTCGGGCCCGATGCCCGAGGGGTCGCCGCAGCTCAGGATGACGGGCCGGTCGCTCATGGGCGAACGATCACCGCGCCCGCAAGCAGATCCGCCATGTCGGATTCGGAATAGGCGTTGAGGCGCTCGTTGCTCAGGCGCTGGCCGATCTCTTCACGGCTCGGCGCGGTCTCACCCTCGGCCACGGTCTTCTCACGCTTGCACAGCATCACGAGTTCGGTGTTGGCGCCGCGTTGGAGTGCGCGGGTCTCGTTTATATCCATGCTCGCCAGCGCGATGGCGATATCTTGCGGGATGGCGCCCTGCGGTTGGGTTTCCCGGATCAGCCGATCCTCGGGCAGCCCCTTGGCGACCCCGTAAAGGTCATCGCACCGATCGATGCGCGCCTCGATCTCGGCCACCTGACGCGCGCTGTCTGCGATGCCCGCAGGCTCCACGACAAAACGCGCGTATTCCAGCGTCTGCGCGCTCGCAGGCGCTTTGCCGCCCTCATCGATCGAGCGCAGCATGAAGACCGCGACAGCGTTGGGGATCTCCATCGGCGCACTCGCCTGACCGGGCTTGAGGCCCAGGATCACCGAGCGCAGTGCGGGCGGCATGTTTGAGATCTCCATCCAGTCGAGATGGCCTCCACGCGGCGCAGATTCGGTCGCCGAAAGCTCGCGCGCAAGCGCGCTGAAGCTTGCATCGCCCGAGGCCGTCGAGGCGCGTCGGGCGGCAGCCATCGCCTCGGCTTCCTGGCCGGGCGGGGCGGGAATGATGATCTCCGAGATCAGCACGCGCGTGGTCTGCCCACGAGCGCTTTCGACGAGCATGGCGCGGTCGATATCGGTGGCCGTGATGCGGATGCGGTTGGCGTATTTCGCCCGAATGGTTTCGCGCCACAGCAGGCCCGCGCGCACGAAATCGCGGAATGTCTGCGCCTCGACGCCGCCCTTGCCAAGTTCCTGCACGAACTGCTCTGTGGTCATCTTGCCGCGGCTGGCAAACTCGGCCATGCCCTGCTCAAGCCCCTCTTGCGAGACGGTGATGCCTGCCTGACGCGCGGCGCTTTCGCGCAGGCGATCCTCGATCAGGGCCTTCTCCGCCTCGGCCCGCAGATCGCCGGACTGGCGCAGCAGGGCCAAGAACTTCATGCGCTGTTCAATTTCGAAGGCAGTGATGCCGAGATCGTTGACCATGATCACCGGCGCGAAGGGTGAAGTCGACTGCGCATGTGCCGCGCCATGTCCGGGCTCTTGCATCAGAACAGAGCCACAAACCATGGCAAGGATGGGAAGAATTCGCTTCATCGTTCAATCCGTCGTCTGCCTGTTTCGTTCATCGGGCTATGGGGGCGATCAGCGCGTGCAGACCCGGCGCTCGGCCCCCGAGGCCGCTTTCGCGCCGAAACCCGCAAGCTGCACGGACAGCCCGATCCCGGTTTCGGGCTTCACACTAGAGGAGGAAGTGAATCTGCGCGAGAGGGAAAGATCGACCGTCACGCATTCGGTGGCATATTGCAGCCCAAGTGAGGCCCGGCTTGCCCGGTCGGCCGTGAAATCGTAGCGCGCGTCAAACTTGCCTGACCATCCGCGACCCAAGCCCCAACCGCTTTCGAGTTGCAGCTCCGAGATTGCGTCATCGCGCCCCTCGTCGGGGTTTTCCTCCATCCAGAGGTAACCGGCGCCGATCTGGTAGCGATCGGCGGCATAGGCCAGCCGCAACTCGTCGCGCGAGAAATTCAGATCGTCGTCGAACAGCGCGCGGTTCGACAGCATCAATCCGTTGGCCCCGCTCAGATGCGCGGCCACAAGCCAGTCCGAGCGTGTGCCCGACAGCCCCGATCCGGTCGAGAACTGCCCGAGATCCTCGGCATGGAACACCCGCCCCGCCGTCACCCCGAGCGACCAGCCCGCCGCGTCGTTGCGCGTCCAGCTTAGGCCCAGGTTGGCGCGCAGTCCGCGTTCACGCATGTCACCACCCGGAAAGCGCGAGAAGGCGAACAGGTTGCCCTCGTCGAACTCGGTCAGCCAGCTGTCCTCGTTGGGCAACTCGTCAAGCGAGTCGCGGCTCCAGATCAGCTGAGCCACGGGTTCGATGACATGGGCCGCGGCACCAGAGGTCTTGACCCAGGGCCAACGCAATTCAAGCCCAAGTGAGGGCAGGGCGCGCAGGTTGGTCGTCTCGTAGTTCGGGTCCTGGTTGACCACCGCCGCATCAAAGGCAAGCTCCGCCTCGGTCGAGGCCAGGATGCCACCGCTCAGCAGCCAGTTGCGGCGCCAGTCGGCGACCAGCGAGGCGCGCACCCGGTCGCGGCCGTCCGGTATCAAATCGAGATCACCGCCGTCCAACTCGGAATCGGCGGCACGCCGCAGCGCGCTGAGCTGCCATTCAAGCGTCGCTTCGCCGCCGATCAGGCCGGGACGGAACATCTGTATCCATTGCGCATCGCCCGCCAGCATCGGCTCGGTCGAGTTGCTTTCCCCTTCGCGCAGCGAGTGGGTGTTGCCGATGCGCGCCCAGATCAGCTCATCCCGGCGCACGCGATCGAGCGTGACGCCTGACCAGAGGCGGTCGTCATCGGTGATGTCGTAATCGACCAGATAGGCATCGTCGCTGGTCAGGCGCAGCTGGAGACCCAGGTTGAAATCGTCGGGCAGCGCAAAGCGGCTGTCGATAAACAGGTAGCCGCGGTCTTCGTCTTTCAGAATATCGTCGCGTGAGAAGGCTCCGTTGACCTCAAGCGTGCCGTCGTCGAACGCCCGGCGATACCGCATCCCCAGCGTCACCGTTTCCGAGGTGGACAGATAGGGCTCGACCGTCAGGTCGGCGCTGTCGCCAAGCGTGAAGAAATAGGGAACTTTGATCCCTGTGCCGAGGTTCGAGGTTGTCCGGACGCTCGACATCAGGAATCCCGACATGCGCTCGACCGTCGGGTCGGGCATCCGCATATGCGGGAAGTAGAAGACGGGCGCCCCCATGACGCGGAACTGCGCCCCGTCGAAAACCAGCTGGCGCGCTTCGGCATCATGGGTGATCTGGCGCGCGCGGATCTCCCACAGCGGCGTCGGATCGGTGACGCAAATCTCGCAAGATGAGGCTACGACCTGGCTGAAGGTGGTGATCCGGCCGTCCTTGCGCTCAATCCGCGCGGCGGCCAGTTGCAACTCGCGCGCCATGACCATGCGCGCGCCCACCATGATGCCGTTTTGCAGATCGCGTGACAGCTCGGCCTGATCGGCCAGAAGCACGTTTCCGGCCTCGCCGGGTTCGATCAGGCGGATCGGGCCTTCGATGGTCAGCCGGTCGGCCTTCTTGTCGTAGATCAAGCGAGAGGCACTGAGCCGGTTCGAGCGATAGTAGATCTCGACCGCGCCCTCGGCGATCAGCTGATCGCTTGCGGTCAGCAGAATGCGGTCGGCCAGTAGCGTCGCGGCCTCATCGACGGCGGTCGCCGCGGTTGCACTCTGCGCGAAGGCGCGCGGCACATAAACGCCGCCAAGCGCGGTGCCAAGCGCAAGCACGGCAAGAAGCGTAACGGGGGCGCTGCGGAAAAAGCCCATCAGCCGTCCTCCAGGTGAAGAATGAGCGCCGTGGACAGCATCAGCGCGATGGCAGGCGGCGCCCAGGCCGAGAGGATCACCGGGATCTGGCCGTTATCGCCCAGGACCTGCGCGATATTGCGCAGGAAAAACACCGCAAGCCCCGCTGAAAGCGCCAGCAGAACCATCGTTCCGCTCCGCCCGAAACGGACATGCCGCATGGTGAACCCCGCTCCGATCAGAACCATCGCCGCCAGAATCAGCGGCTGCGCCAGCTCCATGTTGAACCAGACCTGATGGCGGCGCGCGGAAAATCCGGCGTTCTCGAGCGAGGCGATGAATTTGGGTAGATCCCAGATTGGCACGGCCGAGGGGGTGCCGAAGCTGTCGCGGATGCGCGCGGCGGTCAGATCGGTGGCGATGCTCAGGCTTTCTGCGCTTGTGGCGTCACGCTCGGGGTTGGTCGAGGCGCCGATCGGCCAGTCCTTGGCTTGCGTCAGTTGCCATGCGCCGGGGGTCAGTAATGCGCTTGTGGCGTCGATGCGCCGGATCGGGCCGCGGTCGGGGGCCACGATCAGGAAGGTCACGTCGTAAAGTTCGGTTGCGTCGAGGTTGGCTCGCGCGGCACGGATCACCGCCTGACCGCCGGGGATCTCCTCGGTGCCCTGGCGCATCCATACGCCTTCCCGCCCGATCGAGACCGTGTCCGCCCCGGTCTGGCGGTAGCGGTTCGCGAGTTCCTCATAGCGTTTGGATGTGGCCGAAACGATGGGGTTTCCGACTGCAACCATCAGCGCGCCGAACAACAGCGCGACGACGACAGGGGTTGCCAGCATCCGCATCGCAGAGAGGCCCGAGGCGCGGATCACCACCAGCTCGGACGAGCGCGCGAGGCCAAGAAACAGTACCACCGCGGCAAGGATCACGATAAGCGGCAGGATGGTATAGACCGAGGCCGGGACGCTGAGCGCCGACAGCAGGGCTGCCTCTTTCAGGCCGACCTGCTCGGCGCTGAAGCTGCGGATCTTCTCGACCATCTCGATCAGGAAAAGAATACCCCAGAACGCGCCCAAGACCATCAGCAAGGCGCGCAGGAAACGGCGGGCGAGGTAGATGGACAGCGTCATGCCGAGGCGCCCTCCGCCAGCAGCGTGGCCGAACGGGGGCGACGGCGAGGCCGCCCCGACCACCACAGCAAGAGCCCCGTCACGCAAAGGGCCGTGGCCGCGGGCAGGTAATTCAGCCACCAAGCCTCGGGCGCCGATTTGGTGGCGCTGTCAACGGCGTTGGTCAGGAACTGCAACATGATCAATCCAAAGATGGCCCCGCCGATCTGGCGCCAGAGACCAAAGCGGGAATAGCCGCCAAGCATCAGGAACGCGAAGCCCAGCAATGTCGCCGCCGGAGCCAGCAGGGGTTGCGCAAATCGCTGGTGGACGACGCGCGTCAACCCGGCGGCATCCTGATGGGTTTGCTCCATCACGGCTTCGGGGGTGCGCAGGATTGGGATGGTCATGATCTCCTCGATGCTGCGGCGCGTACGCGCGCTGACCGCCATCAAGGCACCGATATCATAGGTAAAATCGGCAAAGCGCATCGTTGCGAGGCTTTGGTCGGAGAGCCGAAGCGTCTGCGCCATGCCGTCGAACATCACCAGCTTGGGGCCGCTTTCAGAGGGCACGATCAGCGCCCGCTCGGCGGTGTAGGTGGTGCGGGTGCTGCCGGCACGCGCATCCGACAGGAAGATGTCCAGCAACTCGCCCAGTTCCGAGATCTGACGGATGTAGATGGTCACGCCGTTTGCCGGGTGCTGGAACGACCCCTCGACCAGGAAACGCGCGGTGACGTTCTCGGTCACTTGTTGCTGGCGCTCGGCCATCTGCGCGCGCGAGGCAGGGACAAGGAAATGCACCAGCAAGGTCATCATCACGGCGACGATCAGCCCGAAGACGGCCACCGGCCAGGCAAGCCGCCAGGGCGAGGCGCCCGTGGCCTGCATCACCACCAACTCACTATCCTGGCTGGCACGGTTGACGGCATAGACCCCGGCTGCGAAAGCCGCGACCGGCAACACCACGCGCACAACATTGGGAAGGGTGAGGGCGGTGAACTCAAGCACGACCCATGCGGTCTGGCCATCGGAAATGAGCCGGTCGAAGAGCCGGACCGCCTGGTTGACCCAGTAAACCGACACCAGAACCAGCGCGAAAAAGCCGAATAATGCCATCAGCTGAGAAAGCAGATATCGGTCCAGACGCGTCAAACTCGCTCATCCCCCGGGATGTTTCACCCTCTCTAGCGCGTCGGGGCGGCGCGCGAAAGGCCCCGGAGCGGGGCGCTTTTCATTTTCGCGCGTGCACCGTAGGCTCGGCGCGGAAACCCGCCGGTGCAATCCGGCCGCAAGAACTCCGAGGACCGCCATGACCCATCCCGTCGCCATCCGCTTCGTCGAAACCGAGCTTGATGATCTTGCCGCGCGCGAGGGGCGCATCGCGGTGCTGATCACGCCCGAAGGCAAGCTTACGGCGGCGTCGCGGCGGCTCGACCGGCTGACGCGCGGGGCGGTGGCGCGGGCAGTGGGCTCGCCCGCCTGGGGCAAGCTCAAACCCGGCGAGGGCATGGTCATCGGCTGGCCCGGCGGGCTGGCCGCTGAGGCGATGGTGCTGATCTCGCTGCCGCGCAAGGCTTCGCTGGCCGAGGCGCGCAAGGCGGGGGCCACCGTCGGCAAGGCGCTCGACGAAAAAGGCGCGCTGGTGATCGCCGAAAACCACCCCTCGGCCGCCGAGATCGCCTTTGGTCTTGCGCTGCGGGCTTACCGTTTCGACTATCTGAGCGAAGAGAAAAAGCCCTTCGGCCCGGTGTCGATGATGGTCGCCCACCCCGAGGAGGTCGCCGCCAAGGCCGCCCCCCATGCCGCCCTGGCCGAGGGCGTGTTCTTCACCCGCGATCTGGTGAATGAACCCGCCAACATCCTGACCACCGACGATTTCGCCGCGCGTCTGGCGGCGATGCACGAGTTGGGGCTGGACGTGCAGATCCTTGAGGAAGACGAGTTGAAGGATCTGGGGATGCGCGCGCTTCTGGGCGTGGGGCAGGGCTCGGAAAGCCCCTCGAAGGTCGTGGTGATGCAGTGGAACGGACTTTCTAAGCCCGCCAATGGCGACGCCGAGGAAGAACCGCCGCTGGCGCTCGTGGGCAAGGGGGTGTGCTTCGACACCGGCGGCATCTCGATCAAGCCCGCTGCGGGGATGGAAGAGATGACCATGGACATGGGCGGCGCGGCCGTGGTGGCGGGCGTGATGCGCACGCTTGCGCTGCGCAATGCGCCGGTGAATGTCGTGGGCCTTGTCGGGCTGGTCGAGAACATGCCCGACGGCAAGGCACAGCGCCCCGGTGATATCGTCAAGTCGATGAAGGGTGACACGATCGAGGTGATCAATACCGACGCCGAGGGGCGTCTCGTGCTGGCCGACGTGCTCTGGTATGCGCAGCAGAAGTTCCGCCCGCGCGCAGTGATCGATCTTGCAACCCTGACCGGCGCGATCATCGTGGCGCTTGGGCACGAAAACGCGGGCGTATTCGCCAATGACGACGGCTTCGCGCAGGATGTCGTGCAAGCTGCGCGGGCCGAGGGCGAGGGCGCCTGGCATATGCCGCTGCAACCCGCCTATGACAGCCTGATCAAGTCGCGCCTTGCCGATATCAAGAACACCGGCGGGCGTTGGGCAGGGGCGATCACCGCGGCGGCCTTCCTGAACAAATTCGTCAACTCCGAAACGCCCTGGTGCCATATCGACATCGCGGGCGTGGCCCTTCCGCCCGGCGAAACGGCGCTGTCGCCGAAGGGCGCCAGCGGCTGGGGCGTGATGACGCTCGACCGCCTGATCCGCGACAAGTTCGAGGCCTGATCGCGTGCCCGCGCTGTTCTATCATGTCACCCAATCCCCGGTGGAGGAGGTCGTCGCAAGCCTTCTCCAACGCGCCTTGGGGCAGGGCTGGCGGGTGGAGTTGCGCGGCACCGACGCGGCGCGGATGGACTGGTATGACCAGCGCCTCTGGCTAGGGGGCGACGAGGCCTTCCTCCCCCATGGTCTCGCGGGCGGGCCGCATGACGATCTGCAACCCGTCCTCCTGACCACCTCGCCCAAACCCGAGGGGATGCAGGCGATCATGGCGCTTGAAGGTGCCGAGGTCAGTGTGGACGAGATCGCGCAGAAGGAACGCGTCTGGATCCTGTTCGACGGCCGCGATCAGCAGGCGCTGGAGCGGGCCCGCGCGCAATGGCGCGACCTGACCGGCGCCGGGGCCAGTGCGCAATACTGGAGCGAGGAAGGCGGCCGGTGGGAGAAGAAGGCCGAGAAGTGACCGGCGCATCCGCCAATCGGTTCTTCCCATCCGCCCCCATACGCGCTACATGCCCGCCCTGATCCAGGGGAGCACCCTCATGACCCAGAAATTCGGCTTCACGCTTCACGCCACCGACGGCAAGGCTCGCACCGGTGTGATCCACACCCCGCGTGGCGAAATCCGCACGCCCGCCTTCATGCCAGTGGGCACCGCCGCGACCGTCAAGGCGATGATGCCCGAAAGCGTGGCCGCGACCGGCGCGGACATCCTTCTGGGCAACACCTACCACCTGATGCTGCGCCCCACGGCCGAACGGATCGACCGCCTCGGCGGGCTGCACAAGTTCATGAATTGGCAAAAGCCGATCCTGACCGACTCGGGCGGTTTTCAGGTCATGAGCCTTGCGAGCCTGCGCAAGTTGACCGAGGAGGGGGTGCGCTTCGCCTCGCATATCGACGGCTCGAAGCACATGCTGACGCCCGAACGCTCGATGGAAATCCAGAAGCTGCTCGGCTCGGATATTGTGATGGCCTTTGACGAATGCCCGGCGCTGCCCGCGACCGATGAGGAGGTCGCGAAATCCATGCGCCTGTCGATGCGGTGGGCGCAGCGGTCACGCGATGCGTTTGGCGACCGGCCGGGCCACGCGCTTTTCGGCATCATGCAGGGCGGCGTCACGCGCGATCTGCGCGAGGAAAGCGCCGAGGCGCTGAAGAAGATCGGCTTCGAGGGCTATGCTGTCGGCGGCCTCGCCGTGGGCGAGGGGCAAGAGGCGATGTTCGGCGTGCTCGATTACGCGCCGGGTTTCCTGCCCGAGGACAAGCCGCGCTATCTGATGGGCGTGGGCAAGCCCGACGATATCGTCGGCGCGGTCGAGCGCGGCATCGACATGATGGATTGCGTGCTGCCCTCACGCTCGGGGCGCACGGGGCAGGCCTGGACCCGCCGCGGGCAGGTCAATATCAAGAACGCCCGCCACATGGACGACCCGCGCCCGCTGGACGAGCATTGCACCTGCCCGGCCTGCCGCAACTACTCGCGCGCATACCTGCACCACGTCTTCAAGGCGAGTGAGATGATCTCGGGGATGCTGCTGACCTGGCACAACCTGCATTACTATCAAGAGCTTATGCAGGGTCTGCGCGACGCGATCGCGGGGCAGCGGCTGGCGGCCTTCGTGGCCGAGTTTCATGCGCAGCGCGCCGAGGGCGATATCGAGCCGCTCTGAGCCTTTGGCTCAGGCGCCGAATACCACGAAATCGGCCGCGCGGTTTTCCCTGCGGATCAGGCGGCCGTTGGGCAGATCGTTTTCCTCGATCTTGCGGCGGGCCTCCTCGGCCGGCAGATCCTTCCAGCGTCGGGCAAGGCGCGCGCGCAGTTCGTCCTCGGGCACCTCTAGGCGGATCGACAGGTCGTAAAGCGGGAAGAGGTCGCGCCACTCAGGTCGCGTCAAAAGCAGGTAGTTGCCCTCAATCAGCACATAGCGCGTCGCGGCGGGCACAAGGCCGCCATGCGGGTTGGGCTCGTCAACCTCTCGGTCGAAGGTCGGCACCGTCACATCGGCGCGGGCCGCGCGCAAAGTTGTCAGAAGGTCGTTCAGCCCGGCGACATCGAATGTCTCGGGCGCGCCTTTGTGGGCCAGCAGGCCAAGCTCCTCGAGTTCGGCATTGCTGCGGTGAAAGCCGTCCATGCCGACCACGGCGGCCGAGCCGGGCGTATGCGCGTTCAGTTGCGCGGCCAGTTCCTCGGCCAGATGCGATTTGCCAGACCCCGGAGCGCCCACGATCGCGATCAGGTTTCGCGCGCCGTCCAACTGGCGGATATGGGCGGCAAGATCGGCGCGGTCCACACGCAGCTCGCTGTCCATGAAGGCGCCCACATCGCCCATTGGGCCGTTGGAATCGCCTAGCCAGAACTCGGCCATCAGCCCATCGCCGCGATCAGGCGGCCAAGGGCGGCGGCCGGATCGTCTTGCGACCAGATCTCTTCGCCGCCGCCGAAGAAGTCGGTGACGGGCGCAAGCTCGCGCACGAGATCAAGCGTCAGCGCGCCCTCGGCGACGACGGGCACCTCGATCATCTCGGACCACCAGGCGAACAGATCGCGCTCGGCGCGCTCGCCGCTGCCAAGGCCGGTTTCGCCGACGGGGCCAAAGCTGACGTAATCGGCGCCGGCTTCGCCCGCGTTCATGCCGTCATGGCGCGAGGTGCCGCAGAAGGCGCCCACGATGGCATCCTGCCCAAGCGCCTTGCGCGCCGCGCGAACCGAGCGCGCGCCATCCGTCAGGTGCACACCGTCAAGGCCGTGACGCTCGACCAGCTGGACGTGGTTCTCGATCACCAGCGCCACGTCATGCTCATGCGCCACCAGACGCACGGCATCCGCCGCGCGCATCACCGCATCCTCATCGCGCGTGGCCAGGGCCAGGCGGATACAGGCCACCTCATGCGCGCCCAGAACACTGCCAAGCAGGTTGGGGAACACGTCCAGATCGAAGCTCGGGGGCGTGACGAGGTAAAGCTGCGGGCGGTCCTGATCGGGCATCGGGCATCCTTGCGTTTCGGGGCCCGGCTGCCCGGGCAATGGTTGGATGCGTCATAGCGCATGGGGCGCAGCCTTGCCAGAGGGGCCGTGCACGCGTATGGGGGCGGGGAAAGGACCAGCCATGACAGAAACCCCCGTTTTCATCCTCGTTCGGCCCCAGATGGGCGAGAATATCGGCGCTGCCGCGCGCGCGATGCTGAACTTCGGCCTGACGCGGATGCGGCTGGTGGCACCGCGCGATGGCTGGCCTAACCCCAAGGCGGTGGCCATGGCCTCGGGCGCGGCGGGCGAGGTGCTGGAATATGCGGGTGTCTTTCCGAGCGTTCCTGACGCGATCAGCGATTGCGACTTTGTCTTTGCCACGACCGCGCGCGGGCGCGAGCTGACGAAGCCGATCTACACCCCGGAGACCGCGATGGACGAGGCACGCAAGCGCATCGCCGCCGGGCAGAAGGTTGGGGTGCTGTTCGGACCCGAGCGGACCGGGCTTGAGAATGACGATGTCAGCCGGGCAAACGCGATCATCACCGTTCCGGTCAACCCGGCGTTCCCTTCGCTCAACCTTGCGCAGGCAGTGCTGCTGACGGGCTACGAGTTCATGCGCCAAGAGGTCGGGGCCGTCCCGGTCGACCCGGGTCTTGCCGGCGCGGATGTCGCGAGCCGGATCGAGATCGAGAAACTCGGCGATCACTTCGAGGAACGCCTTGAAGAGGTTGGTTTCTTCTTCCCGCCTGCGAAGGCGCCGAACATGAAACTCAACCTGCGCAACCTGTGGTCGCGGATGCCCTTTACCCGTGCCGATGTGCAGACGCTGCACGGGATGCTGCGGCAAATCACCCGCCAGCGCCGCTGAGACTTGCCCGGCCCGCGCGTCCTGACCAGAGTGGGCAAATGATGCGGCCTTTGCGGACAGTCCTGATCGCCTTGCTGAGCGGCGCGGCCCTCGGGCTGCTGGCGCTTATGTGGTTTTTCCCAGTGCTGCGCGGCGCGGCCTGCCCACCCTGCGCGGGGCTTGAGCGCGCAGAGGCGGGCCTTTGGGTCGAGGCCGAGATGCCCGAACATGCGCGCGCGGCGCTGGCCGCGCAGATCCGGGCCGCGCGCGGGCGGGTCGCGACCTTTTACGGTGCACCGCAGGCCCGGCTGATCGTTCTGGCCTGTATGAGCGAAGCTTGCGACCGGCGCCTTGGCGGGCGCGGGGCTGCGGCGGTGACCTACTCGCTCGGCGCGCGCTCGGTCGTGCGTATCGCGCCAAGCGGGCTGTCGCCAGTCGTGCTGACCCATGAATTCGCCCATACCGAGACCCACGCGCGCCTTGGTATCTTTGCGCAGATCACCGGTCGCATGGCGACCTGGTTCGATGAGGGGCTCTCGGTCCTGATCTCGAACGATCCGCAGTATCTGCACCCGGGTTTCGGGCGAGGCCGCTGCCTTGTTCCTCCAGCCGCCGATCTGCCAAGAACCCCACGTTCATGGGCGCGTCAGGCGGCCCGCGACCCGACGCTTTATGCGCAGGCCGCTTGCGCCGTCCTGCTTTGGGCCGAAGCGAATGGCGGGCTTGCGCAGATCCGCTCCGAACTGGCGGCGGGGCGGCGGCTTCCCTGAGGCCGCAAAGCCTGCTTCGGGCGGCCCGCTCCCTCTTGCTCCTGCCCCGGCAGCGGCCTAGGTTCGGCCTGAGCCAGAGGGAGGCACGGATGAGCCAGAAGCGCAGCATTTTCGAAGAGGTGGGGCAGGCCGGTGCCGCGCCCGCGCCACGCGGCGGCATGATCGACCAGCGTCCCAAGGGCGCGCGCGCGGCGATCCGACTGTGGCTCTTCGTGCTGTTTGCGCTGGTGGTGGTGATGATCGGCGTTGGTGGGGCTACGCGCCTGTCGGACGCCGGGTTGTCGATCACCGAATGGAAGCCCGTGACCGGCGCCCTGCCGCCGATGTCCGAGGCGGACTGGCAGGCGGAATTCCAAAAATATCAGCAGATTCCGCAATTTACCCTGCAAAACCCGAATATGACCCTACCCGAGTTCAAGGGTATCTACTGGTGGGAATGGGGCCATCGTCAGCTCGGTCGCGTGATCGGGCTGGTCTGGGCGGCGGGCTTCCTTGGCTTCTGGGTGACCAAACGCATCCCCAAGGGATGGGCACCGCGCCTGCTTGGGCTTGGCGTTCTGGGCGGGCTGCAAGGCGCGATTGGCTGGTGGATGGTGGCCTCGGGGCTGGAAGGCAAGATGACCTCGGTCGCCTCTTATCGCCTCGCGATCCATCTGGGGCTTGCCTTCGCCATCCTTGGGCTGATCGCCTCTTACGCCTTCACCCTAGCGCGCAGCGAGTCCGACCTGATGCAATCGCGCCGCGTGGGCGAGCCGGCGCTGGCCGGTCTTGCCACCGGGGTGCGGCATCTTGCCTTCGTTCAGATCCTTCTGGGGGCGCTGACCGCCGGGATCGACGCCGGGCGTGGCTATATCGACTGGCCGCTGATGGGGGGAGAGTTCTTCCCGTCCGAGGCGTTCGCCTATACGCCGCTCTGGACGAATTTCTTTGAAAATCCGGCCCTTGTGCAGTTCATTCACCGCATGGCGGGCTATTTGCTGCTGGCCTTCGGGCTGTTCGTGGCATTTCGCGGGCGCCGCTCGGCTCATGCCGTCACGCAAACCGCCTTCGCCTGGGTCGGCGCGATGCTGCTGTTGCAAGTTGCGCTTGGCATCGTCACGGTGATGCATGCAGCGCCGATGGGGCTGGGGCTGGCGCATCAATTGGGTGCGGTCGTCCTGTGGGTGCTGACCATCCGCGCCCAACACCTTGCCCGCACGCCTGTCGTGCAATCAATCCGGGGGTCGAAATGACAGCTTTTCAGGAACTCATCGCCTATCAACGCGAGACCGAGGCGCTGTCGCATATCTCGGAGCGTCTTGGCTGGGACCAGGAAACCATGATGCCGCGCGGCTCTGTCGAACAGCGCGCCGAAGAAATGGCCGCGCTTGAATCGGTTCTGCACGCGCGCCGGACCAATCCGCGGATCGAGGTTTGGCTAACCCGCGCCGAGGCGAAAACCCCCGAAGAGGCGCGTTTCATCGACCTTGTGGCGCGCAGCTACAACCGAGAGACCCGCATCCCCGCGCGACTGGCCAGCGAGCTTGCGCGCCTGACCTCGCTCAGTCAGGGGATCTGGGCCGAGGCCCGCGCCGCCGAAGACCCCTCGGCCTTCCTGCCCACGCTCGAAGAGGTCGTGCGCCTCAAGCGCGAGCAAGCCGCCTGCCTCTCCGAAGGCGATCTCTACGACGCGCTGGTCGATGATTACGAGCCGGGTGTGACGCATGGCGAGCTTGGCGAGATGTTCGACCGGATGCGTCCGCGTCTGGTGGCCCTGCGCGAAAAGGTGCTTGGCGCCGATCGCAAGGTGGCCAAGCTTGACCACGTCTTCCCCGAGGCCACGCAACTGCGCCTTGCGCGCACGGCGGCGGCGGCTTTTGGTTATGACTGGACGCGCGGGCGCCTTGATATGGCGGTGCATCCGTTCTGCTCCGGCTCGGGCAACGATGTGCGTATCACCACCCGCGTCGTCGAGAGCGACCCGTTCAACTGCATCTATTCGACCATCCACGAAACCGGCCATGCCTGCTACGAGCAGGGTATCGACCGGCAGCACCTGTTCTCGCCGCTCGGGCGTGGGGTGTCGATGGGGGTTCACGAAAGCCAGAGCCGGATCTACGAGAACCAACTGGGCCGCTCGGCCGCGTTCGCGGGTTGGCTGTACACGCGCATGGTCGATGCCTTCGGCGATTTCGGCGTCGATAGCCCCGACGCGTTCTACGCCTGCGTGAACCGGGTCAATCCGGGTTACATCCGCACCGAGGCGGATGAGCTGCACTATAACCTGCACATCATGATGCGCTTTGATCTGGAGCGTGAACTGATCGCCGGAAATCTTGAGGTCGCGGATCTCGAAGAGGCCTGGAATGCCCGGTTCGAGGCCGATTTCGGCGTCAAGGTTGACCGGCCCTCGCACGGGTTCTTGCAGGATGTGCATTGGTCGGTGGGCCTGTTTGGCTATTTCCCGACCTATAGCCTTGGCAATGTCTATGCGGGCTGCCTCAACAAGGCGATGCGCAGCGCGGTTCAGGGGATCGACGCGGCGCTGGCCGAAGGCTCGGCCAAGCCCGCTACCGACTGGCTGCGCGACAATCTGCAGTGCTTCGGCGGCCTGCGCCCGCCGCGCGAGACGATCGAGCACGCCTGCGGCTTCGCCCCACGCGAAGAGCCGCTGCTGGACTACCTCGAAGAGAAGTTCGGCGCGATCTACGGCCTCTGAGCACGGCGCGGCGTCAGCCGCAGCCATATCCCGTCCTTGCCGCGCACCGTGAGTTGCGCGATGGGGACGGGGGTGCGTCCCGCGACCGGCTCCAGCACGAAATCCCGCGCGATCATCGACAGTAGCAGCGGCCCCTCGGCCATGGCAAAGCCCGCGCCGGGGCAGACGCGCGGGCCAGTGGAAAACGGCAGATAGGCGCAGCGTGCGGCGGTCCGGGCGTTCTCGGTCTCCCACCGGGTGGGGTCGAAGGCGTCGGGCGCGTCCCAGATGCGTTCGTGGCGGTGCAGGTGCCAAGGGCTGATGACGATCTGGTCGCCGGGGCGGATCGGACGTTCGCGGAAGGTCTCGGGGCAGGTGGCCTCACGCACGAGCATCGGCACGGGCGGGTAGAGGCGCAGCGCCTCGCGAAACACCGCTCGGCTCAGGCGTAGCGCGCCAAAGACGGCGAAGTCGCCCGGCGCGGTGTCGAGCGCGCTTGCTTCTTCGGCGACGCGCTCCTGCCATTCCGGGTAAAGCGCCAGCAAGTAAAGCGCCCAGGCCAGCGCCGAGGCCGAGGTCTCATGCCCCGCCAGAAAGAAGATCGCGACCTGATCGACCATATCATCTGTGTCGAAGCCGCGCCCGGTCTCGGGGTCGGGCGTTGTCATGATCTTGGTGGCCAGATCCTCGGGGGCGGTGCCTTCGGTGATCTGCTGCGCGCGTTCGGCGGTCAGGTGGGTGATGAGGCGGCGAATGTGCTGCGCGGTGGCCTTGGTCTTGTGTGCGTGAAAGCGCGGAAACCAGCGCGGCAGCGGGAAAAATGCCCCGAGGTTCAGCACCGGCGCGGTGCGCTGATGCGCGCGGAAGGCGTGAAAGACCGCCGAGGCGGTTTCATCCTCGATCGGGATCGAGAACAGAGTGCGAAAGATCACATCTGCCGCGACGTGCGATGTTTCCTCTTCAATATCAATCGCCTGCTTGTCGATCTTAAGGTGCAGTCGCGCGACGCTGGCCGCGCCTGCTTGCCACATCGCGGGGAAGCTGTCGCGCAGCTTGCCGCCCTCGAAGGCCGGGTCGATGATGCGGCGCTGGCGCGCCCATGTCTCGCCATTGGTCAGGAAGACGCTGTTGCCCAGAAGCGGCCGGAGCCCCTCACGGATCCGGTTCGACTTGGGGAAGTCCTGCGGGCGGTCCTTGAGGACGCGGGAGACAAGCTCGGGGTCGTTGCACAGGTAGGAGCGGAAGAAGGGGGTGCGGAACTCGGCCATCCATGCGCGGTAAAGGCGCGCGGGCTGTGCCGAGAGGATGTCTTGCCGAAACAGCCGCAGGTAGCGCCAGAGCGAGACGCGATCGGGGCGGGCGGCGGGTTTGGGCGGCAGGGTCATGCGAGCGAGGTATGGCGGTTAACGGGATGCTCGATCCGGCTTTTCGAAGGCGCGCGACCGGCGAAGCGATCCCCGAGGGTTTCTGGGCCTGCGGTGATACGGAAATAGTCGTAGTCGTGCGGCTGCTCAAAAGCGCAAAGATACTGAAAATGCAGCCGGAAAAAGCGCCAGCGCAGACGGGCCCATGTCTCGGGCGCAAGCGTCTGCGTGAAGGCCGCCGACAGGATCAGCGGCCAGCGCTGATCTTCGGGCACGACGCCCGATACCTTGACTGGATCGCAGAGCGCAAAGGCGCAGCCATCGCCTGGCGCGGTGACGTCGACCCAGGCGATATCCTTGTGTGCTGACAGAAAGGCTAGGTCGCGCCGCAGACGCTGCGCATCGGGCAGGAAGGAAATCATCGGCACGACTTGGCCGAGTGTCAGCAGCGACAGACCGGTGGGCTTACCGTCCGCGCGCAGAAGGTCGGACAGGATCGACACGGCCAGATGCGCGCCCGAGCTGTGGCCGACCACAAGCACCTCGTCCCAATCCTCAAGCAGGGCGCGGGCGATGGTGTCGCGGAATAGCGCCATCCGGGCCTCAAGCTCGGGCGGGTAGGCACCGCGCCAGCGCGCCGAGAAGGCGAAGTCATGCATGAGGTAATAGGCGAAGACATGGCGATCCATCGCGCGGAACCATCTCAGGAGAAGCGCCGCAGCCGCAAGGCCAATGAGAGCGGCGGGGATCGCGCCAAGCAGACCGCACGTCAGTGCCGCCGCAGCCCAACCAAGCGCCATGGCGATCATGGCCTGCAACAGCAGGGCCGCCACCGGATAAAGCGCCGCGATGATCGGCCCCTTGCGCAGCCGCATCAGGCGAAACAGCGCGCCGCTCGTGGTGTAGATCCAAGCGGTGCGCAGCAACTGCCCGTAGGTTGCCGGGATCGAGGCACCCATCGAGCCACGCACGATATCGGACCACAGCAGCACCTCGAACTCGGTCTCGACCGTGTTGCCGTCTTGCGTCGATTGCACCTGCCAGCCATGCGATCCGCCCTCGCGCGCGGGCGAAAGCGCGATCTGGTAGCCCGAGATCGCGGCCTGCCGGGCGCTTTCGCTGCGGTAAAGCTCGCGGTAGCGGCGCGGGGGAAAGGGGTCGTAGCCGGGGATGTAGAACACCCGGCGCCGGCGCACGCGTTTGGGGGCGGTTTCACTCATGACGGCCTCGTTTCGCGGGACCGTAGCGGAAGCGCGCGGCGAAGGTAAGCCGTTACGCGGCACCCCACCGCTGCGCATTGGCCTTGATCGCCGCGACGCGTCGTGGCGTCTTGGGGTGGGTCAGAAGCCAGGCGGGGACGCCCTCTCCGGGGTTCTTGGTCAGTGCGTCGAGTTTCTCGAACAGCGAGATCTGCGGCTCGACTCCGATCCCGGCCTTGATTAGCAGGGCCGAGGCGAACTCGTCCGCCTCGAATTCATCGCGCTGGCTGAGGCGCGCGGCCAAGGCTGTCGTCAGCACATTGGCGATCCAGATACCGATGAAGGGCAGCAAGCGGCCAAGCAGCGTCATCAGCAAGATGCGCAGGGCGTTCTGGCCGGAAAAATCGATCATCCGCCGCCGCGAATGGCCGCGGGCGACGTGACCCAACTCATGCGCCACGACCGAGCCGATCTCTTCGGGGGTCACCTCGCCTGCGCGGTATTTCTCCATGAAGCCTTCGGTCAGGAAGATCCGCCCGTCGGGCGCGGCAAGCCCGTTCACAGGGGCGATCTGAAAGACGTGGACGGGCAGGTCGGGCACACCAAGCGCCTCGGCCAGCCGGTCGAGCACCGGCTGCAGCCGCGTGTCGCGCAGGCGGCGTGAGTTTTGATCCAGCTGGCGCTTGAGCGACCAAGCCGAGAAGTGCCACAGCGCCAGGCCGTAGGCGATCAGCAGGATGAAGGGAAGAAAGCGGAGCATGGGCAGAATATGGGGCGCGGGGGCGATGCGGTCAACGATGCCGCCAGAGCCACCAGCCAAGCGCCACGGCCAGCGCGCCCGCTGCGAGGAAGCCAAGCGCGTTCGCCGCCAGATCCGCTGCGGCATCCAGATTGGCACCGAAGACGATCCCAAGCCCCACGTAAAGCGAGACCCAGACGGCCTCGCCCAGGGCGCCAGCAAGGCTGAAGCGGGGATGGGCATAACCCGAGGCCCCGGCTGCCAGATTGACCCAGGGGCCGAGCGCAGAGAACATCCAGCGCGAGAGGAAAACCGCAATGGCACCTTTCTTCTCAAGCTGGTTGAGCGCGCTCGCTACCAGCTTGCCGCGCTTGGTCTCGGGGCTTGGCAGCACCCTCTGCGCGCGCCGCCCGACCCAGAAGCCAGCCTGATCGCCGACGACCGCCCCAACGTAGGCCGCCCCCGCCACGCTAGCCAGTTGCAGATCGCCCGAGGCAACGAAGGCGCCCGAGGTGATCATCATCAGCGAAGACGGAACCGGGATCGCAAGGCAGCTGAGGAAGGTTGTGATGCCAAGCAGCCAAGGCCCATAGACCGGAAGCTGCGCCATCAGCCAGTCGGTGACGCCCACACCTGTCATCGATCCGGCGTCGCCAGTTGGGGCAGGGCCGTGTCGAGCTTTTCAATCAGCTCCGCAACGGGCACGTTCAGCACTTCGGCGATATGCTCCAAGGTGGGCGGACCTGAGCCGACAAGCTCGGGGCCATTGCTGATGCCGATGACGGCGTCGACCTGATCGACCTGCAGATGCCAGCTTCGGGCGATGTAGCGAGGAGTCATCCAGGCTTCGGGGTGCTGCTGGCGATGCTCCGGGTCGGCCCAGTAGATCGCGCGCGCCACCATCCGGCCACCGAAGAACAGCGTCAGCCCGACCGCGAGCGCGAAAACGATCACAACAAGGCGCTGTTCGTGCCAGAGGCGGCGCAGGCGCCTCATCCCAACACCTTCATCGCCCGGGTGATCCCCTCAAGGGTCAGCGGATACATGCGGTTCTCGAATATTTCGCGGATGAGTCCGATGGACTGGGTATAGTTCCACAGCCGCTCCGGCTCGGGGTTGAGCCAGACATTGTCGGGCCATTGCTCGCGCGCACGGGTCAGCCACAGATGCCCTGCCTCCTGGTTCCAGTGCTCGTTGGCGCCACCTGCGTGGGTGATCTCATAGGGGCTCATCGAGGCATCGCCCACGAAGATGCATTTGTAGTCAGGGCCATAGCGATGCAGCACGTCCCAGGTGGGCGTAACCTCATCCCAACGGCGGCGGTTGGATTTCCAGACGCCCTCGTAGAGGCAATTGTGGAAATACCAGTATTCGAGGTGCTTGAACTCGGCCTTGGTGGCCGAGAACAGCTCTTCGACCAGCTTCACATGGGCATCCATCGAGCCGCCGACATCGAGAAACAGCACCACCTTCACGGCGTTGTGCCGCTCGGGCCGGGTCTTGACGTCGATATATCCCGCCTCGGCCGAGGCGCGGATCGTGCCGGGCAGGTCGAGTTCCTCCGCCGCGCCGTGGCGCGCCCATTGCCGCAGCCGCTTGAGCGCGACCTTGATGTTGCGGGTTCCAAGCTCGATGTTGTCGTCGAAATCGCGGAACTCTCTTTTGTCCCAGACCTTTACGGCGCGCTTGTGACGTGACTCGTGCTGCCCGATGCGGATGCCTTCGGGGTTGTAGCCATAGGCACCGAAGGGCGAGGTTCCGGCCGTGCCGATCCACTTGTTGCCGCCCTGATGGCGGCCCTTCTGCTCTTCGAGGCGCTGCTTGAGCGTCTCCATCAGCTTGTCGAACCCACCAAGCGCCTCGATCTGCGCTTTTTCTTCCTCGGTCATGTGGCGCTCGGCCAGCTTGCGCAGCCAGTCTTCGGGCAGATCGACGGCATTCAGGACGTCATCTGAGCTTATGGCTTCAAGGCCCTGGAATGACTCGGAAAATGCGCGGTCGAAGCGGTCCAGGTAACGCTCGTCCTTGACCAGCGCGGCGCGGGCGAAATAGTAGAACTCATCGACGTCATAGGTGCAAAGACCGGCTGCCAACCCTTCGAGAAAGCTGAGATATTCGCGCAGGGAGACCGGCACCCCCGCGCGTCTGAGCGTATCGAAAAACGGCAGGAACATCTCAGATCGCCCGGTCGATCAGGATTGTGACAATAACGCCCAGGGCGCCAAGCGCAATCGCGTGGACGGCAGCATATTGCGCCTTGTCGAACCCGTTTCCGCCCGCGCGGGCCGCCTTGCGGTAGCCCCAGATCGCGCCGATCAGAACCGCTGCGATAACAATCATTCCGCCTCCTAGCGGGCGCCAAGCGCCGCTCAATTCACCTGCGCGCCGGCCTTGGCCAGTAGCGCGATTTCGGTCGCCCGGGCACGTGCCGCTGCATCCGAACCAAAGCCATAGCGCGCCCAGTTGGCCGAGTCGAGCCGCGCCTGCCGCGACGCCTCGGGTTGTCCAAGGCGCGCAAGTGCCTCGGCCCGGATCAGCTGGATGGTCGCAATCAGTGCGCCATTCTGCGCAGCCTGAACCGCCGGAAGGGAACGATCGGCGAGCGTCAGCGCCTGCTCCGCGCGCCCGGTGCCAAGCGCCACGGCGGCAAGCTGCACATCGACATGGGCGATATGGATCGCGGTGCCCGGAATGCCTGCGTAGACCGAGCGGGCGTTCGACAGCGCCTGCACCGCCCCCTGCGGATCGTCGCGCATCGCGAGGCGCCCAAGCGCGAACCAGGCGAAGGCCGCGCGCGTATCGTGCCAGCCCTCGGCCCGGGCGATGCGGAGCGCCTCCTGTGCCGAACCAAGGCGCCGCGAGGGGTTCGACTGAGCACCCAGTGCAGCCTCGATGGCGCTGATATAGGCGCGTGGGGTAGGGCTTGAGTAAGTCTCGAACACCGGCCCGCCGCCGGGGTTGATGCGGGCCAGAACCGTGGGAAGTTGCGCGGCCACCGCGCCTTCGGTCATACCGGAGCGCAGTTCGGGGGCGTTGTAGGCGCGCAGGATCAGCATATCAAAGCGCGTCAGCACAGTGTGGAAGTTGTCGTCATTCCACACCGAATAGGGCAGCCGATAGAGATCGTTCAGCGGGCCGAGGGCCTGGCTGAGCTCTTCATGCAGGCAATCGCGGATCTCTTGCTGCGGCGCGTTGGCGGGGATGAACACGCTGGCGAGGCGCCGCGTCGTAACCTGAGTCCAGTCGGTGCTTCCGCCGCGCCGGTTGCGGCGGAAATCGTCCCAGCCATCGACATTGGGCGCGACGAAACAGGCCGCGTTCGGGACGCTCGATTGCAGCTGGCGCTCCGAGACGAAGGCCACCGTGATGCGGTTGGCCTGACCGGGTGCGGTGGTCACGCTCAGCCCGGCTTCGTTGCGCAGTCGCGCGATCAGACGCTCCAACTCTTCGCGCGCGCCAGAGGGGGCGCCGGGGGCGAGGGTGATCGACACGGGCCCCTCGAAGCGGCTGAAATAGGTCAGATCGCGGCCGGTTTCGAGCGCGAAGGTCAGGTCAAGGAAATCGCGCGCCAGTTGGGCATTGGAAGGCATCGCCGCGCGTGGCGCAGCGGGCGCGGCCATCAGATCCGCTCCGATCTCGGGGATGACATGGCGCGGCTGACTGGCGCGGGTTGAGGGCTGCCTGTCGCCCTGCGGCACGCAGGCGGCAAGCGTGATCGCAATTGCTGCGAGCTGCAAGAACCTTGGGAAGCTGCGCTGGATCACTGAACTGCCATGCGATTCAATCCCGCCCGGATCTGAGTTTCGGTTTAATTGCGACCCGTAACACGCTGATAAATCGTGATTGGTTGCGTCGGGGGCTGTCCTTGCCCCGATCCTCCCACCATCGCATTGCCATCGTCAAGCCTGACACATCGGATCGGTGTGCACAAAAGCACGACGCCCCGAGGTTATCCTCGGGGCGTCGTGTTCGATTCATGAAGAACGCGAGGGATCAGCCCCGTGCGCGGCGCCGACCGCGGCCACCGCCAGCCGCCGCTGCTGCGGCCGAGGCTTCGGCGAAGCTCGCACCTTCCTTCATGGCTTCAAGCACCTTGGCCAGCTTGATCCAGTCGGTGCCGTTGGCGTCGTGATCCATCAGCAGGTTGGCGGCGCGGATGGCCTCCATCTCCTGGCTGCGGACCGGGTTCATGATGGCCGAGGTCATGCCCGCGCCAATCGCCATGGGCAGGAAGGCCGCGTTGACGCCGTGACGGTTGGGCAAGCCGAACGAGATGTTCGAAGCGCCGCAGGTGGTGTTCACGCCCAGTTCGGTGCGCAGGCGCTGCACCAGCGTGAAGACCTGACGGCCCGCCGTGGCCATCGCACCCACTGGCATCACCAGCGGGTCAACCACGATGTCATGCGCGGGAATGCCGAAATCGGCGGCGCGCTCAACGATCTTCTTGGCGACGGCAAAGCGCACGTCGGGGTCTTCCGAAATGCCGGTATCGTCGTTCGAGATCGCCACGACCGGAACGTTGTATTTCTTGACCAGCGGAAGAACCAGTTCCAGACGCTCTTCCTCGCCGGTGACCGAGTTCAGCAGCGGGCGGCCCTCGGCGGCCTCTAGGCCCGCGGCCAGCGCGGCGGGGACTGAGCTGTCGATGCACAGCGGCACGTCGGTGATCGCCTGAACGCGGGCGATCAGTTCGGCCATCAGCGGCGGCTCGACAAAGTTGTTGTCGGCATAGCGCGGGTCTTCGGCCATCTTGTTCGAGAATACCGCACCCGAGTTGATGTCGAGCACCGTCGCACCGCAGGCAACCTGCTCCAGCGCGTCCTTTTCGACGGTCGTGAAGTCGCCCATTTCCAGCTCGGCGGCCAGCTTCTTGCGGCCGGTGGGGTTGATCCGCTCACCGATGACGCAGAAGGGCTCGTCAAAGCCGATCACGACAGTCTTGGTTTTGGACTCGATTACGGTGCGGGTCATGATCAGCCTTTCGTGTGGTCCGCGATCCAGGTCGCGTTGGTCGTGATACCCCCGAGGGGGAAGAAATGCACGGCCTCAATACCGAAGTTCGGATTGGCGGCCTTGTGGGCGGCAAGTTCGGCCACCAGTTCGGTCGGCTCGAAGGGCATGAGCAGCTTGGTCACGTCCTTGGCGCGCTTCTGCAGCACGCGCAGCGAGGGGCCGACGCCGCAGGCGATGGCGAATTTGAGCAGCGTTTGCAGCTTGGCCGGGCCCGCGACGCCGATATGGATCGGCATGTGGATGCCATTGGCGGCCAGGTGGTCGGCCCAGGCGATGATCGGCTTGGCCTCGAAGGCGAATTGCGTGACGATCGCCATGTCGGCATCGGTGCGCTCGGAATAGGCCTGCTTCCAGCGCAGGGCCTCCATCACCACGCGGTCGCCGCCATCGGCGTCGATGTCGCGGTTGCCTTCCGGGTGGCCGGCGATGTGCAGGCGCGAGAAGCCGTTGAAGGCGCCGCTTTCGATCAACTGCATCGAGTTGTCGAAACTGCCCGCCGGATTCTTGACGCCGCCACCGAGCAGAAGCGCCTGATGCACACCAGCCTCGCCCTTGTAGCGGGTGACCCAGTCGTTCAGCGTGGCCTCGTCCTTGATGATGCGCGCCGGGAAATGCGGCATCGGCTCGAAGCCTTCCTCGCGCAGGCGCTTGGCCGTGGCGAGCATCTCTTCGATCGGCGTGCCTTCGATATGCGCGATATAGACGCGCGTGCCCTTGGGCAGGAGCGGCCGGAAATCGTCGATCTTGGACGCGGTGCGCGGCATTACCTCGATCGAGAAGCCTTCCAGGAAGGCGGTCACGACCCCGTTGGTGGGGGCTTCGGGCTCGCGGCGGAAGTTCAAAAGCGCCATTCCTCTCTCCGTCAGGCAGGCGGGGAAGCTTCCCAGCCGTCGTTGTTGATCAGCGCGGCGATGCGCGCCGCGTCGTAGTCAGAGAGAATCCGGGCGAGCTCGGCCTCGGCGGCCTCTTCGTCCGAGCCTTCGCGCAGCCCCATGACGACTTTGCGCCACTCGGCCAGATAGGCGTCGCTATCACGGGCGCCGATCTTCATTGCGCAGCGGTCGATAGCCTGTTCGAAGCGCTCGGGCAGGGGCTTCTTGACCCCGCGCCGCCCTTTCCCGGCGATGATCTGTGCCGGGATGTCGCGCCAGAAGACGATCGTGATCTCTGCCATGATGATTCCCTCTCTCTCAACAGATACGCCCGGATGCGACGCGCCCGATGACGGATTTCGACATTTGACGAGGGGTTGGCGACCTCGCTGCATTTGCTTAGCCAAAGCGCGGCTTTCTTGCCACCGCAGGGGATCGGAAAAATTCGCATCATAAAGATGAGGATGCCTCATGGCGTGAAAGGGCGCCGACACGGATACGACACCTTGAACCGTGACGTGCAAGCCGCTACCTTGAGGGTAACTTGAAATCGGAGGGCGTGAATAATGGCGCCCAGGCGTCCCCGGTCCGCGGGCGCGTTCCCGAAAACGGTTGAGCCGACCGCGACCCAAACCGCCGAGAAGGGCGAGCTTTATGCTGCGCTCGATCTTGGCACCAACAGTTGCCGGATGCTGATCGCCCGACCGAAGGGCAATCAGTTTCAGGTCATCGACAGCTTCTCGAAAGCTGTTCAGCTGGGTCAGGGCCTTGAGGCCTCGGGCCGGCTTTCGCGCAGTTCTATGGCGCGCACGGTTCAGGCCCTGCAAATCTGCCGTCGCAAGATCGAGTCACATGGCGTCAAGCGGATGCGCCTTGTCGCGACCGAGGCGTGCCGCCGTGCCGGTAACGCGCGTGATTTCATCCGCTTCGTGCGGCGTGAAACCAGCCTGCCGCTGGAAATCATCCCGCCTGAAGAAGAGGCGCGGCTTGCGGTGATCTCCTGCGCTTCGCTGGTCAATGCGCGCACCGAGCAGCTTCTGGTCGTGGATATCGGCGGCGGCTCGACCGAACTGGTGTGGATCGACATCTCGCATGTGCCACCGGTCGAGCGCGCGCGGGCCATCATGCGCCTGTCGGGCGGCTTCAATCAGCCCGAGGGCCCCGAGCCTGCCGCCCGCGTGGTCGACTGGATCTCGGTTCCGCTTGGCGTGGCGACACTCAAGGACCAGTTCGGCGATGTCGAGGATGACGCCGCGCGCTTTGCCCTGATGAGCTGGTTCTTCGAGGAGAAGCTTGCCGATTTCTCGCCCTACAGCCTTGGCAGCCCGCATGAGGGCTTTCAGATCATCGGTACCTCGGGAACCGTGACAACGGTGGCCGCCTGCCATCTGGGGCTGAAACGCTACGACCGCACGCGGGTCGATGGTCTGACGATGACCTCGGACCAGATCGACACCGTGATCCGCAGCTTCCTTTCGCTCGGCCCCGAGGGGCGCCGGGCCGACCCGCGCATCGGGCGTGACCGGCACACGCTGATCATGTCGGGCGCGGCAATCTTGCAAGCCCTGATGCGGGTCTGGCCGACCAACCGGATGTCGGTGGCCGACCGCGGACTGCGCGAAGGGCTGCTTTACGCACAAATGGCCGCCGATGGCGTGCTCGAAGAATTGGGACCGATCAAATGACCAAGACCCCCACCGGCAAGAATACCTCTGGCCGTGGCCAGCGCGACCTGCGGGTGCGCGTCAAGACCGCCAAGGGGCGCAAGCTCAGCTCGACGCTCTGGCTGGAGCGGCAACTGAACGACCCCTATGTGGTGCGCGCCAAGAAAGAGGGCTATCGCGGCCGCGCCGCCTACAAGATCCTTGAACTGGACGAGAAATACCGCTTCCTCGTGCCCGGCGCGCGGGTGGTGGACCTTGGCTGTGCGCCCGGCGGCTGGTGCCAGGTCGCGGTCAAGCGGGTGAATGCTCTGGGCGAGAAGTCGGGCAAGAAGGTCGGGACCGTGCTGGGGGTGGACCTGCAAGAGGTCACGCCGATCGCCGGTGCCGAGATCCATCAGCTCGATTTTCTTGAAGAGGGGGCCGAGCAGCGCGTCAAGGATTGGCTGGGCGGCAAGGCCGATGTGGTGATGTCGGACATGGCGGCTTCGGCCTCGGGCAACCAACAGGTCGATCACCTGCGCATCATCTCGCTCTGCGAGGCCGCCGCCTATTTCGCCTTCGACGTGCTGGAAGAGGGCGGCACCTTCGTCGCCAAGGTTCTGGCGGGCGGGGCTGAGCAGGAATTGCTGACCGTTCTCAAGAAGAACTTCGACAAGGTCGCCAACGTCAAGCCGCCGGCCTCGCGCAAGGATAGTTCCGAGAAATTCGTCGTTGCGCAGGGTTTCCGTGGCAAGCGCCACGAGGAAGGCGCCCCGAGTGCCGAGGACTAAGGTCTAACACGATCTGCGACCTACGGCGTTGCGCCGCGGCTGGAACTGGCTAATCTCTGGTCCGGGACGGGTCAGAGAGAGGGGAGGCTTTCGCCATGACGTCGCATAATCGGAACGCGGCACGTAATCACGTCGAGATCGTGCGCTCGGTCGTTGCCTCCTCCGCCGCCCTCGGGCGCGCGGGTTTTGCGGCAAGCTGGCGCCGCTCGATGATCCATCACAAGCTCGACCCCGGTCAGCACCGCGCGCTGGAGCGCCTCTCGCAGCCCGAAATGCGCGCGCGGCGCGAGGAGTCGGGCCTGCTGGTGCAGATTGCGGCACCGGTGCTGGACCGGCTGGCCCGCGCGGCCTGCGATGCGGGGTGCTCGGTGCTGCTGTCGGATGCGGACGGGCTGGTGCTGGATGAACGGGTGCGCGACGGCGACCGCGGGCATTTCCATGCGTCGAACCTCGTGCCGGGGTCGGACTGGTCCGAAGGGGCCGAGGGCACGAACGGTATCGGCACCTGTCTGGCCGAGGGGCGGCCTGTCGTCGTCTGGCGCGACCAGCATTTCCGCTCGACCAACACCGGGTTGACCTGCATGGGTGCGCCGGTCTTCGGGGCCTCGGGCGAGTTGGCTGGCGTGATCGACGTAAGCTCCGCCCGCGCGGATATGACCGAGGGCTATGCGCGCCTTGTCGCGCTGACGGTGCAGGACGCGGCGCAGCGCATCGAAGCCGATCTGTTCCGCGCGTCTTACGAGGGGGCGCGAATCCTCTCGACCGGCGCGGGTGAAAGCGCGCCGCAGGGGGTGATGCTCTTGGCGCTGGACCGCGACGATCTGGTGATCGGCGCCACCCGCGCGGCGCGGCGCCATCTGGGGATCGAGGAGAACCAGATCGGTCGTCTTCCCGCGAACGACCTTTTCGATCTTGGACGTCGCGAGACGCTGAGCGGCCTGGACGAGGCGCAGCGGGCCGCGATGGCACGGGCCTTGGCGCGCAATGGCGGCAATGTCTCGGCGGCTGCGCGCGATCTGGGGATTGGCCGCGCGACCTTCTATCGCAAGGCCAAGGCGCTTGGGCTCGAGGTCTAGAGCGCCAGAACCAGCCCGAGCCCCGTCACCGAGACGAAGACCCAAGCCAGCGCACCCAGTGCCAGCGGCCGCAGGCCCTTGAGGCGCAGCTTGCCAATATCGGTTTCCAGCCCCATCGCGGCCAGCGCAGTGGTCAGTAGGAAGGCAGAGGTGCTGGCAATCGGGCCGTGCAGCGCGTCGGGCAGGATCGCGGCGGAGTTCAGCGCGACCGCGCCCACGAAGCCCAGAACGAACCACGGCATCGGTGCGCGCCCCGTGGCCTCGCAGCGCCCCGAGCGACGCGCGAGCGCGCCAAGGCTGAGGATCAGGGGCGCGAGCAGCATCACCCGGCTCAGCTTGGCGACGGTTCCGGCCTGACCCGCAGCCTCTCCCTGCGCGAAGGCAGCGCCGACCGCCTGCGCGACCTCGTGGATGCTGGCGCCCGCCCAGAGGCCATAGGGTTCGGCGGCCAGATGCAACACTCCTGCGAGCAGCGGAAAGCCCAACATCGAAAGCGTGCCGAAGACGGTGACACAGGCGATGGCATAGGCCGCGTCCTCATCGCGCGCGCGGGTGACGGTGTTCACCGCCAGCACCGCGGAGGCGCCGCAGACGGCGCTGCCCGCGGCGATCAGCTCGGACAACTTCCGATCCACGCCAAGCACATGGCCAGCCGCCTTGGTGAACAGGAAGGTCGCAACCAGCGTCAGGGCAATGGCCATTAGCCCCGGGACGCCGACCTCGACCAGTTGTTCAAGCGTCAGGCGAAAGCCGAGCAGCACGATCCCGGCGCGCAACACGGGCCGCAGCGCGAAGGCGATGCCGGGTGCCGCCGCGCCGGGCACACCGCGCGCATTGCGGATAAGGATGCCCGCCAGCATCGCCAGTACCATCGGGTTCAGCGCCGCGATGCCAGAGGCCTGCTGCGCCAGTGTTGCAACCGCAGCGATTCCGGCAGCAAGCGCCAAGCCCGGCGCGAGCCGGGAAAGCAGAGGGGCGGGAAGGGCGGTGGTCTGGGACATGATCGGCTCCGTCAGGGTAGAGCCATCATGGTGCAGGCATGGTCATTCAATCCAATTTATTATTCTTGCTTAATTAATCGGAATTGTGAATGAATTACGTATGACCCTTGATCAACTTCGCATCTTCCTGGCGGTGGCCGAGCGCGGACATATGACCCGCGCGGCTCAGGCGCTTGGCCTGACGCAGTCCGCCGTCTCTGCGGCTATTGCCGCGCTTGAGGCGCAGCACGGGGTGCGGCTGTTCGACCGTGTCGGGCGCGGGATCGAGCTGACCGAAGAAGGCCGCAGCTTCATTCCCGCCGCGCGTGCGGTGCTCAGTCAGGCGGAATCGGCGCGGCTGATGCTGGACGATCTGGCCAGCCAGACGCGCGGGCATCTGCGCATCTTCGCCAGCCAGTCGGTCGCAAGCTACTGGCTGCCCGCGCGCCTTGTGGCGCTGCGCGAACGCCATCCGGGGATCGAGGTCACGCTGAGCGTCGGCAACACGCATCAGGCCGCGCAGGCCGTGACCGAGGGGGCAGCCGATCTGGGCTTTGTTGAGGGGGATCTTCCGCCAAGCGATCTGCGCCGTCAGGTGGTTGCGCGCGATGAACTGGTGCTGATCATGGCGCAGGACAATCCGCTTGCCACCCGCCCGGCGCCCGGCGCGTCAGATTATCCGGCGCTGCGCTGGATCCTGCGCGAGACGGGCTCGGGCACGCGCTCGGTCTTCGAGGCGCATCTGGCGACCCTTGGGCTGACGGTCGCGCAGCTTGAGGTCGTGCTGGAACTCCCCTCGAACGAGGCCGTTCTGGCCGCCGTCGCCGCAAGCCGCTCGGTCGCTGTTGTCTCGGCGCGGGCGGTGGGGGCCGGGCGCGGGCAGGGGCTGGCGGTGCATCGACTGGCGGGAGATGCGCGCCCCGAGCGGCCCTTCGTTGTCCTCTCGCACCCCGAGCGCCACCGGACCCGCGCGGTCAGCGCGATGCTCACGTTGATCGACGAGATGCGCGAAACCCGCGCCTGATCCCGCGACTAAAGATGAATCCCCTGCAGAATTCCGGGTTTCTGCGGCTGCAACTGTCTCGCCCCTGAGACAGTCGGGCCATGCCGCAGGTGCAGCCCTGCTATTCAGATTGGGCCCGATGCCACAGCCTCAACTCGTCCCGGGCCCATGGAGGGTCCGTCACTGAGGGAGGATAAAACCATGGCCAATGATATGGCTTCCGAATTCCAGGGCGTTCATGTTTCGCCGTTCAAGGCGCGTTACGACAACTTCATCGGCGGCAAGTTCGTGGCGCCGGTCAACGGCCGCTACTTCGACAACGTCACCCCGATCTCGGGCGAGAAGGTCTGCGAAGTCGCCCGTTCCGACGCGGCCGATGTCGAGCTGGCGCTCGATGCCGCCCATGCCGCGAAAGAGGGCTGGGGCACCACCTCGGCCGCGCATCGATCGAGCGTCCTGCTGAAGATCGCCGATGTGCTTGAGGCGAACCTCGACCTGCTCGCCGCCGCCGAGACCTGGGACAACGGCAAGCCGATCCGCGAAACCACCTTCGCCGACATCCCGCTGTCGGTTGACCACTTCCGCTACTTCGCGGGCGTGCTGCGCAGCCAGGAAGGCTCGATGTCGGAAATCGACAACGACACCGTTGCCTATCACTACCACGAGCCGCTCGGCGTCGTTGGCCAGATCATCCCGTGGAACTTCTCGATCCTGATGGCGGCGTGGAAACTTGCCCCGGCGCTGGCCGCCGGTAACTGCATCGTGCTGAAGCCCGCCGAGCAGACCCCGGCCGCGATCATGGTTCTGGTCGAGCTGATCGCCGACCTGCTGCCCCCGGGCGTGCTGAACGTCGTCAACGGCTATGGCGCCGAGGTTGGCGCGCCGCTGGCCAAATCGTCGCGCATCGCCAAGATCGCCTTCACCGGCTCGACCGCGACCGGCCGCAAGATCATGCAAGCCGCGACCGAGAACCTGATCCCGGTCACGCTGGAACTGGGCGGCAAGTCGCCGAACATCTTCTTCTCGGACGTGATGGCCAAGGACGATGCGTTCCTTGACAAGGCGGTCGAAGGCTTCGTTCTGTTCGCCTTCAACCAGGGCGAGGTCTGCACCTGCCCGTCGCGCGCGCTGATCCAGGAAGACATCTACGAAGCCTTCATGGAGCGCGCCATTGCCCGCGTGAACGCCATCAAGCAGGGCGATCCGCGCCTGATGGAAACCATGGTCGGCGCGCAGGCCAGCCAGGAGCAGCAAGACAAGATCCTGTCCTACCTGCAGATCGGCAAGGAGGAAGGTGCCGAGGTTCTTTGCGGCGGTGATGCGGCGCGCTTCAACGGCGATCTGGCGAACGGCTTCTACATCCAGCCGACGATCCTCAAGGGCCACAACAAGATGCGCGTGTTCCAGGAAGAGATCTTCGGGCCGGTCGTCTCGGTGACCACCTTCAAGGACGAGGAAGAGGCGCTGCACATCGCCAACGACACCATGTATGGCCTGGGCGCTGGCGTGTGGTCGCGCGATATCAACACCTGCTACCGCTTCGGCCGTCACATCCAGGCCGGTCGTGTCTGGGTGAACAACTACCACGCCTATCCGGCACACGCGGCTTTCGGCGGCTACAAGCAGTCGGGCATCGGTCGTGAGACCCACAAGATGATGCTCGACCACTACCAGCAGACCAAGAACATGCTGGTCAGCTACAACCCGAACAAGCTGGGCTTCTTCTAATACCTCCTCGCCCGGCTACTGGGCCGTCCCTTACGGGGCGGCCCTTTTGCTTGGCAAGGCGGAAGAAAGAAGGGGTTAACCCGTGCGGCGGAACTGCGAGGGCGTCTTGCCGATCTTGGTCTGGAAGGCGCGGGTGAAATAGGCCGGGCTGGTGAAGCCGAGCGAATTCGAGATCTCCTTGACCGGCAGGCGCGTGTCGACCAACAGGCGGCGGGCCTCGAACATCTTGCGGTCTTGCAGCAGGTCAGAGGCCGCGCGTCCGCAGGTGGCCCGGCACGAGCGCGTCAGATGCGTCGGAGTCACCCCCAGTTCGGCGGCGAAATCGGCCACTCCGTGACCCGTGCGGAAATCGCGTTCCAGCAGGGCGGCGTAGCGCGCCACCAGCCGCTTGGCAGCCGAGGGTTTCGGCGCCTCGTCCGCCGCGGTGCCCAACTGCCGCTCAAGCCAGACGCTGAGCAAGCCAAGATAGTGCTTGGCCGCGCGGTCTGATCCGGGGCTGTCGCTGTTCATCTCACGCTGGACCGAGTCGAGAATGCCCGATAGCTCAACCTGGCGCGAGTTCTCGCGGATGCGCAGGTGATGCGTCGCATGGGGCAGGGTGACGCCATGGTCGCGCCCGAAGAACAGCGCCACGCCATGGGTCTGCTGGCTGATCTCGAAGCCATGCATGACCCCGGCGGGGATGAAGATCGCGTTGTGCGGGCCATAGCCGCGCGTGACGCCGCCAATGGTGATGCGGCCCTGACCACGGGTGAACCACAGCAGGCACGGCTCGGAAAGCGCGCGCATCGCCTCGACCCGCCAGCGCCCACCATGGGCAAGGCGCGTGATCGGCATGACGCGGATGTCCGAGGGCGTCTCGGGCAGGGTAGTGGCGCGCGCCGTGGGTGCGGTCGCTGCCTGCGTCTTGGGTTTCGCAAATTGCGACAGGGGCGGTGCGCTGAACAGTTTCAACGGTCGGACTTTCGCTGGGGCCGGTCTGGCGTGCTCGATTTTTTCTGAAGAATAGGCGCGAAGCCCCTTATTTCCAACAGATTTCGCCAAGCATTGGCGGAGCGTTGCCGGTTCTCCTCAGGGTCGCACGATCTTGTGCCAGTCCCGCATTCGGGCACGAAACCAAGTACGCTGGCGCTTGGCATATTGGCGCGAAGCGGCCTGCGCACGGGCGCGAGCCTCGTCAAGATCGCAGTCGCCGCGCAGATAGTCGACCAGTTCAGGCGCGCCGATCGCCTTTGCCCAAAGCGCCTCCCGGTCCCAGATCGGCAGGATCGCGCGGACCTCGTCCAAGGCGCCTTGCTCCAGCATCAGATCGAAGCGGCAGTCGATCCGCTCGGCCAGCCAGTCGCGGTCAGCCTCGATCACCAGCGGCACGCAATCGGACAGCGGCAACAGCGGCGGCGGCGTGTCGTCCTGCCATGCGGCCAGTCCGCGCCCGGTCGCGCGCATCACCTCCCATGCGCGCTGAACCCGCATCGGGTTGAGCGGATCAACCCGGCCTCGCGTCTCGGGGTCCAGTTCAGCCAGCATCGCCTCGTGACCCTCACGGGTACGGCGCGCGTCCGCCTCGGCGCGCACCTCTGGCGGCGTGGCGGGAATGTCCGCCAGCCCCTCGGTCAGCGCGGTCAGGTAAAGCCCGGTGCCGCCCACGATGATCGGTCGCGGCCCACCCGCGCGATGCGCCGCGATCAGGGGCTGCGCCTCGCGTAGCCAGTGCCCGACCGAACAGTCCTCGCCCGGCTGCTTATGGCCATAAAGCACATGCGGCGCGCTGGTTTCGTCCTCGACCGAGGGGCGGGCCGAAAGCACCCGCCAGCAGGACCAGATCTGAAGCGCATCGGCATTGACGATCACCCCGCCGCCGTCCCGCGCGATCTCCAACGCCAGAGCGGATTTGCCGCTGGCAGTGGCGCCGGCGATCAATACCGGCGCATCGGAGCGGATCTGGGGCAGGTTGTCGTTCATATCCTTACGTCTTTTCAGTGGGTTGTGCAGGCTGCGTCAAAATCCCCGGGTCATGCCGCAATCCCGAGGTTGAACCTGCCCGTCATTTGCGACATTTTGCGCGGCAATGACAACCTGCAGATTTGGGGGCCCGGGATGACTGTCGATGCAGAGCCGACGGTGAAATACAAGCGTGTGCTGTTGAAGATCTCGGGCGAGGCATTGATGGGCGATCAGGGCTATGGCCTGCATCCGCCGACCGTTGCCCGCATCGCGCGCGAGGTCAAAACCGTCCATGACATGGGCGTCGAGATCTGCATGGTGATCGGCGGCGGCAATATCTTCCGCGGCCTCGCAGGCTCCGCCCAGGGGATGGAGCGCACGACCGCGGACTACATGGGGATGCTCGCCACCGTCATGAATGCTCTTGGCATGCAGGCGCAGCTTGAGGCGCTTGGTATCCACACCCGCGTGATCTCGGCGATCCCGATGGATCAGGTTTGCGAGCCCTATATCCGCCGCCGCGCCGTCCGCCACCTCGAGAAGAAGCGGATCTGCATCTTCGCGGCGGGCACCGGCAACCCCTATTTCACCACCGATACGGCCGCCACCCTGCGCGCCAATGAGATGAACTGCGAAGCCATCTTTAAGGGCACCAAGGTGGACGGGGTCTATGACAAGGACCCGAAGAAATTCTCCGACGCCAAGCGCTACGATACCGTCAGCTATGACGAGGTGCTGCAAAAGAACCTCGGGGTGATGGATGCTTCGGCCATCGCGCTCGCCCGCGACAACAACCTGCCGATCATCGTCTTCTCGCTCGACGAGCCGGGCGGCTTCCGCGGCATTCTGGCCGGTCAGGGCACCTACACGCGGGTTCAGGGCTAACTATCCCGTTCTTCTTGGCCAAAATACCTCGGGGGTTCGGGGGCGGCGCCCCCGTTCTACCCCTACCCATCGGGCGTAAAGCCCGCTAAAAAGACACACGATCAAAGACCCGGGAGGACCCATGTCCGACGATATCGAAATCGACACCGACGACCTTGAACGCCGCATGGATGGCGCGATGGCCGCGCTCAAACACGAATTTGGCACCCTGCGCACCGGTCGCGCCTCGGCCTCGATGGTTGAGCCGATCATGGTCGACGCCTACGGCTCGCTCGTCCCGATCAACCAGGTGGGCACGATCAACGTTCCCGAACCGCGCATGGTCACCGTGAACGTCTGGGACAAGGGCCTGATCAACAAGGTGGAAAAGGCGATCCGCGAGTCGGGTCTGGGGATCAACCCGCAGACCAACGGCCCGATCATCATGCTGCCGATCCCCGAACTGAACGAAGAACGCCGCCGCGAGCTGACCAAGGTCGCCGCGCAATACGCCGAGCAGGCCCGCATCGCCATCCGCAACGTGCGCCGCGACGGCATGGACCAGATCAAGAAGGCCAAGGGCAACGGCATGTCGGAAGACGACGTGAAGTTCTGGGAATCCGAGGTCGAAGATCTGACCAAGAAGCACATCGGGGTTGTCGATAAGGCGCTCGAGGCGAAACAAGCCGAGATCATGCAGGTCTGACCCCCGGGTCCGACCGTCGATCCGCAGCGAAAGGCGGCCCCATGGTGCTCAGCGCCTCCGACCAGCCAGATCCGGGTACGCCGGCCGCCATCAGCGGCGTCGATTATGGCGTTTCCCATGTGGCGATCATCATGGATGGCAACGGGCGGTGGGCCGTCAACCGCGGCTGGCCCCGTCTGGCGGGGCACCGCCGTGGCGCCGAGCGCGTGAAGGAAATCGTCCGCGCCGCGCCCGAGATGGGGGTCAAATACCTCACCGTCTATGCCTTCTCCACCGAGAACTGGAAACGCTCGACCGAGGAAGTTCTGGGTCTGATGGCGCTGTTCGGGCGCTACATCGAGAAAGAGGCCGACGGTCTCTCGCGAGAGGGGGTCCGTCTGCGGTTCATCGGCGAGCGTGGGCGCCTCGACAAGCGGCTCGTGAAGCTGATGGAGGGGATCGAGGAGCGCACGCGCGCCAATACCCGCCTGACACTGACCGTTGCTATCAATTATGGCGGGCGCAACGAGCTGGCCCGCGCGGCTGCGCAACTGGCGCGCGACCATGCCGAGGGCCGCATCGGCGCCGAGGGCCTGACCGAGGCGGCGCTGGCCGAGCGTCTCGATACCGCAGGTCTGCCCGACCCCGATCTGGTGATCCGCACATCGGGTGAGACGCGCACATCGAATTTCCTGCCCTGGCAGGCGGCCTATTCCGAATATGAATTCACCCCGACCCTGTGGCCCGATTTCAGCCCGCAGGAGCTTGCCGCGATTCTGAGCCGTTTCGGCGCGCGCGAACGGCGCTTTGGTGGAGCCACCGCATGAGTGCACCGCAGGCGACAAATGGCGGTGGGCGTTGGGGCGATCTGCGGGCGCGGGTGCTTTCGGCCGTTGCGATGCTGGTACTTGGCGCTGGCGCGATCTGGTGGGGCGGGCTGGTCTTCGCCGAGCTGGCCATCGTCGTTTCGGGCCTGATGATCTGGGAACTCAGCGCCATGACCGCGCCCGAGCGCAAGTTCGAGGCGCGCCTTCTTGGGGTTCTGGCGTCGCTCATCCTTGCTGCGGTGCTTTGGCTGCACTCGCCGCTGGCGCTGGTTCTGCTGATCCTGCCCTCGGTGATCGGGGCGCTGACACAGCGGCGCGACCGGGCGATCTATGCCGTTTATGCGCTGGCGGTGATGTTGACCGGTTACGGTCTGGTCGCCTTGCGCGCAGGACACGGGCTTGGCGCGATTACCTGGATCATCGCGATCGTGGTGGTGTCTGATATTTCGGGTTACTTCGCCGGGCGCACGCTTGGAGGTCCGAAGTTCTGGCCCCGCATCAGCCCGAAAAAGACCTGGTCGGGCACCGTTGCGGGCTGGATCGGTGCGGCCATCGTTGGCTGGATCTTTGTTTTGTTCGGCGGGGGGCACGGCCTTATCTGGCTCTCGCCGCTGCTGGCTTTCGCCGGTCAGATGGGCGATATCGCCGAAAGCTGGATCAAGCGGCGCGCGAGCATCAAGGACAGCTCGCACCTGATCCCGGGGCATGGCGGCGTGATGGATCGCTTCGACGCGCTGATCGGCGCGGTACTGATGCTGCTCCTGATTGCACAGATCATGCCGCTGCCGCTGTCAGAAGGGTAAGGGATGCGCAGGGTTTCGGTTTTCGGCTCCACCGGCTCGATCGGGGTCAATACGCTTGATCTGCTGACGCGGCAGGGCGGGGCCGAGGCCTATCAGGTTGTCGCGCTTAGCGGCGGGCGCAATGTCGATCTGCTGGCCTCGCAGGCGCGTTCGCTTCGCGCCGAACTGGCTGTCACCGCGCATGAAGACTGCCTTCCGGCGCTGCGCGCGGCGCTGCATGGCTCGAGTATCGAGGCGGCGGCGGGGCAGGCGGCACTGGTCGAGGCCGCCGCGCGCCCGACCGATTGGATCATGAGCGCAATCGTCGGCGCGGCGGGCCTTGCGCCGGGCTTTGAGGCGCTGCGCCATGGCACGACGCTGGCACTGGCCAACAAGGAAAGCCTTGTAACGGCAGGCCCGCTTCTGCTGGCCGAGGCCGAGCGTCACGGCGCGCGCATCCTGCCCGTAGACAGTGAGCATTCGGCGGTATTCCAGGCGCTTGTCGGCGAAGAGATGGAGGCGGTCGAGCGCATCATCATCACCGCCTCGGGCGGCGCCTTCCGCGACTGGCCGCTGGATCGTCTGGCTACGGCAAGCGTGGCCGAGGCGTCGAGCCACCCGAACTGGGCGATGGGCCAGCGGATCACCATCGACTCGGCTTCCATGTTCAACAAGGCATTGGAAGTCATTGAAACTAAGGAATACTTCCGCGTCGACCCTGAGATGATCGAGGTGCTGGTGCATCCCGAAAGCCTGGTGCATGCGCTGGTCGGTTTCCGCGACGGCGCGCTGATGGCGCATCTGGGCGCGCCGGACATGCGCCACGCCATCGGCTATGCGCTGAACTGGCCCGAGCGGGCCGAACTGCCGGTCGCGCGGCTCGATCTGGCGCAGATCGGTAGGCTGAGCTTCCGCGCCCCCGATCTGGCGCGTTTCCCGGCCCTGCGGCTGGCGCGCGAGGTGATGGAGATCGGCGGCACGGCGGGCGCCGCGTTCAACGCCGCCAAGGAGGCCGCGCTTGATGCCTTCATCGACGAGCGCATCGGATTTCTCGACATGGCACATCTGGTCGAGCGGGTGCTCGCGCAGATGTCAACGCGTCAGGGCCTTGGAAATATTACCGTCAGCCTCGATAACGTCATGGCGACGGATGCGGAGGCCCGCGCCCTTGCCAGTGAATTTATTTCGACCGGAAGGATCTGAGTATTGGATTTCCTGAGCAGCATCCTCGGAGCGGGCTATACCATCGCCTCGTTCGTCATCGCGCTTTCGATCATCGTCGCGGTGCATGAGTTCGGCCATTACATCGTCGGGCGCTGGTCGGGCATCAAGGCCGAGGTCTTCTCGCTTGGCTTCGGGCCCAAGCTGATCTCGCGCGTGGACAAGCGCGGCACGCGCTGGCAGATCGCGGCGATCCCGCTTGGGGGTTATGTGAAGTTTCTGGGCGACGCGAATGCGGCCTCGGCCGGTGTCGATCAGGAAGAGATTGCGCAGCTAAGCCCCGAAGAGCGCCGCCACACGATGCATGGCGCACCGCTTTGGGCGCGCGCGGCGACGGTGGCTGCGGGGCCGATCTTCAATTTCATCCTGTCGATCGGCGTGATCTCGGGGTTGATGCTGTGGTCCGGAACGGCGACCGAGCAACCGACCATCGGCGAGGTCGTGGCCCTGCCGCAAGGCACCGGAGCGCTGCAGACGGGGGATCGCCTGCTTGCGGTCGAAGGAATCGAGACGCCCGATTATCTCTCGCTTGACGCGGCATCGAAGTCGGTGCCCGCGCGCGAGTGGCTGAATTACGTGGTCGAGCGCGACGGCGCTCAGTTGGAGCTTTCGGGGCCGCAGCTGCTGCCGACGCGGATGGCTGGGGTGGCCGCGCAATCGGCCGCCTACGAGGCGGGGCTCGAGGCGGGCGATGTGATCGAGACGGTCAACGGAGCGCCGGTCTGGCAGTTCCGCGAGTTGCAGGACGCGGTGAAAGCCGCCGATGGCGCTCCACTGACCATTGGCATCTGGCGTCCGGCCAAGGATGGGCAGGGCACGCGATTCGAGGTGACGCTGTCGCCCAAGCGCACCGATCTTCCGTTGCCCGAGGGCGGGTTCGAGACGCGCTGGTTGATTGGTGCGAGCGGGTCGTTCTTCTTCACCCCGGAAACCCGACCCACGTCGATCACCGAGGCATTGCGCGGCGGCGCGACCCAGACCTGGGGGATCATCTCGCAATCGGTCTCGGGGCTGTGGCATATGGTCACCGGGCAGATTTCCTCGTGCAACCTGCGCGGCGCCATCGGGATTGCCGAGGGATCGGCCGCGGCGGCAAAATCGGGGATGCCTGATTTCATCTGGTTCATCGCGCTTCTGTCCACGGCGGTCGGATTTCTCAACCTGTTTCCGATCCCCGTGCTCGACGGCGGGCACCTCGTTTTCCACGTCTGGGAAGCTGTTGCGGGCAAGCCGCCTTCGGATCGTGTGCTGAACGGGCTGATGGCCGTGGGCATGGCGCTTGTGCTGACGCTGATGCTGTTTGGCCTGTCGAACGACCTCTTCTGTCCTTGACGGATTGCGCCACGCGAGGGCCGCATTTCAGCCATATTGGCGGGCTAGTTTCTATCCGTGAACCTTTTGGAGGAGGTCCGGAGATGCAACTCGTTCTGTCCCACGGATATCGCAGCCTGTCGATGATCTATGATCTGGCCATCGACCGTGTTTTGCCTCCGCTCGTGATCATTCTGGCTCTGGCAGCAGCCGGGGTGATCGGGGTTCATCTGGTGGAATATTTTGACGCCGGAGCCATTCCCGGCCGGATTTGACGCGGGCACCCCATCCCAAGTGAAATTCTGACAGGGCGCAGGTCAATCCTGCGCCCTGTGCTTTTGACAAGATCGGGCTTTCCCGATAGTCACTTTGGGGAAGAGAAATGCCAAGGGGCGGGGTGAGGGCAATGAACAACTGGCTGCAACGTGGGGTCGGGCTGTCTGCTGCTAAGACGCTTTCCAAGAAAGCGGCAATTTTGCTTTCCGTTGCAATGGTTTGGACGGCTGCGCCGCAGTTCGCCACCGCGCAGGATTACCAGTTCAGCAAGCTTGTGATCGAGGGGAATGAGCGGATCGAGCCGCAGACGATCATCACCTTCGCCGGAATCGGTAAGGGGCAGGCGGTCTCGGCCGGTGGGCTGAACGATGCCTATCAGCGCCTGCAGGCCTCGGGCCTGTTCGAAAAGGTCGAGTTGGTGCCGCAAGGCAACACCCTTGTCATCCGCGTTCAGGAATACCCGACGGTCAATATCGTCAACTTCGAAGGCAACAAGCGCCTGAAGGACGAGGATCTCGCGCAGATCGTTTCCACCCAGTCGCGCAAAGTCTATTCGCCTGCCACGGTGGAGGCCGATGCGAACAAGATCGTTGAGGCATATTCGCAGGCTGGCCGTTTCGCCGCGCGTGTCGATCCCAAGGTAATCCGCCGTGACGGCAACCGCGTGGATGTGGCCTTCGAGATCAAGGAGGGTAAGGTCTCCGAGGTCGAGCGCATCTCGTTCACCGGCAACCGCGCCTACTCCGACCGCAAGCTGCGCAACATCCTGTCGACCAAGCAGGCGGGCCTGTTCCGCCAGATCATCCAGCGCGACACGTTCATCGCCGATCGCGTGGAATATGACCGTCAGCTGCTGACCGATTTCTACCGCTCGCGCGGCTATGTCGATGTGCAGATCACCGGCGTTTCCTCCGAGATGACACGCGAGCGTGACGGCTTCTTCATGACCTTTAACGTGCGCGAAGGTCAGCAGTTCAAGTTCGGCAGCATCTCTACCGTTTCCGAGGTCGGAGAACTCGACGCCGAGGAATTCCAGAAACAGGCCAAGATCCGCTCGGGTGTCGTCTATTCGCCCAATGCCGTGGATCTCGCCATTACGCGGATGGAAGAGCTGGCGCTGCGCAAGGGTGCGCAATTCGTCCGCGTCGAGCCCCGCGTGACCCGCAATGACCGCGATCAGACGCTGGATATTGAGTTTGCGCTGGTGCGCGGCCCGCGCATCTTCGTTGAACGGATCGACATTGAGGGCAATACGACCACCCTCGACCAGGTGGTCCGGCGCGAGTTCCGCACCGTCGAAGGCGACCCCTTCAACCCGCGCGAGATTCGCAACTCGGCCGAGCGTATCCGTGCGCTTGGGTTCTTCTCGAACGCCGATGTGAACTCGCGTCAGGGTTCGTCCTCCGACCAGGTGATCGTGGATGTGAACGTGCAAGAGCAGCCCACCGGCTCGTTCGGGATCGGCGCAAGCTACGGCGTCGAGGCGGGCTTTGGCGTGACGCTGGATCTGCAGGAATCGAACTTCCTCGGTCGCGGCCAGTATCTGGGGTTCTCGCTTAGCACCAGCTCGGACAACCAGCAAAACCGCCTGACCTTCGTCGAGCCCTATCTCTTCGGGCGCGACCTCAAGGGCCGGTTCAGCGCCTGGTACACGACGTCGGAAAACGACAACAGCTACTTCTCGACCAGGCGCATGGGCATCACTCCGGCGATCGAGTTCCCGATTTCGCGCAACGGCCGGCTTGAGACGCGCTATACCTATTCGCGCGACAAGCTCTATGACATCACCACCGAGTCGTCCGAGATCCTGCAGCGCGAGGCCGGAGAGCGCGACCGCTCGTCCTTCGGCTATACCTATACCTACGATACCCGGACGAGTTCGATCGACCCGCGGTGGGGTATGACCTTCCGCTTCAGTCAGGATCTTGCGGGCTTTGGCGGCGATGTCGAAGCACTGTCGACGAACGCGCTGGCGCGGGTTGAGCGCAAGGTGCTCCAGGAAGAGGTCACCCTGCGTGCCGAGCTGGAAGGCGGGGCGATCCATGCGCGCGGCAAGACCGACCTGACGATTCTCGACCGTTTCTCGGGCAACGGGAAAGTGCGCGGTTTCGAAAGCTGGGGCTATGGTCCGCGCGACGTCAATGCAGAGAATGAAGATGCACTGGGCGGCAAATACTATGCCGCGATGCGCGTTGAGTCCGAGTTCCCCCTGGGGCTGCCCGAGGAATATGGGATCACGGGCGGTCTGTTCTGGGATGTCGGTTCGGTCTGGGGGCTTGACGATACGCTCGGGACGGGCGGAAACGAGGTGGATGATAGCTTGAATTGGCGCTCCTCGATCGGCCTGTCTGTGTTCTGGACGACGCCCATCGGTCCGCTGCGCTTCAACATCGCCAAGGCGCTCAAGAAAGAAGATTACGACGAAGAGCAGGTGTTCGACCTGACGATCTCGACCAAGTTCTGAGGTCGGACGTGGGTCTGATCACCGTACAGTCGGTACTGCGAGCGGCGCTTCTGGCGGCGCTCGTTGCCGTTTCCGGGGGCGCGTCGGCGCAGCAGGCCCCGGTGCCGACGTCTCAGCAGATCGTCACGCTGGATTGGGAGCGCCTGTTCGAAGGCTCGAAATGGGGTTCGCGCGTGAAGAGCGATCTGGCCGAGGCTTCGGCAAAGCTGAACGCCGAGAATAGCCGCATCGCCGAGGAACTGATTGCAGAAGAGCGCGCCCTGACCGATCAGCGCGCGACAATGCAGCCGGAAGCCTTCCGCGCGGCCGCAGAGGCTTTCGACAAGCGCACGACCGATATTCGCAATGAGCAGCGCAACAAGGCGCAGGCGCTCTCGCGGTTGCTGGAAGACGAACGGCAGGCGTTCACCGCGCAGGTGCTGCCCTTGCTCGACGAATACCTCGAAGGCAATGGCGGCGGGATCGTCATCGACACCCGCGCCGTGATCCGCGCGCTTTCGCGGCTCGATGTTACCGACGAGATGATTGCGCTTGTCGATGCGCGTCTTGGCGCGGGCGCGCCGCCGCCTGCCTCGGGGTCCGAGACAACCACCCGCCCGTCGTCCGAGTAAGCGCCCGATCCTTGCCAAGGGGGCGCGCGATTGCTAGCAAAGTCAGCGACGTGCCATTCCGGCCAACTGTATTCGAAGGAGGTCTCATGACCGAACCCGCCCCCCATACCTCGGCCGATCTGGACCTGATCAAGCAGATCATTCCGCACCGCTACCCGTTCCTGATGATCGACAAGGTGCGCGATATCGTGCCGAACGAGACCGCGGTCGGGATCAAGATGGTGACCTGCAATGAGCCGCATTTCGAGGGGCATTTCCCGTCGAAGCCGATCATGCCGGGCGTGCTGATCGTCGAGGCGCTGGCGCAGACGGCGGCGGTTCTGGTGGGCGTGTCGATGGATGTCATCGGCAAGGATCTGCTGACTTATTTCATGGGCATCGACAAGGCCAAGTTCCGACGCATGGTGGTGCCGGGCGACTGCCTTGAGCTGCACGTCAAGGCGCTGCGCGGCGGCGGCAAGATCTGGAAATTCGAAGGCATCGCCAAGGTCGGCGACGAACTTGCCGCCTCGGCGGAATTTACCGCGATGATGGACCTGAAGGGGTAAGCGCATGGCCATTGACCACAGCGCGGTCATCCATCCCTCCGCGGTGATCGAGGAAGGGGCGGTCATCGGCGCGGGCTGCCATATCGGACCGTTTTGCCATATCGGCCCCGAGGTGGTGCTTGCCGCCGGGGTCGAGCTGAAATCGCATGTCGTCATCACGGGCTGGACCGAGATTGGCGAGGGCACGACCGTGTTTCCCTTCGCCTCGCTCGGGCAGATCCCACAGGATCTGAAGTTCAAGGGCGAACGCACCCGCTTGGTGATCGGCGCGCGCAACCGTATTCGCGAATATGTCACGATGAATGCCGGGACCGAGGGCGGCGGCGGGTTGACCAGTGTTGGCGACGACTGCCTGTTCATGGCCAACAGCCACGTGGCGCATGACGTGCAGATCGGCAATCGTGTGATCCTGGTGAACTCGGTCGCGATTGCAGGGCATTGCCATCTTGAGGATGACGTGATCGTCGGCGGTCTGTCGGGCGTGCACCAGTGGGTGCGCATCGGGCGCGGCGCGATCATCGGGGCGCTCTCGATGGTGACGGCCGATGTCATCCCGCACGCGCTTGTGGCCGGTCCGCGGGCGGGGCTCGAAGGGCTGAACCTTGTCGGGTTGAAGCGGCGCGGCACTGCGCGGGCCGAGATCAGCGCCCTGCGTGAGCTTTACATGGCGCTGTCCGAGGGCAACTTCCGCGAGCAGGCCCGCAAGCTCAATGAAGAGGGCATTGACAGCGATCTGGCGCGCGAGGTGCTCGATTTCATCCTCGGTCCGTCGGACCGCAGCTTCCTGACCCCGCGATGAGCAGCGCGACGGCGTTGATCGCCGGGACCGGAACCTTACCCCGCCTGCTGGCTCAGGCCGCGCCGGGGATGCTGATTTGCGAGTTAGACGGATTCGCCTGCGAGATCCCGGGCGCCGAACCGTTGCGCTTCCGGATCGAGCGGCTGGCCGTCTTTCTGGACGCGCTGGTGGATCGCGGAATCGAGCGGGTCTGTTTTGCCGGAGCGATGCGCCGCCCGCGCCTTGAGGCCGAGCTGTTCGACATGCGCACCGCAAGCCTCGTGCCGCGCCTTCTGCCGGCCATTCAGGCGGGCGACGACGCGACGCTGCGGGCGGTGATCGAGCTGTTCGAGGAATGGGGCCTGACGGTTGCTGGTGCCGATGAAATCGCGCCTGAACTCGTGCCCGGTGCGGGTATCCTGACTGGCGCGCCCTCGGATGCGGATCTGCGCGATGCAGCCCGTGGCGCCGAGATCGTCGCGGCGCTTGGCGCGGCCGATGTGGGGCAGGGGGCGGTTGTCGCGCAGGGGCTTTGCCTGGCGACCGAGGCGTTGCCCGGAACCGACGCAATGCTAGAATTTGCGGCACTGCATCAAGGGCTTAAGCCCGATCCGAACGGGGCGCGCGGGGTTTTCTACAAGGCGCCGAAACCCGGGCAGGATCGCCGGATCGACCTGCCCGCGCTTGGCCCGGAAACCGTTGCCCGCGCCGCTGCGGCGGGGCTTGCCGGGATCGCTTTCGAGGCGGGTGGGGTGCTGTTGCTCGACCGCGACGCGACGATAGCGGCGGCCGAAGAGGCCGGGCTTTTCCTTTGGGCGCGCGAACCATGAAGCTGTTCTTGATCGCGGGGGAGGCTTCGGGGGACAAACTCGGCGCGGCGCTGATGGCCGGGCTCAAGTCCCTCGCCCCCGAGGTCGAGTTCCACGGCATCGGCGGGCCGCTGATGGAGGCCCAGGGGCTGACCTCGCTCTTCCCGATGGAGGAATTGTCGGTGATGGGCCTGACAGAGGTCTTGCCGAAGTACCGCCACCTCAAGCGCCGTATTGCCGAGTCGGCTGAGGCCGTGACGCGGCTTGCGCCTGACGCGCTGATCACCATCGACAGCCCCGATTTCTGCCTGCGCGTGGCGCGGCTGGCCCGCGCGGCGCAGCCCCGTCTGCGAACCATTCATTACGTCGCGCCCTCGGTCTGGGCCTGGCGTCCGGGGCGTGCAGCCAAGATGGCCGAGGTGATCGACCACGTCCTCGCGCTGTTGCCGTTTGAGCCGCCCTATATGGAAGCCGCCGGGATGAGTTGCGATTTCGTCGGCCACCCCGTCGTGGCCGAGCCGCGCGCATCGGATGAAGACGCCATCGCCTTCCGCGCGGCCCATCAGATTGCCTCCGACCAGCCGCTTGTCGTCTGCCTTCCCGGTTCCCGCGCGGGTGAGGTGAAGCGCCTTGCCCCGCGCTTTGATGAGGCGCTGATGCGCCTGCGCGATCGCGAGCCGGGCCTGCGCGTCATCCTTCCTACGGTGCGGGGCGTCTCGGACATGGTGCGCGAGATGTCGGCGCGCTGGCCGGTCCCGCCGATTGTGGTCGAGGACCCGGTGGCCAAGCGCGCGGCCTTTGCTGCGGCGGATCTTGCGCTTGCGGCCTCGGGAACGGTCAGTCTTGAGCTGGCCGCCGCGCGCACGCCGATGATCATCGCCTATGATGCGAATTTCCTGACCTGGCATATCGCCTCGCGCATGCTGCGGATCGACACGGTGACGCTGGTCAATCTGGTGTCCGAGACCCGCGCGATTCCCGAATATCTCGGGCCGCGCTGCCGCCCCGGACCGATCGCGAAAGCGATGCTGGAACTGCTCGAGCATGACGACCTGCGTCAGCAACAGTTGGAGGCGATGGAACTGACGATGCGGCGCCTTGGAGAGGGCGGCGAAGACCCCGGTCTGCGCGCGGCGCGCTCGGTTCTTTCGGTGCTTGAAAAGCCGCGAAAGGCCGGGTGATGCGGCGGGCCGCATTCGCCTTGCTATTCGCCGCAGCGCCCGCCTGGGCCGCCGATCCGATCGCGGGAGAGGCCGCATATCAGCGCGCCTGCGCGCGTTGTCACCGCGACCCTTCGGTCATCCTGACCCGACTGGGGCCGGATTTCGCGGCCAGCGACAGCGCTGCCCGCGCGGCGCGATTGGAGGCATTCATCGCGACGCATCACTCTCCGGGCGCTCAGGCGGCTGATATCGCGGCGTGGCTTGCCGCGCGCTAAAGTGCGCGCAGCGTGACCCCCGCGCTTTCCAGCCTTGCGCGCAGCGCGCGGGCCATCGCGACCGCCTCGGGCGTGTCGCCATGCAAGCAGATCGTGTCGATGCGCGACGGAATACGGTGGCCGTTTTCTGCGATGATCGCGCCTTCGCGTAGCATGGACAGGATACGCTCGGCCGCAAATTCGGGGTCATGCAGGACTGCGCCGGGCAGGCTGCGATCAACCAGCGTTGCGTCGGGGTTATAGGCGCGATCGGCGAAAATCTCGGCGGCGATCTGTTGCGTCAGTGCTCGCGCGGCTTGCTCTTGCGCGGTTGCGGCCAGCACCATCAGTACCAGATCGGGCTGCACCGCCAGCGCGGCGCGGTAACAGGTATCGGCCATCTCTGCATCTTCCGAGGCCATGTTCGCCAACGCGCCATGCAGCTTGAAATGACGCAGTTTCAATCCGTTGGCCTGCGCGGCGGCCAGTGCGGCGCCGGTCTGATAGGCGATCAGATCTGTCAGTTCGGTGGCAGACAGTTGCATCCGGGAGCGGCCGAAATTTGCGCGGTCGTCAAAGCCCGGATGGGCGCCAAGGCCGACGCCCGCCGCGGCCGCCGCGCGCAGGGTTTGCGCCATCAGCCCTGCGCTTCCGGCGTGCAGCCCGCAGCAGATATTTGCAGAGGTAATGACCTCAAGCAATTCTGCGTCCGAGCCGCTGCCCTCGCCCATGTCGGCGTTCAGATCGACCTTCATGTTTCCTCCTCATCGCCGCGCACCATGCCCGAGATCAACTGATAGCCAAGCAGGTCGGCGATGTCATGCGCGCTGCGGGTCAGCGGCTGGCACGCCCGCCGAAGCGGCGCCAGCCACTGGCTTTCGGGCGGGCTGACAACTTCGGCCTCGCGCAGGCCAATTTCGCGAAAACGCAGCGTGGTGCCGGGGCTCGCCTGCGCCAGGATCGGCAGATCGACGGGAAGGATGGTGCCAAGGCGGGGATAGCCGCCGACGGTCTGGCATTCGGCTAGCAGCACCATCGGCACGCCCGCGCCAGTCATCTGAATATCGCCTGCGGTGATCAGGTCGGAGACGAGGCTGCCTGCCGCGTCTGGCGCGAAGGGCGCGCCGGGATGGGCCAGCGTGACGCCCTGACGATTGCCGCGAGTGACCGTGAAGGCTGTGTCGAGGAATCGCGCGCGCTCTGTCGCGCTAAAAAGCGCGGTCTGCGGGCCGGGAATGACTCGCAGAGTCCCGCCCGAGAGGCGCGGCTCGGGAATCAGCGCGAGGCTCGGGGCGTCGGGTGTGGGGTCGGCAACAAGGGGTAGTCGGGTGGCCGCTTGCAGCCGTTCCCCGATGCCCGCCGCAAGATGCGCAGACTGGGCACCGATCAGAGGCGCACAGGCGAGCCCCCCGCCAAAGCTGAGATAACCGTAGGCGCCGCCTTCGCAGGGTCCAAGCTCGAGCACTGACCCGGCGGGCAGCAGATGCGAGGCGTTCCAGCGCAGCGGTGCACCCTCAAGCAGCGCGCGCATCGGCGCGCCGGTCAGCGCGATCCGGGTATCAAGCGTTGTCCGAAACCGCCCACCCATTCCCGCCATCTCAAGGCAGGCGCGCGGGGCGGCTTGGCCAAGAAGCGCCGCCGCCTCGTAAAGCGCACGGCGGTCGGCCGCACCCCCGGGGCTGAGCCCCTGTGCCAGATGCCCCGGACGGCCGAGGTCTTGCACAGAGACACTGGGGCCGATGCTCAGGATGTCGAGCCAGCCGGTCATGATGTGCGTTCCAGCCGGGCGCCGCCCATCGGGTCGCCCGTCGCCTCGATCGCGGAGAGTGCGCTGTGGTCGACGGGCGTAAAGCGCACGCCATCGCCTGCGCGCAGCGGCACCGGGTTATCCGCACGCAACTGGAAGGGACGGAAGGCGCAGCGCCCCAGCCAGCGCCAGCCGGTGGGCGAGGCATTGGCAAACAGAACGATCTGACGGATCGCTGTCACGATGGCCCCGGCGGGAACCTCGGGGGTCAGGGCGCTCAGGCGCGGCATCTCCCAATTCTCGGGCAGAAGGCCCAGGTAGGGCTGGCCCGGTGCGAAACCGATCGCCAGAACGTCCAGCGGTGTTGCGCACAGCTGATCGACCAGCGCGCCCTCGCCAAGTCCGGCGATCTGCGCAACCGGCGCAAGCTGCGGGCCGTTTTCGCCGCCGAAACTGGCCGGGATGTGCCAGATCCGGTCGAGGCGGTTCGGAGCGCTTTGGATGTTGTGAAGCCGTTCGCTCAGCGCCGCTTCGATTGCCGCGCGCGTTGTCGTCATGCGGTCGAACCGTACCAGAACCGAGGCCAGCGCCGAGACGCATTCGACCTGGCCGGGCAGGGGGGCGGCCTCAAGTGCCGCGGAAAGCGCGCGGGCGGCGCGGTTGGCCCGCGCCTCGAAGCGCAGCGCAAAGCGCACCAACACGCCATCGAGCCCGAGCGGCAGGATCTCGGGGGCGGGCGCAGCAGTGGGGGCAGAGGCATGTGTCATCGCGGCTATCAAACGCGCAATCCGCGGCGGCTTCAACCTTTGTCGAGGGGCGCGACGTTGATGGCCAAAAAAGGCCGACAATCGGCTTGATGCGCCGGATCATCTTTGAAAATCAAGGGGAAGTGGCGGAGAGACAGGGATTCGAACCCTGGGTGGGCTCACACCCACAACGGTTTTCGAGACCGCCCCGTTCGACCGCTCCGGCACCTCTCCGCATCGGTGGTCGTCGTGTGGGCGGGATTTAGCCTGCCAATAGGGCGGTTGCAACCGCTTTTTGAAACTTTTTTTACGGCTGGATTTCGCCCCTGCGGCGAAGTGGTCTCGACCTTGTGTTCGTTGGGGTTTGGGGTTTTCCTTGCAGGCTATCCGGCGCAAGGTGGCGATGGACAAGGGCTTTCTTGGGGCTGCGGATGGCTTGGCGATTCTTGAAGGCAGGGCGGGGGATGCTGGCGCAGGTGGCGCTGGCTTTGCTGGTTTCAGTGATCCCCATGGGGGCGCTGCGGGCCGATCCCGCGCGGATTTCCGATCTGTTGCACACGGGCGAATTGTTCGACGTGCTGCAGCAGGAGGGCTTGGCCTATGGCGATGATCTGATGCAGGAAATCATGGGGGCGCCCGGCGATGCGCTATGGGAGCGCGAGGTTTCCGATATCCACGATCCGGCTGCCCTGCGCCCGCACTATGACGCCTTGCTGGCCGAGGGGCTTGCCCAGGCGGACCAGCCCGCGATTGAGGCCTGGCTTACCTCGGATCTGGGGCAGCGCATGATCGGGCTGGAGATCTCGGCGCGGCGCGCGTTGCTGGACCCTTCGGTCGAGGACGCGGCGCTGTGGGCCGCCGAAGAGGCCGATGCCAAGGGCGATCCGCGCCTTGCCGCAGTGCGCGGGATCATCGAGGCGGGCGATCTGATCGAGCCGAACGTGATGGGCGGGTTGAACGCCAATCTGTCCTTCTATCGCGCCATGGCCGAGGGCGGTGCCTTTCCCTATGAGGTGACCGAGACCGACATGTTGGCCGATGTCGCGGCGCAGGAGCCCGAAATCCGCGCCGACGTGACGCATTGGATCGAGGGCTACCTGTTCATGGCCTATTCGCCGCTCAGCCTTGAGGAGATGACCCAGATCGCCGAGTTCAGCGCCTCGAAGCCCGGTCAGGATCTGATGCGGGCGCAATTCGAGGCGTTCGATGTGGTCTATGAGGAAAGCTCGGCCGCGCTTGGCGCGGCTCTGGCACGGCGGTTGATCGGGCAGGAACTGTAGGCCTGCCCGAACCCGCTCAGCGCATCCGCAGCGCGCCGTCGAGGCGGATGACCTCGCCGTTCATGTAGCCGCAGGAAATGATGAAACCGGCGAGGCGCGCGTATTCCGCCGGATCGCCGAGCCGCTTGGGGAAGGTGACCTCGGCGGCGAGGCTGTCCTGAACCTCTTCCGGAAGGCCCTTCATCATCGGGGTCGCGAAGATGCCCGGCGCGATGGAGCAGACGCGAATGCCCTGTGCCGCCAGATCGCGCGCGAGCGGCAGGGTCATGCCTGCGATTCCGCCCTTCGAGGCCGCATAGGCTGCCTGGCCCTTCTGGCCGTCGAATGCTGCGATCGAGGCGGTGTTGACGATCACCCCGCGCTCGGGGCCGGGGTTCTGGGCCATTTCGGCTGCCGCAAGTCGCAGGACGTTGAACGAGCCGATCAGGTTGATATTGATCGTGCGCGCGAAGGTCTCAAGCCGGTGCGGGCCTTCGCGGCCGACAACGCGCTCTCCCGTCGCGATGCCGGCGCAGTTGACGACCGTGTTGATCGCTCCCATCGCCGCTTTCGCCTGGGCGATGCCCGCCAGAACCGAGGCCTCGTCGGTCACGTCAACCTCGGCAAAGCTCGCGCCGATCTTTGCCGCGAATTCGGTGCCGCGCGCACTGTCGCGGTCGAACAGGCAGACCTTGCCACCCATCTCGCGGATATATTGCGCGGTTGCGGCGCCCAGACCCGATGCCCCCCCGGTAACGATCGCACAGACTTGGCCGAGTTCCATTCCGTCCTCCCATGAAATGAACGTATGTTCATTTACGACCAAGGGGTCGCTTCTGTCCAGACTCATATCACAAAACGCTCCGCATTTCGTGAAATGACGTGACGCCGGAACGGGAAAGCACTGGCGTATAGTCCCCACTGGTCGCGCTAGTTGCGGCCAGCGTCTTATAGGAGAAATGCGATGAAACGGATTATGGTGGCTGGCGGAATGATGGCCCTGATGGCGGGCGCAGCGCAGGCTGGCGGCTATACCGCTCCGGTTGTCGAGGCTGCTCCGGTGGTTGCGCAACCCGTCGTGGCCGCGACCGGCGACTGGACCGGTTTCTACGCCGGTGGCCAGCTTGGCTATGGTGACAGCGATTTCGGTCCCGGCAGTGGCGATGGCGCTTTCGGCGGTGTCCATGCTGGTTACCTCTATGATCTTGGGCGCTTCGTGACCGGGGTCGAGGTGGATTACAGCGCGGCCGATCTGGACTTCGGTCAGGGCAATTCGGTCGACCGGATGGGCCATATCAAGGCTATCGGCGGTATCGACCAAGGCGACTGGCTGCTCTACGGCAGCATCGGCGCCGCCTATGTGCACGCAGATATTGGCGGCACGGGCTACAATGATGTGATCCCGGCCGTGGGCCTTGGCGCGAGCTACAAGATGAACGACGCCTGGACCCTGGGTGGCGAGTTGATGTACCACAAGGGCGACAACTTCGACCGCTCGGGCGAGGATCTCGAGATGACGACCCTTTCGATGAAGGCGTCCTTCAACTTCTGATCTATCCGGATCATCGCGACGGCGGCCCCAGTGGCCGCCGTTTGCATTTACCAGCGACCGCTGGCGCCGCCGCCCGATGAGCGCCCGCCACCGAACGAGCCTCGGCCACCTGATCCCTTGCGCTGGATCGTGAAGGGCTTGGTGCGCGTCCAGTCACAGTTCGGGCAGCTTTCATCCCAATGCCCCCGTCCGGCCGAGGTCCGGTCTGCAGGCGTATCGATAACGCGGTTGCGCGTGATGCCACGACGACCGCAGCTGGGGCAGGGGGTGACGCGCCCCATCGCCCGCCAGATCCGGTTGCGCATCGCCAGAAGCGCGGCAAGCCCCATCGCGATCAGTGCGACAAAACTGGCATCGCCCTTCGAGGTCTTCGGAACCGAGCCGGGCGGCAGGCCATCGGCGTAGCGCTCGGCGATTTCGCTGATGACCGCGTCGGTTCCACCCTCGATCCCCTCGGACATGCGCCCGTCTCGGAAGGCGGGCAGCATGATCCGGTTGATGATGTCCTGCGCGGGAATGTCATATTCTGGGTTGTATCCCGCGCCCAACTCGATCCGCATCGCGCGGTCGGCGCTGATCACGAGGATCATGATCCCGTCGCTGCGCGTGGGGTCGCCAATCCCCCAGCCGTTGAACAGGCGCGTTGCGAAGGTCTCCAGCGAGGGTGCCGGGTCGTAGGCGTCTTGCGAGACGAGCGTGACCACAGTCGCCTCGATCCCGGTCCGTGCCCGCAGGTCGGCCAGCTTCTGATCCAGCCGCTGTTCGACCTCAGCCGGCAGGAGGTCGGCGAAATCGTTCACCGTCAGGCTCTGATACTCGGGGAACGGCTCGGCCGTGGCGATGCCCGCCCAAAGAAGCAGAATCAGTGCAGAGATCATGCGCATGGCGAGGCCTTTCGCTGTAAGCCCGCAAATTGGGCATGGCGGGGTGGGGGCGGTCAATGGCAGCACGGGAAGAATTGCGGAATCCGGCGCGGAGGAGGTATTGGCGCCGGACGTTTTGCGGTGCAGTGAAAAATGCTATGGAAAGTGCATAATTCGAGAAATATTCCTTAATGATGACGAGAGCGCCGCAAGGATTGCCGAGATGGATGACGTTGACCATAAGATCGCGATGCTGCTTGGGCAGGATGCGCGGCTCTCGCTTGCGCAGATCGGGGCGCAGGTTGGCCTGTCCACCTCAGCCGTGAATGAGCGGATCCGCCGGTTGAGCGAGCGCGGCGTGCTGCGCCGCATGATGGCCGATGTCGCGGCTGAGCAGATCGGGCTTCCGGTCGCGGCCTTTGTCTGGGTAGCACTTGCGCCGCAAGCAGATGAGCCTGCGTTTCGCCTTGCCATGGCGGAGCACCGGAGCATCACCGCCTGCCACCATGTCACCGGCCCGTGGTCCTACCTCGTGCAGATCCGCGCCCCCAGCCTTGATGGCGTCGAGGCCTTCCTGTCCGAGTTGAAGGCGGGTGGCTGGATCGCGCGGTCCGAGACGAACCTCGCGCTTTCGAGCGTGGTCGAGCCGCCCTTCCGCTACCGGGGGCTGGTATGAGCACTGCTTTGCTTCTGGGGAAGTCCATTGCGATGGGCGTGGCCATCGCAGCGCCGCTTGGGCCGATCGGGGCCTTGTGCATCCAGCGCACACTTGCGCGAGGCTTTGCGTCAGGTGTCGCGGGCGGGCTGGGGACGGCGCTGGCCGATGCCGCCTATGCGGCGGCCGCTGCGGCGGGGTTCGCCACATTCGCGGCTGTGTTGCAGAAAATCAGTGGGCCGCTCGGGCTGGTTGGCGGAGTGTTTTTGCTGTGGCTGGCCTGGCGTGGCTGGCCGCGCGGGGGCGGGGGCGCTGTGCGTGCCGCCGCCGCGCCCGAGCCGCGCGGGCTTTGGGCCACCACGCTCACCACCTTCGCGCTGACCATGACCAACCCGGCGACGATCCTCAGTTTCGCCGCGATTTTTGCCGGTCTGGGGTTGGCGCGTACGGCCTCGGTCGGGGCCTCAGTCACTGTCGTGGCAGGCGTTTTCGCGGGTTCGATGTTGTGGTGGATCTTCCTGTCCGGGCTGGTCGCGGCGCTGCATCACCGCCTGCCCGAGGCCTTCGCGCAATGGACCGCGCGGATCTCGAGCGTGATGATGGGGGCGTTCGGGATCTGGGCGCTGTGGCACGCGCTGGCCTAGGGCGCTCAGCTATCGGGTGGCAACAGCCCGAGACCACGCAGATAGATGCCGATACCGGATTCGAGCAGCGCCTCTGGGTCGTAGGGTGCGCGCGAGCCGGGGGCGGCGCGTGCGTGCAACTCCACCACGCCATGCGCCATCGCCCAGACATGCGCGGCCACCATCTGCGCGGGTGGGCGGCGGCCTTCGGGAATGGCGCGCAACAGCGCCTCGGTCGCGCGTAGCATGGCGGTTTCGGCGCGCTGCGCCTGCGCCGATAGCTCTGGCGTCCGGTTCGGCACGACGCCGCTTTCGAACATCGCCATGTAATGCCCGGGGAACTTGCGGGCGAAGGCCAGATAGGCCCTTCCGACCGCACCGAACGCGGCCAGAGACGAGGGTTTCCCCGCGTTCCAGGCATGTTCGAGCAGGTCGGCGAAGATCGCATAGCCCTGGCGCGCGCATTCCGCGATCAGATCGTCGCGCCCGGCGAAATGGCGATAGACGGCGGCGGGGGTCACGCCCGCATCCTTTGCTGCCTCGGACAGGGTGAAGCCGGTCGGGCCGCGCTCGGCGATCAGGAGTAGCGCGGCCTGCACCAGCGCCTGCCGCAGATTACCGTGGTGATAGCCCTGCTTAGTCATTCAGGATGCCGGGGCCGCCGCAGATGTTTTCATCAATATCGCCAATGGCCTGCGCGTCTTTGTTCGCGTAATCTACGCGATGCAAAACGGTCTGGATCGCCGCAATCCGGGCGCGCATCTTGTCGTCTGAGCGGATCACCGTCCAGGGCGCGTGCGCGCTGTGACTACAGGTCAAGGTTTCCTTGATTGCCTCGGAATAGGCGTCCCATTTCTTGAGGCCCTCGACGTCGATCCAGCTGAGTTTCCACTGTTTCAGCGGGTCTTTCTCGCGGTCGAGGAAGCGCTGCAATTGTTCGGCGCGATCGACGCTCAGCCAGAGCTTGACCAGAATGATGCCTTCCTCAATCAGCATCTTCTCGAAATCGGGGAGTTGGGCGAAGAAATGCGCGCGCTGTTCGGGTTTGCAAAAGCCGAAGACATGCTCGACCACGCCGCGGTTATACCAGGATCGGTCGAACATCGCGATCTCACCCGCGGCGGGCAGCCAATCGACGTAACGCTGGAAATACCACTGAGAGGATTCCCGCTCGGTCGGCTTCGGCAGCGCGACGACATAGGCCGAGCGCGGGTTCAGGTTCTCGCTCATCCGGGCGATGGTGCCGCCCTTACCGGCGGCATCGCGCCCCTCGAAGATCACGGCAAGGCGCTTGCCTGTGGCCTTGAGATCCCAAAGCATCTTGACCAGTTCGACCTGAAGCGCCTCCATGTGGCGCTCATAGGTCTTTTTCGACATCTCTTCCCGGTAGGGATATGATTTCGAAAGGATTTCGTCTTTCTTCGCGTTCTTGATCGCGGCGCGCACAGGCTCGGGCGCTTCGTCGGTTAGATAGCGGGTAATGTCGCCGACAAAGGGGATGTCGGCGGCCAGCGGTGCGGGCGTCTTGGCGTCGCTGTCGGGTTTGTCGTGTTTCTTGCCCATCTGCCGCTCCTGATGTGAACCAGATTCACTATAGAGCGCGCGGGACGCACCGCAAGCGCGTCCCCGGCCTCAGACCGAGTGCGCGCCCGCGGCCAATGCGGCGACCTTGGCAAGCACTTCGGCAACCGGTTTGCCCGCTCCGATTTCCTTGACGATGGCGGACCCCACGACGCAGCCGTCGGCCACGCTGGCGATGGTTTGCGCGGCTTCGGGCGTGTTGATGCCGAAGCCGACGATCACGGGTAGGTCTGTGGCGCGCTTGATGCGAGCGACCTCAGGGCCAACCTCGGCAGCCTGCGCGGCCTGGCTGCCGGTGATGCCGGTGACCGAGACGTAATAGACGAAGCCCGAGGTGTTTTGCAGCACCTTCGGCAGGCGCTTGTCGTCGGTGGTGGGCGTGGCGAGACGGATGAAGTTCAGCCCGGCCTCGCGCGCGGGCAGGCACAGCTCGCTATCCTCTTCGGGCGGCAGATCCACCACGATCAGCCCGTCGACGCCTGCGGTCTTGGCATCCGCCAGGAACTTGTCCACGCCGCGGTTATAGATCGGGTTGTAATAGCCCATCATTACGATCGGGGTGGTCGCGTCGGTCTTGCGGAAGGCGGCAACCATATCGAGCGTCTTTTGCAGCGTCTGACCGCCATCGAGCGCGCGCTGGCCCGCCAGTTGGATCGTCGGGCCGTCCGCCATCGGATCGGTGAAGGGCAGGCCCAGTTCGATCACGTCCACGCCAGCCGCAGGCAGCCCCTTCATCACCTCAAGCGAGGTCTCCAGATCCGGATCGCCCGCCATGATATAGGCCACGAAGGCGCGTTTACCTTCGGCTTTGAGCGCGGCGAATTTGGCGTCGATGCGAGTCATGGCGTCCCCTTGGAATTCATCCCAAGCGGTTTGCGGCATGGGGACGGGAAAATCAATGCCGAAAGGGGGCGCGGCTTGCCTTGAGGCCCTTGCCCGCGTATGAGGCGCGCAACGATTGAAAGGGAAAGATCATGGGCTTCAAGATGGGGATCGTCGGGCTGCCGAACGTTGGCAAATCGACGCTGTTCAATGCGCTGACGAAGACGGCCGCCGCGCAGGCCGCCAACTTCCCCTTCTGCACCATCGAGCCGAACGTGGGCGAGGTCGCCGTGCCCGATCCGCGCCTCGACAAGCTGGCAGCGATTGCAAGCTCCAAGCAGATCATCCCGACGCGCATGACCTTTGTGGACATCGCGGGCCTCGTGAAAGGGGCGTCGAAGGGGGAGGGGCTTGGCAACCAGTTCCTGGCTAACATCCGCGAAGTCGATGCCATCGCCCATGTGCTGCGCTGCTTCGAGGACGGGGACGTGACCCATGTCGAAGGCCGCGTCGATCCGATCGCCGATGCCGAGACCATCGAGACCGAGCTGATGATCGCCGATATGGAGTCGATCGAGAAGCGCCTCGCCAATATCTCGCGCAAGATCAAGGGCGGCGACAAGGAAGCGGTCGAGCAGGAAAGGCTGCTCAAGGCCGCGCTGGCCGTGCTGGAATCGGGCAAGCCCGCGCGCACCGTCCAGGTCTCGGAAGATGACCGCAAGCAGTGGAACATGCTGCAATTGCTGACCGCCAAGCCTGTGCTGTTCGTGTGCAACGTCGAGGAAGCCTCGGCCGCCAGCGGCAACAGCCAGTCTGAGCGCGTCGCCAAGATGGCGGCAGAGCAGGGGATGGGGATCGTCGTCATCTCGGCCAAGATCGAGGAAGAGATCAGCCAGCTCGACGACGAGGAAGCCGAGATGTTCCTGGGCGAGATGGGTCTGGAAGAGGCGGGCCTCGACCGGCTGATCCGCGCCGGTCACGCGCTTCTGGGGCTCCAGACCTATTTCACCGTCGGCCCCAAGGAGGCCCGCGCCTGGACGATCCGCAAGGGCACCCTCGCGCCGCAGGCCGCCGGTGTGATTCACGGTGATTTCGAACGCGGCTTCATTCGCGCCGAGACCGTCGCCTATGACGACTACATCGCCTACAAGGGCGAGGCGGGTGCCAAGGAGGCTGGCAAGTTCCGCGTCGAAGGCAAGACCTACGAGGTCAAGGACGGCGACGTGCTGCATTTCCTGTTCAACGCCTGAGCATTGGGGCGTCAGCCGATCTTCCACTGGGGGCCTTCGGGCCCCCTTTGCTTTTCGCCACAAAAACAGCGCGCTCGGGTACGAGTTTGCCCTTGCCCGCCCCCGACACTCCCGCTAAACGGGTCGGCGGAGTGGTGGCCGAGTGGTCGAAGGCACACCCCTGCTAAGGGTGCAGGCGGGAAACCGTCTCGAGGGTTCGAATCCCTTCCACTCCGCCACCCACCCATCTCGATTTCCCTGTTTCGGCGTCTCCGACGAATTTCGCCCGCGTTTCCGCGGGTTAGCGCCCTGTGTTTCACTCAGAGACGCGCGTAGCTCGCATTGATCTCAGCAA